>CAZGGG010000083.1:0-11305 GCA_964525165.1 uncultured Saprospiraceae bacterium | reverse complement strand
TAACTTGCCGTAATACAAACTAAAATGAACAATGACGGCACTCACCGAAGCGAGAATAGGAGCCCAAACATTTACTCTTTTTAAAAAGATGCCCATCAGTACCGGAACAAATGCGGCCGAGAAATAGGCATACACCCCATTCAAAGCCAGAATGCTTACACTTAATTTAGGGTTGATAATTTGGTCCCAGGATATGAAGATGGTCACCACTGCTAAAAGAACGATCACTACTTTATTCAAGCTTACCATTCGATGGGAAGCGATGGGCTTTTTAAGTTTTATGGCAAGAGGTTGAAGAATATCTGAAGTAATACTCGTAGATAGCGATTGAATCAAGCCTTCCAAGGTGGAAAGGCCGGCAGAAATCATTCCCAGGATCAATACCAGACTTATCACAACCGGAAACTCTGAAACAACATATTGCGGAATAATATCATCCATAGCCAAAGCTTCCCCTCCTATCGTCAGATCCGGAAAAGTCAGTCGGGCAAAGAAGCCGGCGGCAACCACAAGAAAAAATAGGGTCTGAACCGCAATACCTACAAATAAGTATTTGTTGACATCTTCATCTTTCTGTAGCAAAAGCGATTTGGTAATGATATGGGGCTGGCAAACAATTGCCACCCCAACAATAATCTGGAAAAAGATTATCTCCCAGTAATCCCGAAACATAGGGCTTTCTTCAAAGGTCGATTGCGTCAATCTGGGATCAATTTCAGCCAAAGCATCAACGATGCCACCCACTCCTCCCTGCAGGAATTCATAGCCCGAGCCCAGAAGAATAATCGCTACAATAGCCATCATAATGGCTTGAATGGTATTGGTATAGACCATAGAATTAGCCCCACCAAACATCATATAACCAAAGATGAAGCTAACGATGCAGACCAACACCCAAAATTCATCTCCGTCTACCGCTTTGGAAATGACTTTTGTCAATCCCACAGCAATCAATACAATGAAGGTGATCAACAATAATGATAAAATACCAAAAAAGAACGCATAGGTCTTGTTTCCATAGCGATTACCCATCCACTGAGCCATAGTCAAAGCTTTTATTGTTTGACCTTGCTTACGAAAGCTCTTGGTTAAAACTACCAATGAAACGAAAGCGGCCAGTGGCAAAACCACTGCAAAAGAAATAAAAGCGCTCCATCCGAATAAGCTGATATATCCGGGGTTGATGATAAAAGTCGCAGCACTGGTCATACTTGCAGCTAGAGATAATCCAACCGTCCATGGCGTAAATTGAATACTCCCTAAGGCATAGTCATCTATAGATTTGATCTTCAATGCTCCCCGAACAACGAAAAATAAAATGAGCAGCGCATAAAGGCTCAACAAAATATAAGTTGCTATGGTCAAATCCATTTTCTGAAATTTTAGTGCGTGCCAACTGTTCTCAACAAGTTTTTAAAAAGGGCTGGTTCATGAGTTCTGAGTTTTTGAAGGATTTCCTTCAAATACAGCTGTTTATCTTGTAAGGACGGGAGTGATTTGATTTGTTGATTGATTTGTTGATTTACTTCATCCTCAGTGAAAATCCCTTCCTTGTATTTTGCCAAATGAATATACCAATTCATGGCGGGTAAATAGGTTGCTTTTTTGCTGTAGGACTGGTCGCGGTCTAACAACTTAAATTTTTTATCTAACTCCAAGATCTTTTTCCAATTTCTAGTGGTGACCAGTGTTTCAAGGTAAAAAGTAAAGAAGGTATGCCAGCGTTGATGAAACAACTCTTTCTCATAAACAGAAAGGAAATTTTCTGCAAAGCGTTGGGCTTCTTTCGGTCGCTCGTTTAGTAAAAGAGTTCTGACATAGAAGGAGATGAACCCCGACTTATTGTGAAAGCTATTGGTTTCTTTCATAGCCGGAAAGGCCTCTTGCATCAAACCTAAAGCCTCTGCATACTTTTTCTCTCTAAGCAGTATACCCACTAAAGTGTTAATGTAATGTAGGTAGTCTTTATTCTTGTGCTTAATACTCAAATACCCATAGCGTTCTGCCTTAGGCCATTCCTTGTTTTTAGCATGCAAGATCAGTCGGTTAGAATAATAGTTTGCCAAAATATTTCGAGAGTAGAACTGACCCTCCTCTAGTAGTTTATCCATCTCTTCGTATAAGGGTAATAAACCCACAAAATCTCTGTAATTAAAGTGAATAAAGGTCAGCCTCACCAGCGCGGTGTATCTGTTGAGTCCATCCAGACGTTTATCTTTAAATACGGATATCAGCCAGGATTCCCATTTTTTAGATTCTCGATTACCGGTTCGGTATTGATCTACGATATCTTGGCTGATTGCATACAACTGTTGGTCCGTTTGTTTGGCGCGTTCATACTCCTTTTGGTGGCTTTTAATGAATTCTAAAGCTCGATCGTGGTCTGTATATCTAAGGCGGATCAATAAGAATTGGCGATAGCGCTCAATTAATTCATAAAATCGAATAAAATGGTAATGATCAGAGCGGTAGTGTTCCATTTTTCGAGCCAAACGCCGTTCTTGCTCCGGATCAACATCATCAGTCAGAATTGCAAATTCAGTCTTTTGGATTTCATTGAGTTCTCGATCTACATCTATTTGATGCAGTTTTTTTTGAATCCATAATTTTAACTTACTGTATTTCCGCTTATCGATCGAAGTATCAAAGGCTAGCTCTTGAGTTGGGAAACGAGTATTGTGGAATACTCTTTCTAATATCGATCGGTTTTGAGGATCAGCAAATTGTTCTATGCGGGTCAAGTAGGCCACTTCATGAGGCATCAAAGTACGGCTGTAATTTGTGAATTTTTGAAGAGGCTTTTTCATACAATTAATTTGTCAAAAAAGACAAAATCAACTGATTAACTTTATCCGGTTGTTCAAATTGAACAAAGTGTCCGGCTTTATTGACCATTTCTAATTGAGCATTCGGTAGCGCGTTTACGCCTTTCTCGCCAATATCTCGTGACCGTCCTCCATTCAAATAAGGGTTTGGAATTAAATTATCCTGCTCTCCAAATATGGCCAATACCGGCACCTCAATTTCTGAAAGATGATCAAAAACCGGTTCATCTACCATGCCATTCACAGATTGCACGATGATGTAACAATAACCTTCAAAATCTGAAGCGGAACGCATGGCAATGCGATCCTCAATCATAAAATGTGCTTCCTTTGGTATCTGATAAAAATTATTGGCAAAATTCGTTTGAATGGATTCCACAGGAGTCAATTTCACGAGATCAGGTGTATATACAGAACGGAACCAATCCTTCTGTCCGGCATCAAAGGTTTCAAATCCGGCTGGTGCAATTAAGATGAGCTTTTGAGGCCAATCCGGATACATTAAAGCAGCCATCATCGAAATTTGCCCCCCCATTGAATGTCCCACTAAAGAGACATTTTTGAGTCGCAGTTTACCTGCTACTTCTTTGACCACAGAAGCAAAAAATCGCATGCTACCTTCATATTTTTCTTTGCTTGAACGACCATAGCCCGGCAGGTCTATAGCAACAACGCGATAGGAATCTTTTAACGAATTGATCTGATACGTCCAAGCCGGCAAATACGACCCTAAACCATGTATAAAAATGAGCGTTTCCTCAGCATCCGGATTGCCCTCGTCAATATAAGCGACTTCAATCCCTGACCTTAATTCCATAAATGAGGTAGACCATTCATAATCAAGGTCGCGCATATGTTCCAGCTGAGCATTTAAAATGCCTATGGAAAATAAAGCCGCTATAAAAAATACAAGTTTTTTCATCTTTAAAACATTAACCATCTGAAGATTATCATCGAAGTCCAAGGGTTCGCCAATTCAGCTTCTCCTGTCGTATTGACCCGATTACTTTCGTAGAATGAACCCAGCCACATATAGGCGGCATGTGCTTCGACACTCATGAAGGGCCCCACATCATATTGTATGCGTGCGTTGATCTCAGAGCCAATTTGCCTTCCTCCACCGGGTGGTGCAACTCCACTCAAAGCCCAAGCGCCCCCTACTTTAGCATTCCATTTATGTGGCACAAAATCATAGGAGGCGTTTACGGTTCCTCCAATGATACCGTACCCCATGTTGGATAAATCCGGGACTGCGGAGACATATCGGTTGACCACATTGGCATGAGGGAAAAGCAGGTAACCTCCATGACCGATATTCAAACCCGCAGGTGATCCCCAAGTATTTCCGGTCATGACACCCGAATAGCGTTCATCAATATTGCCATTTTCATCGCCTGTTGTATACAAAAAGTCAACGGATACTCGGTCTCTCTCAGTTTGCCCATACCGATACCCCACTCGGGCATTTGCCGAAAGGCCTAAAATGCTTGAAAACGGTTGAAACTCGCCGGACTCATCCTCCGTGCGCACAGATCCCATATTGACATTTGCGTAAGCGGAAGCAAACCAGGTATCCATGAGCATACTTTCGTTATAATCAAAAAATGCACCTAACCAGAATACATCCGCTTGATAACGACTGGATCCTATACCCGTAAAACGATAGGTTCCATTGTATTGCGTCAGGGTCGAATTTAATCCCTGACCTAAGATAGAGGGGCCACCTTCACCGCTGGCTCTGTCCCGCAAATAATATGCGCCAAAACCAACATTTGTTTTCAGATTGAGCGTTTTGTGGTACATGAATTCCCACAAACTAACATCATCTGCCTCCTGAATACTGTTTTCATAGAGTTGATAAAATGATGCTTTGATCTTACTATAATCATTGTCCTTTCGCACGGTAATCCCCATCCCATCGGTGCCCCAGAAATTCAAGCGAAATCCGGTACGCGTCATTCTGTTGAAAAAAGTACGATAGGTATCATGGGGTGTATCAAATAGTCGCTGCAAGCCTACATTAATCTTCCATCGGGGCGCCGGAACAATTTCGACCTCGATATTTTGTGTTTGAATATTCACCTGATCGGCAGAAATACCGGATCCTGAATTCCCACCGGTACCATAAGCCACATCCCCCCAGGTCCAGTCAATCTCTAAACTTGCTCGCAAGGTTGCTTTACCATTGAATAATTTGGGGCTATAGATAAAGAAAGGCAACAGTCGCTGCTCCCCATAAAAGGCGGTCAAACTATCGGAAGTGGTCGTTGTGTTTTGACCGTATAAACGTCCAATAATCTGCCCTTTTAAAAAGTCATTCGTTGGGTAGATGTTGGTACCTACCCCCTGTGTGTAAAAAAGCGCCAAAAAGCGAAACTCTTTATTCGCTTCGTCAGGTATCTCTCGATCATAATCAGATAAAAATGCATTATCCTGTGCGCTTAAGTTGAGAAAGACAAATGCAAAAAGGAAGAGGTAGATGAACTTCATGCTCTAGATTTTAAAAAGTGCCCGCCTGAGAAACAGGCGAGCACTGATCAATGGGTTTTGGGTCAATAACTTATTCTACGCGCTCGTAGACCTGCACGTTGGCAGTTCCAAAGAGCCCTCCGTTGGTGCTTCCAAATCCACCTTCCGGAGTAGGGGGTACCGCCTGAATATCCGGTTGAGTCTGTACGATTTCATAACGCATGACGCTGTCATCCATTTCTAAAGCGAAAATCCCTTCGCTGGTCAACTGAGCCGGAGAAGTTTGATTGACCGTGATGGTCCAAATGCCATCCACAGATGATTCCGCTTGCTGATAAGTTCCTTCCAGCACCAAAACCGCTCCGGTGGTATCATATTGCTCTACTGTATAGGTCATATTCGTCCTAAATTCGGCATAGATAGAGTCCGTCGCAAAAAGGTTGACTAATAATGGAGCCACATTGGTTCCTGAGGACTGCCATTCACCCATTACGCCTATCAGACATGGGTCGCAAACGCCGCCGCAATCAACTCCGGTCTCATCCTGATTTTGAATTCCATCTGAGCAAGTGGGGCATGCATCGCAAACACCTCCACAGTCAACTCCGGTCTCATCCTGATTCTGGATGCCGTCTGAACAAGTGCCCATATCATTATCATCGTTACAGGCAGTGGTAAAAATGAGGGCCATTCCAAAGACCATCATAGTCATGTACTTAAAAATTAGTGATCTCGTTTTCATAGATTTCAATGTTTATGTGATTGTTTCAATTTTTGTCTGTCAATTTTTCCGGTATCGTTTTTAGGTAAATCATCCATAAACGTCCAATACTTAGGGATTTTAAACTTAGCCAAGCCCTTTAAGCAGTATGCTCTCATTTCTTCAGATGAACTGCTATCGGAGGTAACCAGATACGCATGTCCGACCTCTCCCCATTGTGGATCCGGCACTCCGACTACCGCTACCGTTTCTACTTTGGGATGAGTCAATATATAATGTTCCACTTCAGCTGGATAAACATTCTCTCCTCCACTGATGAACATGTTTTTAATTCTGTCTACCACATAGATATATCCTTCTTCATCTTGCACAACTCGATCTCCCGTTCTGAACCATCCATCTAAAAAAGATTCTTGTGTAGCCTTTTCATTGTTCCAATAAGCCGGGAAACACATGGGTCCTTTTAACAAAAACTCTCCGGGGACATTCGGCGGACATTCGTGGCCCTCTTCATCCACTATTTTCGTTTCGACATAGAAATTCGCTCTGCCTATGGAACCTTTCTTCCGAATGGCATCGTCTTGATGCAGGGAGGTAATATTGGGACCCACTTCTGTCATACCATATCCCTGACGAACGGCAACTTCTTTTTCATCCCATCTTTCGATCAACGGAATCGGCATAGCCTCCCCCCCTACGATCAGATAAAGCAGATCAGGAAAAGCAGCTGATTCAAAGGCAGGCAACTGACTGATCATTTGTAACATCGTAGGAACGCCCATAAATATGGTGACCTTTTCTTCTTGTAATAGTTCCAACACGCGCTCTGGGTCAAACTTCTTCATCAGAACGGTATAAGCTCCATGATGCAGGAAAGGGGTCAGTAAGACATTCCAACCACCGGTATGAAATGGTGGCATACAATTGATAGTTCGACTTTCCGTATTTACAATGAGACTCATGGCAGTATTGATGGAATTCCAAAAGAGCATTTTATGCGTATAGATAGCTCCTTTTGGAAATCCTGTGGTGCCGGAAGTATACAAGATAAAAATAGGGTCTTCATCTTCAATGTCCATCGGACTAAAAGCAGGCTGTTTTTGGGACCATATACCTTCTAGTTCATTGAGGTCCAGATTTCTTTTACTTTCCAACTCAGGAAGCCCATCTAATTGCTGACGATATGCTTCCGCAAAAAGGATAAAGTCAGCTTGACTATCTTGCAACAAGTAAGATAATTCTCGTCCTGTATATCGATAATTCAATGGAACCAGAACAAAGCCTAACTTTTGAGCTGCTGAAAATAACACCACATACTCTATACAGGTTTCAGCGAGTACGGCTATGCGCATGCCTCGACGAATCTGATAGTGATGGAACAAATAGGAGGCTAGCCTTTCGGCATAGAGATTTAGCTCCCTGTATGTCAGGGCGCGCTGACTACCATCTTCCTTCACAGCAAGATGGTCAGGACGGTAAACACTCCATTTTTGACTCCAATCCTTAATCATATACTCTATAATTCAAGTGCGGCACTTGCAAAAGCCAATCCACCTCCGGATCCCACAAATGCTACTCGGTCACCCTTCTTAACGATTCCTTTCTCCCAGGCATCATTCAATGCCATGGGAATACAGGCTGAGCCTGTATATCCATAATGGTGCATCACTGTGTGTGCTTTATCATGAGCCTGACCCAGTAAATCCATGGTCTCTCTTATTGAATTTATATTGATTTGAGTCAGAAAAAAATGATCGAAATCATCCACGGCAATGTTTTTCCTTTCTGCCAAAACTTTGATCATTTGGGACCACATTTGAGGGTTAAGCTCTTTGGGAAACTTTTTGACAAACTGCAATTGATGTCGATGCTTGTCTATCAAGTCGTGACTCATAGGTTCTCGTGTTCCTCCTCCATAAATCCCCATCCACTCGTTGTACTGCCCTTCAGTTAATAATTGTCCGGCGGTATAATAATTTTCTGAGGCAGAAGAAAGAATCATAGCTCCTGCTCCATCGGCAAATAAGGTTACTGTTTTCTTGTCCTCCAGATTTAAATACTTGCTCATCGCGTAAGCTCCGATAACAAGAATATGCCGGTAACGATCATCCGAAAGAATGTACTTTGAGGCCACATCCATTGCGGTTACGAAACCGGCACAAGCTGTATTAATATCAAAAGAGCCGGCATTCTTTGCCTGAATTCGGTCTTGCAATACAGATGCAGTCGATGGACTGAGGAACTCCGGGGTATCTGTAGACACGATAATCAAATCTAAGTCTGCAGCCTCCAGACCGGCTCTTTCCAGAACGCTCAAAGCAGCTTTCTCACAGAGGTCCGCTGTAGACTCATCCGCTGCACACCACCTTCTTTCAAAAATCTCAACATTTTGCTCCAACCAATCACTGACGTTTTCTCGCAACAGTTGATCGAAATAACTATTGGGCACGGATCGCTCAGGCGCGTAGGCCGCAATTCCTGAAAAGCGAACTCCTCGACTCATAAGCTAAAATTTTATTTGGTTAACAAATTAAGCCACAATGTATTCTTAATGTAACCTCTAGTTTGTCCGAAGAAACCTATGTCAATTAAGTTAATCCTAGAATAAATCGAATATACGCTTCTTGTTTATTCAGCCAGCTTGTAAAGAAGAAATGAATGGGGTCGACTTAAACAACAAACTCTACACAACTTAATATTTTCAATAATTACGAAAGGGTCGACTTTAATAATTGACCTAGATGGTGTTGGAATGCCTCCGGTTGATCATAATGTAAGAAATGGCCCGCGTTCGGTATGCTTTCGATTTGAACCTGAGGAAGTTGAGCCATGCACTCTTTGACAATCCGATCTTGACTCCATGCAGCATGAATGGTAGGATGTGGTATCAGCTGGTCTTCTTGAGCGAACAAGGCTGTAACAGATACTTCCCGGGGGTAAGGTCCTGAGCAGTGCTGCAGCATTGCCCGCAATCCATTTACCCTAATCCTTGCATATTTGCTTCTCTGAACAGGATCTGCGTGCACCTCCAAGTAGTCAGCTAATAATGCCTGAGCCATCGGGCTTTGTCTATAATAGAAGTTATTTAGTACCGCAACGCTCAGCTGATGCACACTCAAGCCCTCATAGTATTCGGTATTGATACTCCTCAGCAAGAGATCTTTTTCATCTTCAGTGAAAGTCTCGAAGCCAGCGGGGGTGATTAATAAGAGCCCGGCATAACTTTTGGGATCAATTTTAATGACTTCCAAACTGACCCAAGCGCCCATGGAATGACCGATCAGATAAACAGAGGTTTCATGAGTATATTCTGTTATAAACCGATGAACGATAGCGGCCATTCCCGGAAGGGTCCATTCCTTGGGTTCCGGAGAAACTCCATACCCGGGTAGATTCACTAAATAGACAGACCCTAGAGTTCGAAGACTATCAACCTTGGGATACCAGCTTTTTTTATCTACGCCCAATCCATGAAGACAGACCAATGCAGGCCCTTCACCTGGAAAATGTTCAAACTCAAGCACCTTAGATGATCAAACCTCCATCAACACTCAGGACCGTCCCTGTAATAAAAGAAGCCTGATCAGAAGACAAGAATACGTAAGCATTGGCAATATCTTCCGGCTGACCCAAGCGCTGCAAGGGCGTTCTGGTCTTGAATGAATCTAAAATTTCCTGAGGTACGGTTTCTATCATATCCGTCGCTATAAAGCCCGGTGCTACAGCATTAACTGTAATGCCCTTTCGACCTAATTCTCGAGCCCAAGTTTTGGTCATACCAATCAAGCCCGCTTTCGTAGCCACATAGTTGGTCTGCCCAAAATTACCATACAGCCCTACTACTGAGCTGGCATTGCAAATTCTGCCATACTGCTGTTCAGACATCTGAGCTGCGACTACTTTCGTACAATAGAAAACGCCGGTCAGATTCACATCGATTACTTGCTGCCATTGCTCGGGCGTCATTTTCTTTAAGCTGGCATCTCTGGTAATACCGGCATTATTGATAAGAATATCAATTCGCCCCCGCTCTTCCACTATTGTTCCAACAGCTTTCTCCACTTCCGTAAATGATGTAGTATTCACCTGTTGAAAGACCACAGACGCCCCTAATTCTTTGCTCATGGCGACACCTTTTTCTTCATTGATGTCCCATGCGTATACCGTAGCACCTTCTTCTACAAATCTTTGGGCGGTGACTTTCCCAATTCCTTGTGCCGCTCCGGTAATGATCGCGACTTTTCCATCCAGTTGACCCATATTTATATTTTTGAATAAGTTAATTCCTATATTATATATTCACAAAACCCTTCCGGAAAAAGGAGGGGTCGACTATCCACTAAATCATACTCGAATGAAGAAGTTTTCCATCCTTTACTGTTTGCTTGGCTTGATAACATTGGGGTGCCAAGAGGTATCTAAGACCGAACAAGAAAAAACAATAACAGATTTTTCTGAGTGGACCATTGCTGATTTTCATGAGGAATACAAAAAGGGAACGACCCGAGTGACGGATGTGGTGCAGTTTTATGTGGACAGAATTCAAAAATACGATCAAGCCGGGCCTCAATTACAATCTGTATTATTCTTAAATCCTGAATGGAAGGAAATAGCCTCAAAAATGGACGCGCAATTAGAAGAGGGGATGCCGGATCTACCTCTTTTCGGGATTCCTGTTTTAATAAAAGATAATATCAATACCGCTCCTCCTATGCCGACCACTGCAGGATCGAGGGCTCTGGAAGGAAATCAGCCACCGGTTCATAGCCCCTTGGCCCAACAGCTAATCGATGCAGGGGCATTGATCCTGGGAAAAGCCAATTTAAGTGAGTGGGCAAACTTCAGAGGAAAAAAATCAACTAGTGGCTGGAGTGCCTTGGGGGGACAAACGAAAAACCCTTACGACCCTACGAAAAATCCATGTGGTTCCAGTTCAGGTTCCGGCGTCGCCGTTTCTGCTAACCTTACTGCGCTGGCTATTGGAACGGAAACAAATGGCTCTATCGTTTGCCCCTCTCATGCCAATGGGATTGTGGGGATTAAACCCACTGTTGGACTGGTAAGCCGTACGGGAATCATCCCTATTTCATTCACTCAGGATATAGCCGGACCGATGTGTCGAACGGTCGCAGATGCAGCCCAACTTTTAAGCTGTATGACCATGGTAGATTCGATGGATTCGAAAATGCTGCAAAAAGGGAGGAAGTATTCCGAGGACTACACTGCATTCCTGGATAAAGAGAGTTTGAAGGGGAAACGAATCGGGATGTGGACCCAACCCAAAGGCGTG
>CAZGGG010000082.1:0-11311 GCA_964525165.1 uncultured Saprospiraceae bacterium | reverse complement strand
TCAGGACAGGGTTACGGGTAAAAACTTTGCAACACGTTCCGAAGTAATGGCTCAAAATGGCATGGTAGCAACCAGCCACCCTTTATCCACCCAAATTGGCATTGATATTTTAAAGCAAGGTGGAAACGCTATAGATGCTGCCATTGCGGCCAACGCTGCACTGGGATTAATGGAACCTACAGGAAGCGGCATTGGTGGCGATTTATTTGCCATTATATGGGACGCCAAAACACAAAAATTATATGGATTGAATGCCAGTGGCCGTTCACCAAAAAGCTTAACACTTGATTATTTTAAACAAAACAACATTACCCAAATAATATATGAATCCTAAATTATGCAGTTGAATTACTAAAATATGCAAAGTGATAATTTAAACAATTGGCTTAATTTGGACAATATGTGCACACACACCACGCCTTTCTTCTGACGGAGATTTCAGATATCTTGCAACATGATGCCCGGCAGGCGACCATGATTTTAAGTGCGGGCGCCAATTTGTTTTTAAGGCAGGCATACACGGACACCCTCCCACCATTTAAATACGAACTATTAGAACACCCTGTTTCCGAAGAAAAGCTGAACTATGACCTTGCTGGACCACTCTGTTTTTCCGGGGACTACATTGCCCGTTCGATCACTTTACCTGAAGCGGCTGCGGGCCAGCACTTGATTATCGACCGTATTGGAGCGAATACATTTTCCTTGTATTCGGAGCATTGCAGCTTGCCTTTTCCGAAGGTGGTGTATGTCTAAGTTTAGTCTTTGACTGGTACAACAGGTTGAAAGAAAAAGTGGGGAGATATCCATCTTCTATTTCTATAGCACTCCCTTACCCATTTCATACCCAGCTTTTTAAAATCCATTTGATCTAAGGATACTGAGCTTAAGCCGGTGCGCGTCGTTTGAATCAACTCTTCTATGGTACTCGCGTAGCCTAATGCCTGAATGGCTTCCACCATACTCAAGCATTTTATACTGTAAAAACTCGCATAATCAGGATGAATTTGTGAATGAAATGAGCCTAAAAAAAGATTCATTACCTCAGAACTAATTTCCTTTTTATTTGCGTTTTTCACTTCACCAAATGAGGTCACACTCCAAGATTCTAGTTTTTTCACCTGATTCTTACGAAACTCATTCGTTGTATAACCCTCTTCGAGAGACTTTTCTGTTACATTTAAATCTGTCTTAATCTTAGCAAACAATTGCGAAGTAATTTGAAAAGGCTTGTCAATTAGGTCCTCATATTTGATAACATGTACTCTTTCATGATTAAGAAAGGGAATAAGGTGCGCAACATTAATCAGCCAATTACTATAGCTGATCATCCTTCCCATTTGCCTTTTCAAGAGTGAATCCAATACAAACAATGGGTTTCGAACCAGATAAATAAAATGTCCCTTAGGATATGAGTTCAAAAAAGGTGCAATGCAAGCAATATTTTGCGGAGTTTTTTCAAAAACAATACCCTCTTGCGATTTGGATCTAAAGTTTAATTGAAAGTTTGAAAAATGATCTGCAAATTCTGAAAACGATTCTTGTGCTGAAATCATTTCAAACAAGTCATCCTTTGAATTCATCCCAAAGGCCTTCAAGTGTTTTTGATTCAGGTAAGTTCCTGTGGCCTTAATGGTTGATATTCCGGCGTTCCATACAGGCTTGCGTTTGAACTGCTCAAAATCATATAGATTCTTATTACAAAAAAGTTCGAGTTCGGGATTACAAACTGTGTGTTCAGAACTATCTAACAAATCTGCAAAAAAGGTACTCCCCGAGCTCGGAGCACTCCCTACTAGACACAACATAAACCCCCATTTTCAGTACACAGTAAAAGCCTAAGTTGCAAAAATATCGTTTATTTACATCCCAAGCAAAAGCAAATGAATCTCTTATACGGTATATATGAAACAAGTGCCCGTGCACATGTAGAAACACTCAAGCGATTTAGCCCTGACTTTTCCATTTCTCATCAATTTGATGGAAACCGACTAAGAGTCCTATCGTTGGGTAAGCAATCTCTAGATCTATCCTGGGAAACATTGCATTTTGACCAGCTTCAAGAAAATGAGTCCTTTCTCAGCCTTATTTATGAAGATGTAAAGATCTATTCAGAACAAACTCATCTAAAAGTCAAACAAGAAAATGCGGTCTTACTCTGTGGGAGACTTTATGGTGAAAACAGCTCGCTAGAGGATTATCAAATCACTCAAGAGGTACTCCCTCGCTTTCATAAGCCTGGTTCTATAGCCCCTGTATTATCTGAACTCAATGGTTCATTTTATGCTATATCAGCCAATAGAAGGAGCATTCATCTAATGAGTGATAAGCATAGAACTCAGCCACTATTCTATTTACAATCAGGAACGAGTCTTATTTTTTCAATACATCTTAGACCCTTAATAAAAATAAATTCTAATCGATTAAATATTGATCCTTCAGCTTTATTTTTAAATTTAAAATTCCCGGCTCCGCCACCCCCTTACACACTATTTAAGGAATGTCGAACGGTACAACGAGGCAGTTATATTTCATTTGACTCAAATGGAATTCGCTCAAATAACTATTGGAGGATCCCCTGGCCTGTACCTCAACAGCAGACCCGTAAGACATCAGAAATTAAAGAGGAACTAAAATTCCATCTAGAACGTGCCATCAAAAGAAGAACTTCAGATTCCAACTATCAATATTGTCTCCCTTTGAGTAGCGGGATAGACTCCGGAATCATAGCCGCAATTGCCTCTCAGTCCAACATCAGTCTAAAAGCTTTAACCTATAGCTTAAAAAATGATCGTTTTGCATTTATGAATGAGGACGAAGGGGCCGCAGCAGTAGCAAATCAATACCAATTAGCCCACTCTATCTATACCTTGGGAATTGAGGAAAAGGAGAGGGCTCTTCCTACTTTAGGTAAGCTTCAAGAACAAATAGATTCTGTCTTCTCCCCTTACTTTCATACAATGAATCTTGCAGCCGGAGAAGGATCTGATATTATTTTAAGTGGACTGGGAGCAGACGAGTCTCATGGGGGCTTTTACTACTTTAGGTACCTTCCTTTGTGGCGAAAATTGCATTTTTTATCTCCCTTGTTCCGCTCTATGCCTAGATTCAGAAAAGACAAATGGAATAATGCGCGCATTCTCTTGAGTAGTCCTAATATTCCGAATCTATATGAAAAAGGGTTTACAAAGATTGATGACCGGATTCTTCATCAAGTTTATGCATCCCATAAAAAGTATAACTCAACTCGGCTAATCATAGCAATACAAGGGTCCCATTTTCAACCAAATGCAGACATCATTGACCAATTGATGTACTTCATGTTTGCCAATATGCCCAATCACCATCTTTACCGAACACATACCTACAGCAGGTACTTCCACCAAGAGGTTAGATATCCATTTTTAGATGATGATTTAATTGAATTTATATTTAGTATTCCCGGATCCATCAAAACGAAAAATGGCACACGTAAACATCTTTTAAAAGAGATTTCATTCGATTATCTTCCTGATCGTATTATCAAACAAAAGAAGAAAGGACTCATAGCTCCCAGTGGTTATTGGTTAAAACACCCTTTACAATCTTTTTCTCAAGAACAGTACGAGTCTTTATATCAGCGTTCACTTTTCAATGCAGACAAATTAAAGCAACTGATTACCTTTAACGAAAGATATTACCCCAAGCAAAATGACAGATGGGTATCAACCGCTATATGGCTCAAGAATTTCGTTGACTAGCATCATATGGGTTTAATTCAAAGACAAGCATTTAAAAGTTCTATAGTTAAGTACTTAGGAGTGCTTATTAGTGGGTTAGCAACTTTTGCTATTTATTCAGCGGAAAAGGAAATCTACGGCTTATATAGCTTTCTTTTTTCAGGGGCACTGCTTGTATCGCCAGTCATTATGTTAGGGGGTGCTAATATCAGTACCAAATTTCATCACATCAATCAAAATAGTCAGGAATATAAAGGGCTGTTTGTGTTTTTGATAGGTCTTTTATTGATTGGCTCCTTGATTTTGGGTCTCTTGTTTTATTTCTTCAAACCTTCATTCGAAGCCATCATCATTGATCCGGATGATGACCCTCTATTCAAAGCTTATGTTTTATGGATTCTTCCTTTAGCAGCATTGGTGGGTGCCAAAAACTTATTGGGTAATTATATAGCAAATTATGGAAGAATTGTTGTTCCGGAAATCTTTGGCAACCTCCTCACCAGAATTATTTTGCCCTTTCTTGTTCTAGCGACAGGCTTACAATGGATAAACCTGGATCAATATGTTTGGAGTATCCTTTTATTATTTTTCCTCTCAGCGTTCGGACAATTCATTTACTTAACTTTCTTCGAAAAAGACTGGCGTGCTCTTCCTCGATTCTTGAACAACAAAAAAGTCCTGGTGCCGGTACTTTCCTATGGTGCTTTTGCCGCTTTGAATACGATTAGTAATATAATTGCTGTTCGCATTGATACGATTATGGTCAGTAAGATGATCGACCTCACTAATGCCGGTGCTTATGCTATTCTTTTATTCTTAACGAATATTGTCCTTATTCCCCGACAATCCATCTTCCAAATCTCCGGCCCCATCGTCGCCCGAAATGTGGACACCCCCAAAATGGAAGAAGTAAACCGAATTTATAAAAGCTCCTCGCTCATCCTGCTATTTGCAGGAATGCTGATCTCCGGACTGATTCTGCTCAACATTTATGACCTGATTGCCATCCTGCCCAAAAGCGAAGAATTCATCGGTTTCTTTGGGGTGACCCTTTTCTTATGCCTCGCCCATATTTTCGATATGACGACCTCTGTCAATACCCATATCATTATCTACTCAAAGTACTATAAGGTCAATCTCTTTATGATTTTGATCATGGCTGTGGCCAATATTGTATTCAATCTTTACCTTATTCCTATATATGGGCTGGTCGGCGCAGCCCTCAGTACTTTTTTATCACTGTTGATCTACAATCTGGCCAAACTCTTCTTTATTCAGCGAGTCTATCAAATGCAACCTTTCAGCCTACCTTCTTTGTATATTTTGCTGGCCGGCATCACACTATACGGAGCCACCTATCTGATACCTTCAAGTTCTTCCCCTTGGCTGAATATAGGGTGGCGATCCTTGCTCTTTGGGGGCTCCTTCTGCGCCATGGTATACTATTTCAAATGGTCGCCCCAACTCAATCAGCTCGTCCGAAAATTACAACGCCAGATCAGAGACTTTCTTTAAAATATAGGGACCGGCTCTCCTTTAGGTGTGGGCGATAGCACCGGAGCTAAGCGACTTACTTGTTGGATGGCCCGCTCATAAAATCTAAGGGTATGCGACAGATCGTAATGCTGTTGGATATACTGACGCGCCCTCACCCCCATCTGAAGGCGCAGCTCGTCCTCCAGAATCATATGATAGGTCGCTTCTTCCAAGGCTTTCAAATCTTTGATCGGAACCAAAAATCCTGTCTCCCCCTGAAGAATCAATTCTTTGCAGCCAAAGACTTGGGTGCTGATCACCGGCTTACCCATAGCCGCAGCTTCCATGATGATTCTGGATTTGCCTTCATTGTAATAGGTGGGTTGGATCAATACATCTGCATCCTGAATATCGGCCCGAATGTCCAAACGATCACCCAGGTATTGAATCCAATCCTTACGGATCCAGTGTTTTACTTCCTCAATCGAAATACCGTGCGGATGGTCCGGCACCGGCATACCCGCAATGCGAAATTCTACATTCGGAAAGCGGCGTTTTACTTTTTGCGCCAGTTCCACAAATTGGCGAACACCTTTCGATTCTATCAGCCTTCCGGCAAAAAGAAAAACGAGCCTTTGATCCTCAGGTGATTTAATCGTCTTTACTAAAGGTGCATAAAAATGAGTATCCACACCCTCACCCGGTAAGACTTCTATGTCTTTGATATGCTTCATACCGTAAGACAAGAAAAAATTTCGGTCTCTTTCATTCAGACACCATAGAGTTTGGGCCCCTGATAGAGCCGATTTCAGCATCTCTCTTAACAAAGCGCCTTTCTTCCCTTCCAACATTCGAGGCAACTCACCCAATCCGGGCATCATGCTTATATAAGGAATTCGATAGTATTGGGATAACCAACAACCATAAATGGTGGCCTTTAAAGAGTAGGTGAAAATATGATTCGGGCGATACTTCTGAATCAGGTTCTTCAGCTGTAGAAAAGCTTTTACCTCTCTGTTTACAGCATTCCCATAAGGATCTAATTTCCAATCTTCATATTCAATTCCCCGAACGCTCAAGGCATCTGTAGTGTGATCCTTTGGAGCGATCGCCACGACCCTACAACCCCTCTGCCTGAAGTGATGCATCACTTCCAGTCGAAACAGGCAAAGACCTCTCAAGCTATTTGAAATAAACAGCAAGCAAGTCTTAGAACCCTCCCCCAAAGGTTCTGAATAACTCATATATTTTATGCTTTCAACCGACCGCGATCGGCTTTGATGTTTTGTTCTTCCTCCATAGGATAGATCAGTAATGCCTCTTCTGTATCCACTACGATGAAACCTTCCAATCCCCTGATTAAAACTTTTTTCTCTTTTGGAATGCGAATCAAAGTGTTTTTATTGCCTTCCAGCAAATGGGCTCCCTGATGCTGCACCAACAAGCCTTGCTTGTCTTTTTCAGCACGATCATACACAGAGCCCCAAGTGCCCAGATCCGACCATCCGATCTGTGCCGGTAAGGTGAAAATGCTTTTCGCTTTCTCCATGATGGCATAATCCACAGAAATATCCGGACATTGCCCGTAGTATTCCTCTAAAAAGGCCTTCTCTCCTTCCTTTCCATAGACTTCTTCTCCCTGTGCCAATATGGTGTAAATATCTGTGGCATACTGCTCAAAAGCTTTCAGAATCGTTGCTGCGGAGAAAAGGAAAATTCCGGCATTCCAAACAAAATCTCCGGAGGCCAAGAAGCGCTTGGCATTCTCTTTATCCGGTTTCTCGGTAAATTTCTTCACCTTGAAAAGAATCGACTTCCCGGCCAGGAGATCGTCATTATTATTGTATTGAATATAGCCATAGCCCGTATCCGGACGGGTAGGCCGCATACCCAGAGTCAAGATCGCTTCGCGATCATGGACGAATTGAAATCCATCCTCTATGGCTGCCAGAAAAGCAGAGGATTTCTCGATCAGATGATCAGAAGGCGCCACCACCATCAGGGCTTTCGGATCCCTTGCACGAATATGAAAGGCCGCGTAGGCGATACAAGGAGCCGTATTGTTTCTTGAAGGCTCCAGAAGGATATTTCCGGCATCCAATTCCGGTAGTTCCTCGGCCACCTTTTGCTCGTACAGCTGATTGGTCATGATGATGATTCGCTCTGCCGGCACCAGCGGCAAAAAGCGTTCAAAAGTCATGCGCAATAGAGACTTACCCGTCCCTGCAATATCGAGGAACTGCTTTGGTTGGGCTTCTGTGGATGCGGGCCAGAATCTGGAACCAACGCCTCCCGCCATAATGATGACATATTGATGTGGGTGTATATTCATATCTTTTCCTTCAATCAAATACTAAATTAAGGAAAAGAAAATAGGTTTAGCATACCAAAATAAAAGTGCTTTCCCCATCGGACAAGTTCTCTCAGCACTCTTGAGGCATGCTGAAAGTCAAGCGAAAGCAATGGAGGTCTTCCAAACTTGGCACACCCCCTCCATTTTGCCATAAAACAATCTGACGAAGCACTACCGCTCAGCAGTTACATATCACCTTTTAAGACATCGGAATTCGTGGCTATTGATAATACCTTCCTACAACGGAAAATACACCTGCATCTGAATCCAACTCGCACCGTCATTTCTTTCATTGGCCTCGAATCCATCGAGCACATCTGAAAAAGCAAATCCGGTTCGATACTCCAAACCCAGTCCAAATCCCGGACTGATCTGATATCGCATACCTAATCCCGCCACCAGAAATAATCCGATCCCGGAATCAGGACTGTCGGTCTCAAATTCACCATCGGTCAGGTCTTCCAGCTGATCTAAATAATCATCGGCAGATAAATTGATTCCGGAAAAATCATAGGCAACTTCATTGTCACTCAGGAAATCATGACTGATCCATCTCTGATGCACATCTAGTCCGGCCAATGGGTAGAAAGTGAGATAAGAGTCTTCCTTTCCAAAAGTGATCAAGTTGGCTCCTAAGAATAGCTCCACGCCCAATTGTGCCGTTCTGTAGTTCCGCACTAAAGGGTTACTGGTCCCATAGCCCAAATCCATCCATTCCTGAGTCAAGCCTCCGAGTGCACTCGAACTTCGACTTTGATCCCATTTGGTCTCCTGGCCGAAACGAACTCCATAGCGAAGGAAAAATAGATTATTGATCCTTGATTCGTAGCCCAGCCCAAATTGGATACCACCAAATACAGGGTAAGAAATATCATCTCCCATACCCAACAAACCACCTGAAAGGTAGGCTCCGGAAACTTTGGGAATGACAACATTGGAATCTGCCTGCTCTGATTGGCCCAGCGTAGATGTAGTCGTTGAAAAAAACAATAAAAGGCAGAGTCCTGCCATGAAAAATGGAAAACGCATATTAGGGGATTTAATGAATAATTATATAAAAATACGTTTTTCGTATACAAGACCCAAAAAGCTGGGAGGAGATTAATTCACCAAGTTCAGATATTCTGAATAGTAACCGGCTTGTCGCATCTCCTGAGCATCCATCCATTTGCTGTCAAAATTTTCACCGCTTAAGATGAGTTCCGAAGACTCGTTCAGTAATCGGCAATGATAAACAACGACTAATACATCTGTCTGATCCAAAATGCGCAGTTTGCGAACATCTTTCAAATCCCCTACCTGAATCTGCAATCCTGTTTCTTCCTGTATCTCCCTCACCAAGCCTGACTTGGGGTCATCACCGGTTTTTAATTTGCCTCCCGGCAGATCCCACTCTCCTCTCTCATTCTTCACAAGGAGGGTTTTGCCATCTTCGATGATTAAGCCCTTCACGGAGACCGGAAATCTTCTGGAAAACAGATCTGAGGGGACTACCTTCCCCACCGTTCTGAGGAATGCCTTCTTGAACCAGTCTTTCATATCAGACCGCTTGGCAATCTCATCAGAGGTTTCCTGCTTGATGGCCGGCGACGGCTGGGTCAACATCTGTGGTGAACTCTTTGAGGAATCATCCTTGGAAGCCGGCATTCGATATTCAGGTACCAGGGTGCGAATGGCTTCCCGCAACACCTCTGTCGGCTGATGAGTCTCTGCTTTTTGCAACAAGTCTTCAATCAAAGCCTTGGCCTCTTCAAAGGCTACGGTCCGCACTTTTGCCCTCAGGATTTTTGGGTGATGTGTTTCCATTAAAGATTCACGATCATCCAAAAGCTCCTCATACAATTTCTCTCCGGGGCGCAACCCGGTGTATTTGATAGCAATATCCTCTCCCACCTTCAAGCCGGACAATTGGATGAGCTTTTTGGCGAGATCTGCAATTTTGACCGGTTGCCCCATATCAAAAACAAAGATCTCTCCGCCCTGACCGATGGCTCCGGCTTCCAGCACCAACTGGCAAGCTTCCGGAATGGTCATAAAGTAGCGTTCAATATCGGGATGGGTAACCGTTAGGGACTCTTTCTTTGCAATTTGACGCTTGAAAATGGGAATGACTGAGCCATTGGATCCCAACACATTTCCAAATCGGGTGGTGATAAACTGTGTTTGATGATCGCCTTTGGCATGCAAGGCCTGCACAAACACCTCGGCTACTCTTTTGGTCGCGCCCATGATGTTGGTCGGATTCACCGCTTTATCTGTAGAGACCATCACGAATTTATCCACCCCATATTTTGCCGAAAGGCTCGCCAACTGCTGCGTACCACACACATTCACCTTGATGGCCTCTTCCGGAAAGGACTCCATAATGGGCACATGCTTGTAGGCCGCTGCGTGGAAGACCACATCGGGTTGATAAAGTTCGAACAGGGCCGTCATTTTTTTCAGATCGCGTACATCCGCCACCAAAGGCTGAAAACAAGTGGCTCCCTTACGGATCATTTCCCGGTCCAGTTCCACTATGGGGGTTTCTGCGACATCCAAACCGAGAATTTGATGGGGTTCAAAAGGGATGACCTGACGCACAATTTCACTTCCGATAGAGCCTGCGGCGCCTGTCACGAGTATGGTTTTTCCTTTCAATTCTTCCGCAATCCCTTCTTTATTCAACTGAATGGCAGGTCGAGAGAGTAAATCTTCAAAACGGATGTCTTGTAATTGGCCGACATTCATTTTGTTCTCCAACCAGTCCTCTGTAGGCGGTACTTTCAACACTTTGATACCATGCTCCAGACAGCGATTGATGAAGGTAATCCGCCGTTCTTCCGGCAATTGATTGATGGCAATGATGGCCACTTTTACATCATACTTCCGTAAAATGGGGTCAAAGATTTTTCCGGGATTGAAAATCTTAATTCCGTTGAGGTATTTGTTGTGCACCTTGGGATTATCATCAAAAAAAGCGACTACATTATACGGATGGTTCATATTTTGAGTAAGCACGCGCTCCAGGGTTCCTCCCATCTCTCCGGCACCAAAGATAATGGTGTTCAGTCTGGACTTTTGATTGCGTTTTCTCAACTGCTGATACAGAATCCGGAGGATCGTCCGGAAGGACAAGCCGGCAAACATCAGCAGCAAATAATCCAACACCACAATGGAAACCAGCTGGCTTGGTGGCAACCAGGTTTGATTGAAATAGAGCACACCCAGGAATCCCAGACTCGAACCCGTCACCGCGAAGGTAAAATTCTTGATATCCTGCCGCCCGACGAAGCGGATGATGATCAAATAGGTCCGCAATAAAATATATCCCATCAATCGAAAGGCGAGCAATACCCAGGGACCGAAATTCAACATGTAATGCTTCCAGATCTCCCATTCAAAATGGGATTCAATAAAGAGTGCCAGCGAAAAAGCCGCAAAGGCAAAGAACAGGTCGATGCCCAGAATCAGGGCCTTGGTCATATACCCTGCCAGGTAATTGGTGGTGATTTCTTTATAGATTTTCTCCAGATGCACAAGTAGGGGTGTTGTGGGGGACTAAGATAAGGGTTATTTGGGGATTTGGGGATTTGATTATCTGACGGGAACTACGGAAGGGGTGGTCACTGGTCAGTGTAGGTGAGATCGGTGAGACAGACCGTGTCCGCTTTAGCGGATGAGAAGGTGAGAGGGGGGATTTGATTATTCGGTTATCTGATTATGCGATTATTCGGATGGAAAGAGGACAATTCTGGTAACTAGAAGAAGCACTGAAAGCCGT
>CAZGGG010000081.1:6904-11636 GCA_964525165.1 uncultured Saprospiraceae bacterium | reverse complement strand
CCCGGTAGGGGTGACATGTTTGTAGCGGACGGCTGACAGCGGACCGCGGACCACAGACGGCACACGACATACCACTGACCATCCATAAATAGTTTTGACCGATTTTAACGCGCATGTCTAAGCCGAAAGCTACCCATTGTCTGCATCTGAGACGCTACGTTTAGAATTTTTAAAATGTAAACATACCGGCGCAACCCCCTCCAGATCGACTTTTTCCGGCGGTCCGAAAACAAGCAAAAAACACCCTTATCGCCCCTATTTGCCACTTTCAAAATCCGTACATTACCACAAACACAAAGCTTATGAAAACCAGCTTACTCTTCCTTTCCTTAGTCCTATCACTTTCGCTGAATGCACAACAGATGAATAAAGAACATCTCCTGACCGCCTGGAGCAACCATAAAGCCTATACCATGGAACTGGCACAAACCATGCCCGACAGCCTCTATGATTTTAAACCCACCGAAGATCAAATGACTTTTGGAGAACAATTAATGCACATGGTAGGGAATATGGACCGATTGGGTAGCCGCTATTTGGGCACCCCAAAAATGCCTCTCCAAAAAGAGGCAACGCTGAACAAAGCCTATGTTTTACCGGCGCTTTCAGCAGCCTATGAATTGTTGGAAAATGCCTTGGAACAACTAACCGAAGAAGAGTGGGCGCAAACCCATGAGTTCTTCGCCGGACCTATGACGGGACAGCAAATTGTCCACCTGATATTTGATCATCAGACTCATCATCGTGGCCAGCTTATCGTATATCTGCGACTGAATGACCTGACACCTCCGCGCTACCGAGGATGGTAAGCACCTCTAAAGCCACTAGCTATTTGTCCTTATTAAGGAATAAATCATCTAGCTACCTTGAGACATGCGACCAACTGGAGGAATCAGTGGTCAATTCCTCATTTAGTCAATTTTCTTGGTTTGTTGATACCCAATCAACAGGCCAATTCCTGCGAGTGTGAAAATACAGGCTGGAATAATCCCATCATTTTTGATGCCCAAACCATCCTGTAAAATGATGGACACAAAGATGCCGAGTCCAATTCCTGTTAGGACTAAACCCAAGTTGATAATTAAGATTTTCCAGGTGGGAGCACTTTTACGCTCTTTATCATTAAAAAATATAGAAGCTTCTTCTCCTTTCTCTATTAACATCATTCGCTCTTTATGTCGTGTACTGAAAAACAAGTAAAAAATGCCAAAAATAAAGGCAAAAAACCCTAATGGAATAAGAATCTCAGCGGCCATAATATTTAGTTTTATGTAAGAATTTGCCCTTTGGACGTTACAGATGAACAATAGGTTACAAAATAATTTCAATAAGATTCTTTAATTTTCTTGTAACCTCTCTCTTTAATTAAGCGTCCAAAAGTTGATGGTTCATTTGGATTTGGAATTGTTGGAACGTTTGCGGAATCAAGAAACCACTGCTTTTCGTGAATTGGTGGAGCATCACCAAGACCAAGTCTATGGACTATGTTATAAAATGATCAACGAATCCCATCTCGCTGAAGATGCCGCTCAAGAAGTTTTTATAAAGGTCTATAGAAACATTCGAAAATACGACGGAAGAGCAAAGCTTTCAACCTGGATTTATCGCATGGCTTATAACCACTGCATCGACCTTTTGCGGAAGCGCAAGAGAAACAGGACTACAGATCTTGAAAAGGCCAATGAGATTCATGCCTTTCAAAGTCAGGAAATGGAAGTAAAAAGGGATCATCAGCAATACTGGCTACACTGGGCGGTCGGACAATTGAAAGAAAAAGACAGAGCCTTGATTCATCTTTTTTATATTGAGGAATCCTCAATCAAAGAAGTCTCTACCATCCTAAATCTCTCTGAAAACAATGTAAAAGTGAAACTGCATCGAATCAGAGAAAAACTGGCTGAATTATTAAAAGAACAACAATCTTCAATATTTGAGATATGAATAAAGACTTGAATAAAATCGAAGAATTACTTAAAAATTTACCTGCTGATAAGAGCCCGGAAGGCTTTAGCGATCAGGTAATGATGCGCATCCAAGAGGAACAACAACTTCAAACAAAGTCCTATAACATTTTTGGACCCACGCAATGGGCCGTAGCTGTATGCCTTATCATAGTCATCATTGCCGTCAGCTTCATCCCCGGAGACTCTTCTCAATGGAGTGACTTTCCCTCTATGTTTGATGATCATCTTATAAATTGGATTAGCCTCTTTGAGGGCGGTAACACGGTGATCACTTATTCATTATTGGCATTTCTGAGTTTAGGACTCTTAGAAGTTTATTTGTTGAGTCAACGCCTTGAACAAAACCCTGCCTAAGTTTTACAATTCTTTACGCAAACGTGCCACCGGAATACTCAACTGCTCCCGATACTTCGCTACTGTTCTTCTAGCGACCTCATAGCCTTTCTCCTTTAAGGCCTGCATCAATTTTTGGTCACTCAAGGGTTTGCGCTTATTTTCAGAATCAACAATTTGCCCCAGCAAATGCTTGATCTCTAGCGTACTGACCTCTTCCCCATTCTGCTTTTGCATCGATTCTGAGAAAAAGTCTTTCAGCCTTCGGGTACCAAATTCTGTTTGCACATACTTCGCACTCGCCACTCTAGAAATTGTAGAAATATCCAATCCGGTGACTTCTGCGATGTCTTTTAAGATCATCGGCTTCAATTTGCTTTCATCTCCGGAGACAAAAAAGTCATACTGATATTGCATGATGGCGTACATGGTCTTGTACATGGTTTGCTGACGTTGGCGGATGGCATCAATAAACCATCGTGCCGTATCGATCTTATTTTTGATAAAAACGACAGCCTCTTTTTGCTTTCTGCCCGGACCCGAATCATTTTTCTTTTGATCCTTATAGGTCCGAAGCATTTGCTGGTACTGATTATTGATGTGAAGCTCTGGTGCATTGATGCCATTCAAACTCAGCACCAACTCACCATCTCGATTCTGGATGATAAAATCCGGAACGATATACTGCTCCGAACGGCTATTGCCTGATGAAAAAGCGGAAGCAGGCTTTGGATTCAAGTGCAGGATCACATCCATAGCTGCTTTTAACTCTTCACTGCTGATTTCAAGATGCTTCATCAATTTTTCATAATGCTTCTTCGAGAACGCATCAAAATACTGTTCCATAATAATATGGGCGAGCTCCGTCGCCGGATCCTCTTCGTAGGCATCTGCCGAACGAATCTGATTCAATTGAATCTGCAAGCATTCTTGTAAATCCCTTGCACCCACACCGGAAGGCTCAAACCGCTGAATCATCTCCAGCAATTCTTTGATTTCCTCCTCCGTCGTATCTACATTTTGGGAAAACATCAGATCATCCATGATGGACATGGGCTCTCGCCTCAAATACCCGTCATCATCAATACTGCCAATGATCTGCTCAGCAACCAATCTCCTGCGTGGATCGGTTATATTTTGCATGCGCAATTGCTGAATCAAAAAATCGTGAAAGGTTTTCTCAAAGACGGCCAATCGACGGCGATCACTCTCATCCATGGAACTGCCTTGCTGCTGGTAGCGATACGAGGAAGGATCTTCTTCCATATATTCTTCCAGGTAATCGTCCAGCTCATAGGTGTCATCTGTATCGCTCGACTCTGTCTCAGCAAATTCCTCATTCGTCTTATCGTGATCCTCTTCCAATGCAGGATTCGCCTCCAGTTCTTCCTGTATGCGCTGCTCCAGAGCATAGGTAGGTACCTGCAACAGCTTCATCAACTGAATCTGCTGAGGAGACAGCTTTTGAGCCATCTTTTGTGTCATCCTTTGCCTAAGCTCTGCCATATTGTTTTTCCTAAATCAATAACGTGCTTAAAAAACTCTTAGTTTTATACCTTCAGTTAAAGGTACAACATATTATAAAACTTTGTAATATTTGTGTCGTTTTTCTTCTGCCTTTCGGCAAAAGAGCTTTTTTGGCACAGTCCTTTAGCTATTAATAAAATACAAAAACACGCGATATATGACTATTCTAGACCGTCTGGCCGCTTTGCGAACATTAATGCAAGAACATCAAATTGATGCCTACATCATACCCAGTCAGGACCCTCATCAGAGTGAGTATGTCGCTGCTCGCTGGCAGGGCCGCGAATGGATTTCCGGCTTTACAGGATCTGCGGGAACGATTGTCGTCACGCACAATGACATTGGCCTTTGGACGGACTCTAGATATTTTTTGCAGGCAGAAACGCAACTGCAAGCGGCCCACGGAAGTTTACACAAATTAGACGGTAAGACACCTCTTCAACATATCCAATGGATCAAAGACCAGTTTGCGGAGCACTCAAAAGTAGCCATTGATGGGCGGCTGTTCTCACACAAGGAGGTGCGCAACATGGAAAAGGCCCTGGCTAAAAAGAGCATTCAGTTAGTGACGGATGTAGATTTATTGGAGGACATATGGACCGATCGTCCCGAACTTCCAAAGAATCCGGTGATGGACTTTCCCGTAACTTATACCGGGGAAAGTCGCGAAGAAAAATTGATGCGTCTGCGTCAAATGCTTCGGGAACAAGAGTGCGACAGTATGCTGCTGACCGCCCTGGATGATATAGCCTGGACAATGAATATCCGAGGAGCGGATGTAGAATTTAATCCTGTGGTCTATGCCTACCTCTATGTGCACAGCAACAAAGCCATTTTATTTATAGATCCTGAAAAAGTAGGCCAGCCTTTGGCGGAAGCCTTTGAAAAAGCCGGTCTGAGCATCCAAC
>CAZGGG010000081.1:0-6894 GCA_964525165.1 uncultured Saprospiraceae bacterium | reverse complement strand
CCTTATGGTTCCATTTGGAACTTCCTTTCTGAACTGTCTGCGGATGAAGTGATATGGATCGACCCGACATTAGCGTCCAGCACCATTGCAGCATCCATCCAAAATGCCGGCACTTTTGAGCAAACGCTACCCGTCCAAAAGATGAAGGCCATTAAAAACGAAACAGAGGTCCAGCATATCCGTCATGCCATGGTGAAAGACGGTGTTGCTTTAGTTCGAACATTCAAATGGCTAGAAGAAACATTGCAGCAACGGACAGTCAAAGAAACAGAACTCGCCGAACAATTGGCCCATTTTCGATCGCAACAAGAAGGCTACCAGGGCGAAAGCTTTTCCGCCATTATCGGGTACAAAGGCAACGGAGCCATTGTGCATTACCGGGCGGAAGAGGATAGCTGCGCTGATATCCGACCGGAAGGCGTTTTGCTGGTCGATTCTGGCGGACAGTACCTGAACGGAACCACAGACATTACCCGAACTTTTGCCTTTGGGGATGTTGATCCCCAAGTCAAAGACGCCTATACTCGAGTATTGAAGGGACATATTGCCTTGGCCAGAGCCACTTTTCCGGAAGGTACGATGGGCGTTCAGTTGGACATTCTAGCGCGTCAGTATCTCTGGGATGCCGGAAAAAATTATGGTCATGGCACAGGCCATGGCGTAGGCTTTTTCCTGAATGTGCATGAGCCCCCTCAAGGTTTTGTAGCCGGATTGGGGCAAAGAGGAACGACGGGATTTGAAGTAGGTATGTTCTCCTCTAATGAGCCCGGCTATTATGAAGCCGGAGAGTTTGGTATCCGAATCGAAAACTTAATTTTAGCCGTCGATCGGGAAGACAATGAGCACGGTCGGTTTTTGTGTTTTGACTCCTTGACCTTGTATCCGATCGCAACAAATATGATCGATCACGATATGTTGACGCCGAAAGAGATCAAATGGCTCAATGACTACCATGAGCGCGTCTTTCATGCCTTAGCACCCCAGCTTACGGAAGAAGAACGAGATTGGTTGCAGCCACAGTGTACGGCGATCTAAGGTTTAGTTTTAGCACATAAATGGGGTGAGAAAAAGCTTTGCTACATTTTTTAACTATTGTAATGTCATATCAGGCAATAAGAGCAGACAAAGTTGCACGCTTTTAGGAACACCTTTTTTGATTGATTGATTGATAAATCTAATTGTGGAATGACAGGCATTCCGATCTCAAATAGTATGAAGTCTTGGTATTTCTAAAGAAAGAAAAGTACGATTGAAAAATACACCATTCGATTTATTTTGCCTCAGCTTCATTTACTGTTTGATGAACATTTTCCGCTCTCTTTGACCATCTATATATTCGATCATAAGCAAATAATTTCCGGGTATTAATCCTTCTATAAATAGCTCTTTTGTGGAAGCATAGGAGCGAATCAGTTGCCCATACACGGATAATATTTCGAGCCTTTCAATCTGTTGTTCAGACTGAACAAAGAGGCGATTATTAACGGGATTGGGGTATACCTGAAGAGATGATTGTTTGATGGCAGCTGCATTTGAGCGCATAACCGTTACCGTATTACAGGAGGTATCTGATGAACATATATTATAACCCCTGGAACAAACCTCAAAATTGCCTTCCTGGGCGAAACTGTATGCAATCATAGGTCCTGTACCAAAAATGGGCGTTCCATCTACCAACCACTCATAGGTTGCATTGGTATCTGGATTCTCTACCGTAAAGGTATAATTCAACTCGTCCCCTGATGCGGTAAATTTCAAATCCAAGGGCTGACAATGAATGCGACAAGAATCATTTTTCACAATATTCGGAATAGTCCAATTATAAGACAAGGGTTTAACGGCAGTGTTTCCAGTATTATTAGGTACTAAATTTTCCTCTGTAATTTGCAAATCTTCCGATTCTGCAAATGGCGTGACGCGCGAAAAGCTCCCGCATGACATTTCACGTTGAATAAAGCTCTTGGCAACCGCCACTCGTCGTCGGTTTGAAGAAAAGTCTGTATAGAGACCTGTCCCATAAAGTGCCCACTCTGTAGTATCTAAATCCATTTGCCTGATTCCACTATATTGAGTTTCTAAGCTATAGGTACGCATTTGCAACTCATCTCCTTTAAAACCGCAAAAAGCACCATTATCATCTGAAAAGTAAACTTCACCTTTATAATTATAGGTATGGTTGATATCTCCCAATGGCCATCCCATCGTACGAATCGTATCTAGGCTTTCGTCAAAAATCACAAAACCCGAAAATGACCCTGAATAAAAGAAATAAGTTTTACGACTGCCGGCTTGATAAAGCAGCTCGCCACTATTGAGGTTGCCACCACTCTCTAAACTTAACTTTCGATCCGCGACAAAGTCAAAACTATCATCTACCTCTAACAAATGAATGGAGTTTTGATTCGTAACACCGTCTGTAGATCTAAAGGCTACCAGATAACCATTATCCAGAGACTGAATATCGCTCGGATAATTGTAAATACCGGCGTCATAAAAACGTGACTGCACAATTTGACCCAAGCTATTCAACTCTAGTAAGCCACAACTATAAAAGCCCTGATTGTCTGCAAGCGCAATTGCTATTATTAAACCTCCAGCTGAGGAGTAAGTGGCTGCACGTATACTTTCAGCTTCAAACTGTCCCAATACAAAATGAGCTATTTCTTGGCCGTCGTCTGGAGACAACTTGGCCCAGGCTATGTCAGAATTACCAAAACCTTCTTGCGTAAACAGCTCGTATAAAAGATCAATATTTCCGGAAGGGTCCTCCACAAGGATGGGATTACGAAGGATATCATCTGTATCTATCATTCTGAGCCACAACTGCCGGCCCTCGCGATTAATTTTCATGATACCAATCGTCTGTTGATCAGCAGACTCATATTCAAAGGCGATGTATTGCCCTCCACCGGTAACTAGAACATCCCCTGTCCAAATATCAGCTGTTGTATCGGCCAGATAAAAATCGAAAGCTACTTTTTGAGCAGGAAGAAAAACAGGAAGAATAAGTAGGAGTATGAAACGCAACATAAAAGGGGGTTTATTCGTAAAATACAAATAATACCCCCCTAAGTCAATTTTAAGGTCTCTTCTATCCTTATTCTTCTTGCAATAAGCCATTAAAGTACCCTACAAAATCCGCCGTACTCATGGATCCTTGGTCACCCTGACCCTGCAAACGAACGGAAACCGTTCCTTCTTCCACCTCATTCTCCCCTATGATCAACATCACCGGAATCTTCTTCACTTCTGCATCACGGATTTTCCGACCCACTTTCTCTGATCGGTCATCCACAAATCCGCGGATATCATGTGTACCTAATTCCTGTAAAACGCCCTTCGCATAGTCGTTGAAACGATCACTGATGGGCAAAATCGCAATCTGATCGGGTGTTAACCATAACGGGAAATGCCCGCCGGTATGCTCAATCAAAATGGACAGGAATCGCTCCATACTTCCAAAGGGAGCCCTGTGGATCATGACCGGACGATGGGTCTCATTATCTGCGCCCACATACTCTAATTCAAATCGATCCGGCAAGCTATAATCTACCTGAATGGTTCCCAACTGCCATTTTCGACCCAAGGCATCCTTGATCATAAAGTCCAACTTGGGCCCGTAAAAGGCCGCTTCTCCATACTCTGTAGTCGTCTCCAAATCGACCTCTTTGGTCGCATCGATAATGGCTTGTTCGGCAGCGGCCCAATTTTCGTCCGTTCCGATATATTTCTCCGGCTGATCCGGGTCACGCAAGGAAATTTGAGCCGTAAAATCGTCAAAGCCCATTTTTTTCAATACCAAAGTGGTTAAATCCAACACATCGAGAAACTCGTCTTTCAGCTGCTCAGTGGTACAAAAAATATGTGCATCGTCCTGAGTAAAACCCCGAACCCTTGACAAACCATGTAACTCTCCGCTTTGCTCATAACGATAAACAGTACCAAATTCTCCAATTCGCAAGGGTAACTCCCGATAAGAGTGGGGCCTGTGCGCATAAATCTCACAATGATGCGGACAATTCATCGGCTTCAGCAAAAACTCTTCGCCTTCTCTGGGTGTATTGATCGGCTGAAAAGAGTCCTCTCCATACTTGGCATAATGGCCTGAAGTCTCATATAGATTCTTATGTCCAATATGCGGTGTGGCCACCATTTGGTAACCTCTCTTCTCTTGCTCCTGTCGTAAAAACTTCATCAAGCGCTCACGAATGGCATTTCCTTTAGGCAACCAAATAGGAAGTCCTGATCCTACTTTTTCGGAGAACATAAATAATTCCAACTCAGCGCCCAATTTCCTGTGATCTCGTTTTTTGGCTTCTTCCACCATTTCGAGATACTGCGTCAACTCTTTTTGCTTTGGAAAAGTAATTCCGTAAATCCGAGTCAACATCTTTCGTTGTTCATCTCCTCTCCAATAAGCACCGGCCACTTTCGTTAACTTGACGGCCTTTATCTTTCCGGTGTCCGGGATATGAGGTCCCTTACACAGATCCACAAAATTCCCTTGTTCATAGAAGGTAATGTCGCCATCATTCAATTCGCTGATCAATTCCAACTTATACTCATCGCCTTTTTCTTCGAAATAAGCCAAGGCGTCGGCCTTAGACACCTCCTTTCGCGTGTAGGTATTCTTCTCCCGAGCCAATTCTTTCATTTTGGCTTCAATCTTCGGCAGGTCATCACTCGAGATTTCCTGATCCCCAAAATCCACATCGTAATAGAATCCATTCTCAATGGGAGGCCCAATACCAAACTTCACTCCTGTATACAAAGCTTCCAGGGCTTCCGCCAAAAGGTGAGCCGATGAATGCCAAAAGGTCGTCTTTCCCTCTGTCTCGTTCCAGGTCAGTAATTCGATGGTCGCATTTCCCGTTATCGGACGCGTAGCATCCCAGACTTCACCATTGATCTTTGCCGCAAGGACATTGCGGGCCAGACCTTCACTGATCGATTGAGCGATATCCATTGCGGATACGCCTGCATCGTACTCCTGTTTTCTCCCATCAGGGAAAGTAATCTCTATCATGACGATCTTTTAAAAATGAAAAGGTAAAGGTAGTAAATGCCTGTAAGAAGGGAAACCTTTTGTCGGACCGCGGACGGCGGACGGCAGAGCCGCCTGCGGCGCCCAAGCAGCGGACCAGTGACCACTGATATTACCATCCCTAAATAGTGTTGACCGTTTTAATAATCAGTCTAAGACAAAAACTAACCTTTGTCGGAATCCGGCACCTTGTTGGAGCGCTATGCAAAAGTCGTGGGTAAAGTATTTGTAATAAAAGCTTTGAGTTCGTGTAAAGCCCCGTAGGGGCGAAATATTTGTAGCAAAAAGGTTAGATTTTAATGAAGCCCGGTAGGCCGCGCTACGCCAAAGGCGTGGGTGAAACGCTTGTATCGGACGGCAGACGGCGTACCGACCTTCCTATCGTCAGTCGGCATTGAAACACGCAGCCTGAAGCCCTTTTATATTCAATCGTATAGGGTAATTGTGGGCTTGTGCTAACCGAGTAAAACGAGCGTCAGGGTTGTGACCCACAATTTTATTGAAATGTTTCCAAATCGATCTTGAATGACCATAGTGATATAAGAGCGCTGAAGGCCATGTGCGCCGTTGGTGTGCGCGACCTTTATTAGCCTTGGGCGCTAGCCAAAGGACAAAAGGCAAAAGGTAAAAGTTTTCAAGTGCTGCAAGCGCTTTAGTTTACTATAAAAAGAATAAATAAATGCCGATAAGACAGAAAACCATGATAACGATTGTAAGAAGAACTTATTGAGCAAAGTATATCATGAGAAAGATTTAAGGGCTCTAACCTTGACAAACAATGAATTATTTCATACATTCTTTTAATCTTTTAATCTTTTAATCTTTTAATCTTTTAATCTTAACAAAATGGAACGAATTCAATCTTTAAAATTGGTTTTATTAGCATTAACTGTGATGCTTTTTTCATGCCAAATGGACATTGACCCTAAAGAACAATTAGACGCTAACGATAATTTTGAATACTCTCAATTTGAAGAAAACATTCAATATCGAACTAAACTCTATTCTCCAACAGCGTTTATTGATTTGATCAATGAAGAGAAAGAACTTTACAATGAGGAAAAAGTCATCATGCTCCAAAAACAGATTGAAAAGTTTCCTGATGGAACTACCTTTTATGCTGTTTATGGTCTAGACAAAAATAACAAACGAAAAGTTGGGTTTAGTATTTCGTATGAAAATTCAGAGGTATCCCTACGCTCAGATGATGGTGCAACTCCTGTTGTGGGCGTTAAATGCGAATGTACTTCAAATTGCGGTAGTTATTATTGCGACCCTAGTATTACTGCCGGCAAATGCAGTTGTTGGCCTGATTGCCCAGAGGAAGGTGAAGGAGATTGCATAAAAAAAGCAACGATAGAGAACTAAATATTTTTTTCGAAAACTTAAGAATTGGAGGCTGTCTCAAAATTAGACAGCCTCTTTTGTTTTTGTAATTAACAATAAATTTGAGATTTTAATCCCAACCCTTGCCACTGTTTTGATGAGTATTCAGCTGATCAATATACAAAGTGTTAGGGCACAAGCTGCACGGGCCTACAGACCTAGAAAATGTTATGCAATAGTCATAGGTCTCATTTCATCCCCCTTTGCTAGTAGACGCCTTACCCATACGGACGTTCCTATCACCAGTCGGCATTGAAACCCACAGCCTTGCGTCGACTAAAATTTAACGTTTAATCCTGCGGAGGCGTGCTTCCTTGATAGCTGCAGAGGTCCCGGCCGTTTGGTTAAGGGCGGATTTTTCTCAAACCAATATTTTGATCAAAGCGAAAACTTGTTTAAAAAAGCTTCAGAAGCCAATATGACCCCTTCAGGGTCAGAGGTTTTCGGTTCATTGAAGCTACAAA
>CAZGGG010000080.1:5406-11662 GCA_964525165.1 uncultured Saprospiraceae bacterium | reverse complement strand
AGACCCATGGTGTAATTGGCAACACAGCAGGTTTTGGTCCTGTCGTTCTAGGTTCGAGTCCTAGTGGGTCTACAAACTTTTTCAAGGAGATTACGAACAATTAACCTTGATGTAACAGAAAGTTGAACTTCTGATTTTACTTTTAGGTGGGTGTTGATCCATCAGGATCGACATGCACGGGATAGGTTATGCTTTGCATAGCCTTTTTTTATACCCAAGAGAGGGCATTGTGCACATTAATGAATTGCTTATGACGACCAGAGAAGAGATTGTTGAAGACTGGTTACCCAGGTATACCGGTATGGAGCTGGATGAGTTCGGTGAGTATATTCTTCTGGTAAATTTTAGCAATTATGTTGTTAAATTTGCAGAAATGCACAATGTGGAAGTGGTCAATCGCAATATGCAATGCGCCACGGCAGAAGGCATTACAATCATCAATTTTGGCATGGGCTCTGCCAATGCCGCTACCATACTCGACCTCTTAACCGCTATTGACCCGAAAGCATGTCTTTTTCTGGGTAAATGTGGTGGATTGAAAAAGAAAAACAGCGTGGGTGATTTGATCTTACCCATTGCCGCCATCAGAGGAGAAGGAACGTCCAATGATTATTTTCCGCTAGAAGTACCGGCTCTGCCTGCTTTCGCCTTGCAAAAAGCAGTATCGACAACCATCAGAGACCTGGACAGGGACTACTGGACCGGAACTGTGTATACGACCAACCGAAGGGTCTGGGAGCACGATGAAAAATTTAAGGACTATTTGAGAGATATCAGAGCGATGGCTATTGATATGGAAACAGCTACCATTTTTAGTGTAGCTTTTGCCAACTCTATTCCCGCTGGAGCGTTATTGCTGGTATCAGACATTCCTATGATCCCTGAAGGCGTAAAAACGGACGAGAGTGATCAAAAGGTAACAGCGCATTATGTGGATGATCACCTAACCATAGGTATCAAATCTTTAAAGCAGCTGATTAACCATTCGAAAACTGTAAAACATTTGAAATTCTAAATACATCCTCATGATCAAGAAGAATATTACCGTTGCATACGGAGATGGGATTGGACCGGAAATCATGAAAGCTACGCTGAAAATCTTAGAAGCAGCCGGAGCAGACTTGGAAATCGATACCATCAAAATAGGAGAAGAAGTATATAAAGACGGACATACCTCAGGTATTCCACCTGAAGCATGGGACGTAATCCACAAGAATAAGGTGCTTCTAAAGGCCCCTATTACGACTCCTCAGGGAGGTGGCTACAAGTCTTTGAATGTAACCTTGAGAAAGATTTTGGGTCTCTACGCCTCAGTCCGACCATGTGTATCCTATAACCCTTATGTGCCTTCTGTTCATGATGATGTCAATATCGTCATCGTCAGAGAAAATGAAGAGGATTTGTATGCGGGCATCGAACACCGTCAAACACATGATGTATATCAGTGTCTGAAGCTAATCACCCGTACAGGTTCTGAGAAAATCGTTCGCTACGCGTTCGAATATGCTACCAAGAGAGGGTATAAAAAAGTGACCTGCATGACCAAGGACAACATTATGAAGTTGACCGACGGTATTTTTCATGAGGTGTTTAATGAGGTCGCCAAAGAGTACCCTGATATTGAGTCGGGTCATTCTATTATTGACATAGGATCTGCGCGTATTGCTTCACGACCTGAAGACTTTGAAGTAATTGTAGCACCTAACCTATACGGAGATATCATTTCTGATATTGCTGCAGAAATTACCGGTTCCGTAGGACTAGGTGGTTCTGAAAATATTGGTGACGAGTATGCTATGTTCGAGGCCGTTCACGGCTCAGCTCCGGATATCGCAGGCAAGGGAATTGCCAATCCTTCCGGTTTATTGCTGGGAGCTGTCCGAATGTTGTTGTATCTGGGTCAAACAGAGGTAGCAGAAAAAGTTGAGAATGCCTGGTTAAGAACACTGGAGTCCGGCCTTCATACCGGAGATATATACAGAGAAGGAATCTCCAAAAAACTGGTCAATACTCAAGAATTTACAGAAGCTTTAATTGCCAATTTAGGGAAGCAACCTGAAAAACTACAAGCGGTAAGCTATGCCGGAATTGATCCGCATATCAACATCAGCATTCCTGAAAAACCCAAAGAGCGCAAAGCATATACAGGCGTAGATGTGTTCATCATGGCTACGAGAGAAGAGTTCCACGATATGACACAAAAGCTTGAAAAAGCAGCGGATCCCATATTTAAGTTAAAAATGGTGACCAATCGGGGAGCGAAAGCTTATCCCGGTGAACTGCCGGCCACTTATATCACGGATCACCAAAGATGTAGATTTATCCAAAAAGAAGGTGGAGAAGTTCAGCCCAAAGATATCGTAGACTTGCAGAGTCGAATTCTCGCAGAAGGATTAGATATTATCAAAACGGAGAACCTCTGTACTTTCGGTGGAGAAAGAGCCTATTCTTTAGGTCAGGGCGAGTAAAATAATCGATCCATCATACTTATAAAAAGCCTCGGACACTCGTCCGGGGCTTTTCTTTTTACAAAAAGTAGGAGATATGTGCCCACACACTCAAATAAAACTCCAATGAATTCTTATTTTAACATCAGTCACCATAAAGAAAATCCAATCAGACTTTCTTTTTGATTCAGATATACCCTTTAACCAAAAGTGATGACATTAGGAATTCTATACAGTCCGGACGACCCCAAAAGCCCACTCTCTCCGGATAGTCTGGAGCAATATACTGCAGCAGGTCTTGATATTATGCTCGAAACAGGTCATATTCATCCCTGGCCCGGCAGTTGGGAGGATTACGAATCCATTTCCCGGAAATCCAGAGATTCGATCCTGAGCAATGCCGACATTATTTTTAGCCTGAATCCATTAAAAGAAGATGAAATCAAAAAAATAAAAGAAGGAGCTATACTCGTATCCTTTTTTGCCCCTTTCCAAACAGAGGAACATCTGCAAGAAATTGCCGGGCATCCGATACAAGCCTTTAGCATGGATATGATTCCGCGAACGACTCTGGCACAGTCCATGGATGTACTTTCTTCCATGGCTTCATTGGCCGGATATAAAGCGGTCTTGATGGCTGCTATGGAACTTCCGCAGTACTTCCCCATGATGATGACCGCCGCAGGAACCATTAAAGCCGCAAAAGTTGTTGTTTTGGGAGCCGGGGTGGCCGGCTTACAGGCTATCGCAACCGCTAAACGTCTAGGAGCCATTGTGGAAGCCTCCGATGTCAGAACTTCGGTCAAAGAAGAAATAGAAAGTTTAGGAGCCAAATTTATTTTAGTAGAAGGAGCCCAGGATGATAAAGATGCAGGAGGTTATGCAGTAGAGCAATCTGAAGATTTCAAACAACGACAGCGAGAAGAAGTAGCGAGAAGGCTTCAACAAGCTGATGTGGTCATCTGCACCGCTCAAGTACGCGGAAGAAAAGCTCCTGTGCTCATCCCGGAAACCACCGTACGCAAAATGAAAAAAGGCAGTATTATCGTTGATTTGGCTGCCTCCACGGGTGGGAATTGCGAGCTGACTCAAAATGAAGCCACCATCACAGCACATGGTGTGACCATTTTGGGATATTCTAAACTTGAAAACAAAGCATCGACAGATGCCTCCACCCTTTTATCCAATAATATTGCCCACTTCATTCTTCATATGATTCAGGATGGACAGATTGTTATCGAGCCCGATAATGAGATCCTTAATGGAGCCAAGGTCTACCCCCAATCAGAAAACTCATAAATCAGCTATCCATGGAATGGACACAATTTATCAATGAGAATATGCTATCTATATACCTGCTGGTATTTGCCGTATTTCTGGGGTTTGAACTGATTTCAAAAGTGCCTTCCGTATTGCATACGCCACTGATGTCGGGCGCGAATGCCATCAGCGGGATTGTATTGGTCGGCTCTATATTATTTATCCGTTCTACAGATGCAGATCATTATCTCGCGCTGTCCATTGCCGCCATTGCGATCATCATGGCCATGATCAATATTGTGGGAGGCTTTGCTGTGACGCACCGCATGTTGTCAATGTTCAAGAAAAAACAAAAATAATGGAAGCTTACATCCAACTCGCCTATTTGATAGGTGCCATAGCCTTCATTTTAGGACTCAGAGGCTTGAGTGACCCAAGAACTGCCCGCCGAGGTAATCTGACAGCCGCTTTTGGGATGACCCTAGCCATTATTGCCTCCCTCATTTATCCGATGGAAAGTGTACCCAATAACTATTTGTGGATTGGTGGAGCTTTGTTCATCGGAGCTTTCATCGGCTGGATTTCTGCCCAAAGGGTGCAGATGACAGCTATGCCTCAATTGGTCTCTATTTTCAACGGACTAGGGGGTGGAAGTGCCATGCTCCTCGCCATTCTAGAGTTTCTAAAATTACTCGACCAGGAGGAAGTGATACTTAATGGATACAGCCTTACCATTGCCTTCACATTGGGTGTCGGCGCCATTTCATTCTCCGGGAGTTTGTTGGCCTACTTTAAACTTGCCGGTACCATCAGAGATAAACATGTTTTACTCCCGGGCCATCAATGGATCAATCTGATTTTATTGTTGGCAACTTTAGGTGCTTTAGGTTATGCCCTATGGGTTCCCAGTACACTCACTATTTTGCTGGCGGCCGGCGTCTCCTTAGTTTATGGTTGGTCTTTTGTGGCTCCTATCGGAGGAGCGGATATGCCGGTGGTGATTTCACTCCTCAATTCAGTTACCGGTCTTTCTGCGGCGACCGCGGGTTTTCTCTATGATAATCAAATTATGATCTTAGGAGGTATTTTAGTGGGTGCCTCCGGCATTATACTGACCCTGCTCATGGTTCGAGCGATGAACAGATCCCTTTCAAATGTCATTATTGGTGGTTTTTCTGCTTCCGCAAAAGGGAGTACGGATGATCCCAATGCGGGAAAAAGCGTCCTGGAAGCATCTTCTGCAGATGTAGGTATTCTTTTAAATTATGCTTCTAAAGTAGTCATTGTTCCCGGCTACGGATTGGCCGTGGCGAGGGCACAGGGTCTCATTAAAGAATTGGAAGAGTTGCTGATGAAGCAAGATATTGAAGTATATTATGGAATTCATCCCGTTGCCGGCAGAATGCCCGGGCACATGAACGTTCTCTTGGCAGAAGTAGACATCGACTACGATCGCCTGTTAGGGGTAGATAAATGCAATAACGAAATCAAAGAAGCAGACGTGGTTTTGGTGATTGGGGCGAATGACGTTGTCAATCCGGCAGCTTTAGAAGATCCGGCCAGTTCCATTTACGGAATGCCCATTCTACAAGCCTGGAACGGGAAAAATGTAATTGTTTTTAAACGCAGCATGAATACCGGATATGCCGGCATTCAGAACCCATTATTTTTCAAAGACAATACGAAAATGCATTTCGGAGATGCTTCCAAAACACTCAAGGATATTATCACCGAAATTGAAAACCTAAATTAATCTTCAACTGTGGACAATCAAATTTTCATTGCAGCTACCGGACAGCATAAAGGCAAAACCACCTCTACTTTAGGAGTTGTCGCCACACTAAAATCTCAAGGATATAACGTAGGTTATTGCAAACCCGTCGGACAACAGCATCTTTCGGTTAAGGGAGATATTGCCGATAAGGATGCTGTATTATTTGGCGATGCGATTGGGTTTGAAGTGGAACCTAAAGTTCATAGTCCGGTCGTGATGCCTTCTGGATTCACGGCCGAATTTCTGGATCATCCGGAAAAGTATGATTTAGAAAGCATGATATTGGAAGCGCAGAAAGAACTGCTTTCCAGGTACGAAATAGTGGTCTATGAAGGTACCGGGCATCCGGGAGTGGGTAGTATCGCAGGTGTTTCCAATGCGCGTGTGGCATCTATATTGAATACCTCTGTGGTTTTGGTCGTAGAAGGGGGAATTGGACGCACGATTGACGAATTAGCATTAAGTCTGGCTCTGTTCGAAAAAGAAGGGGTTGCCATGAAAGGAATCATCGTCAATAAGGTTCATGCTGACAAAATTGAAAGAGTGACTCATTACGTGAAGAAAGCTTTAGATAAACTGGGCATCCCCCTACTAGGCGTGATCCCGTATGACTCTATCTTATCCTTTCCGCTGATGCAGACGATCAGCGATGCTTTGAAAGGGAAGACGCTTCAACATGAAGAAAAGATGGATAACCGGGTGGAAGAGCTGGTGGCAGGATCTCTCATTGAAGTCGATGAATTCACTCTATTCCAAAACCTCTTACTTGTAGTTA
>CAZGGG010000080.1:0-5392 GCA_964525165.1 uncultured Saprospiraceae bacterium | reverse complement strand
CTATAGGTCGAGAGCTTGTCGAACCGCCTTTGAGTGGAGTGGTCGTTACCGGAGATGGTCGAGGAGGAAGAAGATTTAGCCCGGCGGATGCGCATCATCCTTATTTGATCAAACATCAGGTACCCGTTATTTCAACACCTTATGATACCTATGATGCAGTAGTGAAAATCAGTAAAATTGAGGTAAAGATCAATTCGAACACACCCTGGAAGGTCAGAAGAGCGATTGAAATGGTGCACGACAATATTGATTTTGATCTGCTTATGGGTAGAAAATAAGTTATGGGAGTAAAGAATTCAGACAATCTACTTTCGTTTCTGCTAAAATGCCCTATGGCTATGCTGCTACTTTTTTAGATGATTCCGGAAACCAACTGACCGTTATGGAAGCATAGTCTTTCTGTATCCTACAATAAATCCTCTATATTCAACTTTAGATAAGAAGTACGAACTTTGAATCCTATGACGCACACTACCTTTGCCGAAAGGCATACTCATCCTTTTATTCTAGTTCTGTTCCTATGGCTCCTGCATACTTCAGCTTTAGGCCAGTATGTCAGTGCTGATCAAGCTATCCAAGATCTAAATTTTTGCCAATCATCCATAGAAACCTATCAGCCGGCCTGGAAGGTTTTTACACCTGATTTTGAAGAAAAAAGTAATGCGCTTATCCTGGAGTACGAAGAACTTTGGAGGAAAGGAGATAGTGTTTCGGTGGGTTCCCTATTTAATGCTGTAAGTCAACTTTGTGTGTTAAGTAAGGAAGGGCATTTCTCTCTCGGGAAGTGGGAAGATGACATTCATCGACCTATAGAAAAAAGCGAACAGGCCTACCTTCCTCTCCTGGTAAAAGTGATGGATGGGAGAGTGTATGTACGGGCCGATCGTACACCGACTCATCATTTTGAAAAAGGCACAGAAATAGTCGCCATCAATGGCCGATCGATGGGACAAATCATGAAAGAGCTCTATGCCGTGACCCCGTCAGATGGGGATATTACCGGATATAAGGATTACACTCTCAGTTCTGGTTTTGGGTGGCGATATGCTGTCTATATTGAAAATCCTAAAACCTTCAACATTAATTATCGCATTCCGGGCTCACACGAAGTGAAGATCAAGCAAATAAAAGCCTACACATACGAGCAGCAAATCGAACATGCGCGAGCTAAAGGATTGATTCCGGAAACTTCAAAGGCTGAAAGCATTGATGATGTTTATATGCTCAAGATCGATAGTGAGTTTGCTTATCTCCGGTTGAAAACATTCAATCGATCAATGATGGAGCAATATGATTTAAAGGCTAAAAACTTTTACAAAGACTTATTCGCAAATTTAAAGGAAGAAAAGGTACGACACTTGATCGTCGATCTTCGATCCAATGGTGGTGGACTGAATGATTGGGCAGATGAAATCGTACCCTATATCCAAAAGGATGAAAAAAGAACAGATCTTTTAAAAACCACTATTTCCTGGAAAGGAAAACGTAAGAAATACAAGCTTAAAAAACCCTCGGATGATGCGTTTCAAGGGAAATTGTATGTTCTGATTGATGAAGCAACCTATTCGGCCGGGTCTACACTTGCCCGCTACCTCAAAGAATACGGAGATGCAGCCATAATAGGTCGTGAAAGCGGTACCCGATATGAAGGCTTCGCGGCAGGTTCCAAAGAAACAGTGGTCCTTCCCCATAGTGGGTTAGAAATAGGTATTCCCCGTTACTTGATTTTATATCCGGCATCGAGCTTTGACATCAAAGCCAACAGGGGCGTCCTACCTACTGTAAACATTCCCCACTCGATCAAAGATTGGATGAATGGCGTAGATCCTTTCAACGAATACTTCAAGCGAACTTATGGATTTGCATTTCCCGAATAGGCTTTCCAGCTTATGGACTTTCATATATCCACATTCCCACACCTCTCCCAGGCTTACTGTCGATAGGCCAGGATAAGACAAGTTGACCGGAAGGTGGCGTACTCACGGATGCACTATCGATCTGAACTAAGACAGCGTAGGCCGTACGTGCCTCTTTATCTTTTAGCTCATAGCTAAGTGCCTGCTCAGAAGTGGGTAAAAAAACGATTCGCTCAGACGCGTTCAGTGGATGATCCATACTCCAAACTTCGCTCTCTTTGCGCAATTGAATCAGCGCCTTTACCCATTCCACCAGGCCTTTCTCTTGCCCTTTAAGATTCCAGTTTAGTTGATTGATAGAGTCGGGAGATTCAAAGCTGTTTTCAACACCTTGTTTCGTTCTGCCCATTTCGCCCCCTGAATGAAGAAAAGGAATCCCAAGACCTGTCAATACAAGCCCCTGAGCCAATCCCGCACGAACGATCAATTCTTCATGGGTAGCCTCCGGCAGCGCTATCGCTAACTTATCGTACAAGGTATGATTGTCGTGGCAAGAGGCATAAGCTATACATTGGTTGGGATTCGCTGCCCAAAAACCGCAATCATTAGAACTTAGCTGAAGGGGATTGATTTGAGGGTGTGCACAAGCAGCAGCCAATCCAAACTTAATATTCTCTTTTGCGGAAGCATCTCCCCCTATAAATCCCGCTTCGCTTTCTTCAAACACATTCCCCTTCAATCCATTCCGAAATTCATCACTAAAGGCAGCAATATGTTCCACTTTAGCCGTGTTACACTTCAGGAGTAAATCTTGATTGGCTAAGGGAGATTCCCCTGCCTTCCAACCTTCTCCGTATAAGAGCATTCCCGGATAGATGCCTTTAAACTCTAGTTCTATCTGACGCATCGTTTCAATATCATGAATGGCCATGAGGTCAAACCGGAATCCATCTATATGATATTCCTCTGCCCAAAATTTCAAGGATTGTAGCATAAAATGTCTCATTTCCTCTTGTTCGCTGGCTGTTTCATTCCCGCAAGCAGAAGCATTGGATAAGGAACCATCTGCCCTTTTCCTGAAAAAATAACCTGGGGCAATATGATCAAAAACTTCTTTGCCCTTTCCGGATGTGTGGTTATACACCACATCCATGATCACGCCTATGCCAGCCTGATGCAAAGCTTGTATCATGGCTTTACATTCCCGAATCCTCAGCTCAGGATCCTGAGCTTGGCTTGCAAAGGTACCCTCGACTGCGTTGTAATGATGCGGATCATATCCCCAATTGTAAGGAGGAACATCCGCAAGCTCATCTAAAGAGGAAAAATCATAAAAAGGCATCAGGTGGACATGAGTGATACCCATTTCTATCAAATGATCTAATCCTATAGCCTCCGTGCCCATTTTTTGATCCCTTTCGGTAAAAGCCAGGAATTTGCCAGGGTGGTCAAAGTCTGCCTTGGGATCCATCGAAAAATCTCGAACCTGAACTTCATAAATAACGGGCTGCAAGATGTTGGAAACGCGCTGATCTTCCTCCCAATTGACCGGATTTGTTTGCTCAAAGTCTACCAAAGCGCCCATTTCTCCATTTGCACTCACCGCTCTGGCCCAAGGGTCGCTATCTTCTACCCATTCCTGATCGCGAAGGATGGCAAGGGTATAGAATATAGCATTTGCGGGGCATGGTGCTTGAACCGACCAAAGTGAGCCTTCTGAGATCAAAGGCAATTCTTTGATCAAAGCTTTTTCTTGGTCGTATAATTTTAATTTGGCATCAGAAGCACCTTGAATCCAAAATTGAGCAGAGATATGATCATTTTGTAGTTGAAGTCCGCGAAATTCTTTATCGATAAGGTTCGACTCTTTTTGGCAAGCAAGCATGAGTGCAGAAAGAAAGAGCACAGCCATTATTTTTTTCATAAGCAAAAATTACACAACTCTTCTGGGAATATCTTTTGGTAAGCGAGTGAGTAATTCATAATTCAACTGGCTGGAAAGCTGACCAAAAGAATCTACAGAAATACTCAGATCTCCCTGTCCTCCAATCAAAACGACTTCGTCTCCTTTTTCGACCTCCTCAAGATTGGTTACATCGATCATCATCATATTCATATTAACGATCCCAATGACACTCATTCTTCGCCCTCTGACCAGCACCCTGCCTTGGTTGCTGAGAGATCTCGTGTATCCGTAGGCATATCCGACGGGAACAGCCGCCACTTTCATGTCTGTTTCTGTCAAAAATGTATTCCCATATCCAATATAAGCTCCGGCTTCGACCTCTTTCAGAGACATAATTTTCGATCGCCACTTAATGGCTCTCAACAAAGGGTCTTTTCGTTTCTTTTTGCCCATGAATCGAACCAGAGTCTCTTTATTGGGCCAATATCCGTACTGCAAGATTCCGCTGCGCACCATATCCATTTGCGTTTCCGGAAAATTTAATAAGGCAGCTGAACAGGCCGTATGGTACTGCTCCGGTTCTTGTTGGCGCTCTTCACACAGCCGCCTCACCGACCGAAACACTTCAATTTGTTCTTTCACCCGATAATAATTGGCAAAGCTTTCGGCTCCGGCAAAATGCGTACATAATCCTCTAAATCGAATGGTATCTTTATGTTCCCGGAGGTAGTCCAGTACTTCTTCCATTTTTGCTTCCGCAAATCCGGTCCGGTTCATTCCGGTTTCTACTTCAATGTGTACAATGGCTTTTTTTTCAAGACTCTTTGCTTTGGCAACAGCTTTTTGAAGTCGATCCATTTCAAATACATAGAACTCGATATCGTGTTCAATCACCCAATCCAATGCCTCATCATCTACCATTCCCAAAATCATAATGGTCGTCCCGGGCTTCACGACCTTATATACTTGATAAGCTTCATCTACACTGAAAACAGAGAAGTGTTCCACCCCACACCGCTGTGCCACCGGAACATAGTAATCAATACCATGACCATATGCATTTCCCTTTACTACTGAAGAAAGCGTCACATGCTCACCCAATTGAGATCGAATAAAATCTAAATTCTGACAGACATTTTCCTCACTAATTAATAATTCCGAGGTATACCACATAGGTGCAATTTTAAAAAGTAGAAATTAATTCAATTGTTTAGTACTTCCAAAGCATTCTATACATTCATAAAAAAATGCCTGCAAGATAAATCTTGCAGGCATTTTCCCTAATGGTACTTGCTAACCCCTTAGCTTGTATTTTCTTCTTTATTGCTTCGCAATCGTATAAGTTACCGTGATGGTCTGTCCTGAGCTGCTGATGTTCTCCGCATCTCTCAACATCAAGTCATACTTGATATTTGCACCGTTACCGTTTCCGTCTCCTGTCCATGCGATATTGTTGATATCAGACACGATTTGCTTCGCTGTATTGTTCAGTTCTACGCCTGTCTGACCTTGTCCGCCGCCTTGCTGTGCATTCACACTCAATACACTTAAATTCAAACCCCAGCCATCGTTCAGGTCATTATTGGCTTCTACCAATACATTGTAGCTGCCAGCCTCTTCCGGTGCAAAT
>CAZGGG010000079.1:0-11789 GCA_964525165.1 uncultured Saprospiraceae bacterium | reverse complement strand
TAGATAGTTCGGGCACGTATACAGATACCTTACAGACGCTAGCAGGTTGTGATAGCATCATCAATGTGAATTTGAGCATTGACCCACCGGTAGAAGAGACGGTGGTGGTGAGCATTTGTGCAGGCGGCAATTATGACTTCAATGGGGTGATTCTGGATAGCGCAGGCGTATACCGGGATACGGTACAGACCGTAGAAGGTTGTGATAGTGTGGTGATATTGGATTTGAGTATTGATCCGCCGATTACAGAAAATCTTACAGCAGAAATTTGTGAAGGGGCCTCATTTGATTTTGGCGGAAGCCTATTAACAGAATCAGGAACCTACTATGATAGTTTGCAAACAGCTGCCGGATGTGATAGCTTGATTGAGTTGGAGCTAACGGTCATACCAGCTCCCGTGAGCGTGCTAACAGCAGAAATTTGTCAAGGCGAATCCTACTCCTTTAATGGAGAACAATTAAATGTTGCAGGACAATACACAGATACGATTCAGACCTTAGAAGGATGCGACAGTATCCTTAGTTTGAATTTATTTGTATTACCTCCGGCTTCAGAATCCATTACTGTTGAGATTTGTGCTGGAGGAACTTACGACTTCAATGGTGCACTGCTGGATACAGCAGGTATCTACATAGATACGTTAACGGCGGCTAATGGTTGTGATAGTGTTATTGAATTGACCTTGAATGTAGCTCCTCCATTGACCTCAACAGAAGTGGTAGAAATCTGTCAGGGACAGACGTATACCTTCAATGGCGTGGATTTGAATACGTCAGGACTCTACATCGATACGCTGCAAACAGCAGAGGGCTGTGATAGCATTACGATACTAGACCTGACCATTTTACCTCCTGTTCCGGAAGTAATAGATGCTGTGATTTGTGAAGGTCAGACCTACTCATTTAATGGGTTCACCTTAGACGAAACCGGTACTTATATAGATAGCTTGCAAACCTCAGAAGGTTGCGATAGTGTGGTGATCCTGAATTTGATTATTACTCCGGCCATAGAGAATTCTGTGTCTGTTGAGATTTGTTCCGGAGGGTCTTTTAACTTCAATGGAACGATTATAGAAACGTCGGGCACTTATATCGATACCGTACAGACTGCGGAAGGATGTGATAGTATCATTGAATTAAACCTAACGGTTCTTCCTCCGGTAGCAGATGAACTCATCATTGAAATCTGTCAAGGTCAGACGTACACCTTCAATGGTCAGATAATAGATGAATCCGGCTTCTACTCTGATACCCTCCAGACAAGTGAGGGCTGTGACAGCATTGTGAATCTGGATTTGACCATTCTTCCGCCTTTAACGGAGACCATCAATGAAACGATTTGTGAAGGCGTCAGCTATGACTTCCATGGCACCTTATTAGACGCTGCAGGTACTTATATCGATACGATTCAGACTACGGAAGGCTGCGATAGCATTGTAACCTTAATCTTAAACATTACACCAGCGATCCAAACAGCTTTAACTGAGGAGATTTGTACCGGAGGAACTTTTAATTTCAATGGAGTGGTTTTAGACCAGGCGGGCACCTACATAGATACATTACAGACCCTGGAAGGCTGTGACAGTATTGTAACACTAACCCTTTCTATTGCCCCATTGATAGAGGAAGTGGTAACAGTAGAAATTTGTCAGGGATTGACCTACTTCTTTGGTGGAAATGATTTGGACAGTGCAGGAACTTATTATGATACCCTCCAGACAGCGCAAGGCTGCGATAGCGCAGTGACTTTGAATCTGAGTTTCAGTGATCCTGTGGAAGAAACGGTGAACGTAGTGATTTGTGAGGGCCAAAGTTATTCCTTCAATGGAGTGGATTACAATCAAACGGGCATCTACAGCGACACGCTTCAAACAGCAGAGGGCTGTGACAGTATAGCTATTTTGGACCTCGTAGTGACCAATGCACCTGAAGAGTCCATCTCAGTGACTCTTTGTGAAGGGCAGTCTTATAATTTCAATGGTCAGAATCTTACAAATCCGGGCACGTATACAGATACTGTGCAAACTTCAGAGGGCTGTGATAGCATTGTTACCCTCACCTTAGACTTCCTGCCTGCCTTAAATGAAAGCATCAGTGTGGAGATTTGCCCCGGCAACGAATACAACTTTAATGGGCAAATCTTAACTCAGGAAGGCACCTACAGAGATACGCTGCAGAACTCGGAAGGCTGTGATAGTGTAGTGACGCTGACCCTTGAGTTTCAAGCACCGCTATTCGTGGAAATCAATGCTGAAATATGTGAGGGTTCCTCCTATGCTTTTGGAGGAGAAGTATATTCTGAGACAGGCACCTACTTCGATACCTCTCAAACGAGCCTGGGCTGTGATAGTATAACCGTTCTGGAGTTGATTATCACAGACCTGTTGGAATCAGAATTTACAGCTGAAATTTGCGAAGGACAATCTTATAATTTCCATGGTCAAGTCCTAACGGAGGAAGGTTCCTATACGGATACCTTACAAACAAGAGAAGGCTGCGATAGTGCAGTCACCCTTAGCCTATATGTTTCAGAGCCCATCCGTGTAGCCGAATACATTGAGATTTGTGCCGGAAGTTCCTACACTTATAATGGAGAAACCTACACCGAGGAAGGTGTTTACGAACAGCTATTCTCTACAGCAGCCGGCTGCGACAGTATCGTGGAAATAAATCTGGCTTTTGCGGAAGCAGTGCGGACCACCATGAATGCTCAGATTTGTCCGGGGGGTTCATACCAATTCTTTGGTAACACTTTAACGCAAACCGGCACCTACACTCAGGAACTGGAAACTTCAGCAGGCTGCGATAGTATCATAGAGTTGCAACTGGAAGTAAGAGATGTCATTGAAACTGAACTCGAAGTCCAACTCTGCTTGAATGAGAGCTATGAGTTTGGGGACAGAACATTGAGAATTGACGGTATCTATAGAGATACGATGCAAAGCGCTGCAGGCTGTGACAGTATCATTGTTTTAGACTTGAGCTTTAGTGAGTTGGTGATTGGGTTTAGAGAAGAGACGATTTGCGAATCGGGAAGTGTGATGTTCTATGGAGAGATGCTGAATGAGGCAGGTGTATACACGCGGAATTTGCCGGGGGCTTCACAATATGGCTGTGATAGTTTGGATGCCCTATACCTCTATGTAGAAGAAGAGTATTATATCGAATTGAATGAGCAAATTTGCGAGGGTGAGTCTTATGAATTCAATGGCAGAACCTACACGAGCAGCACGCAGCAGACGGTGAGATATACTTCTTTGAATGGATGTGACAGTGTGGTTCAATTGAACCTGACCATGGTCAGAGATTTCAGTACGGAATTAGATTCCACCATTTGTCCGGGCACATTCATAGAATGGAATGGTCAAGTTCTGGAGGAAGAAGGGGAATATACCGCATCCTTCCAATCTCAAAGCGGTTGTGATAGTATGGTGACCCTCAATTTGAGCATTGCGCCTGAATATGAAGAGGAGTTTGACCTTCAATTGTGCAATAGCGACACCTTATTCTTCGATGGTCAAACCATTACAGAAGCGGGTACCTATGTGGGCAACTTTAACTCTGCCTCAGGTTGCGATAGTATCGTGACCATTCACTTAGAATTGGTGCCTAAAGACCTTGAAGTAATCGACCGGGTCATTTGTGCCGGTGAAGTTTATGACTTTAATGGAGATTTAATCTCCGAAAGTGGAACTTACCGTGACACCTTGGGTACGGTGCAAGGCTGCGATAGCTTTATCACACTGAATCTAGAGGTGATCCCTCAGGCACAGGAAGAATTGAATTATGAAATCTGTCCTGGTGATGAAGTGGTTGTGAATGGCATAATCTATGACCAACCGGGTACCTTTGTAGATACCTTGCAAGCCGGCAGTGGCTGTGACAGCTTGGTCTTTATTACCCTCGATACGGTACCGGTTAAGAGAACTTTCTATGCACTCTCCTTATGTCCGGATGAAACCATTGAGTGGAATGGGCAAATCCTAAATCGCTCGGGAGTGTATACAGATACCTTGACCTCTGCCTCGGGCTGTGATAGCATCGATCGACTTACCTTAACGATTGAAGAGCCCGCATTCTCTTTAGTCAATGTTAGTATTTGCGTAGGAGATGTATATGAGTGGAACGACCGATTCATCACGAGGGGTGGAGTGTACATAGATACCTTCACCACCAACCTGGGATGTGATAGTGTCGTTCAGCTAAACTTAACGACTCATGAAGAATTCAACGAATTCATCAATACCTCTTTATGCGAAGGGGATACTTTAAGGCTGAACGGAAATGAGTATACCCGGGGAGGAGATTATGTGGATACCCTTCAAACACAGTATGGTTGTGATAGTATCATTCACCTCAATTTGGAAATTAAAAATGATGAAACTAGAGTTCGCGATTTGACAGTTTGTGAGGGAGAAGAGGTCTTGTTCGGAGGACGCAGATTGACGAGCTCCGGCACCTATGTGGATTCCCTTCAGGCGGTTTCCGGTTGTGATAGTATCGAGATCCTTAATCTGACGATTCTGCCAAACACAAGAGATACCTTGAGAGCCACTATATGCGAAGGAATGACTTATATCTTTGACGGTCGAGAGTTGAGCACTTCCGGTGTGTATCGAGACACGATGCAGGGCGAACCTTGTCAGGATATCTTTGTCTTGATCCTCACAGTAACACCGAATAATCTGGTGCTGGATCTGGGTGAGGATGAAACCATCAAATTGGGCGAGGATTATCAGTTCGATCCGTTCATCTTCCCACCCAACTCGGTAATCAACTATATGTGGAGTCCAAATGATGGATTCTCTTGTGATGACTGTCCAAACCCTTGGGTGACTCCAACAGAAACAACTATTTATACATTGAAGATTACAGATGAAAACGGTTGTATGATCTCTGACCAAATCGAAATCAGAGTCAATACCAATGTCGATATCTATATTCCGAATGTGTTTACGCCCAATGGCGATAATATTAATGACTTCTTCTATATCCAGTCGGGTGAAGGGGTCGAATTGATTGAATTGCTTGAAATATATGACAGATGGGGCGAGAGGGTCTTCATGATCCGTGACTTCCTGCCAAATATTCCGGGTCTCGGTTGGGATGGAACTTTCAGAGGAATGGATATGGATCCGGCAGTTTTCGTATATTCAGCTATTGTAAGACTCGAAAATGGACAAAAAGTCATTCTCAAAGGAGATATTACTTTGGTCCGGTAGAGAATTACTAATCATCGAAGCATAACTACCAAAAAGCGAAGAAAAGGGTCGGTTTATCAAAATCCGAACCCTAACAGCTCTAAAGCTGGTATTTTTATTTTCTAAAGAAAAGGACGATTCCTCCGTCGTCTTCAAAAGAAAAAGGAATGAGAAATATTGATCTCGCTTGTATCATCGATGATGATCCGATCTTTGTGTTCGGAGCACAGCGCTTCATGAAGGTAGCCAACTTCTGCAAGAGCTTGATGATCTTTGGAAATGGCAAGGAGGCCTTGGAAGCACTATTACCGCGTTTGCAAGAAGGAAAAAATCTTCCTGAAGTGATTCTATTGGATATCAACATGCCCATCATGAACGGATGGGAGTTCCTGGACGAATTCACCAAAGTGCCGGTAAGTAAAGAAATTACGATTTACGTGGTAAGCTCTTCCATTGATCCCCGGGATCTCTCCAGAGTAAAGAAGTACGAACAAGTGACCAATTATATCGTGAAGCCGGTCACCTCTAAAGTGCTCAACGAAATCCTTTTAGAAGAGGCGTAAACCCATTTGCCGAAAGGCGACTAACCTTTTTCCTTTTGAGTACGTTTCAAAAGCGAACAGTTTGTTCGAATCTTTTGATCACTAAACGTATTCGCCATGATGGCCCGACTATTCAGCCCGGCAACCACCCTTCTTTTTCTCCTTTTATTCCTGTCCGCTTGTGTAAACGAGTTCGATCAAATACAGGAATCCACCAGCACAATCAGCCCGCAAGAGATCATTCCAACCAGCCTGTATGGTAAAGTGTTGAATGAGCAAGGAGAGCCCATCGCTAATGCGACGCTTGAACTTGCCAATGCTCCCATTCCGCTTACCACCAGCACAGATGCCTATGGGCAGTTTGAATTTATCAATATTAACGTCAAAGGAAAGTCCGCTTTTCTCAAAGTACAGGCAGAGGGAAAATTGAAAGGATTCCGCAGAGCCAGTGTGCTCGCCAACGGCTTGAATTACACAGAGATTCAGTTATGGGAAAAACAAATTGTAGGCCGGATCAATGCTCAAACGGGGGGCCGGGTAACGACTTCTGAGGGGGCCGAGCTGAGCCTTCCGGCAAATGCAGTGGTGGATCAGAATAGAAATCCGTATACCCGTGATGTTTCGGTGGTCATGCAATGGATTGACCCTTCTTCAGATCAATTATACCGTCAGCTGGTAGGCGACTTGTCCGGTATTGATCAATCAGGTAATGAAGTGGTCTTAGGCACTTTTGGAATGATGGGGGTAGAACTCTTGGATGAGGACGGAAATGAGTTGCAAATTGCGGAGAATATGCGTGCCGAACTTACATGGCCGGTGCCACAAGAGCGAATGTCAGAGGCACCTCAAACCATACCCTTATGGTCTTATGACGAAGTATTAGGTACCTGGATCGAAGAGGAAATTGCGGCGCAACAAGGAAATACTTTTGTGGGTCAGGTCAGCCATTTTAGTTATTGGAATCTGGATTGGAAAGGGGCCAGTATTTCGCTTACCGGAAAGGTTACCTACAAAGGTAGCCCGGGGCAGGTACTGAATTCATTCAGAGCGACGGTCAGCAATCCTTTATTCGGGGAAAGCGGAGGCTTTTTAACAGCAGATGGGTCGTTTCAATTCGATCGCTTTCCGGCTCAAGAAGTTTTGAATCTACAAATCAAAAATATTTGCGGCGACGTCCTGTTTAGCAAGGATATTGGCCCATTCTCACAAAATGAAGATCTCGGCACCATCAACATCCTCGAGCAGGAAACAGACGAAACGTTAGTAAGCGGGATTGCTAGAGATTGCGCGCAAAACCCTATTGAAGGGGCTTTTGTGCAGCTCCTTTTGGATTCAAGCAAGTACTATACCGGCCTGACGGCTGCCGACGGGAGTTTCGAACTACGGATTCCTTTTTGCGGAAGCGCCATCACGGCAGATCTTTTTATTCTCGATAAAGTCAACACTTTGGTCTCTGATCCGGAACCCATCGAATGGAGCACCAATGAACCACTCGATCTGGGCGATATTCGTGTGTGCGATCAAGCGCCGGCTTTCATTCAGATGACCTTGGATACGAACGAGGTGTTTTTTGGCCCCCCTGTGGATCGACTCTACTATATTCAGGAGTCAGGAAGCCAACCATATGCCGTTTTTGGTACAGAGAGTAATAAGGGCTTCGTGCAGATCAAAGTAGATGGATCGGTAACGGAAAAAGGCAGTTTCAGCAGCACAGAACATGTGTTCATTTATAATGATGGGTCCAATTTTAATACGTATCAACCGAATAATCCTGCTGACCTGACCGTGGAGATCAATGAATATGAAGCGTCCCCCGATGCATTTGTAGGGGGAACCTTCCGGGGAACCCTTCGGCTGGATACGACGGCACAGGGTCGCGATATCCCGATTTCCGGCTCCTTCCGAATTCAGAAACAATAAGAAACACTTTTAACTCCAATCGTCATGAATGGCGTTCAATGAAACAGAGGCTGAGTGACCCTTCGGGTGGGCTCAGCCTTTTTCGTGAACTCCCCCAAGCCCGGAGAAGTCTATGATTTTTCAGATATTTAAAGATATTCTTGATTTTTTTTCATCCTCATGCAGCGTTTCTGCTCTAAGTCCTTTTATAGTGGCAGAGGTTGGATCCAAAAACCTTTTTGAACCACTATTTGAACAGAAAAAACGCAAGCAATGATAAACAAGACATTCAGACTATTACTCTGGGTCAGCTTAATAGGCTTTTTGGGCCTCACAAGTTGTGTGGAAGAATTCGATATGACAGATGAGTCTGTTACATCCGTTACCCCCAAAGAGATCATTACGACCAGCCTTTATGGAACGGTAATGGATGAAAGTGATGCACCGATGGTCAATGCAGAGGTCGAACTACAAACCGTTGAGGGCACCCAATCCACTACGACAGATGAATATGGACAATTTGAATTCTTTGATGTTCGCGTCAAGGGGCCATCCGCTTTTGTAAAAGTGAGTGCTCCGGGCAAATTTGACGGCTTTAGAAGAGCCAATGTCATCAAGAATTCCCTGAATTATACAGAAATTAAAATGCTGGATTACCAAATCGTTGGTACCATCAATGCCAATGAAGGTGGCTCCGTATCTACCACTTCCGGTGCAGAAGTACGCCTGCCCGCTGATGCCGTCGTTGATCGCAATGGACAAGAATACAACGGTATCATCTCCGTGGCGATGCAATGGATTGATCCGACAGCGGAAGACTTATACCAAAGAATGGTTGGGGACTTGAGCGGTATCGATATTGAAGGCAATGAAGTGGTCTTGGGCACTTTCGGTATGATGGCAGTTGAATTACTGGACAATCAGGGCAACGAACTGCAGATCGCAGAAGGATCCAATGCTGCATTAACTTGGCCGGTGCCATCTGAGCGTTTGTCGGACGCACCCCAGACCATCCCTGTTTGGTCGTATGATGAGAACCTGGGCACCTGGATTGAGGAAGAGATTGCAGTGCAAGACGGGAATACCTTCGTGGGAGATGTAAGTCACTTTAGCTACTGGAACCTGGATTGGAAAGGGCCGAATATAACTCTGACCGGACAGGTAACCTACAACGGTAGTACAGGGAATATCCTTTCGACCTTTAGAGTGACGGTGCATAGTCCCCTATTCGGAGAAAGAGGCGGATTTATCAATGCGGATGGGAATTTCCAGTTCTACCGCTTCCCGGCCAATGAAGTCTTTGATCTGAAAATCAGAAATATTTGCGGAGATGTCGTGTATCAACAGACCTACGGGCCTTACAGTCAAGATACGGATTTGGGCACGATTGATGTCATGTCGAATAGCGTACAGGAAGTACTCGTAAGCGGTGTTGCGGTAGATTGCGACAACAACCCCATCGAGGATGCTTTCGTTCAGCTGGTAGTAGATTCTTCAAGATACTATACCGGAACGTCCGCCGCAGATGGAAGCTTTGAATTTCTTCTGCCATATTGTGGCACCTCCACGACAGCGGAGCTCTTTATTTTTGATCCTGCAACGAATTTGGTGTCCTCACCCCAAACGATCGATATCACATCACCAAACCCGGTAGATCTCGGTAATATCAGAGTATGTGATCAGGTAGCCGTATTCTTCGAGTTGAGTCTGGATACATTCAATGAATTTTATACGCCACCGGTTAGTTACCCTTTCTACTATGAGCATAATTCAGGTCAAGGTAGTAATTCATTCATCGGAGTAGAAGGAGCACCTAATGGAGGGGTTGTACAAATAACCGTCGATGAGTTGATTACAGGAACCGGCAATTACTCCAGCAATGTTCACTTTTTCTCCATAGGGTTCAGAAATAATTTTGCAACTTATCTTCAAAATAACCCACCGGACTTGAATATTGAAATCACAGAATATTCAAATGTACCGGGAGAACATATTGGTGGAAATTTCTCTGGTATGGTCTCTCCAGACTCCACTGGACAAGGAATGCCGGTCAATGTTTCCGGAGCATTTAGAATCGAAATTCAGTAAGCGTGACCTTTGAGCAAATCATAGAACAGTGCATTCAAAACGATAGAAGGGCTCAGAAAGAGCTCTTCTATCGCTATGCACCGCTTTGTATGAGCGTTGCTCAGCGCTATGTGGGCTCCTCTGCACAGGCCAGTGATATCGTGCAGGAAAGCATGATCCGTATCTTCCACCACCTGTCTCAATTGGAGGTTCGGGAAGAACATACCTTTAAAGCCTGGATGGCCCGCATCACTTCCCGCGAGGCTATTCGATGGCGCAAGAAACAAGGCCGATTCATCTTCCAGGAAGAACTCAGTCCGGATCACTTTGCGCCCACGCTCCCTCAAGAAGTAACATTTCAGCGTGAAGAATTGCAAAAGATGCTGATGCAACTCCCCGAGGGATATCGAATGGTTTTCAATTTATACGTAGTTGAAGAATACAGCCATAAGGAGATCGCCGAATTATTAGAGATTACACCATCTGCTTCCCGCTCTCAACTCTCTCGTGCAAGAGCACAATTACAAGCATTGATGGCTCAAAAAAAAGTATATGAAAAAGTCAGTTAATCCCATGGATCAGCTTTTCAAGGACCAATTTCAAGGGGCTCAGACTCCGGTGGATGCAGATGCCATGTGGTCGGCCGTAGCGTCTCAATTACCCCCCGAAGAGTCCAAAGGCTATGCGATGTTCAGCTTGATCGGTTTGATGCTGAGCCTGCTATTACTAGCGTTATGGTTCTGGCCGCAAGAAAAGACCGAAACCACCGATGCGCAGGTGCTTGCCACCGCACAAGTACTACCCCCTTCCCTCTCTGATACAAAAGCGGAAGTCATAGGGGAGATTGCCCATACGCTTCCGCAAAAGCCAACTCCTCCCACACATCAAGCGACCCTACCCATCTTTACCGAAGAGGACTTGCAGGCGCAAGAGGCTGTTTGGACGCCTTTCGGCAAAGATGAATTCGAATCTACTTCCACAGATGAGGCACAAGAAGGAGATATGAGATCAACGAGCGAATCAGGCACAGTGTCCGCTTTCCAAGCTCTCCGTCGGCTCTCCTCAACAGACATCACTCCATTCGAGCATCAAGAACAGAGTCTGTTATGGGCTCCGGATCCGGATTGGAGCCGATGCAGTGATCGCCGGTCCTGGGGTGTAGGCTTTTTTATTGAAGCTTATGGTTTCGGAGGCTTCCCTTTGATTACCAATGCGTTGAACGCGGACCAAAATATAGATTATAGCAATTTCTTGACTTTATGGAATCAAGGAGAATCAGCAGTCTCCACCTTTGCGGGTGGATTCATGTTAGGAATAGAAACACGAGGAGGTGTCTCTTTAAGCGCCGGTCTCGAATACCAGCAGATTCAAAACCGACTCAATCGGGAGCAGACCATCATCGAACGCATTACGGTCTATGATGAAATGGCCTACTATTTCCTAGACTCTAATAATAATCGTGTCTATGTGGCGGATTCAGTCACGACGACACGTACTTATACTCGTTCCGTTCAGGCAGCAAAAACCCATACACTAATCAACTTACCCGTTTTACTCGGCTATCATAATCAGGTTGGGAATTTCCGCTATGGTATTGTAGCAGGTGTGAATTTTCATTTACAAAATGAATTCACAGGCAAGGTGTTGGATCCTTCCGGGCAGATTATTGATGCGAATACCGGTACCTCTACCGCGGTCTATCGAACGACCATGGATTTGAGCTTTGTGGGAGGACTCGACTTCGGGTATATGACAAATGACTGGCTGGAACTCTATCTCAGCCCTCGTTTCAGATTCCAACCCGGATCCTGGCTCAATGCCAATCACCCGTTGGAGTCCACTATGCAACTGGTAGGATTGCAGGCCGGATTGCGCATGCATTTGTAAAAATCGAAACCTTTAGCTTGAAGCGAGCTGAATGAAAAAATAGCATCATTGCATCCCTTGAGGCCGTGCTACGCCAAAGGAGTGGGTGACATGTTTGATATTTGACTGCGTAGCCGCCAAAGGCGCCCAAGCCACAGACATCGGATCGCCCCCGACGAAAGCTACGCTTTGTCGGCATCTGCGACTTTGGCGG
>CAZGGG010000078.1:0-11963 GCA_964525165.1 uncultured Saprospiraceae bacterium | reverse complement strand
CAAAGGAATCCCTCGACCAAAATCTCTGATCTCCACTTTCCCTTCCTCTACATTGACCTCAATCACTTTACCGAAACCCATGACATGCTCATCAATTGAGTTGTCAATCACCTCCTTTATCAAGATATAAATACCGTCATCCGCTGCGGTACCATCTCCCAACTTACCAATATACATACCGGGTCTGAGGCGAATGTGTTCTTTCCAGTCCAGTGATTTGATATCAGATTCGGTATAATTAACTTGACTCATAAGCTCTGCAGGTTTGACCTATAAAGATAACAAATTATAATTTTTGAAATGTGAATTTCAGCTACCGCCTGAGGGAGAGGATTTTACCTGAGCGCGTCGTGATCCAAACATGGGTGCTCGTTAAACTGATTCCTAAAAAGTCCTCATCTTGATCCATAGGAACTCGACGCCACTGCTCGCCCACATCCTTTGAAAAAACTAATGTCCCTCTGTCTCCACAAATCCAGATTTCTTCTCCATGTGAACTCATCCGATTGAAGTTATAGGACCGTCCAAAAGAAGGCAGACTCAAAGCTTTCCATTCCGATGCAGCTGCATTTCTTTTCCAAACCCTCCCATTTCTTGAACAAATAATTCCCTCGCCTTTCGGCAAAAACAAAATATCTGTCAGATGAGCCCCTCGAAAAATCTCTTCTCGCCAAGTAATGCCACCATCCTCAGAAAGCAACATTTTCCCAAAACCGACGGCAATGGTAAGGCCTTCCGAACTTTCTGCAACAGCTTCCAAAACCACATCCACAGAGTCAAACGAAGGGCTGCTCCAATCATCCAAACGAATCTGTTGCACAAAACCCTGATTCAATCCGGTTCCGCCTACTGCAATAGCGCCGGATCCGTTTCTTAGTATTGTAAGGTCTCTGAGATATTCCCAAAATCGCTGCCGTACGAAAGTTGCTGTATCTCCTAATCGCGCGCTTGCTCCATAATATAAGTGACCATCAATTCCCACTGCTATCCATTGTTCTTCATTGGCAGCAATTGATTGTAATTCCTTATCCCCCATTTGCCGTAAGGCCCACTGATGGCCGCCATCCACAGTGTACGCTCTGTAGCCGGAAAACCATTCATCACCACCCACCGCGACTCCTCTCCGATCGTCTATAAAGTGGATATCCGTCCATACATCCGGACCTTGCAACTCAAATTCTTGTTCTACTTCTATAGATTCAGAAGGCAAACAGCCCGTAGCCACCAATACCAACGCATAGAAAAACCCTAAAAGAGATCGCTTCGTCATCACTCCTCCTTATTTTTAGGTGAGGAATCAGCCGATTGTAGGAAACGAATATTCCTTGTGAGGCCTTCAAATTTAGCTCGCTTCACAGCAGACCCTTTAAAGAGTTCCCGAAAAACTTCTTCCGTCAGCTCCTCCCATTCATGTTTCTGCATCTTGAGCAAATCCGGATGAGGCTCAAAGTCTGTTTCCTGATGCCTTTCGGCAAATCGGTTCCAGGGGCAAACCTCCTGACAAATATCACACCCAAACATCCAGTTTTCCATCTGGCCTGAAAAGGAGGATGGAATTTGTTTCTTCAATTCTATGGTAAGGTAAGAAATGCACTTAGAGGCATCCAACCAATAGCCTTCCGGAGCGATGGCGTCCGTGGGACATGCCTCAATACATCTTGTGCATCGTCCACAATAGTCTTTCATAGGACCATCATATTCCATCGGCAGGTCAATAATCAATTCAGCCAAAAAAAAATAAGAACCGGCTTTGGGGTGAATCATCAAGGTGTGCTTGCCCATCCAACCTATACCGGATCTTCTGGCCCACTCTCTTTCCATGACCGGAGCGGAATCCACAAAGGCACGACCCTGAATAGTCAGATTCAATTCTTCTTCTGTCATTTGGATCACGCGCTTCAGCTTTTTCTTGAGGACCTTGTGATAATCTCTACCATAGGCATACTGAGCTATTTTAGGGCTTTCGGGGTCCTGTGCACGATCAGGATTATGATAATTGTACATCAAGCTCACTACCGATTTAGCCCCCGGCACCAAAAGAGTAGGATCGACCCTTTTGTCAAAATGGCCTTCCATGTACTGCATTTCCCCATGATGCCCCTGGTTCAGCCATTCTTCTAACTTACGGGCTTCTTCATCCAGGCGTTCAGCCTTAGATACCCCTACAAAGGAGAATCCCAAATCATAGGCGATTCTTTTCAGCGTTTCTGTCCTTTCCTTTAATTGATGACGCATAAAGACATTACATTAGGCTCACCCAACCATTGGGCTCCGAGATGAAGTCTATCAAGGTGAATACAAATCTACAGACTATGAAACACTTATCTCAAATCTTATTTCTGATGTTCCTTTTTCTTTTGGCATCTTGCGACTCAGAAATGCCCAACGAACAAGATCCGAAGGTGGATGCTCAGGAAATTCAAGATGTAGCAGAGGCTCATTTGGATTTCAGTTGGGATCTTTTCAAAACCAGCTGTGCTCAGGAAGATGAGTCAAAGAACGTATTAGTATCGCCGCTCAGCGTGCACACTGCTCTGAATATGGCACTCAATGGAGCGCAAGGACAGACCTTAGACCAAATGGAAAGCCTGCTCCATACTTCCTCTTTTGATTTAAGCAGACTAAACCTCATACAGGCTGATTGGTTAGATCTCTTACAAAAATCAGGACATCCGGAACTCACCATCGCCAATGCGTTATTTTCAGACCCCTCCAGAGTCGATCTACAGTCAGCATTCACATCCATTCTCGAACAACATTACCTCGCTCAAAACAATAGCTACGATTTTTCGGATCCTGACACCAAAACTGCTATCAACCAATGGGTATCAGATCAGACAGGAGGAAAAATAAAGGGCATCATTGACCAAATCACAGCGGATGATATCGCTTTTTTAATTAATGCTCTTTACTTTAAGGCCGACTGGGCCAAAGGTTTCAATCCGGAATTTACTCAGGAAAGAACCTTTGTGTTGCGGAACGGCACTGCAGTGGCGACAGACTTTGTCATGGCAGATCGAAATTTTACATTTATTCAAGAGGCTTCCTATGAAGGAGTGGACATTCCTTTCAAGGACAGCACCTATAGTCTCACCTTATTGCAACCCCATCCAAATGTAGGCACCGCCTCTGATTGGATTCAAGACCTGAACAGCGATTTTTTGCGCGCATGCTATGATAAGATGCAGTATGGCCGGGCCATGGTACAATTTCCTATCATGGACCTGGAGTATAAGAGAAATTTAAAAGATGATTTACGTTTACTCGGAATGGAAGATGCATTTTCAAAAGGGAAAGCAGATTTCAGCAAACTAGGAAATCCCCTTTCAGGACCCAATATTTTCATGAGTACCGTAGCACATAAAACAGCCTTAAAAATTGACGAAAAGGGTGCAGAGGGTGCTGCGGCGACCTCCATTGGTTTCTCAACCACCTCCGCACCTCCCAGTTTTATTTTCGATCATTCTTTTATTCTGATCCTACGACATATTGAAACGAACTCGATCGTGTTTATGGGCAAAGTAGAAAACCCACTAGAATCTTAGCAGCATCGAATCATTCAAAGGAACAACCGCCTTATAGAAGGGCGGTTGTTATGCATCCAGAATCTGCAGTTTGGCAAATTTCAACATGATCCTACGCTCGGGTTTATCGATTTCATGGAAATGGATGGTCGCTACTTTTTTATCGTTGCTTCCATCCAGTTTCAAAATTTTGCCTTCTCCGAACTTCAGATGCAGCACCTTTTGTCCTTCCTGAAGTTTGTGCATCGGACTAGGCTTAAAGGTGGATGGGTCGATTTTCTTCACGGAAGGAGCCTGTACACCCTGAGGTCTGGGGCCACCGGTCACCCTTGCTTTCGGGACCTGCGCAGCTCGACCACCGGAACCGGAGCGTATGGTGGGCGTGTCGATCCACTCATCAGAGATTTCTTCTAAAAATCTGCTGGGATCATTATACCGCATTTGACCATATTGATACCTGCTGTTCGCAAAACTTAAGGTCAAATGTTTTTTAGCCCGTGTGATGGCTACATAGAAAAGTCTTCTTTCTTCATCAATATCTTCTTTGGCTTGCAGGGCCATAAAGGAAGGAAACAAGTTTTCCTCTAATCCTACAATAAAGACAGATTCAAATTCCAATCCTTTGGCTGCATGCACTGACATCAAGGTCACATAATCATCCCCTTCCTCTTCAGAATCAAGATCTGTCAGCAGGGCAATATTCTGTAAATAGGCTGCTAAAGATCGGTCATCATTGTCCTGCCCCTCCAACACTTCATCATTCTCGATAAATTCCTGGACTCCATCCAATAGTGCACTTACGTTTTCCAAACGGGATTGACCTTCGATGGAAGTGTCATTCTTGAGCAAGTCATGTAATCCGGACCCTTTATAGATCTGAAGAACCGCATCATAAGCATTTGTAGTCGCAGCAATCTTTCCAAACCTCTGAATCAATTTCATAAAGGCCAATAACTTGTTGGCCGGGCCATTAGAAAGAGGTGTTTTCTGGACAGCTTCCCAGACCGTCATATCATTTTGACCGGCATGTAAAAGGACCTTATCCATAGTAGATTTCCCAATCCCCCGCTTGGGTTGGTTCACTACTCGCTTAAAAGCTTCATTATCACTGGGGTTAACGGCCAGGCGCAGATAGGCTAAGAGGTCTTTGATTTCCTTTCGTTGATAAAAAGATAGCCCTCCAAAGATTTTATAGGGGATATTGTGGCGTCTTAAGTGCTCTTCGAATACCCTGGATTGAGCATTCGTTCTGTATAAGATAGCAATTTCACTATTTGGGATATGGTGGCGTGTCTTATGTTCCAAAATCGCATCTGCAATACGCCGCCCCTCTTCTGAGTCACTCAGCGCCTTGATTACTTTGATCTTTTCACCTTTATGCTGCTCCGTCCATATTTTTTTCTGAATTTGCTTTTTATTGAACTGAATGACTTCATTGGCTGCTTGCACAATGTGGTTGGTCGATCTGTAATTCTGTTCTAGTTTAAAAACTTTCGTATTCGGAAAATCCTTCTCAAAATTGAGAATATTATCTATAGTCGCTCCCCGAAAGGCATAGATACTTTGCGCATCGTCTCCTACAATACATAGGTTTTCGTTGCTACCCGGATACTTTTTTAGTTGCTTCAAAATAGAATATTGCAAAAAATTGGTATCCTGAAACTCGTCGACCAATACATACTCAAAAATATCTCTGTATTTATCTTTCACCCCTTCAGGGTTCTCTTGTAACAAGCGAAATAATTGCAAGAGTAAGTCGTCAAAATCCATAGCTCCTGCCTGATAGCATCTTTTGACGTAAGTGTCATATATTTTATGCAAATGTGGTCTCCGATTCGCCTGATCCTGAACCATGATATCATCATTCTTGATGTATAATTTGGGTGTAATCAGGTTAGACTTAGCCGATGAGATTCTGGATCGAATGGCATTGGCATTATAAGTTTTAGGGTCAAGGGACATTTCCTTAATGATTCCGGAGATTACGCTTTTGCTGTCATCTGAATCATAGATCGTAAAATTAGATGGGTACCCTATTTTCCCTGCTTCAATCCTTAATATCCTTGCAAAAATTGAGTGAAAAGTACCAGCCCAGAGTTGACGAGCCCCGGATCCCATTACCTTTTCAATTCGCTCCTTCATTTCTCTTGCTGCCTTATTGGTAAAGGTCAGGGAAAGGATTTTTTTGGGAGACACCCCCTTTTCTAGAAGATAGGCAATTCGATAGGTTAACACTCTGGTCTTACCGGAACCCGGGCCGGCAATGACCATTACAGGACCCTCAGTGGTCGTCACTGCTTGTTTCTGAACATCATTTAATTCTTGCAGGAAAGCTGACATATTGCTTGTTGATATATATGAAGTACGCAAATATAAAAGTATATGAATAAGTGTAGTGAAAAGACAAAACGTTCCCTGAAAACAAGACTCTATTTTACCGGATACTGATGTTCAAATAACAGTAATTCCGAAATATACGTATCAAATTGAGCCACACTTAAAAGGCTATCGGGATGAGGCCAATGAAAGATATTCAGACCTCTTCGCATGGGGCGATAGGTGGTTGATCCAATTTTCACCCAACTCTCTTTCGAAGGATGTCCCCCCAAAGAGTGAATGTCTGCAGTATATTGTCCAAAAAGTGGCACTTGCAAATGAACACTGTCCGGCTTCAATTTCTCTTGCCACAGCACTCCATCCTTAAAGACACTTACGGCAGCGAATCGATAAGGTATTTCAGCCCATTTACTAGATCTGTCCGCAGCCCAATATCTGAATTGTGGAGATAAATGGTTACTCGCCTCATCGTGTGCCAGGAAGATTAAATATCCGGTATCGCGTCCAGGCAACCAATCCTGAAGGAAGGTATAATCATTTAATTTTATAGGCTCCGACCAGTGGATAAACGGGTTATTTTCATTTGCCCTAATAGCGTGGCGAGCGGTCATCAATACATAGCCCTCTTTCATCCTAATCTCTACCTGATCAGAATTCAACCAATCCTTAAAGTCCGACAAGTATGCTTCTCGAGTAATAATCAGGGTGTTTGTCCAATAAGAATCTTCCGGCTGATCTATGAAGCGATTCAGCTCTTCGGAAAATTGAGTTACCGCACGCTGATCTGGCCGTGGCAAGTGTCCGGCCGTTATGGGTATTTCGAACTGATTGGCCCAATAGACGAATTGCGAAGCATCATCCCTATTGCGCAAATTACGCTCAAAGGGAGGGTACCAAACTATTCGATCAAACCCTTTTATAATATCCGGCCAGTGTGCATCAGCCATTTGATCCGGCCAGTCTTCATTCGGCAGCTTCTGATGCATCTCTTCCCATAGATCCCAGCTTTGGGCTGCCAAGGCTAAGACCAAGATTCCGACCTTCACCGGACTACTCACCTTTACATGGTTCAGTTGCCAAATCGATATGGCAAGGATAGCATAAAACAAAGGCCATATATAGCGTCCTGAGGAGCGGAATACTCCCCAAATCTCTTCCAGCCCCAAATCCGGCCATTTGACCAGGGTGATTTGGTGAAAGGTCCAAATATTACTCATAGAAAATAAGGCCAGGGCTACAATAGCCATGACCAAGACGATATGCTCCCAAAGCGAGCTTCTTAGTTTATTTAATAAAGATTTTCCGCCTAAAACCAACAAGACCCCCATCAATCCTAGGATACCTAAACCTAAATATGCCATTCCTTCATAGGACCCATCGTATTTCATACTAAAATCTAAGGGCATTCTTGTCTTCCCAAGATTGTTGTAAAAGGTGTTCAGATTCGTCGCATAATAACCAAATCCACCTGTACTTGCAGTGGACTGCTCGAACGCAAATGCTCCTTGAGCCCATAACAACAGAAATGTTGTAACCATGGGAAGAATAGCCACCATCAAAGAAGATCGCAATTCTTTGCTTTTGCGGAAGCGATGAATACCATAGGCAATGGGAAAAACCCAAGCGAAGGGCAACATGTAGGGGTGACTCGTTGCTGCTACTCCTGCAAGTACGATGTACAAAAGCAAGTTTTGGCGATATGCCCCCTTCCGGAAAAAGGGAATAAAGGCCAGCACAATAGACCACTGGTGAATGAGTGCAGGGTGATCGAGCCGCTCGAAAAAAGGAAGGTGTAAAAAGAAAAATATTGCGCCTCCTCCGAGGAGTATAGGGTTTCTGATATTCATGGAAAAAAGGAGCGCATATCCGGACAGCCCCATCAATATGAAATTGAGGAGATACCACCCGCCAAAATATTGGAAGGGACCATCTCCTGAATGTCGCAGCCATTTTATTGGAAAGGCGATCAATGGAACGATATTGGTGAAAATCGGAGAGATTTTCTGTGGAAATGCATATCCCAAGGTATCCGGCCACTGGTCTACTTCTGCCCTTTCGAAGTAACTCCAGGTTAGATAATCTGCTACGCGATCAGACCCTCGCCCTAATAAGAAAGATTCTTGCCTCGGATCTAAGTTTTCCCATCCGACCTTAGCATCAAAGACAAAGCTTGCAGCAATTAGAATGATTAAGATCGGCAACCATTTCATATTTCAAATACTTATGGCTGTGTATCTTCTTGCGCTTGTAACTCATCCCAATACTCCATAGCTCTGCGAGTGTGGGGTATGCAAATACTGCCGCCTACCATATTCGCCACGGCAAAAATATCCATGAGTTCAGGGGTTGTCACGCCCATAGCATAACATTGTCCGAGATGATATTTGATACAATCATCACATCTAAGGACCATTGAAGAAACCAACCCCAACATTTCTTTGGTTTTATGATCTAATGCTCCTTCTTTATAGATCTGATGATCTAAACTCCAAAATCGTTTTAAACCCTTATGATCTTCAGAAAGAATTCTTTCGTTCATCTTCTCTCTGTAAGCATCAAATGCTTTGATTGAATCAGACATGATATTTGTATTTAACGATTAGGATTAAAATCTTTCCAAACAGAGATCAGCAAACGAAGAGGCAAAATAATGGCAGCCACTACCGCTCCTACCCCAAATAAGAGTACCTCATTCTTTATGTATTTGGAAATAGCATTTTGATCTCTGAATTTTAATTGATAGGTGAGTTCTTGCAAACCTTGTTCGTCAATAAAACGATTAAAATCAAACAACCAGTTGACCAAAGAAACTACGATCAGTACACTCAAACCAATGATGGCGACCTTTACATAAGTAAATGCTTGTAACCATGTGTGTTTTAACAAAAAGATATAACGGGTAAAAGTGACAAAAACCACTATAAATGCTGCATTGGTCCAATAGAATGGAAAATCAATATCCATCAGATATATAGGGGCCAAAGCACCTATTACCACCACCACTGTTATCAGCCAACCTACGAGTTCTAAAGCCAGCTTAAACCGATTCTTCTTATCCATAGCCTCAAAGGTAGCGAAATGTCCTTTTCCGAAATTGAGGCTGTCAAAATATGACTAAAATTGGATTTGTTCAGAGCGATAACACAGATCCAGGTTGCCCCAGCTAAAGGTTCCATTGGAAAACTGATTCTTGAAATTCAACTTCACTTCATAGATCACGTTCTTAGAGCGATCCACTTCTGTAATGATAGATTGTGGACCTTCTGGAGTGGCGATGATACCGGAAGTAATAACGCGATTCCCTGCCTGATTGACATCGACATCGCTGATGATGGGGCTAAAAAAATCTGCTCCTCTTTCTCTGCCATATTGCCACACTTCCTGAACCGTCATAGCTTCCTCATCAATCCGGTACTCTACCCCTCTACTATATTGCACATCCCCTGTGAAGCGTCTATTAAAGCCATTATCATATATGAAAATGTTTCCATTTTCTAATATCATGGGTGCATGCTGTCCCCAGACCCAGTTAAAGTCATCTGTTTCGTCCTCTCCGTCCTGAATGGACTGTGGATATGGTGTACCTTCACTATTCACTGCAGTCAGTAGGAAAGCGCTGGTTTCATACCCCATACCATCTATACCGGCATTTCCCCATCCTTTATGCGGTGACAGAATCCAAATCAAAGCATTGTCGTAGGAGATCTTGACGACACCTTGGTGTCTACCTGAGACGATTAACGATTGATCAGATTCATCGAAAGCAATTGCATTCATATGAAACCAGTCATTGGGATCTTCAAAAAGGTCAAAGCGATCAACGTCTAGAATTTGTCTCAAATCCCATTCTTTGATGATCTCAGCTGAGGATCGGTCTACTTCTATGATATGATCTTCCACAGTACCTATTCCCAATTTATCTACGGCTACAATGAAGTTACCATTCTCTCTTTCTACAATCTCGTGATGCTGGAAAAAGCCGGGAATATCCCATCTATTGAGCTCTTCACCCGCCCAAGAATATTCATAGATCACCTCCTCTCTGGCGAATAGGAGATTCCCATTGGCAAGTTTTTTAAAAGGAGAAGCCCATCCTCCTAAACTAGTAAGATCTAAATACCACCGGATCTCACCATTAGGATCGATCATAAAAGGTTGGGTTTGAAACACTCCATTATTTCCTAAACTAAATTCAGCTAAGGTGAGTGCATTGGAACGAGGTTCTCTTTCTACAATATCAATGGTAGGTAGATAGTCAGGCAGAGTTTGCGTTTGAATCTCAACGGTATCTCTGGCAAATCTATCATCTGAAGAAGTGTAGGTCAATACCACTCGATTCGTACTATTGGGATATAATCCAATAATGTCATATTCATGATCTGTAGCAGGCTGATTTCCTTCTGTTGTGATCTCATAATCGCCTAAGACTTTAGCAGAAATCAATATGTCTGTCGAGGTCTTAAAACTGATTTGAGCCACCAGTGGATTATTGCCGTAAGGATTAACTTCTATAGTATATTCAGAATCAAGGAATTCAGTAACATCGGTCTCCGTAATAAAGTCAAAATCATCATCTTGACAACCGGCCACAAAAAGGACCATAAAGAAAAGGGGCAACCAATTTGATAGCTTTCTCATGTGTTCATATTTACTTAATCATAAAGAAACATAAAATTAAGCGGTATTACTATGTAAACACGCTCAACCCCAGAATAAATGACGAAAATCAGTTTTGGGAGGTTACGCTCAATCAAAATGGAAGACAGCTTTGTAAGCTTCCCCAAAAACTGGACAGTTTAAAAAAAGAGAATAATTCTTATTTATTGTTGTTTCCTTTCTGGATCTGTAGCCTTACCAAAAATAAGACAGTATAAAAATGAAACTTTGAACTGTATCTTGAAGTCAAAATTTGCTTTACGTTGAAATATCTATTTACCTACCTTACTAATGTTATAGATCCAAACTCCACCTCTGCCTCTCCTCGAGCATTAAAGTACGATAGACGGTAGGTATATACGCCTTCTGAAACTTCCTTCCCTCTGAAGGTTCCATCCCAACCTATAAATGACTCGTTCGTCTCAAATACCTTATTCCCATAGCGATCGAACACATGGAATTGTTCGACTTGAAACCGTTCTCCCTCGGCCATAAAAAAGTCATTGATCCCATCTCCATTGGGAGTGAATACATTCGGTATATAAATTACCGACCCTTCACATTCAATGACCCTAATACGCTCTTCATAGTCACATTGATCCGCGTAAGTATATTGAACAGTATACTCCCCTTCTTCCCCTATCAAGATAGATGAATCTCTTGAACCCGTGCTCCATTGTATATTGCTGATTCGATCTGCATTAATCGTTAAACTTACAACATCCCAAAAGCAACTATCCGGATCTGCAAACAGTAAATCTGTATCCGGAGCTCTATAAACAGACAACTCTAGTGCATCCGGACAATTAGCACTCGTATCTGGTTCCGTAAAAGTGTATACGCCCGGGGCTTCTATCAAACTATCTTGAAATAAGATTGGCGCATCGGGACATAGAAAAGTGTCTAATATTATTATCTCTTGTTCATCTGGTTGTGGAAAAAACTCATAAAACCTCCTGCAACCATCATTCTCTTTATTGATAAGGTCGAACGCATACCCTATCCCGGGTGAGATAAACTGTGTATAGGAAGTGTCAAATTCATACCATACACTTAAATACTGAGTGGTATCAATATCTAGGGTGATCTCTATTGATTTTGAAGGGCATATGATAGGAATCTCTTGCTCCCAAGTAGGCAGCTCAAATGTCTCGATAAAGAAATATAGAGTATCATTAGGACAATTGGTTTGCTCATTTACCACATAAGCGGTATCCAATCCTATATCACTTGCAGTATAACGACCAGCTGCTGCATTTTGAGACCATATCAATTCACCAAAGTCCGGTATTCTATCTGTTAAGGTAACTTCTTGCCCTTCGCACAAACGCAATTCCACGTCCGGCCCCAAAGATTGAATAGGGTCGAAAGCGTATAAATAAGACTCTGCAACTCTCCCAGAATCTCCCCCGGCAAATCCAATCACATCTACCCTTCTTAAGCCTT
>CAZGGG010000077.1:1785-12426 GCA_964525165.1 uncultured Saprospiraceae bacterium | reverse complement strand
CGTATCTTGTATCCAGCAAAGCATTTTTTGGTGATGGTGGCAGAAAGCCGAACCAAACCGGATTAAGCCGAAAACACTTGTTCGAAGCTTGCCATGACGCCCTAGATCGATTACAGTTGGATTATCTGGACTTGTTTTTTTGCCATAGGCCTGACAAAAATACTCCCATGGAAGAGACTGTATTTGCTATGAATCATCTGATTCAACAAGGCAAAATTCTCTATTGGGGTACTTCTGAGTGGTCAGCCCTAGAAATCATGGAGGCTCATATGGTTGCTCAAAAAAACAATCTAATCGGACCGGTGATGGAACAGCCGCAATACAATATGTTTCACAGAAGAAAGGTAGAGGTTGAGTTCCATAAACTTTATAGCACAGTGGGTCTGGGTACTACGATTTGGTCTCCACTTGCCTCCGGAACGCTTACAGATAAATTTGCCAATGGGGTGCCGGACGCCTCCCGTCTCAATCGAAATGAGTTAGCTTGGTTGAAAGAGATGAATACCACTCCTGAACGAATGCAAAAGGTACAAGAACTGTCTAAATTGGCTGGTGAGTTGGGTGTTCCTCTTGCACAAATGGCCATAGCTTGGTGCTTAAAAAATGAACACGTAAGTACGGTTATTCTGGGTGCTTCTAAAATGCATCAACTTAAAGAGAATCTTAAAAGTCTGGAGGTCGTAGACCAAATTGATGATTCCTTAAATGATCAAATTGAAAAGATCTTGGGCAATCAACCACATCATCCGCCCTTTTAATTGAAAATAAAAAGGCTGCTTGAAATCAATCAAGCAGCCTTTTTTTAAGCTTGCATTTTGATATTATGCAGGTACTTCTTCGTTTACGTGGTAGATCCAACCATATTTATCCTCCATGGTTCCATTTCGTAAACTGTTGATATATTTTTTGATTCGACGAGAAAGATCCCAGTCTGACTCCGCGAATTCCATTACAAAATCTCCATCCGCAACTTTGTTGACATGCGCCACTACAGCCGCTGTTCCACTTCCGAATACTTCTTGAAGCTCTCCCTTGCTATAGGCCTCTTTGATTTCATCAATAGAAACCTTTCGCTCTTCTACGTCAACACCTTCAGTTCGAAGAATTTCAATGATCGATTTTCTGGTAATACCTTTTAAAATGGCCCCTTCCGTAGCGGGTGTAACAACCTTATTCCCTTTAAAAACAAAGAAAATATTCATGGTTCCCACTTCCTGGATGTATTTAAACTCATGGGCATCCAACCATAAAACCTGATCATATCCTTTTTCCTTGGCTAATTGAGCCGGCAATAAACTAGCTGCATAATTACCAGCTGCTTTTGCTTCTCCAACCCCACCGGCAACAGCTCGGACATATTGCCGCTCTGCTAATAAACTCACCGGTCGCTCATAATAAGGACCTACCGGCAATGCTAAAATGATGAATTTGTATTCTGTGGAAGGTCGAACTCCGATGTGTGCTTCTGTTGCAAAAACGTATGGTCGCAAGTATAATGCACTTCCTTCAGAACCGGGAATCCATTTGCGATCTACCCAAGTTAACTTTTTAACCGCGTCAAGAAATAGTTGAGGCGGAATTTCAGGCATCATCAACCTTCTTGAAGAAGCATTGATTCTTATTGCATGCTCCTCAGGACGGAATAAGAAGGGATTACCTTCAGCGTCCCTTGAAGCTTTCATTCCTTCAAATACTGCCTGACCATAATGCAATGCCATGGCAGCAGGGTGGATTTGCAGATCATGAAAAGGTCGGATGACAGGTTCCTGCCACGCGCCATCCTTATAATCCATTTCAAACATATGATCTGAAAAAACTCTTCCAAAAGGAATATTATCAAAATCAACTTGACTAAGTTTGCTTTGACGGGTCTTAACAATTCTGATGTTTGAGTGCATGGTTATTGGTTTTATGCGAATATAGCAAATTCTTAACAATTATTCTATGAAAATATCATTTATCAACTTGTTACAAAATTATATATTTAAAAACAAAACTTAATCAAAACATAAAATCGTGGAGCAGCTTACCTTCAACTACTATAAATTGCCGGAAAAACAAAATTTAAGTCTACCTCAACAAGACTCAACGCAAATCCTATTATTAGGAAAGTCTACAGAAAAGAAAAACGAAGATTTTATTCAAAAAGTTCTGGAAGCAAGGAATTTCGATACACCTCTTGATGCTATTACCTATGTAGAGTTTACAGAAGGTATTCCGTTTAGAATGATAGCTAAAAGCTACCCTCAACTAAAAGCAGTCATTTCTTTCGGTTGGAGTTTTGCAGATTGGCAATTACAGATAGACCCTTCCCTCAAGAAAATTATTTCTATTCAAGACATTATCCTTCTGCTTGCCCCTTCTATCGAGTTGATACAAAAAGATAAAAACCTTAAATTAAAATTTTGGGAGGACCTCAAAAGCATTGCCTTATGAAACATGCTGCAGACTTAGTATTCGGAACATCCAACCCAAATAAATTAGAAGAGATTCGACACCTGATTCCATCTTCTATTCGCTTATGGAGTATGCAAGAGGTCGGAATAGACCAGGAATTACCGGAAGACCAAGATACTATAGCCGGAAATGCCGAACAAAAAGTCCATGAACTGTATCGACTATGCGCCAAAAACTGCTTTGCGGAAGATACCGGCTTAATCGTGGAAGCACTCAATGGCGAACCGGGGGTCTATTCTGCTAGATATGCCGGTCCTCAGAGAAGCGCTCAGGACAATATGGATCTTTTGCTTCAGAATTTAAGGAGTAAAGAAAACAGAAATGCCCATTTCTTGACGGTGATTGCTTTACATTGGGAAGGTGGGCTATATACCTTTAAAGGAATCGTGGAAGGACACATTGCCCATAAGGCTGCAGGTGAGGGTGGTTTTGGATATGACCCGATTTTTATTCCCTCCGGCTATCAGAAATCTTTTGGAGAATTACCCTCACACGTCAAAAACCAGATGAGTCACAGAGCCAGAGCTGTCCAAAAACTTATTACTTTTCTAGAGAGCCACTCAGAAACTAGATAAGATAAAAATCTACAAAAACAGATAGTCCGAATATCACACTCGCTAATCCGTTGGTTGTAAAGAATGCCAAATTCACTTTTGTTAGATCGTGGGCTTTCACCAGTGTGTGTTGGTAGGCCAATAAGACCAAAAACACCATCGCTCCTATTACTATTGTATAGTTTAGAGCGTGAAACTGTGTAATGCTTTCATATACAAACAATATCAGCAAGACCGCTGTGCCTATATGGACCCCATTACTAATTTTCAATGCTTTCGGCACGCCCACCTTAGCCGGAACGGAATACAATTCATATTTTTGATCAAATTGGACATCTTGCAAGGCATAGATCACATCAAAACCTGCCGTCCATAAAAATACGGCTGCACCAAGAAGGATAGGAAGCGGAGAAAAAGAAGCCGTCACCGCCAAATAGGCCCCAATGGGCGCTAAACCCAACCCCAGTCCTAATATAAAATGACATAGCCAAGTAAAGCGCTTGGTATAACTATACCCCATGACCACCAACAAAGCAATTGGTGAAAGGTACAAGCAAAGTTTATTGATCAGTGCCGTGGTGGCTACAAACAAGATTGCATTGATCACAACGAAAGCCAAGGCAGAGGTTGCCTTGATTTGTCCACTGGGAATCTCTCTCACAGCTGTTCTCGGATTTTCCGCATCGATAAAACGATCAATATATCGGTTAAAACCCATGGCACTGTTTCGCGCAAAAACCATACATAACAAAACATACAGCAAGGAAGTCCATTCAAATGCTTGCGCAGGCTCATGGATAGCGAGCATAAAACCTACCAAAGCAAATGGTAGAGCAAACACTGTATGACTGAACTTTACAAGAGAGAAATACTTTTTCACGAAAGGAAGGTATTAAAAAAGCCCTTCTGCAATGCAAAAAGGGCTTTTCATATCATATGATATTACGATTTATGATTCAGCAGGATCCGTAACGGTTCCTTTGATAGTCAACCTTGTTTGAGGAGGGTTGGTATTAGCTGTAATCGTAACGGTTTTATTTTGTGGACCTTTTGCTTTCCCGCTGAATTCAACAGGAATCTCTCCTGTCTCACCCGGAGCAATAGGCTCTTTTGGCCAAGTAGGTACCGTACAACCACAAGATGCCTTCGCATTGGTAATGATCAAGGGCTCACTTCCTGTATTTGTGAAAGTGTAAGTGTGAGAAACTTTTCCACCTTTCTCTACTGTACCGAAATCATGAACCGGCTCATCAAAAGTGATGGTAGTAGTCGGTGCATTCGGGTCAGCTTGTGTTGCATTGTTTTGTGCAGGCGTTGCAGTATTCAACTGAGCATTGTTGTTCATGGCATCTTGTGCAGCATCAGTAGTTTCCGCAACTGATTCTCTGGCTGCATCTGCAGAACCTTCGTCACCAGAACCCTGGCAAGAAGTCAACATGAATGCACCTGAAAACAATAGTCCAATACCTAAAAGTCTAAGATCTAATTTCATTGTTTTGGTTTTTCGATTTTAAAATCCTTGCAAAATTATACATCTTACAACGATTTACAAATGATTTTAATGTATAAGTGTTCATTATTTTGCTTTTAAATATTCCAAAAATGCATTTGCCGAAAGGCTGTTGAGACAAAATGACCTGGTCAATCCACCCTTTCGACCCATATCCACCCCGTATTTCACATAGTCTAAATCCTGCAAAGAGTGCGCATCGGGATTAATGCTGATCATCACGCCTTTCTCCATACAATATGGAATGTATTCCCAATCCAAGTCCAATCGCATAGGATTCGCATTGATTTCAATGGCAACACGATGATCCGCACAAGCATCAATAATCTTCTTATGATCAATTTCATAACCATTACGAGCCAAAATCAATCGACCTGTTGGGTGCCCGAGCATGTGAACGTGAGGATTTTCAATGGCTTTTAGCAGTCGGGTCATTGCTTTTTCTTTATCCATAGACAAATTCGAATGAACAGAAGCAATCACAATATCTAAAGCTGCTAGTGTAGCGGGATCCAAATCCATTCGGCCATCATTTAATATATCCACCTCACAACCTTTCAATATTAAAAAGTCATCCTGAGACTGATTCAGTTGATCGATTTGTTCCGCTTGTTGCCGGAGGCGTTCTTCATTCAGTCCATTGGCATAAAAAGCCGCTTTTGAGTGATCGGTGATGCTTAAATATTGATACCCGCGGCCTTTGACCTCGCTCACCAATTGCTCCAAGGCAAGTCCGCCATCACTCCAATCAGTGTGCGCATGGATGAGCCCTTTGATATCTGACAGTTCGACCAAATCGTCTAAGTCATACTTATCCAACCATGAGCCTATATCAGGCAGGTCTCGCATTTCAGGAGGTATGACCGGCCAAGCTTTCTGCTCGAAATAGGACACTTCTGAAAATCCATTCATTGAGTCATGCATCAAGCCGGCGCCGCCTGTCGATTTCAATAAGGTATGACTCCATTCTTCTTTGCTGCATGCATGAGCGCAACAAGAGACGCCATGATATTTAAATAGAATGCTTACTCCCTCTTGCTGACCTTGGCCGTGTTCTGTAGTCTCAAGCCAGGATTGAAAGTCCTGAATGTGCTCCCGGGACAGAAGAAATTCAATTTGATCCACCTCCGGCATTTTCCTCCGCAAGGCCCCGGTCAATTCAATTTCGATTGGAAGGGCAGCGAGTTCTGTCTTCAGTTTTTCCCACAATTCTGTCGCTTGATCGATCCGAATGTAGCCTTTAGAACTTAAATAAAACTCAAGTTGCTCCAATAACTTTTGCTGAGTTTTAGCCCCCATACCCTTAATTTGAACCAGTCGGTTTTCCTTGCATGCGTAGTATAGTTCTCCAGGGCTTGTGATCGAGAGCTCATCGAATAAGGTGCGAACTTTTTTAGGTCCCAAACCACGAATATTCAAAAGTTCGATGACCCCATCGGCTGTTTGCTCTTTATACTTTTCCAGCAAAGGCAACTGCCCTTCCTCATGGATCACTATTATCTTCTCTGCAATTGCCTGCCCGATACCATCAATTTTGAGTAAAGATTCTTTGTCCAGACTCGCTACGGGTTCCGGATACTTTCGTATCAGCTGATACGCATTTTGGTAAGATCTGATCTTAAACTTATTCTCTCCATGAAACTCCATCAGCTTCGCTAATTGGCGAAAAATGGCTGCTATAGATTTATTTGTAATTTCCATATTCGATTGCTTATTTTCAAGCTCAAAAAAAATGATCGGCAAATTCTCAATTTGGATCTTCATCGGCAGCGTACTGCTGCTCGCTGCTTGTGATACATCTAACGAAAATACAAGTTCAAGTTCCCAAGAATCAAATTCAATTTCGGCAAATTTACCGGAGCATTTTGAAATCGAGAAAATAAATTCCTCCCTCAGCAGTGCAGTGCACAAACCTGATGAGTTCATCAGAGAAGAAGGCTACTTAAGAGATGGTAAAAAATCCGGCTATTGGTTTAAATTTTTCAATCGACGCAATAAAATCCAAAGAATAGAGCACTACGTCGATGGAATTTTAAATGGCCCCGTAAGAGAGTATTCTATGAATGGCAGGCTGGATATGGAGGCCTATTACAAGAATGGGGTGTTAGATGGCTTGTATACAAAGTACAAACACGGGAAGCGCATAAATGAAGCATTTTACATAAACAATCAGAAGAACGGAGTAGAACGTATTTATTTCGAGGATAGAAATAATCTGGGTGTCTTACAGCAAGTCATACATTGGAAAATGGGCAAGATGGATGGGCCTATGGAGTATTATAATCCTGAAGGCGAAGTCGTCCTTTCTTACACCTACAAAGACAATGAACGCGTTGACTAAGGAAAGTGTATTTATGAACCTGGATCTGCTTCCTTTTGCAATGAAAGCAAAAAGAAAGGAAGATAAAATCTGGGACCCCACCCGTGAAAAATGGTTGGTTTCAGAGCCTGAAGAGATCGTCAGACAAGGTTTGATACAGTATTTGCATGATCAGCAAGGTATAGGATTTAGCAGAATGAGATCGGAATGGGGGTTCACCTACAATCAACTACCCAAAAGAGTGGATTTGCTCGTATTTGATAAGAAAGGTCACCCGATACTCATTGCAGAGTGCAAATCTTGGAAAGTTGCTTTATCAGAAGAAACACTTCATCAAGTAGGAACATATAATACGGTCATTAAAGCTCCTTTTGTAATCGTTTGCAATGGCTTGGAGGCTGCTTTAATATCGATTGATCATACTTTAGCCAAAGCTGAGTTCACAGATCATTGGCCGGATTTAAACAATTGAACATGCGCACACAAAAAATTCTCATGACCGGAGCAGGCGGTCAATTGGGCAGAGTCATCGCTGATGCGCTCTCCGAGCGATACCCCAATGACGCTATCATTGTATCTGATATTAGATCCTTTGAATCACCCTTTACATTTGCAGAAATTGATGTAACCAACAGGGAAGCACTGGAATCAGTAGTTCGTGAGGAAGGCATCACTCAGATCTATCACTTGGCAGCAATCCTTTCGGCAAAAGGGGAACAGAATCCTTTATGGACTCAACGAATCAATTCTGCAGGTCTCTTGAATGTTTTTGAGGTAGCGAGAATTCATCAAGTCGAGAAAGTATTTTACCCTAGCTCTATAGCTGTGTTTGGGAAAGGGGCTCATTTAGACTTTGTAGATCAATATGAACCTCTGCTACCTACCACGGTATATGGAATTACCAAAGTCGATGGGGAACTCTGGGCACAATATTATCACAAGAGATATGGGTTGGATATTCGATCTGTCAGGTATCCGGGTGTAATTGGATACCAGACTCCCCCGGGAGGTGGCACGACAGATTATGCCGTAGAAATCTTTCATGAGGCCCTCAGGCATAAGAAATTCACTTGCTTTCTGCGAGAGGATGCCACCTTGCCTATGATTTATATGGAAGATGCTATTCGAGCCACGATGGAACTCATGCATGCTCCCCATGAACAACTCAACGTAAGAACCTCTTATAATTTAGCAGGATGTTCTTTTAGCCCGCAGGAATTGTTTGTAGAAATCAAAAAACATATTCCTGAGATGGAAATCACCTATGCACCGGACTTCCGTCAAGAAATAGCCGCTTCATGGCCCAAAGTCGTTAATGATAGCTGGGCCCAAAAAGATTGGGGCTGGAAACCTAAATTTGACCTTCAGGGAATTGTAGCAGATATGTTACATCACTTGAGTAAGTAATTCATCATAAAAGAATCAACACCATGTTTGAAAATGTACGCGAAGCCCTTCAGCAAGAAATTGAAGAGATAAAATCCTCAGGACTTTATAAAGATGAAAGGATTATTACCACTCCTCAATCTGCTGAAATTGACACCACATCTAAATCACACGTATTAAACTTTTGCGCCAATAATTATTTGGGACTTTCCTCTCACCCAAAAGTAATTGAAGCTGCCAAAAGTGCCATTGATAGCCACGGCTACGGAATGTCTTCCGTTCGCTTTATTTGTGGAACCCAAGATTCGCATAAGGAACTAGAACAGAAAACCGCTGAGTTCTTAGGTATGGAAGATTGCATCCTGTATGCAGCTGCCTTTGATGCCAATGGAGGATTATTTGAGCCCATTCTTGGGAAAGAAGATGCCATCATTTCTGACGAATTGAATCACGCCTCGATCATAGATGGCATCAGACTATGTAAAGCTGCTCGTTTCCGATATAAGCACTCCAACATGGCAGATCTTGAGGAGAAACTAAAAGAAGCCCAAGGCGCTCGACGGAGATTGATTGCTACGGATGGTGTATTCTCCATGGATGGTGATATCGCTAAATTGAAAGAGATTTGTGATTTAGCAGATCAATATGATGCTATGGTCATGGTAGACGACTGCCATGCGACCGGATTTATCGGTAAAACGGGAAGAGGAACACACGAATACTGCGACGTCATGGGTCGGGTAGATATTATCACCGGTACCTATGGAAAAGCGTTAGGTGGTGCCTCAGGAGGCTTTACCGCAGCCAGAAAGGAGATCGTTGACATCTTACGTCAAAGAAGCCGTCCTTATCTATTCTCCAACACCCTTGCCCCTTCTATTGTAGGAGCTTCCATTGCTGTGATTGACCTGCTCAGCAGTTCTACTGCTCTCAGGGATAAGATCACTGATAACACGGAATATTTTAGAGAAAAAATGACCGCTGCCGGATTTGACATTCTAAAAGGCACCCACCCTATCGTACCCATTATGTTGTACGATGCAAAACTTTCTCAGGAATTCGCCAATCAATTATTGGAAGAAGATATCTACGTTATTGGATTCTTTTATCCGGTGGTCCCGAAAGAAAAAGCCAGAATCAGAGTTCAGGTCTCTGCGGGGCATGAGAAAGAGCATCTGGATAAAGCCATTGCAGCCTTTACTAAAGTGGGCAAAAATTTAGGCGTGATTTAAAACCTCCGCCCAAAAGCAATTCAACTTTTGTTCCTGAGCGAGCATGGTTGAATTGTTTTCTGTGGTGGAAGCAAGCAACATTTGACTCATGAATTTTTGCTCGCCTTCCATTTCCAAAGAATGGGTCTTTAATAATGCAGGTTGTCCATAAGCATCATCTGTGATGATATAATCCCTTGCATCCAGCCATTGGAGACCCTCAGTTTGCGCATAGACCAAATAAGAAGACAACAACGTACTATACCCCAAGAGTTGATCCTGCAGATACGAAGCGGTGTCATGAACTTCATCTTCTATTATCCATTCAATTTCCACCAATAAATCATTGATCAAAACCAAAATATCAGGTTGGCATTCAAATTCTTGGCTCAATCGACTCATTTCTTTGACTAAAGCTTGATAGGCATCCGAAGCTCCCTCCCCAGCAAGAAATGAAGAAATAAGTTTTGTCATCGCCAATTCCAATGCAGGTTGTTGATCAACGAGTAAAAGATTCCAATTATATTTATGCTCCTTAAGGAAATCGGTCAACTGCTTGGCTGATTGAAGTTGCTCATTTGGGCAAAACAATATTGAACCCTGTTTCATATACTTGGTTTTAACATATTGCAAAACTACACTAAATGAATATCAATACCATAAGCTCCCATTTGTTAATTGTTTTGCTCCTACCCATCAGCGTAATGGTTTCCGCTCAGGGCCAGCGACAAGCAGATGCCGGAGAAATCCTTCATAAAATTCAGAAGCTGAATATCGTAGGCTCCGCCCTTTATGTGGCTGCTCATCCTGATGATGAAAACACCCGCCTCATTTCCTACCTCTCCAACGAGACGAAGGTCCGAACGGCTTACCTTTCACTCACCCGGGGAGATGGAGGACAAAATCTAATTGGCCCCGAACTTAGGGAAAAGTTAGGCGTCATTAGGACTCAAGAATTATTAGCAGCCAGGGCAACGGACGGAGGACAACAGTTTTTCTCTCGTGCCAATGATTTCGGTTATTCAAAAACACCCAAAGAGACCTTGAATATTTGGGATGAAGAAAAAGTGTTGGAGGATATGGTCTGGGTCATTCGAAACTTTAAGCCGGATATCATGATTAATCGCTTCGATCATAGAACACCGGGTACAACCCATGGGCATCATACGAGCTCAGCTATGCTTTCCGTGAAAGCATTTGAAT
>CAZGGG010000077.1:0-1775 GCA_964525165.1 uncultured Saprospiraceae bacterium | reverse complement strand
ACTCTTCTGCTTATCCTGACCAACTGAAATATGTGGACGTTTGGCAGCCTTCCAGATTGTTTTTCAATACCAGTTGGTGGTTCTATGGTTCCAGAGAAAAATTTGCGGAAGCAGATAAAAGTAAACTAACCAGTGTCGATATTGGTGTTTATTATCCTCTTTTGGGTCTATCCAATAACGAAATAGCCGCTTTGGCGCGCTCTCAACATAAATGTCAGGGATTTGGAACAGACTTGGATCGTGGCGAACAAAGTGAATACCTTGAATTAATCAAAGGGAACTGGCCGAATCGCCAAAAAGATTTATTCTCCGATCTGGAGCTCTCCTGGAACAGGCTGGAAAATGGACTTACCATTGGCCAAATGGTTCAAATTCTGGAAGAGAGCTTTAACCCGGCCGCTCCAGAGGAAAGTCTACCTTTATTATTGGAAACACGAAAGCAAATCCTCGAACTACCAGATCCTTATTGGAGAAAAATTAAGCTTGCTGAAATTGATGAGGTCATCAAAGCATGTATCGGATTGTATTTCGAATTTACTGCTGAAGAAGCTACAGCATGTCCCGGTGCAACTATTGAGGTGGCCATGGAAGCTATCGCCAGAAACCCGGTTCCACATAAATTAACCTTGGACAGCCTGGTCGTTTCGGGTTTAGGCATTGACACAAGTATGCATCTAACCCTTGGAGAGCTAGCAAGAGTCAATCAAGACCACAAATGGTACCATCAGGCAACCATTTCAGAAAACGAAGACTATGCTACTCCTTATTGGTTAGAGTACCCTTGGCAACAAGGGATGTATACCGTCCCGGATCCATTGAAAAGAGGTGCCCCTGAAAATCCTCCTGCCTATGAGGCGGAAATATACCTCACATTAGGAGAGCACAACTTTACCTACACAGAACCTTTACAACATAAGAAGGTAGACCCTGCTATCGGAGAAATCTATAGCCCTTTCTATATCACGCCCCCAGCAGTTGTCAGCTTCGAGGAAGAAGTATTGGTGTTCGCAGATGATCAAGTAAAGATGGCCCGGGTCAAAGTAAAAGCCTTACAAGATAGCATAAGCGGTCAATTGAAAATTACCGCACCGAAAGGTTGGGTCATTCAACCACAGGAATTTGACATTGCCATACAGTCCAAATACGACGAAGTGGCCTTTGAAATCAAAATACAAGCCGGTAAAAAAGCTACCTCCGGCGAATTATTTGCAGCGGTTATTGATGAATCCGGCAAGCGACATGGATATCAGCTATCTGAGATCAATTACGATCATATTCCAAAACAAATGGTTTTGCTTCCTGCGCAAACACGCCTGATTCAGTTGGAATTAAAAAAAGCAGGGGACAAAGTTGGCTACATTATGGGGGCCGGCGATGAAATCCCTTCCGCTTTGCAACAAGTTGGGTATGAAGTAGAATTATTGGAGGAGGAGAACATTACTGCCGCTCATTTGGCAGATTTTGATGCCATAGTGATTGGCATTCGGGCTTACAATACAATTGAATGGTTGAATCGAAAGCAAAGTATTCTCTTTGAGTATATTGAAAAGGGAGGAACTCTGATCACTCAATATAATACCAGCTACCGCTTAAAAACTGACCAAATAGGCCCCTACCCTTTAAAAATTTCCAGAGAAAGAGTAACGGATGAAACAGCTCCCATGAAAATGCTGGATGAAAAACATCCTTTGTTCAACTATCCCAACCAAATCGAGGAAGAGGATTTTTCCAACTGGGTACAAGAAAGAGGACTTTACTTTGCAGGAGAATGGGAT
>CAZGGG010000076.1:3260-12729 GCA_964525165.1 uncultured Saprospiraceae bacterium | reverse complement strand
GCCGATACTTCCTAAGCCTACGGCAGTTCTTACAGAGGTAAAGGCTTCAAAGCTTATGACAGAGTCTATACTATTCGTAAAGATTCTCGGCTCTAAGAGGGATACATCTTCCTGAAAAACAAATTGTTGGCCATCTGGCATTGTCACATCAAATTGCTTACCACTCAAGGGCATCCATTCTCCCTCGACTTGAATTTCGAAAGGTTGAATATAAAAGGCTGTAAACAAGAGTTGGTAAGGAGCTCCCTGACTGTCATAGAAGACAGAATCATAAGAAAAAGCTACGCCCGGACCATTCGCATCAAAGTTAAGGGTCAAAGCCGGATACCGACAATCCACGTTTAAGTCAGCAGAGGGATCAAAATTCACCGCATTAGGGTCCAGGCATCCCTCTCTTTGCTCATAGCATGAACAGACGAAGACCATCAGAAGCATCCCTAGAAACAAATTTATCCGATATCTGCTATTGTCCTTTACCTTCTTTAATTTTTCGAAGTGCATTCTTTACCTGTACGGAAAACTCTTTATTGAGTATCCAGTCAAAATAATTGGGTTCTTCCTTGAGAACGTCTACCGCTTTCTTATTCATATGCTTTCCAAAAGCAAAAACAACATTCCCTTCGCTATCTCTTTTCAATTTCTGTGTAACGTCAATATAATTGAGATCGTTTGTAAAATTGTGCAGTGCCTGCATATCATTTCGGATAGGCGCTTCTATGATTTCTCCCTCCTTATCCTTAAAGTCTTGTTCTTTGTACATTTCCAATTGGCCTTTAAAAACATTGATGGTAGCGCGCACATCAGCAAGCGCATCATGGGCATTCTGCATTTCTGAACCACAATAAAAACGGTGGGCTGCCTCAAGTGTCCGAGGTTCCATCTTGTAAAAAATCCTTTGGACATCAATGATTCTTCTTTGATCTATTTCCCAGTTGATACCCACTCGGGCAAACTCTTCCATCAGCATGGGAATATCAAAACGCGCAGCGTTATAGCCACTGAGATCAGCATCTCCTATGAAATCAAAAATCTTTTGAGCTACCTGATCAAATGTAGGTTTGTTCTTCAAGTCCTGAGGCGTAATACCATGCACTTTCATAGCATCCGGTTGTATAGGTACGAAACCCGGATTGATCAATTGGTCCATCTCTTCAGGAGGACGGCCATCTTTATAATATTTGATCATTCCAATTTGAATAATCCTGTCACGCATGACTTGCAGGCCTGTAGCCTCCAAATCAAAAAACACTAGGTCTCTATCTAAATTAAAGGTCATTTTTCTTCTATTATATACTCCTCAAATCCAGGACTTGCAAACGTTGCTAAGCTGTCCTGAGATCGATAAACTAAAAAAATATCCGTTCCTTCCCAGGAACTAATCATTTGTTTTGCCTTTTCAACCCCCATAGTCATGCAAGCCGTGGCTAATGCATCCGCATGCAAACAATCATCGGAAATAACGGAAGCGCTTAACAATTCATTTCTTTCCACCTTTCCGGTTTTGGGGTTGATCGTATGACTATAAGTCATTCCGTCTTGTTTGAAAAAATTTCGGTAGTTACCGGATGTAGCCAGTGCTTTACCCGAAAGACTAATCTTCTGAACAAAATCAGTCCTCTGAGCATACTCCTTGGGTCTATTGATCCCTAACACCCATGGTTTCTGTTTAGGGCTTAAGCCCTTAGCATACACTTCTCCGCCGATCTCAACCAGATAATTCTTAGCCTTGGCCACATCTTCCAAATGATGGGCAACCATGTCTACACCATCTCCTTTGGCACTGGCACTGAAATCCAACTGAGCTCCCGCTTTCGGCTTTACCAATAACATACTGTCTCTAAATCTCCCGATCCTCCATCTATTTAAACCTACCATACTAAGCAAAGAATCGATCAACACCTTACTTGTATCAATGCTTTGAGGTCTTTCCTTATACCCAAAGCCCCAATGATTGACCAGTGGCATGACTGTAGGATCAAAATAACCGTCTGTTAAGTGGTATAGCTCCTCCGCCTTTAAGATATTCCTTGTGAAATGTGGTTGTTTTACAGGAAAAACCCAAAAAGAATCCAAGGAATTATTGCATTCAGAAATAGTAGAGGATGGAATATAAGTGGAGACTTCCTCGTTAAAAGCTACCAATATTGAGTCTACAGACCTCTTCAATTTTTCAGCATCTGTAGCTTGCACCGTTATAGAATAAGTGGTCCCCATGGTGCTGCCGGACAATTTCACCCAGGGAGGCTCAACAACATCTGCTTCTCGCTCACAAGAAGCGATCCATAGAATCAAAAGCGCAAATACAGCGTATCTAATCATTGTACAGACCTTCTTTTTCTGCTTGTTCATGGATAGAATGTAATTTGACCTTCTCTTTTGGCTTACGCAATTTCATATTGAGTACCTCAACGGCCAAAGAAAAAGCAATCGCAAAGTATAAATATCCTTTGGGAATCGCTCCCACTTCTTGTCCTGCAATAACAGCATGAGCTAAATGAGCACCTTCCGTGATCAACATAAAACCAATCAATATTAAAAAAGCCAAGCCTAACATTTGAAAGGTGGGATGTTCATTGACGAATTCGCCCACAGGGTTTGCAAACAACATCATGATGATCACAGACAAGACCACAGCAATGATCATAATGATGAGATAATCTGTCAATCCTACCGCTGTCAGAATACTATCAAATGAAAATATAATGTTGATTAAAGTTATTTGGAGTATGACGTTGGTCAAAGTACTAGTCTTAGGCTGATTCAGGTTGTCTTCCGGCCCTGCTCCTTCCAATTTATGATGGATTTCACTGGTGCTTTTATATAAGAGAAAAATTCCGCCCAGTATCAGGATCAGACTTTGGCCTGAAAATCCCGCTTTAAACCACGAAAGATCAATGGTCACCCATGACTCTTGCATCGCTATTAAATAGGATATACCGAATAATAGTACAATTCTCAAGGCCATGGCCAAAATCAGTCCTAAGTTGGTGGCCTTTCTCCGTTCTTGCTTAGGTAAACGATTAGAAGCAATAGAGATGAAGATGATGTTATCTATACCCAAAACGATCTCTAAAAACGTTATGGTCAACAGACTCACCCAGACTTCAGGGTGGCCCCAATCCGGCATCTGCATTAAATAAGGAAATAACATATGGCTCTATTTAGAGTTACAAAGAAAGGGATTTCTCATTTGCCGAAAGGCGAATCACTTTAAAATAAGCATCATTTACCAATTCCCAATAAGCTTTTATCTTCGTTCCACAATCGACATCATCATGAAATATCGCAAACTCCTCCCATCTGAATTGAAAGAACTCGAAGATGAATTTGTACGATTCCTTTCCGCCCACAGTATACCGGCGGAAGATTGGCAAAAATATCAAAAAGAGTCTCCTGAAAAAGTAGATGAATGGATTGAAAAATTCTCCGATTTTGTCTTTGAAAAAACCTTGACAGGGGTAGAATTTTTACAGTTGAAACAAAAGAGCATCATACGCATTATTGATGTCCGATCTAATCCATTTCAAATGAAAGGGATACAGGTCCTAGATAATACTCATATCGATCTGACACAAAATGAATCTCCTCAGGAATGGCAAACCAAGCTGAGTATGCATGGAGGCAAACTCCAATTAATATCAGCGGAGAAGAAAATCCAGGAAGCACCGAATATGGAGAAATTCAAATTGATGCAACAAGGCTTTCTTATCCTAAAGGATCCCTCTTTATACGACACCTTAATCGAACTACAAAAAGAAGCTTAACTCATTTCCTTCAAAGCAGCTTCCCTTACCGCCTCTGCCACTTTAAAAGCCACTTCCACATTCAGTGTTGGAGGGATGATCATATCTCTTGTAGGATGGGTCAAACAATCTGCAATTGCATGGGCCGCAGCCAACTTCATCGCAGGAGTAATTCTCTTTGCTCTGGCATCCAAAGCCCCTCTAAAGATTCCCGGAAATCCGAGTACATTATTCACCTGATTCGGTAAATCTGAGCGGCCGGTACCCACAATTGCAGCGCCACCTTTCATTGCTTCTTCGGGCATAATTTCAGGGTCCGGATTAGCCAAACCAAACACAATAGCATCTTTGGCCATCGTGCGCACATGCTCTGCCTTTAAAAGATTTCCTACAGAAACTCCTATAAACACATCGGCCCCTTCAAGCGCATCATATACCGAACCACTTATTTTCTCGTGATTGGAGAAAGCCAACAGTTCCTTTTTGGAATCATTTAAATTATCGCGATCCGGTGAAATAATACCTTTACTATCACATACCAACAACTCTTTTACAGGGATACAAGCACCATTCGCTTTTCCATCTACGCAGCGCAACAATTTTGCAATAGCCACACCCGCAGCCCCGGCTCCATTGATCACTACCTTTAAATCCGACATTTCTTTACCCACCAACTTGGCCGCATTGATCAAGCCTCCCATGACTACGATGGCAGTTCCGTGCTGATCGTCATGAAACACAGGAATCCCCAAATCCTGTAACCTACTTTCCACTTCAAAACTATTGGGCGCTGAAATATCCTCAAGATTCACCCCTCCAAAAACAGGGGCTATCATCTTCACAGTCTCTACAATTTTATCAGGATCTTGAGTATCTAAACAAATTGGAAAGGCATCAATCCCTGCGAATCGTTTAAACAACATCGCTTTCCCCTCCATCACAGGTATCGCTGCATTCGGACCTATATTGCCAAGACCTAAAACAGCAGACCCATCTGTTACAATAGCAACGGTATTCCCTTTTAAGGTCACATCCCATACAGCCTCCGGATTTCTAACGATCTCACGGCAAGGTTCTGCTACGCCCGGCGAGTACACCAAAGCCAAATCTTCCTTTGTCCGGACATCAAACTTAGACTGAATGCGAATCTTTCCCCGCAATCTTTTATGTAAATTCAACGATTCTTTAAAGTAATCCATAGTTCGGATGATTTAATTGTGGATACAATAGTAAGCAGAAATTGAGGAAGAGTGTTTGATTTACATTCAATTATTCGTTGGCCGATATACATTTTAGCCTTCATCAGAGCCATTTTACTGATTGTCGTTTTGGGTCTCTATGTCCTTTTGATGCTTCTTTTTTGGCCTTTCGGCAAAGATGAAATCGCTTATACTTATTGGTGGAGAAAGCTCTTTTGCAAAACCGCTTTGTTTATTTTAGGTCTTAGGGTAAAAATTCATGGGGACATCCCCCAAATGGAAGGGGCCTACCTGACAGTAAGCAACCATCATTCATTTATAGATCCGGTAGTGACGCTTGCTTTTCTTAAGGGCATGCCTGTTGCCAAAGCGGAGGTATCCTCCTACCCTCTCCTTCATTTTGGAGCAAAGAAAACAGGGATCATTTATGTGGATCGAGCAACCCCGGAAAGTCGAAAGGCGGCAAGAACAGCGATCCAAGACGGCCTAAAAGAAGGCAAGTCTGTTTTGGTCTATCCTGAAGGCACCATATCTAATAGTCCTTCAGAGTTAAGACCTTTTAAAAAAGGGGCATTTTATGCGGCGCATGCTACCGGCGTACCGGTGATTGCGGTTGCAGTACAATATCATTCCCAATATGCCTTTTGGCAAAACGATAGGGGAATGTTGCAACAGTATTTTCTGCAATTTGCCTCCCTTTATCAAAAAGTGGATATGTATATCAGTTCACCCTTTCCAACGGAGCAAGCCGAAGAAGTGGTTTCAAAGAGTTATACATTTATAGGGCAGCGACTAACGTAAGACATTGCATCTGTAGCTGAAATATTTACTATATCAAGTTAACAGTTTGCACGATTCTGATTCATGAAAAACTAAGGGCCCAATTCGGTGAACAACCAAGCTAGAATCGTACTTTAGTAGTATTGTAAATCTACCCAAATGCCAAAACTACTTTTTTATTCCTTCCTGGGTTTGATCCTAATGCTCACAGCATGCTCAAATGAGCAAAAAGGCGGTCCGAGCACAAGACCCGCTTCCCAAAGCGCTTTCCCGGTTCGAGGATTAATTATTGACGCTCAACCCGTCACGAAGCATTATGTATCTACAGGAACTTGTAATGCGAATGAATCTGTCGTACTGAAGGCAGAAAGAGCCGGCAGAATAGAGAAAATTCATTTTACTGAAGGCGCTTCTGTAGCTAAAGGAGCGCTTCTGATGACCATTGATGCTTCAGAATTAGAAGCTCGTAAAAAAGTGTTGCGCACACAATATCAGCTTTCGGAAAAAAAATTAGAGCGTGCCAAGGAATTAGCCAAAATCGAAGCGATCTCTGAAGAAGAATTGGAAGAATTGGAATATGGACTTGAGCAATTAGAAGCTGAAATATCTGAGATCAATGCTAGTCTGGCCAAAGCGGTCATCAGAGCTCCTTTTTCCGGCCAGTTAGGATTCAGACAGAAAAGCCCAGGTGCTTTCGTAAATGTAGGCGAAGAGATCGTAGAACTCGTCAGCACCACCCCACTGAAAATCACATTTCCAGTTCCTGAAAAGTATATGGGTATTATTCAAACGGGTGATACAGTAGATATAAAAATCCGGAACCAAGCTCCTGTTCGTTTAGCGATCAGTGACATTTCTCCCACCATAGACCCCAGTAATAGATCATTCACAGCACGTGTACTAATGGATAATGCAGACGGAGCTGTTTTACCGGGAACTTTCGCAGAAGTCAGTTTAGAGGTCTATAACAGCCAAAGCGCTTTACTCGTCCCAACAGATGCGATCATTCAAAAGCTGGGAGGTGAGGAAATTTTTGTAGTTCAAAATCAAAAGGCTGTCACTCAAAAGGTGACCACCGGAATACGAAATGAAAATTTTATTGAAATCAAGGAGGGATTATCTTTAGGAGATACGGCAATTATTAGTGGAATCTTATCACTTAGAGAAAATACCCATGTGAAAGCTTCCATTGCCACCTATGAAAGTCTTGGACAATGAATCTATCCTCTGTTTCTATAGAACGGCCTGTCTTGGCTTCGGTGATGTCCATCGTGATTTTGCTTTTTGGAATCATTGGGTTTTCCTATTTGGGTGTCAGAGAATATCCCTCTGTAGATCCACCTCGAATTTCTGTATCGACCAATTATCCGGGTGCAAACGCAGGGATTATTGAATCTCAAATCACAGAACCCTTAGAAGAAGCGATTAACGGAGTGGCAGGGATCTCGACCTTATCTTCTGTTTCTGCCGATGGCCGATCCACTATTACCGCTGAATTCGACTTGGGTATCGACCTGGAGGCTGCTGCCAATGATGTCAGAGATCGTGTGTCCGGCGCTATTCGTTCGCTCCCTCCTGATGTTGAACCACCCATTGTGCGAAAAGCGGATGCTGACGCTACGACTATTCTCGCGATGACCGTTCAAAGCAACGAAAGAGGACTCATGGAGCTAACCGAGTTTGCGGATAATTTCTTTAAAGAAAGATTGCAAACCATTCCGGGCATATCCAATATTCGGATCTGGGGTTCCAAAGACTATTCCATGCGATTAGAAATGGATCCGGAGAAGTTAAAAGCCTATGACCTCTCCCCTTTAGATGTTCGCACAGCCTTACAGCGAGAAAACATAGAGATCCCCAGTGGAAGCATAGAAGGATACAGAACGGAAATGACCATACGTACCTTCGGAAGACTCAATACCGCCGAGGCGTTTAATGAGTTGATCATTCAAGAAAATGGAGATCAGCTCATCCGTTTTAAGGATATTGGTCAGGCTAGCATTGCCCCTTTGAATACCAAGACGCTTTTACGCGGCAACGGTAAAATCCCTATGGTGGGTATAGCTGTGACCCCACAACCCGGAGCCAATTATATCTCAATTGCCGACGAGTTTTATGAACGGGTAGAGATTTTAAAGAAAGATTTACCGGAAGATATCAGACTGGGATATGCTATTGATGCTACTCTGCCGATTCGTGCAGCTATAGACGATGTATCCATGACGATCTTAATTGCCTTCGCTTTGGTTATTATCGTTATCTTTTTCTTTCTTCGGGATTGGAGATCCACGCTGATACCGGCTGTTGCCATTCCTATTTCACTTATCGGTGCCTTTTTCATCATGTATATGCTGGATTTTTCCATCAATGTATTGACTCTGTTGGGTATCGTTCTAGCTACAGGGCTGGTGGTAGATGACGCCATTGTCATGCTGGAAAATATTTATCAAAAAATTGAGCAAGGAAAAAAGTCCGTTGAAGCCGCTCACGAAGGAGCGAAAGAAATATTTTTTGCCATTATTGCCACAACAATAACCTTGGTAGCTGTGTTCCTCCCGGTGATTTTCCTTCAGGGATTGACCGGAAGTTTATTTAAAGAATTTGGCTTAGTGGTTACCGGCGCCATAATTATTTCCACTTTTGTTTCCCTTACCCTAACCCCTTCCCTATCGGCACGTATCCTCAAGAAGAAGGATTTATCTAAGGGATTCTATGCTCGGACAGAACGCCAATTTAGAGCAGCTACAGAATTATACAAAAGAGCACTTGCGAGCTTTATCAAGCACAAATGGCTATCTCCAATTTTCATCCTCATATCAAGTGGACTTGTTTACGTCTTTTTCAATTTATTGCCTACAGAGTTGGCTCCCATGGAGGACAAAAGTAGCTTTCGGGTAATTGCTACTGCCCCTGAAGGCGTAAGCTACGACTTGATGGATGATTATGTCTTAGACTTGCTGAGTATTATTGATACCCTTCCGGAAAAACAAGCATATATTTCAGTAACGGCCCCTAATTTCGGGTCCTCCACTTCTGTTAACTCTGCCTTTTTCAGAGTCACGCTCAAAAGGCCGGACGAACGAGAAAGAAGTCAATCTGAAATTGTACAGTCCCTTTACCCTAAGGTCAAAAACAAGTCTTTTGCCAGATCTTTTATTGCCCAAGAACAAACGATTTCTGTCTCTCGATCCTTGGGTAGCTTACCGGTTCAATATGTCTTGCAAGCCCCTGATTTGGAGCGTTTGGAAGCATATCTACCTCAATTCATGGATGCAGCCCGTCAAAGACAGGAATTCAACATATTGGATTTGAATCTGAAGTTCACCAAACCGGAATTAAATCTTACCATCGACAGAGATCGAGCTCGTTCTTTAGGGGTCACGGTTCGAGATATTGCTGAAACGATTCAATTATATTTCAATCAACAGCGATTGGGCTTTTTCATTAAAAACGGCAAACAATATGAAGTCGTGGGTGAAGCTTCGCGAGTATTTAGGGATGAGCCTTCAGACTTAGATAATGTTACGGTGCGCAATAACGAAGGCAACCTCATTCCATTAAGCAATTTGGTAGAATTGGAAGAACGGTCTACTCCCCCTCAAATTTTCCATTACAATCGATATATTTCTGCTACCGTCAATGCGGACTTGAATCCCGGTTTTACGATTGAGGACGGAATTATGGCCATGGATGAAATTGCAGCAGAAGTGCTTCCGGAAAACTTCAAAACGGATCTAGCAGGCACCT
>CAZGGG010000076.1:0-3173 GCA_964525165.1 uncultured Saprospiraceae bacterium | reverse complement strand
ATTACGCATTTATTCTAGCACTTGTTTTAGTGTTTTTGGCCCTCGCAGCACAGTTTGAAAGCTACGTGGACCCATTAATCATAATGTTTACCGTGCCTCTAGCATTAGTGGGAGCGCTTCTTTCCCTCTGGTTGTTTGGACATACTTTAAATATCTTCAGCCAAATTGGAATGATTGTGCTAATCGGTATTGTAACCAAAAATGGAATTCTGATTGTTGAGTTTGCCAATCAACAAATCAAAACCGGAAAAAACAAATGGGATGCTGTATTGGAAGCGTCTGCTTCTCGTTTCCGTCCCATTGTAATGACCAGTTTGGCCACCGTCTTGGGAACACTGCCGATTGCGCTGGCTTTAGGCTCTGCTTCTACCAGTCGAATCCCCATGGGTGTAGCCATCATAGGTGGTTTATTACTGTCTTTATTATTGACCCTATTCATCATACCCGGCATGTATTTACTCTTTTCACGGAAAAAACCTGCTCAACATGATTAAGACATGGTGGATTTTTAGCGTCTTCTTACCCATTACGGTATTCGCACAATCTGAAGTGACATTACCTCTTCTAATCCAAAATGCTCTGGATAGCAGTATCCTTCTGCAATCAAACAGCCTTGTAATACAAAGAACATTCCTGAGAAATACAGAGGGCGTAGCGGGAAATCTTCCTCAGTTGATTCTTAGTGGGAATGGGCAATATGACCTCAATAACACACGTCTGCAATTTTTTGACGGAGAAACGCGGACAGCCAATAATGCATCAAACCTGAGAGCCGGATCAAATCTGGACCTTAGCTATAATGTACTAGAGGGAGGCGCGAAAGCTGCGCGTAAAAAGGACCTTGAGATTGATTGGAATCGGGCGCAGGCCCAATATGAATTGGATCGCCAAGATATCGTTCTAGAAGTTATTCAAGCCTTTTTAGATTATCAATTAGCCTTTCGGCAAAAAGAAATCTTCCTTCAGGACTCTGCCTATTGGGCTCAGATTGTCAATCTGAACCAACAAGTTCAGTCCTTAGGACGACTCAACAAAGTAGACATTCTGCAACTGGAGGCACAACTCAACATGAGCTTGTTGAACCTTCGGAATGCTGATAGAGATTTAGAATCTGCTCACACCATCTTAGAGGAAATCTGCTTCATTGACTCTACGGATAATATCGCAACGAATGAAGGACTCATCAGTACTTATGCCGATGTATGGGTCGAAACCGAGACAGAAGTTTTTCCCTCCATTCGTTTGCTTGGACAAGAGCTCGAGCGGGCACAAAACAATGAAGATCTGTTTAAAAGCAATCAATGGCCCGTTTTACAACTCTTTGCCGGGTTTGGGTATAATTGGTCCAGGAACGCAGTAGGAATCTTGTTAAGTAATCAAAACTATGGACCCTACGGAGGATTAAGGTTGAATTGGAATCTCTATTCGGGAAGTCAAACAGGAAAAAATATTGAAACTGCTATCGTTGATCAAGAGGTGGCTCAAAGACAAATCGATTTAGAGAAACGAAACATAAAGTATCAACTTTCGAATGCTGAAAGGCTGATGGCTAAAGAAGAAGACATCATCCGCCAGACAGATCAACAAATTACATTGATACGTGAACAAATTGACTTGATTTATCAGCAATACAAAGCAGGCTCTCTTACCATCATTGAATTGCTCGAATTTCAACGCCAACTAAATAATGCGTCCCTTACTCAAGCCTTGGCAAAATATCGATATGACGTCCAGCTAGCCCTAAAGTTATATTGGAGTGGACGTTTATCTCAGCTTTAATCAGGCCCACTTTTTTAGAGGTAGGCCCTGAATGGTATCTTCTCGATACAATAACACAGGAACTTTTGTAGCTTTCAAAATTTTCATGCTGTGAGAATATTTCATATCGTGTTCCGTGTTCTGCCATGGTCGGGTCAGAAGGGCAATAAGGTCGATATAATGGTCCCTAGCGTACTCTAAAACTCCTTCACTAATAGAATCATGCGTACTGATTCTCTCAATGCACATGAGCTCATCTGTAATGGGATATTGCTTTTTAGTCCACAACACCTGAGGAGGTTTTACAATTTTGAGGCAATGTAAATTTGCATTCAAACGAAGGGAAATATCCATTCCTACTCTTAAAAATGTTTCCTCTGCATCCGGGTATGAGCTATAGGCTAACAGAACATTAGAGATTTTAGATGGCAACTTACCTTGTGGGATCACTAATTGAGGAGCTTTTGCCGCGGCGCTCATCGATTCCTTGTGCCAAAAACGAATTAAATTTTCTTCTTTCAAAAACTCTTCATTAGAGCTCAGCTGCCAATATAACTCATTGTCAAATTCAGTTTGACCAGGCAGAAAACATCTTGAATGGGACCCCAACAAACTACTTAACTTCTCAATAAATTTGGATTGGTAGGGCAGGAATTTAGAAGTATCGTGACTAAGTAGTATGTTCATATGATGAATTTAAAAGTATAACGTCAAAATTATATTCAATAGTTTATAATCTGTCGAAAATATATTGTAAAAATAAGGTCATTTACATACTTATATTTCTTGATTTACGCTTCTGTGTAATTTTATTAGCCAAGCTTGCAATATACTCATTCACACATCAAAGTCTGCTCATTGCATCTCTAGGAACTGAGTGAAACCCACCTACCTCTAATCGTATTCCTGCGAGTAGAAAATATAAACTATATATATCATCAACTTTAATAAAAAATGCTCGATTCTCTCTCGAAAACCGGGCTCTTAGCTTGGGCGCCATAGGCGACTAGCGGGGCTGGCTGCGTTCACCATTGGCGAAACTTGAATCCGCCTCAGGCGGACACTGCCAACGACCTTCATACATCCCATTCTTTACGCCACTCGTTGATGATGGCTCTTCCTTTACCACTCTTATAAAAACGTTCTCTTTTCAATGCCTCATCCTTCGTCTCGTAAGTTTCCTTATAAACACATAACCAAGGCTGATATCTCTTTGTCCAAAGCCTGCTACCTCTTGCATTATGAGCTCGTAATCGCTTCTCTATATCCTGAGTGAATCCCACATAGGTCTTATCAAATTCTTTCGAGTATAAAATATATACTATATACATCATCAACTTTAATAAAAAATGCCCGATTTTCTCTCGAAAACCGGGCTCTTAGCTTGGGCGCCATAGGCGACTAGCGGGGCTGGC
>CAZGGG010000075.1:0-13170 GCA_964525165.1 uncultured Saprospiraceae bacterium | reverse complement strand
CTGCCATTACTACATCTACGTAATATTGCAATATTACATTCAGTGAGTTCCAATCCTGAATACGACATCATCGTTTCACAAAGCTCGCTTCTTTAGATTCAACTGAAGGCAAAAGGGCTATACCCCTTATAAATACTGCATCTACGTAATATTGCAATATTACAATTAAGTAAATTGTAACCTAAACCAGGTCGCTCTCTAACTAATTAGATTCTCTTCTTAAAATGATGATTCAAAACTCGCTATAAGCCCTGCCATTACTACATCTACGTAATATTGCAATATTACAATCAATGCCCTCCAACACCAACTACACCCCTCTCTCATCTCACACCACTCTTCCATCACACACTGGAAAAGTCCCTTTGCCTATACTGTCCTCCATAGACTCATTTTAAATACTAGACCCATGAAAGGCTTTGGGCGCTAAAACAATCCGCTGATATTCCCATCATCATCGATATCAATTCCTTCCGAAGCCGGATGAGCCGGCAAGCCGGGCATACGCATGATATTTCCGGTAATCGGCACTAAGAACCCTGCCCCTGAGGCAATCTCTATCTCTCTTACCGTGATAATAAAATCCTTTGGTCGACCGAGTAATCTCGGATTATCTGAAAGTGATTTCTGCGTTTTGGCCATACAGATGGGCAAATGATCTAAACCCAAATCGGCTATGGTTTTCAAATCCTTTTTAGCCTGACTGTTGTAATCGACATGCTCCGCGCCGTAGATCCGTGTCGCTATGGTCTCTATCTTTTCCTGCACGGGTTGCGCCCAATCATACAAAGGCGTAAAATCACTTTGATCCTCTTCAATCATAGCTACTACCTTTTCGGCAAGTTCAATGGCTCCACCACCACCTTCGCCCCAGACATTGGCCAAAGCAACAGGCACGCCCAATCGCTGCCCTACTTCACGGATCATTTGAATCTCAGCCTCTGTATCTGAGGTGAATTGATTGATGGCGATAACTGGCATCACCTTAAACTGGCGAATGTTCTCTAAGTGCTTTTCCAGATTGGGTATACCCTGCTTCAAAGCCTCTAAATTCTCTTCCGTCAAAACATCCAGCTTTGCCCCTCCGTGATATTTGAGTGCACGAATGGTGGTCGTCAATACCACCACTTTGGGTTTTAATCCGGCCGACTGGCATTTAATATCGAAGAATTTTTCTGCACCTAAATCAAATCCGAATCCGGCTTCTGTGACCGTATACTTCGATAAAGACATCCCCATCCGGGTGGCAATCACAGAATTGGTTCCCTGAGCGATATTGGCAAATGGGCCCCCATGGATGATGGCGGGATTCCCTTCCAGCGTCTGTACCAGGTTGGGCTTGATGGCATCTTTGAGCAAAGTAGCCATCGCTCCTTGTGCCTTCAAATCCCGAGCATAAATCGGTTGCTTATCATAGGTGTATCCAATGAAAATATTACCCAATCGCTTCTTCAGATCAGAGAAGTTTTCGGCCAAACAAAGAATCGCCATGATCTCTGAAGCAGCCGTAATATCAAAACCGGTTTCCCTCGGAAAACCTCCTGTCGTGCCGCCCAAGCCAATCACCATACGTCTCAGAGCTCGATCATTCATATCCATCACTCGCTTCCAACGGATGGTCCGTGAATCAATATGTAAGGCAGTCGTGCGAGACTGAATGTTATTATCCACCAAGGCCGCCAATAAATTATGGGCCTTTTCAATCGCTGAGAAATCTCCGGTAAAATGCAAATTGATGTCTTCCATGGGAAGGACTTGTGAAAAACCTCCTCCCGTGGCCCCGCCTTTGATTCCAAATACAGGACCCAGGGAAGGTTCTCTCAAAACAACCGTCGTAGGCTGTCCGATCCGATTCATCGCTTCACTTAAACCAATGGACATAGTTGTCTTTCCTTCACCCGCGGGGGTCGGAGAAATGGCAGATACCAATATTAAATGGCTCTGCTCAACGCAATCGGGATCGATCAGGGAAAGAGGTAATTTCGCCTTGTACTTACCATACAACTCTAGCTCATCAGCATCTATATTCAACTTCTGCGCCACCTCCTGAATCGGAAGCATCTTTGATTTCTTGGCTATTTCTAAATCTGTCATAAATGATTCTTTTAACTTTTGAAAAATAGGTCGCTCTCAACGACTATTTGATAATTTCTATCATCCCGAAGACACTTTTCCCATGACTTTCATCAAGAACCACCCTTTTGGGTGAGCCATTGAATGTTTTGCTGCTGTACTTTGGAAAGAAAAAATGAAAGCTATTTTACTCTTATGCTCACTATGGTGCATCGCAACCCTCTCCTTGGCCCAGGATTTTGAAACCCTTTATCCTGAAGTTCCACCGAGAACCGTCAGCGCCATTAACATTCATTCTTCCGGAATCGGCTATGCACCCCAGGAGTGTGGTGGCATGCTCAAAACGGAAGATTTTGGGGCGAGCTGGTCCTCTGTTGATTTGCCCCTCCCGGACAACTCAGGTTTTTCAAGTATCCATTTCTTAAACTCTGATAATGCCGGGGAGTTGGTGTATCGAGATCAAAGAGAACTTCTATACACTCAAGATGACTTTGCCACGGTCGCCAGTATCAAACCACCGGACATGAGTCTTATCAACTCTTTCACGGTACTCAGCAGCGGCAGATGGGTGGTCTCCGGAGGGGGCGTTGCCTATTCAGATAATCAGGGGGAAAGCTGGACAATGTCTGAAACCGCTGATGTCAGTGGATGGCATATCACCGAACACAATGGAAAAGTCTATGCCAGCTCCTCTCGTGGCGTCTTCCGATCTGAAGATGGAGCGGTCAACTTCACTGAGGTGATTGACAATACTTACAATATGCGCAAAGTAGTAGGGCGCGGCGACCAGTTATTTGCGGTCAGTCTTCAGGATCATCTTTTCCGCTCCTATGATGACGGACAAAGTTGGGAAGAAGTACCCGCGCAGAACTTTTTTGGAAATGCCGATGAACTTACCTTCTATAATGATACCACTCTGTTATCCAGCTCCAGCAATCGAATTACCTACAGCACAGACGAGGGCTTAAATTGGATCTCCATAGTGATGCCGGTGGGCGTACAAAGGACGACCTGCAATTTTGTAGCTGATGACGGTACGATTTTTATCGGAGGAGAAGCAGGCCAAATCTATGGGACCCCTCATCCTGATGTGCCGCTGGAACTATTTCATGGGTTTGGCGAACAACTGGAAAGCGCAGCTGCACATGGAAATACTGCCGTTGCCGTAGGTCCATACGGGGCTCTGCTCTACAGTGAGAATCAGGGAGCGGATTGGACCTTTCAAATAGCCAGTGATCGCAATTTTAACCTGGTGCGCTATCTGGACGATCAGGCTTATATATCTAATGATCTAGGCCAACTACTTCGCTGGTCCCCCAATCAAGGACTGGATACCGTATTGGAAACCAATGAGGGCATCGAAGACATTCTTTATAGCAAAGCCGATGGTTTGTGCTACGTGCTCACTGCAACAACATTATATAAGTCGACTGATAAAGGTCAGCGCTGGAAGGAACACTACACCTTCCCGGATAATGCGCGTCGCATCAAAGCCGATCATGCCGGAAATTTGTATGTCTTAGTTGGTGATGCGTTGTGGTGGTCCGTCAATGGCGGTGGTGATTTCGAACCTTATGTAAGTCACCCTGATCCCAACCAAAGCCCCAGAGACTTTCTCGTCATCCAATTCAATACCATCTATATGTTGGATGTTAGAAATATCTACCTCAGCACAGATGGCGGTGAAACTTTCAGCCAGGAACGCAGACCTTACAATGGGGTGCGCCTCTATGAAGGAACCAATGATCGTATCTTCTGCCTGGGCACTAACTCTTCTAATGCCGATCTATACATTACCGACTTAGGAACTCTAGACTTCAGAAATATCATCAGCACTTGCAGTGGCTTATCTTCATCCGGATTTTGGGAGGAGGCAACGGAAACTTTTTGGGCTTGCGCCGCCGGCCGGGAAGTACTAAAACTTGACTTGTCTTCCTCAGCCCTCACCTTTAAGCGCGCACAACCCACCTCCGTAACCATCTACCCTAATCCGGCTACTGATCGTATCTTCTTACAAAATGAAGAGCTCAGGATAACTTCCTGGGAAATTTTCTCACTGACCGGGCAATGTGTGCATCGAGGCTATACACCGGTCATCAACATACAACATTTAGTACCCGGACAATATGTGGTACTGCTATCTACCGATAATGGATTAAAATTTAGTCGACTGATCAAAAATTAGTCAATTTTGTTCAGTAATTTGTGTTCCCCGCCCCGTCCATGAGGACGGGGTTTTTAAATCGTGGCGCTTCGAGCTTCTTTTGAGGGGAATTTAGTCTCCTCAACACATAGGAAGGTGAAAGATTTTATTAAACCTTTTAGATGTCTATACATTTATTTAGTACAAAATTGACCAAAATAGTCCTCCTTCATGCGCTTATTCCTGCTTTTGCTTTGTTTCATCAGCTTGAATCTCCAAGCACAAACCTTTGAAATAAGTGGAACTTTATGGGATGCTGAAACGAAAGAGCCTCTGCCCTATGCCACCATCGTATACTATGAAGTGGCCGACAGCAGCATGGCAGGGAATGCCCTTTCAGAAAACAACGGCGAGTTTAAGCTTTCACTACCTTTCGGCAAATATTATGGCGTGATCCAATTCATGGGATACGAGAATTATATCATTGACCCTTTCAGCCTTACGGCAAATTTAGATTTAGGTAAGATCCTAATGGGGAGCAGTGCCGTTGCACTGGAAGAAGTGCAAGTGACGGCAGAAAAATCCCAGATGGTATTCAAATTGGATAAAAGAGTGTTCAATGTGGGCAAAGACCTGACCAGTGCCGGCAATAATGCTGCAGACATTTTGGATAACGTGCCCTCTGTCAATGTTGATCCCGAAGGAAATGTCTCCCTTCGCGGAAGCGGATCCGTGCGTATCCTCGTCAATGGCAAACCTTCAGGGCTCTTGAGTGCCGGTGAAACAGATGCGCTCTTACGGATGCAGGGAGATATAATCGAAAGCATAGAGGTAATTACCAATCCTTCGGCGCGATATGAAGCAGAAGGTGAAGCCGGAATCATCAATATCATCCTTAAAAAGAATAAAGAGAAAGGCTTTAATGGTTCTTTCGGAGCCACTTTAGGCTATCCTACCAATCTGGGAGCTTCCTATAATCTCAACTATCGCCAGTCAAATCTTAACTTCTTTTCCAATTTTGGAATCGACTATCGGCGAGCTCCGGGGGGTGGAAATTCAGAACAACGCTTTTTCGACAATGGTAACTTGACAGACTTCTTCACCAGCGAAACGGATCAGACCCGCGGCGGACTAGGAGGTTACTTTCAGGGAGGATTGGATTGGAGCCTGAGCGAACAAAGCATGCTGACGGCTTCTCTGCTTTACAGAACAGGAGAAGACAATAATGATGCGACCGTTGTCTTCAGGGATTTTGATAGCAACAACGAGCTGCTCAATATCACAAACCGCGAGACTGAGGAAACAGAGACTGAACACAACTTAGAAGCAGCCCTAAATTTTACGAAAAACTTTGACCGGGAAGATCAGAAATGGACCGTCGACCTTAAATATATTTACGATGACGACACAGAAATAGCAGACTACTTCCAAACGGAAAACAATGAGATCGACCCCTTAATCCAACGGTCCAGTAATACCGAAGATGAAATCACCTTCCTTTTCCAGACTGATTATGTGCTTCCTCTCAGTGAGCGTACCCGCGTAGAAGGGGGCGCAAGGATAGATCTGCGTACCGTCAATAATGACTTCATTGTCGAAGAGGATAAGGGCAATACATTTGAGCCTTTAGCGGAATTCAATGACCAATTACAGTATACGGAAGATATTTATGCGGCCTACTTGATTGGAGCACATGAGATGGGAGCGTTCAGCGGACAAGTGGGTCTACGGATGGAAATCTCAGACATCTCCGCGGTATTACTGGATTCCGACACCCGCAATGATCAATTCTATGCGAACCTTTTCCCCTCCCTCAATCTCAGTTATAAAATCACGGATAAGGATCAGGTACAGGCTAGCTATAGTCGGAGAATCAGCCGTCCTTATTTCAGAAGACTGCTCCCCTTTTCCAACTACAACAATCCCAGAAACAACTCCATCGGAAATCCAAATCTACGACCGGAATTCACCAATTCCAGCGAACTGGGTTATTTAAGATACTTTGATAAAGGAACCTTTTTATTGGGCGCTTATTATCGGATCACAGATGGCGTTATAGATCGAATCACGCTCCCGTCAGAGGATGGCACCACCATTCGTTATCCGGTCAATTTATCCACTCGAAACAGCTACGGGTTAGAGGTCAATTTTAGTTATGATCTCTGGAAGTGGTGGTCCCTGACCACAGATCTCAACTTCTTTCGGGCCATTACCAATGGTTCCTTTGAAGGAGAAGACTACTCGGCCGACACCTACACCTGGAGCGGAAGGCTGAATTCCAACTGGGACATTGGCGAAAAATGGAAACTCCAAACCTCCTTTGACTATCGCGCCCCGGAAATCACCACCCAGGGACGGCGTCTGGCTATTTATAGCTGGGATTTGGGAGGATCTGTTGATATTTTAGGAGGAAAAGGCACCCTTACCCTTACAGCCCGCGACATCTTCAACACTCGTAAATGGCGAAACATCATTGATTTGCCCAATTATCAGGCAGAATCCGTCTTCCAATGGCGCGTCCGCCGATCCATCGTCATGACCTTTAGCTATCGCTTGAATCAGGATAAGAAAAAGGATTTTGATTTGTCTTCAGAGCGTTGATATCAGAAAGTAATCGAAACGCTTCTTAGGTAGAAATCGTCATGGCGGACTTCGATCCGCCATCTCATCAAAATAGTACTTTCTAGATATTAAGCTTAATTCAGTAATGAACACTGACCCTATTCTTCTCAACGTAATTGCTCCTCAACATGTACCCATTTGAAAACAAGGCCAGATGTTAAAATCAGAATATAATTAGGAGAATTCAAAGGGGGGGTAATTTTGTTTTGTATTGTTTCATTTTAAATGTATTGATATGCGTATAATTCAAATTATTTTTATCCTTTTGTTTTTCGGATTGACTGCTTGCCACAAAGAAGATATTAATGACCTTCTCAAAACTGATTCTGATTCTTTTCTTGAAGTTAATAGTAGATCCTCAAACAACAATTTCCCAAACCAACCTGACAGACCTGGAAGAGATTTATTGTTTCCAGCTTCTGAAAGTATGAGACAAAATTGGTCCCACCAGGACTATTTATGGGTTGATTCAGCTTATGGGGATTTATTATGGAACGATGCTCATATAGAATTTGAAACTCCCTCTAGAGATTCTTTTCTAATTAGTATCCCCTATTTTAAAGAGGATAGTATCCAAGCAATACAGTTCTTTTTAAAAGAAGGAGGAAACTATTACTACAGTCATATTGATGCCAATCAAGCTTTAAGCTTAGATTCAAATATGATTTACACATCAGAAGAATTTCTTTTGTGGAAATTTATCAATTCTTCTTTCTCAAGACATCAGTATTTTAGAAATTCCGATATCGATAATGCTTTTCAAATAAAACTACAAGAATTGCTAACTTGGCCTATAGTAGATTCACGCTGTATGCATTGGAGAATAGAGTGCCGCGGAATAAGTGTTTCTGGATCTGGAATAACATTATGCTGCAATTACAATGATTGCAGAGTAGTCAGAGTTCCTGGTGGATGTGGAGGAGGAATCCCGGCATTCCCAGGAGAACCTTTTTACGGTAGTTTAAATCCGCCCGGCAATGAAAATTCGGGTGGAGGAGGTTCAACAACCGTGGATAATGATGCGCCGGGGACAGGTAATAATGTTGTTGGAGTATCTGGTGACTGTATTACTAAAGCAGAGCCAAAACTCAACTCATTAACAAATGAGTTTCTATCTCAATTAAACATAGAGCTTCCATGTTCGAATCAAGACATTGCTGATATCATGCAAGATGTTTTAGATGAAAACTGTCAAGAAGTGAATACTTTTGATTTTATCTCCTTTAGAAGTGTTAAAGAGGACTTTGAAAATGCTTTAGAAGGCGTGGAAACCGTTGACCCAAGCGGGCTGGAGGGATGTGCAGCCTATAAGTGTGCATATGATTTATTGAACAATAGTAACAATGCTTTATTTTGTGAAACGATTGGATTATTTGATGGGAATGGGTTGCATCATCTTAAATTTGAAGTTGGAACGAATATTTCGTTTCCCTATCAAACATGGAACCCAATCAATAAAACAAGTACAATTAAGCTTCCGGGTCACAGATGCGATGTTAATATAATCAAAGCTGCAAGCGATTTGTTACATGAAGCGATACATTCAATGCTATTTTTATATATCAGTCAAGATGGTAATGACCCGTATGATGTAAGTTTATACTCTGAGTATTGGAGACATGAAGCATATAAACACTCTGAAAGTCAAAACCTAAGTGTTGGAGATGTACAACATTATGTTATGGTTTATAATGATTATTACGTCAGAAAGCTCTCAGAAGCTCTTTGGCAAATGAACAATCAAGAATTCTCAATTGATCATTACATGCATATTGCTTGGGAAGGGTTACGAGATTATAGCGAACAGTTTAATCCTCCAAATGAATATGGTAACCCACACTATATTTCTTTGCATCAAGAAATGATTTCATCAAATCATATATCATGTCAATGAGATTATTAATTTACCTACTGGTTATCTGTACTTCATGTCAAAACTTAAATAATGATAGAACTGATGAGTATTTATCTTCAGCAGTTGAAGGAGCATTAATAGACTGCATCATCCAAGTACAACTATCTGACCCAATGAATATTCCCACGATGACTAGAATAGATAGTTCAAAAGGAGGATATTTTATATATTCTAAATATGAAAGGCTAGATGTTGGTGTCTTTATTGACAGCACTCTGAATGAGAATTATGATTTAGATAATTTTCTTATGGATACTTTACAATTCTTGGCGACACCTATTGAATATTCCTTTGTTAAGATTCAGCAAATACCAAAAGAGATTATTGGTCGAAAACGGTTGTTCATTGTACACAGTCTATTGCTTAAGGAGGATGAAAGTATTATTATCAAATTGAGTTACATTAAACACCACTTGAACTCAGAGAAATTAGAAATACATCTTAAAGAGGAAAATGGCTTTTGGGAAATAGCCAAAAGAAAGGTTTTAGGGATCGGTTAATCCTGCTATCAAGTATCAACTGCAACAAGTGAATAATATTTTTCGTCAGGAGTAAGATAATTAAATTTTCTAACGGGTCTTCGATTTAACTTTCTTTCTACAGCTTTAATTGTATTTGCAGTTATCAGAAGCGGATTTAGACCCTCATGATCCTCAAAGTTACGTCGATATGTGGGAAAACATCTCCTTTGATTACTATATTAAAACCTATGGAACTGATCCGAATGGAGTTCAGCATGCAGTCATGGTTCATGATGAGTTCTGGGTGAATAAATTAGCGGAGGCGCTATGGAACTTTAATGGGCAACAGTTTACAATTGACCATTATAAGCATATGGCATGGGACGGTTTAAGAATCTATAGTCACTTATGGTCAGATGGAACTTATGGAGAGAATAGTAATTTTGCAAGTCTGCATCAGGAATTAATGGCAGGACAAACGCTCACATCATGCGATTAACGGTCAAGACTACGTTAATAATTTCTTTTTTTGCCTTAATACTAAGTTGTGGAAAGTCATCTCATAAAAATATTGATTCGGATGATTTGAAAGAAAATTATTATCAATCCATAGCAATGGACATTGGGCCCAAATATTTATTAAGTCAAGTTACATCCTTTCCATTTTCAAATAAATTAGATAGCGCTCATGCATACAAAAATAAAAAATACTTTTTGGGCAATACCATTCTTTTTCATCCTAATTATTGCTTGCAACACTGCTCATAAAGATGCAACCTCAGATGACATAAATGAGCGTGTAGGTACTACCGAAGGTCTCTTAGGAAATGATTGCCAACGACAATTTACTTCTTTAACTGATTCAACAGCCAAAAAGATTTGCTTAGAAATGATCAATGTAATGAAGCAAAACAAAGTATTTGATATTGATAACAGAGTATCTGATAATACGATCATTATATTCAATAACTCTCGTTCCAGAATGTTTTGGAACTCTCTAAGTCTCAACGTCATGAATCTCATAGACAGCATCAAGCCTCCGATCTCAACAAAAGAATTCTGTGATCATTTTAATGTTTATGAAAATAGATTATGTTCAAGTGACATATCCGGTAAATTATCAATATATAATGATGGCGTTTGGCGGTTGGGGAGGAACCAACCAACTGAAGGATATAATACTATAATTGTACACCTCAATCACTTATTCATGTCGGATGATTGCAAGCTATATGGATACCTATTTTGTGCGCCATATTGCTACAATGAAGAGTTCGTATTTTCGTTTCAAAATGGTACTTGGGTGCTAACTTCGCATGGTAAGATAGGGGATTGTTAATATGAAAGCTTCTCGTGTTGTTTTTTTGTAATAATCACAATCCATAAAAGTCTCCTGTAGACTGTTATTAAACACCTTTACCCATAGCTCAACCTATATCAGCAGCTAAAATATTAACATATAAAACGTCATGGCGGACTTCGATCCGCCATCTCTATTAGAGTATTCCACCATCTGATCAACTATTGGGTAGTGATGGAAGCAGCAGCTTACACAACCATGTCGTAACTTTATAAGAAATGAGAAATGCTATGAATGGAGTAGAAACAGTAGATCCAAGTGGGCTAGAAGGATGTGAGGCTTATAAGTGTGCATACAATTTATTGAATAATAGTAACAACTCTTTATTTTGCGAAACGATTGGATTATTTGATGGAAACGGGTTGCATCATCTTAGCTTTGAAGTCAAGACTCCAGAGAAAGGCGGAGCAGCAGAGACAGAATGGAATTCTGCGGGAAACACTGCTTTAATGCGAATTAACCCAAATGAATGTAATACCACATTTTTCGAAGCAGCAGCCACCATACTTCATGAAGCAATCCATACATTACTATTTATAAGAGTCTCAGAACAAGGGTTAGACCCCAATGATCCTGAGAACTACATTGATGTATGGAGTGATTTCGCAGCAGATTATTATTTGAATGTTCATGGTGAAGGGGTCTCAACCGAAACTATACAACATAGTATTATGATTTATAATGAATATTGGGTTCGAAAATTAGCAGAAGCACTCTGGAATGCTGGAGGCCAAAATTTCACAATTGATCACTATATGCATACCGCATGGGACGGATTAAGAGGATATAGCTATGATTATTACCATAATGATCCATTCGGTACGAATAGTCCCTATCATGCCTTGCATTTAGAAAGAATAAATAATCAAAACGATCCATTATGCGAATAATATTGCTATTATTGATAATGTGTTGTTTAGCTTGCTATGAAAACAAAGGTCATTCTTTGAATGAAGAGACAAAACTGGAAATACTTATTGATATTGCATGGCAGGAAATATTAAAACATAGGCTTACATATCCTCCTCCCGTGCCACCATCTTTAAATTCAGCTCCTGAGGGATATGCAACTATATTTATTCCCACATCCAATGATACTATTTATTATGGCGTATTTGTCGACTCCTCAATAATCAATTTAAATCAAGAACTATTAAGTACAACCTTATATAAAAAAGTTTTTTATAACACAATTGTTATGTTTTTCCATAATGAATCAAATAGCTGGGAATGGGATAAAATGGCACAAAAATATAATTATTCTCATCTCCGCTCATTTAGTATTAATGCAATAGCTCCTATAGAAAAAAATCGCACTATTATTGATTACAATTTTTCGTGTGCAGCATTATGCGGTCACAGGAGTAGAGCTTACATATCAAATATTTTAAATAGATGGACAATCGACAGCACTGAGACTATTTCTATATTTTAAAGTTATGTTTGCTAAGAATTGAACTCTTTGGAAAAGGATTAAGAATCTATAGTCACTTATGGTCAGATGGAACTTATGGAGAGAATAGTAATTTTGCAAGTCTGCATCAGGAATTAATGGCAGGACAAACGCTCACATCATGCGATTAACGGTCAAGACTACGTTAATAATTTCTTTTTTTGCCTTAATACTAAGTTGTGGAAAGTCATCTCATAAAAATATTGATTCGGATGATTTGAAAGAAAATTATTATCAATCCATAGCAATGGACATTGGGCCCAAATATTTATTAAGCCAAGTTACTTCCTTTCCATTTCCAAATAAATTAGACAGCACTCATGCAGTACTTCACCTACCCTATTCTGACACCTCATTTTTTGGTATTATCATTGATTCATCCTCCCAGAAAGAACTAACAGATGATTTTGAGATTATCGATAAATTTTATGTCTTAACCTCAACTATATTCGTCTTTATGGCTCAAGGACCAAACACAAGGAACTGGGACTACTTGCAATCAAGAGTTGGATCCAATCGCTTGAGCTTATTCTATGTTTATGACTTAGAGATAAAAGCAAATGATACAGCCGAGTTTATAGGGTCTCACTCTTGTGGTAGACGATGTGGGTCTACAAATAGGTTTTTTGTTTCAAAAAAGTATAATCTATGGAGCATAGATAGCATTGTAAATATTTCAATCCAATGAACAGTGGATCGCCGCTGTGGACTATAATGCTGGTGGATGACAGAACCATCAGTGCGCCGTAGGCGGCTCCGCAGTCGGCGGTCTGGTAACAGCGGTCGGCGGTCCGATACAAACATGTCGCCCCTACCGGGGCTTAATGGAATTTCAACCTTTTTGCTACAAATATTTCGCCCCTACGGGGCTTCCCTCCCTTCCTCCTCATTTTTTTCGAGAACGCCCTCGTCTGCTACTAAGCTCGCGGTCAGCCGTCGGCCGTCTGAGGTCCGATACAAACTTGTCGCCCCTCGCCTTTGGCGCAGCGGGGCTTGAACCTATCTCTATCCTCAGCTACAAGTATTTCGCTCCTCCGGAGCTTCCCTTCATTCTTCCTCATTTTTTTTGAGAACGCCCTCGTCTGCTTAGCTCGCGGTCAGCCGTCGGCCGTCTGAGGTCCGATACAAACTTGTCGCCCCTCG
>CAZGGG010000074.1:9719-13330 GCA_964525165.1 uncultured Saprospiraceae bacterium | reverse complement strand
TAATATTGCAATATTACAATGAAATAAAAACCAACTCCATTTTGCCGCTCAAACATTCCTCCTTTCTTTAGGTGCTGGAGTTGCTAGAACCGTTGCTATTACTACATCTACGTAATATTGCAATATTACAATAGCGAAAAACCCAACCCACATAACCACTTAAAACTTCCCCTCCTCTCCAACAAGAAACTCACTGAAACGTCACACTACACCCATGCCCGGGAGTCATGGCAGCTACCCTTCCTCTAGCAACCGATCCAGCTCTTCTAAAACTTCCTTTAATCTCCTCATTACAGAATCTTCATATATTCGGTTCAAATCCAAATCGATACCTGTATTCATACTTGCATAATACAGAGATTGCGTATCCTGGAGATAGCCCTCAAAGTCCATGCGGTAAGTCTCCAATAGCTTAAGTTCTATGTATTTATTTTTTCGTGAAAGATGCTTCCAAAGTTCCGGCAATATACCGCGATCAAAATATTGGTACAAGTGAAAATTATAGGCCTGTTTGATCGCTCGCCCTTCCTCGAGTAGAAAAGCGTCTAAATCGCGCAGGAAACTTTTATAATTCTTGATTAAAATTTTGAGTTTGTCACTTTGAAGAATCTCTTGTTGCCCGGTGGCGATGATTTCATCATAGGTGGGGGTAAAGCTCTTGAAGACCAATACCCGACCATTGAAAAACAAATAGCTGAGCAGACTGTCTTTTCCCACTGAATCCCCTTTTAGGTAGGCTTCCACTCTGCGCCCATCCTCTGATTTGTAGCGTGTTAAGTCTATGTATCGATCCAGTATGCTACTGTCTTTCCGGAATTCCATCTGCAATTCCTTGAGGTAGAATTGCTCTTTTCTCAAGTTTTTTTGCATCTGGTTCCAGTTGTTTACCTGCAGAGCGATCAAGATGCCGATCACCACCAGCAAAATCTCACCCAACGCATACAGTAAGTATTTCCGTAGCTGTTGAGTCTTCAGGAAACGAAATCGAAGTCGGCGAAATAATGGAGCCATAAGAGGAGTTACTTTTCCTTTTGCCGTAAGGCGGAAAGGGATTCGATAGAGACACAAAAGATAGGGACTTTTTTATAGCTGCCCTGCTTGCACCGTCAACTTGTTAACACTTCTTAAGAAAAGTTAAGTACTCGTTAAACCCCTTGACCACAGACACATTTTGTACTAATGTTGAGTTTAATTCTTGAATCAAAAAAGTAAGGACACATGAAATCAAACATCTTTACGACGCTGATCGTGGCCGTTGCGGCTTCAGCGCTTACTTTTCTGGGGATGGAGTATCTAACAGAGGATTCCCCTCAGGAAGTCGTGGTACAACATGTCGAACAAGCGCCGGTCAAAGGAGCTATGTATACCGTCGATGAGGAAGGAAAAGTCGTTCCTCTGGATTTTGAAAAAACAGCTGCCGTGGCCATGGAATCCGTGGTGTATATTCAGTCGAAAGTGAAAAACCCTATGGCTTCCCGCCAACAAGAAATGGACCCTTTTCGACGATTCTTTGAGCAGGAGGGCTTCCCCTTTGGAAATATCCAACCGCAGCGACGCCAGCAGCCTCAATATAGTATGGGCTCCGGCTCAGGAGTCATCATTAATGAAAATGGCTACATCGTCACCAATAATCACGTGATCGATAAAGCCGCGGAAATAGAAGTGACCCTACATGATAATCGATCGTACGCGGCCAAAGTGATCGGTACGGATCCGACCACTGATCTGGCGCTTTTGCAGATACAGGCGGAAAATCTCCAGGCCCTGCCATTGGTCAATTCGGATGATGTCAATGTCGGTCAATGGGTCATGGCGGTTGGGAATCCGTTCAATCTGACCTCCACCGCTACTGCCGGAATTGTATCGGCCAAAGCGCGAAACCTCAACATCAACGGAGATCGTTATGCCGTAGAGTCTTTTATCCAGACCGATGCCGCCATCAACCGGGGAAATTCAGGGGGCGCTTTGGTGAATCTGGAAGGAGGTCTCGTCGGAATCAATACGGCTTTGATCAGCCCGACGGGCGCATATTCCGGCTATGGATTTGCGATTCCGTCTAATCTGGTGAGCAAGGTCATTGAAGACTTACTGGAATATGGTGCCGTACAAAGAGGATATCTGGGTGTGATGATTCGCGATGTGAATGCGGATCTGGTCAAAGCGGAAGGCTTGAAGATCAATGACGGTGTCTATATCGACAGTGTGATGACGCAAAGTGCCGCAGAAGCAGCAGGCTTACAGTCCGGGGATGTCGTGGTCGCTGTCAATGATGATGCGATCAAAACTACGCCGGAATTGCAGGAACGCGTGGCGCGTTTCCGTCCCGGTGATGAACTCAAACTCACCGTTTTGCGGAAGCAGAAAGAAAAAGACATTACCGTCATCCTGCAAGGTGCGGATGGAGATACGGAAATCGCTCAGGCAGGGGTGCAATTCCAAAAACTGGGCATTGAAGTGCAAGATCTGACGGAGGAGCAACAGCAGGCTTCCGGACTGGAAAGTGGGGTGTATGTGGTGGAAGTTCAATCAGGTATCATCAGCCGCGCCACCAGTATGCGTCCGGGATTCATCATCACCCGTATCAATGATCAGGAAGTAGATTCCGTAGAGGAATTTCAAGAAATATTGTCCCAACTCAAGGGGGGAGCCCTGGTGGAAGGCCGCTATGAAGATATGCCCGGCACTTATTACTATGGCTTCGGCTTGGATAGTTAAGGACAAAGAAAAAGTTCATTCGCTGACGACAAATGAACCTAAGACGAATAGTTTCCGTATTCGCTGACGACAATGGCGCTCCTACAAAAGTGTGGAAGCGCCATTTTTTATTGTGCCAAGGTCGGAGGGAGGATTATTCCTCCAGCTTCAAATATTTTTCGGTTCGGTGGATCAGCAAGCAATTGTCTTTACGGAAGTAATAGACTTTTAAGTCGCCTTCCCACTGCGTTTGCTCGATCACGTGCTCGCCCGGACGATACACTTTCATCACTTTATTGACCCAAACATCAGAGTCATCCGGAAAGGCCTTGATCGTATCCAGCATCTTGATATCGCTGTCTTTCAGGTCCGCTACCTTCTCCTGGCAGTCTTTTTGCGCGAATAATCCCACACTTAAAAATGTGAAAACTGCTATCCAAAGGGTGTTTTGTATTCTCATGTTTCTCAATTTCATTTGCGTTAAAGTACGAAAATCTCAAAAAATCAATCCGATCTTCCCTTCAAAGAGTCATTCAGCACTCAATCTGCTGCCTGAAGGATGAGCTCCAGGTAAGCTTTTTCGGTGATAGCCGTCCAGGGCGCGATGCGTTTTTGAAAGTCGGTATAGGAAGCATACACCTTTCGGCAAAAGGGGTCCCCGCTGATCATCTCTTGTAACACCTCCTCCGTTTTTTGCCTTAAGGCCGATAAAACCCCTTCCGGAAATGGGAGGATTTGCACCTGACCTTCATCCCGGATTTTTTGGAGGTAGAGGGCATTTTGCGCCTCAAATTGTGCCAGCACCTGCGCCTGGAGTTTGTAGCCGGCATTCAAGCAGATGGCCTGCAGGTCTTCGGGCAGCGCATCGAAAGTGCGCTTGTTGATGAAGAATTCCAGCTGTGAGCCCGGTTCATGCC
>CAZGGG010000074.1:0-9709 GCA_964525165.1 uncultured Saprospiraceae bacterium | reverse complement strand
TGAAAGCCCATTTTATAGTCGTGATAGGGGCCGATCCATTCCGTGGCATCGATCACGCCGCGTTCCAGACTGGTGTACACCTCGCCGCCGGCCACTAAAACCGCTGCGCCACCGGCTGCTTCGAGTACCTGTCCCCCTAGTCCCGGCATTCGCATTTTCAGTCCGCGGAGATCCTCCACGGTATCGATCCGCTTATTGAACCAACCGCCCATTTGCACGCCGGTATTGCCCCCGGGAATGGGCACCAGATTAAAGTCTTCATACAACTCCTTCCACAACTCATAGCCGCCGCCATCGATTAGCCAGGCGGTCAATTGCTGGGCATTCATCCCAAAGGGGACCGCGGCAAAGAACTGAGCGGCTTTGGTCTTGCCGGACCAATAGTAAGAGGCTCCGCAACCCACCTCTGCCGTGCCTTGACGGACCGCATCAAAAGCCTCGAGGGGCGGGACCAATTCGCCGCCGCCGTACACCTGGATCTGAATCCGTCCTCCACTCATGCGGCGGACCTCCTCCGCAAAGGCATTGGCCGCTTCGCCCACAATCGGAAAGTCGGGCGGCCAGGTGGTCACCATGCGCCATTGATAGGCCCCCTCTTCAAATTCTGTGGTCGCTTTGGGCGCTTGCGGAGCCTGATCGCCCAGGATGCAGCCCGAGAGACCCAGGCCGACGAGGCCCATACCAGTGGTGTTCAGGAATTGTTTTCGGCTGATTTTCTTTTTTGTCATAGGCTAAGGAATAAACCAATTGGGGAATGCGGCAATGATCCCGATGAAGAGAATTTGTATGATCACAAAGGGGATGACCCCCCGATAAATATCTTGTGTGCGCACGCCCGGTGGCGCGACCCCCTTGAGGTAAAAGAGCGAAAAGCCAAAAGGCGGCGTCAAGAAGGAGGTCTGCAGATTGAGCGCGATCAGTAAGCCCACCCAGAGTAGATCAAACTCATACAGTTCGAAGAGCGGGGTCACCACCGGTACGATGATGAAGACAATCTCAATAAAGTCAATGAAAAAGCCCACCACGAAGATGACGGCCATGACCAAGAGGAGGAAGGCATAAGGTGGCAAATTTGCCTCTTGTAAAAGCTGTACCAACAGGGCGTCGCCGCCCAGGGTGCGGAATAATAGCGAAAAGGTCGTGGCGCCCAATAAGATCATAAAGACCATGCTCGTGAGCCGTGTCGTCTGTTCGCTTACCTCCCGGAGGACTTGAATAGAAAAGCGTCCCTGGAGCACGGTCAACAGAATCGCTCCGATCGCCCCCACCGCTGCTGCTTCCGTCGGCGAGGCCAAACCCCAAAAGATGGACCCCAGCACGGCCAGGATCAAGAGAAACGGCAGGGCAAAAGACAGCACCACCGAGCGGAAAGAGGGTAAGGGGACCTTATCCGTGAGGACAGCACCGGCGCTCCCTTTGCGGACATATGCCAGGCCAATGACATAGAGGATATAGAGCCCTACCAATAAAAAGCCCGGCAAGAGTGCCACGCCAAACATCGCCCCCACATCCACCTGCGTGGAGGTGCGGCTGGCATTGCTGATGGTATCGGCCAGAATCACCAGCACAATAGAAGGGGGAATGATTTGTCCCAGTGTGCCCGAGGCCGCGATGGTGCCCGAAGCAAAAGAAGGCGCATAGCCCTTATCGAGCAGTGTGGGCAAAGAGATCAGCCCCATGGTCACTACTGTGGCGCCCACAATGCCTGTGGAAGCCGCCAACAAAGCGCCGACCACAATGACCGACACGGCGAGCCCGCCGCGCATGTGGCCAAACAAGGCCGACATGGTATTCAGCATGCGTTCGGCCAGGCCCGATTTTTCCAGCATGATGCCCATAAAAATGAAGAGCGGCACGGCCAGCAGCACATAATTATTCATGATGCCGAATATGCGTGACCCCAGCAGGTGAAAATCAGAGGCCGAGAAATATTGTGGTGCCGTATACATCAGAATGATGCCGCAGAGCGTGGCGAGTCCACCGAGGGTATAGGCCACCGGATAACCCCGGAGGATCAGCAGAAAAAGGATTGCAAACAAGAGAAGCGCTAGTGCTGCCATGAGGAATCTTCCGTTTGGTTCCAGTTCAATAGAATCAGCAGCGTATGAGCCACCCCTTGCAGGAAAAGCAGCACAAAACCCAGTAGCATGGCAAATTTGATCACATACAAGGCCGATAACCCGCCTGCTTGGGCGGAGCCCTCCCGGATCAACCAGCTTTCATAAAAAAATTGCCAGCCCACCTGCATGAGGATCCAGGTCCACGGCAGGAAAAGCAACAAATGGCCGAAGAGGTTGATCCGGCGTTTTTGCTTTGGCGATTTTTGGGTGTAGAAGATATCCACGCGCACATGTTCGTCCCGCGCCCAGGTCCAGGGTCCGCCGAGCAAAAACAGCAGGCTGAAGAGGTAGGTTTCCAATTCGATCACCCAGATGCGCGTCATGCCCAGTGCATAGCGCAGGGTCACATCCAGTCCGATCAAGAGGACCAGGGCAAAGCTCAGCCAGGACACCTTTTGACCGAGGAAGGTGTTGAAGCGCAGAATGGATTCGGCAAATTTCCGGAGAATCGCATGCATGGAAATTAAGATAGGGAATATGGGGGAAATGGGGTTGGTGATCCCCAAGAATGGTAGGTCAGAAAATAATGGGCAGGAATATCCACCCACCCGGTATCAGGTGGTAAAAACGTATGTGTGTGGATTTCGATGGCCAAACGCAATGGTATTGTGCGGCGATAATGAATTATTGTAGGAACGGGTAGAGACGCAATATTGCGTCTCTACTGTTGATTTTATGTCATAGATCAGATGGGTATAATTTATCGTCCTGCCATTTTGCAGGATTATGGATGATATAATTGGAAATCGATTGAAACGATTTTTCATTCCGGATGATATGGTCGTGGTATTGGGATTGCCATGCAAAATCAGGGTTGATCAATCGTGCATTTTTGGTCACCCCAATTTTAAATCCGCGGATAATCGACGCCAGGTTTTTGGATTGGGGACCGAAATGGTTTTTCGGGGTTTTGGATTCATTTAAATAATCAGATGTAGAGACGCAATGCATTGCGTCTCTACCGGGTATTTTATTTTTTGAATTGTATTCGTTGTCCCCAATCCCAATAATGGCATGAAAATGATCGGGCATCACCACGTAGGCCCCCTGCCATAGGTTCATATCCGGACGCATTTCAAATGTTTTCAACCATTCGCATTGTACGATGGCGCCGATCTCCGAAAACACCATCCCTCCATCGATTACCTCGCCGAAATAATGAACCCGATGCCGGGTGCAGATGGTGACAAAATAGGCGGCGTTGCGGGCGTAATCCCAATGCGGCAGACGGGTGGAGTCTACGCGGTATTTGTTTTTGAATTTTTTCATTCAATAAAATCGTAAATAGAAACAGATAAAAACAGATGATTCAATATCGATTATTTCAACGCGATCACAACCTGTTGAATTGTATTCATTCGCTGAATTAGAGGTTTATTCCTAGCGTTCAAGATGCGTGTTTATCGTCCATTACGATTCATACAACACCCGATCAAAAATGCCGACTACTTTAAAGTCTAAAAGTTCGTCTTTTCGAAGAATGATGTCTGAATATTCAGGGTCGGTGGATAAGGGTTTTAATATTATGGAATCATGTTGCCAGTGATCATCCTTCATTGATTTTTGGCTGTGGTATTCTTTTACTGTGTAGCCAGAGCCAAAATCTGAATCTCTGATATCTGAAGATTCTACCAAGACAATTTTACCTTCCCTGGAACCGCCTCGATCTTTTCGGAATAAGCATAAAGACCCGCTGGGTATTCTCTTATTCATGGATTCCCCCACTACTTTACAAGCAAAATCTCCTTCATCCACATTTATTCCCTCCGGCAAAGCGACCCAAGTCAAGTCCGAGGCCTGCTGAATTTCACTGAAATTTCCGGCAGCAGCTTGAATATCGACTAAGGGGATGGCATTTTCATATGGTTGTACCTTATCAAAATCTAACTCTATGAGTTGAGCTTCCTTTTGTTGATCTTTTACCTCTTCAGGTTGTATTTGCTCATTCAGATAGGCGGCCAGTTCAGGATTACATGCATAAATGAAGGTGCCTTTAATTCCACGATACATGATTGTTTTGTAGATGTTGACGATGTAGTTTTTTAAACGTTCATCATCTTTTATTCCAGCGTGACCGTTGCGATCATGATAATTATCTCGTATGATTTCAATCCGATTGAACTGTTTATTGTAGGTGATTTCTTTTCCAAAAATGATACCCGCATAATTCAAGTCATATCCTTGTGTAGTATGGATACAACCCACTTCAATTTCAGGATTTGCGGAGTTGATCCAATCGATATGTTCGTTATTCCATTGGAGTTTTAATCCTTCTATTTCAATATCATAAAGGCTTTTGTCTTTTTTAGAAATCCATGGCCAGGAATAACCGGCAATAAGTCTGCAGAGTCCGATTTCATTATCCTTAGCAACAATTTCTTCGTGCATCTTCTCAAAGGAGTTAAAAAATCGCAGGTCATAATGTTCCGGAATTGAAATGTCGGCTACAGATTCGCACTTTAAAAGCCGATCCACAAAATTGATGTAATCATTGCCTGCAGATACCCGCATTTGAGACGTGAGGTGTATGGTAGTAGAGGATTTATTTTTCAATTTGCGAAACCGTTCCTTGGGAATATCAGACGGCTTTATGGATTGCGCTTCATCATAAAATAAGATTTGATGTTTGCTGCACTTGAGAATCCAGTCTAGCTGAGTGCCTTCCTTGCCCAATCCGAGTGCTTTGTTTGTCGCATCAAAAGAAGCATAATTGGGAATATTTCTTCTCCGGGCCAGCCGATGCGCTTCATCTACGATCAGGATGTCGTACTCTTTTTTGCGAACATCTGAAGGTCCAATCACCATACTTGTTTTGAGACCACCGACAGCTTTGAAGACTGTTTTCAAACTATTCCGTAAAGAAGTCATTGGAACCACTAAAGCAATCGACACATCTTGAAACGCTTCGTGGAACTTCTCAAGCAATCGGTATTCTTCCAACCGATGCCCTTCCAGCTCATCCCATTCATCCTGTGCGGGGAGAGGAGAATGTAGCAATTTCATCAAATAGGTCGCTAATATCGTTTTACCGGTCCCTGCACTGCCTTCCACAAAAATGCTTTGATAGTTTGCTTCAGTTAAAGAGCTAATAATCTCAATTACAGACGACCGTTGATCTTCAGACAACACTTTATATGGAGAATATTTAAATAGATTGGAGTTTTCGATCTCCTCCATCGATTTAGTCACCAATTTATTCTCTTGTAGGCGTTCCCAGATATTTTTAAATACCTCCCGATAAAAGGGTCGCTGGTAGTAATTATGATGCGTGAGTCCGCCATTCCCATTTTGTAGGGTATAGGAGCCCTCTGCAGATAAGTATTGAATTAATTGAGATTCGATATCCAGGGTGGCGGATTTATTGAAACGATCAGAGCCAATCAAGGTAATCTTGTTGAGTATGAGGCGGTCTTGATTGGAGAAGTGATTTTTGATGCGTTGCTCAGCATTCGTGGTTTCGCCCACGTAGGCTATGCCTCTTTGATCATTTTTAATGAGGTAGACTAAGGGCCACTGGCTTTTCACCCAGCGATTTTCGGATATAGTCGAAAGAGCATTTTTATTAAAAGGGTATTGATGGACATCAATAGCAATTTCAGTCTCCCAACTCATAGTTCATTATACTTTTTGGCCGTACCTTTTGCTTTCGCTACCGGATATTTTTCGCCATTCTTTTTGATCTTTTCTAACAAGATCTCTTTTACATCAAAATCATACTTTTCAGCCAATAAAAATGCATAAGCAAATACATCTGCTAGTTCTTCCTTCACTTTCTGTTTGTCTGCCGCATCATGAGTTTTCCACAGAAAGCTTTCCAACAATTCGCCCGCTTCAATATTCAAAGCCACTGCCAGATCCTTCGGATTATGAAATTGCTCCCAGTCCCTTTCATTCCTGAATTGAAGCAGCTGTGCTGTAATTTCATCGATCTCACTCATTATTCGTGCTTTATTCAGAAATATACTATTTGTAGTTGAGCTTAGCTAATTTCAGTATGAGCAGAGCACCTTTAACAGGGCTTCAAATTTGAAGGCATATCTAAAGGTGTCTTAAAAGAGTTCGGTTATGGTTGTAGGGGTTATTCTTGGACTAACGGTATGCCTATGTGCCGCGCGACCATAGGAGCATGGACATCATAGCCTGTGTTGTGCTTTCGTTATTTTTCTTGCAAAGAACTTTATTATCAATTACAGTTTTCAACTAATAACTCAGTCAATACTATTGCATCAGCTTTGATGCCTTTAAGAAGTTGTTTTTCGCGAGAATTTATAATTACAGCTAAAAGCATTACATCCATAATCTTTACAAAAAAATCGTTCTTTGGATTTTGTTGCTATTGCCTACTGGATAGTAATCCTTGCAATTCTTCATCAAGTATGTTTTGATATTCTGGTACTTCTTGAATTCCAAAATCAGAATAATTTTCAATTTCAAGAAATTTATCATAATGCCCTTTTTCATTTACAGCAATAATTTGTAGTGCATTCTCCTGTTCTGTGTAATGGCTCAAAATTCTGTTTTTTAACGTTTGATTTCTAAGCGTTTCAAGTTTTACAGCCGGCGGACGATAGGATTGTCGGTATGCCTTTGGTGGCTCAGTTATGAGTTGGCTTTAGTCTGTCAGCTGTATAGGGTGGCAAAGATAAGGTTAGCTCGATTAAATATCGTCGAAGCGACGAAAAACACATTAAATACGGTGCTATACATCTTCACTCCAAGTGATGTGTATAAATATCGAATATTGTTGTGGTCTTAGTAAGATCACTTTTCGGCCACCCGTCTGCATCTGCGGAGATGCAATGCTCGTAGGATTTATTCCCAATACGTGGCAGGCCCAATGTATTGGATGCCACGAACCTTCCTGCTTATTTTTTTAAATTGATTTTTATGGATGGAGCCTTCAAAGGAATCAGAGAAAAGGACCTCCTTGTCAAAATGATACTTCAATTTGAGCCTCATTTTAGTTTTAAAATCTCCATGATACTTTTTGATCGGAATCACTGCATATTTACCGGCCTTTAGCGTAAGTGTATTATAGCTATTTCCGCAGCCGCTATTGATCCAATATTCAATAGGCTTCCAATTTCCGTTTTCATCCATCGCCTCCTGAATCATCATGACACTTCCATCTTGCATCTCTGCTGTGAAAAGGGTATCAGTGGTATTCACCAGGTAGGCTGTAAAATAGTTTTCAGGCTTTTGGATAATAGACTCAAAACCGAAGGAAAACTTAAGGTCGGTCGGCTTTATATCCTTACGGAAGTGAAAATATACTTGATGGGGTTTCCAAAAGTTCTGAATTGAGTCGAGGTATAATGGCCAACTACAATGATAATAGGCCAACTGATTTTCGCCAATGTTGTCTTTTTGTCCATGGGTAAATCCCATGGTGGATAAAAAGATCATGAATAAGAAGATTCCTTTCATTGTTCTGCTAAGCGGCAATTTTGGAGACGGCTTCTTTATTATCTCTGTCAGACCAAAGTATAAAATCCGCATTCTTAGCTTTTAGAGCATCTAAATATTCAGGTCTAATTTCTTTATCAATGTCATTAATAACAGCGATTGCCTTGACTTCTTTTTGAGTGATTTTTTCTCTTACTGGCTTTATATCTTCCCAAGAAAATAAGAATGTGCTTAACGTACTTTTATTTATTGAATTGAATGACTTTAGGACTATTTCTTTTTCTCTCTTGGCAATTTGAAAGTCGAAAGTAAATTCAAGTCCAGTTGAGCCTTTTGAAAGAAATTCAGGTGTATAAGTAATGTCCAATTCATTCAAATACTCTCTGACATCTTCTTTGAATATTGAGCTAACATTATGTTTAGATAAAACAGCCAAGTCATTTATTTCCAATATAGCAGTTAGAAAATTATGCTTTTTTTGTGGAAAATTTATCTCATTGGCTTCAATAGTCAGTTCTTTATCTTTTTGATTTAATCCATAGCTTAATAATATATTATCAAGTATTTCTCGTCTTTTCTTTGAACCTTGGATATTAACGCCTTGTAGTTCAAGGTTATTCAAAGTTTCACTATTGTCTGATAGCTGAATTGAGCCATTATTTTTCAAAGCATATACTTCGATAGAATCATTGAACGCACCCATAAACGGTGTATCGATGCAATACCAATTCGAATTGCCTGCTTCAACAATGGTTCTTTCACGTAACCATTTGTAATAATCATCTATCATTGTATCTAACCAATTCATATCATCATTGCCATTTGAACACTTAATTTTGATTGCACGTTTAATAGCTTAGCAAAGTTAGTCAAAGCTGCTACATAATCTGCCTCGGAAGCAAGTTCCTTTACATCAAACGAATGCTCTTTTAAAGGCATTGCCCAAGCTAATGGCCTATAACCTTCTACATAAAAGTGAATATGTGCTTCTCTTCTAAATTCTTGACCAGCATAGGGCCTAAGAAAGTCTGGTAATGTATCCAAAAGATGTTCAGGATTAATATGAGAACCTTTGTAGTCAATGCGCAAGAGACCTATGTTACTGTATTTTTCTTGGCCGTGTAATGTCAATTTGAATTGTATCCGCTTATTAGGGTTCACATCGATGAAGAATTTATAATCGGGCTCCTCTGGAGCAATTAAATCAATTCTGAGTTTCTCATCTTTTAGACTGAGGTCTTGATTTGGGTCTTCAAGTACTTTTTCTAGTTCAATTAAACTATTCGCTTCCTCATTCGTAAACATTATTCTAAATTTTAATTTTTATATCCTACAAGGTTTGTATATCAAGATAAAGGGGCATGCATTTTTTACAGATCTAGAGTGCTATCCGAGAGCCTTTCTCATAAGATTCGTATTAGTTGAATTTTAACCTTAATCAAAGTAGGTAACAAAAACTCCTAAACGATCTATAATTCATCAGTTGTTTAAGATACGTAATTTATCAGTTATCGGTTATCAGCGTACCCGCCTCCGGCGGGTGTTCAGTTGTTGGTTCGCTGGTTTAGGGTGGATGATAGTTCTTTGGTATGGGCGAGGGTTGTGAATTGATTAAAAAATCGTCACAATGATTAGAAATTCGTCTATTGGGGATCATCCAAAAAAGCAGCCGTATTCATCATCCCTAATTATTTTTAATAGCTTATCAAGATTGGTTGCAACCGGATAGGGCTCATAGAGCTCCCACTTACCACTTGCTCTCATCCAATATAGGTTCCAGTTTCTTCTGGTCTTATAATATCGGATTTTCGCAAAATCCATAGACTGATAAATGCTAGGGTCGTCCCATTGGGGTCTGATCTCGTAGATGTAGATGATTTGATTGTCGAAGCGATATCCGTAATCTAGCTGTTTCCTGATTTCAGGGTCTTCCGGTCGTAACTGCTCTATAAAAGCAAGTAGAGTGTTTTCGGTTAGATGAATACTTCGATCGGCCACGTGTATCTTTTTAAATGTATAATAAAAACTTACTTGAAGATAGTATATGTAAAGGATATAGAGTGATTAAAAAATCGTCGAATCGACGAAAAATACATCCATTAATGCTTCACAAGACTCGCCTAAACAACTAATTGCTGAGATCAACAATCAAGTGCAACAAAAAGGAATTGGTTGGATAAAAA
>CAZGGG010000073.1:0-13430 GCA_964525165.1 uncultured Saprospiraceae bacterium | reverse complement strand
TGGCGTGGTTTATTTTTGAGATATATTGATTATAGAAAAAATGCTTGAACTCAACGATATCGCTTTGCCGGATGATTTTCTAAAAAGATTCTTGGTGTCTGAAAATGAAGAAACTACAGCGGAAGAGGTTGAGAATGATTACGAGAATATTTCAAAGAGTTTTCAGTGGACGATATTAAGAAATAAATTAGTGGAAGAGTTTGATGTCAAAGTGGAAGCTGAGGATGTTCGGAATGAATTAAGGGGACAGGTAGCTCAGTATATGGGCGGTTATGCAGCAGATGAAGCCTTTATGAATTCTATGATTGAGCGTTTGATGCAGGATGAAAATCAAGTTAATTCTGCCTATGAAAATCAATTGGGGAGTAAGTTGTTCTTGAGATTGAAAAATGAGTTCAAGCAAACTCCTAAGTCTATAGGATTGGAAGATTTTCAGGAAACCATCAAAAAATTGAATGCAGAATCACAAGGAAATCAAGCTTAGATCGTTTACCAACTATTAGGTGAACAAATCTCGTATATTCAGGTTGTAAGCCATTGTAATCCGTTTACATCCACAGTTTTTTCTGATGGGTGCCTTAAAGTAAAAGATATGTTTGACGCTAAAGAATTTCAGAAGTACGCTACAAAGCACATGGGTATGAACTCTGCCCACCTGGAGAAATATATGAACACCACAGCTCCTAATATTCACTCTTTTACACCTCAGGTGATCGAAGAGCGACAGATGAATATTGTGGGAATGGATGTGTTCTCTCGCTTGATGATGGATCGAATTATTTTTCTGGGTGTACCCATAAATGATTACGTAGCCAATGTTGTCCAAGCTCAGTTATTGTTTCTTCAGTCCACTGATCCTAAAAGAGATATTCAAATGTATGTGAACTCTCCGGGTGGCTCTGTTATTGCTGGTTTGGGTATTTATGATACGATGCAATATGTTTCCCCCAATGTTGGAACTATATGCACCGGACTTGCAGCTTCTATGGGAGCTGTTCTCCTTGCAGCGGGAGAAGCAGGGAAGAGATCTATACTTCCTCATGCCCGGGTGATGATACACCAACCTATGGGAGGAATGCAAGGTCAGGTGTCAGATATGGAAATCAACTATAATCTGATCAAGACCCTCCAAAAGAATCTCTATAATATTTTAGCACATCATTCAGGTCAAGATTATGAAACCATAGAAATGGATTCAGACAGAGACAATTGGATGTCTGCTACTGCTGCGAAAGAATATGGAATGGTGGATGAGGTGTTACACACGCCTTTGAGTAAAAATCAGATCATAGAGTAATTAAGAATCATTAAATTGGATGCGCCTTGAACGCTTACGGGGTTCAAGGCGTTTCTTATGTAAAGAAATCTACCTCCAGTTATGAAATCTACTGATGAAAGTGTTCGGTGCTCCTTTTGCGGAAGGGATAAAAGTGAAGCGCTTATCTTGATTGCCGGTATCCAAGGGCATATTTGTGAGGTTTGTGTAGAGCAAGCTCATGAAATTATCCAAGATGAAATACGCTTAGGACCTGAAGAAATTTCCGCATCAGATGATTTTAGATTGGACGAGAACGTGACGCCCAAAGCTATCTCAGAATATTTAAATCAGTATGTGATTGGGCAGGAAGAGGCCAAAAAATTCTTGTCAGTAGCAGTCTATAACCACTATAAAAGAATCAACAGCCCTACAGATGATGTAGAAATCGAAAAGTCGAATATCCTTTTCGTTGGGCCTACGGGGACAGGTAAAACCTTAATGGCAAAAACCATCGCTAAGTATCTAAATGTGCCCTTTGCTATTGTGGATGCTACAGTTTTTACTGAGGCAGGATATGTAGGAGAAGATGTAGAAAGTATGTTATCCAGATTGCTTCAGGTTTGTGATTTTAATGTCAATGCTGCAGAACACGGCATTGTTTATATCGATGAACTCGATAAAATAGCACGAAAAAGTGATAATCCTTCTATTACCCGTGATGTCTCAGGAGAAGGAGTACAGCAGGCGCTCCTGAAAATGTTAGAAGGCACAGAAGTGAATGTGCCCCCTCAAGGAGGCCGAAAGCACCCGGAGCAAAAAATGATTAAGGTAGACACAAAGAATATCCTATTTATTTGTGGGGGTGCTTTTGATGGTGTGGAGAAAAACATCGCCAAGAGAATGAATACAGCCGTAATCGGCTTTAACAAAAAAGAATTAGAAAAGGTATCTTCAGAAAACCTTCTTCAATATGTCACTCATCAAGATTTGAAGAATTACGGCTTGATCCCGGAGCTCTTGGGGAGAGTGCCTGTGCTTACTCATCTAGATCCACTGGATAAAGAAACTCTGGTTCGTATTCTAACAGAGCCGAAAAATGCTTTGATAAAACAATACAAAAAACTCTTTGCATTAGAGGGAGTTGAATTTTCAGTCACTCAAGAAGCCCTTGAATTTATTGCAGATAAGGCACTTGAGTTCAAATTAGGAGCGAGAGGTTTAAGGAGTATTTGTGAAGCAGTACTGACTGATGCCATGTATGAACTCCCCAGTCAGGAAGAGGCAAAAGCATTTGAGCTGGATAAACAATACGTTGAGGATAAATTGTCCCATTCTCGATTAAAGAAACTTAAGGCCGCATAAATGCCTCGTTATTTTGCACTGTTAGATTTTAACGGAACCCGTTTCGCTGGTTGGCAGCGGCAACCCAAAGATCCCTCAGTGCAAGCTAGCATTGAAAACGCTTTATCTACTTTATTGGGCCAGTCGATTTCTATTATGGGCTGTGGAAGGACAGATGCCGGTGTGCATGCCGTCAACTATGTTTTTCATTTTGATCACGAATTATTATTAGATGCGGATCAGTTAAGATACAAGCTCAATAAAATACTGCCGAACGATATTCTTATCAGATCCTTGAGCACTGTGGAAGCTGAGAAGCATGCTCGCTTCTCCGCAACGCAAAGAACGTATCAATATCTTTTGAGTACTCAACCTTCTGTTTTTCAGGCACACCATTTCTATACCTATCCTTATCCCGATCCATTAAAGCCTGAGCTATTAAATGAAGCTACAGAAATGCTTTTATCTTATGAAGATTTTTATCCATTCTGTAAAAGCAATTCTGATACAGAACATTACAAGTGCCTGTTGACTGTCTGCAGGTGGGAAGAGGTTGAGCCTTCAAAATGGGTATTTACGATTCGATCGAATCGATTTTTAAGAGGCATGGTCAGACTGATTACCGGTATGTGCTTAAACCTGGCAAGAGGACAAATAACCCTACAACAGCTGGAGCAGTGTATGGAAGAGCAAATACGTTTGCCCCAACCCTGGTCAGCGCCGGCACATGGTTTATATTTAGTGGATGTGCAGTATCCTGATGACCCTTTTAATGACCAAAAATCTTCCGCCTTATTTTTTCCAGCATAGGGCGTTTACTTAAATAAGTAAGTTCCTTTTTTATAGCTCCTAAATGCTCCGGTTGAAGCGTTTCGGGAAGATGATTGAAATCAAGGGTGAGCGGCCTACCAGCTTGTAAGCGAATCATATCATCCATTAATCGATAAAATAGCAGCTTTTCTTTCCCTTCTTTTGCGGCAAAATAGAGGTTTACAAAGTATCCGTTGCTATAGGCGAATAATCCGACACTCTGTATTTCACCTTTTGAGTTGATGTAGGCCGTTGAAAATGCGGTGCCTCTGTGCCTGAGATTGTAGTGCACTCTATGCCACAAATGCTGGTCTATTCCTTTACTTTGGTTTTTTAGGAAGCTTGTAACCTCCTCAACCTTAAAGTGAGAAGTGGGTTGGATATTTAATTGTTCGGACTCTTTCAAATACCTTTGAACCTCAGAATGATACTTCTCACGGAGTATTTCATAAGGTTGGTCCAATGGTAAACGATACCAGTTAATAGCGCTCGTTTCAAAACCAGATTCTACTTCCTGTATTTTGTTGTATTCGTTGAGTAACATTTCGACATGCCGGTACTCATTCGGTATCGCTGATAAGAAGGCATTCATTCTGGGTGCGGAAAGCACATGAACAGAAAAGACGCCCAAGCGGCCCAAAGGGAAAGGATGTAACAAGCTTTTTTGCCCCCAAAGATTGGGCCTTCTGATTAACGGCATTACGGATTCATAGTCACCTTCTACCAATCCATCAAATTCCTGAATAGTGTTTTTAAGATACCAGTGATATCCAAATAGGTTTCCATTATTTGCATAATGAACGCAACTATCCCAACGCAGTCGATCTATTTCTTCGAAGGGTACGAATCTTACTTGCATTTTATTCTTTTGGTCTTAACAAGTAAGGGCCTGAATTGATTAGTAAAGGTTTAAATAATCTGGCTCGTGAGACATCTAGCTTCCTTCATATAGCGGGAACTTACTCATGCCTTGATGCACTTCCTTTTTCACTTGTTCAATCTTCTGATCATTGTCAATATCGGTAATGATTCGGTCCATCCATTCTACAATTTGTAGACAATATTCTTCTTTCATCCCCCGGGTGGTGATAGCAGGTGTGCCAATCCTCATACCTGATGTAATCATAGGACTCTGGTCATCAAATGGAACCAGGTTTTTGTTAACGGTGATTTCGGCTTTACCCAAAGCTTCTTCTGCTTGTTTGCCGGTAACTCCTTTCGATCTTAGATCAATTAACATGAGGTGGTTATCGGTTCCTCCGGAAATAATATGGTAACCTTTATCGGTAAAAGCTTTTGCCATTGCTTGAGCATTTGCAATAACCTGCTTCTGATAATGTTTGAAATCATCTTTCAAGGCTTCACCAAAAGCAACAGCCTTTGCAGCAATCACATGTTCCAAGGGTCCTCCTTGCATGCCCGGAAATACCCCTGAGTTTAAGAGGCTGGACATTCTTTTACGTTTGCCAGAGCGTGTTAATTTCCCTAATTCATTTGGAAAATCTTTACCCATCATGATAATGCCTCCTCGTGGTCCTCTCAGTGTTTTGTGTGTTGTAGAAGTCACGATATGGCAATGGGGCAGTGGATCATTGAGCAATCCTGCGGCAATAAGTCCGGCGGGATGCGCAATATCTGCCATCAATAAAGCACCTACCTCGTCCGCTATTTTGCGGAAGCGAGCATAATCCCAATCCCGGGCATACGCAGAAGCTCCACAAATAATCAATTTTGGACGTTCAGCTAGTGCTTTGGCTTCTACTTTGTCCATATCTATGATACCCGTATCTTCTTCTACGCCATAAAATACAGGTTGGAAAGTGATACCTGAATAATTGACAAGCGATCCGTGAGTGAGATGGCCTCCATGTGCCAGATTAAAGCCCATAATTTTGTCTCCGGGATTTAAAATGGCAAGAAAAACAGCCGCATTAGCCTGAGCCCCCGAGTGTGGTTGCACATTGGCATAATCTGCTCCAAATAGTTCTTTGAGGCGATCAATAGCTAATTGCTCTGTTTGATCTACAAATTCACAGCCGCCATAATATCTTTTACCGGGGTAGCCTTCTGCATATTTATTAGTCATGCAGCTTCCCATAGCTTTCATCACTTGTTGACTGGCAAAATTCTCTGAAGCAATCAACTCAATGCCATTTCGCTGACGAGCCAATTCTTGCTCTATAATCTGAAATACTTTATCCATCTGCTCATTTTTACTGTTGAAAGATATTAACAATTCATGTGATTGCCTAAGTCTGTCTTAAGCTTCTACTTCTGCGTGACGATTTCTCTTTTTTACGACTTGAAAAAGCAGTGCTGACAAAAGGATGGCGATAAAGGATGCGAGCAAGACGCTTATTTTGGCAACCCGGATCGAAGAAGTTGCATCAATCGCAAGGTTGGTGATGAATAAAGACATAGTAAAACCAATTCCTGCAAGGAATCCTACAGTGGTGATCTTCCATGCATTCAATCCCTGGGGTAGCTTCGCAATGCCGAGTTGTATGCCGAACCAAGAAAAAAGTAGGATTCCTAGTGGCTTACCCAAGACTAAGCCCGCCATAATTCCGGTGCTTAACGGTTCTTGGATGATAGAAAGAAAATCACCTTCCAAACGGACTCCGGCATTGACGAGTGCAAAGAGAGGGATTACCAAATAGGCATTAAAGCCTGTCAGGGAATTTTCCATTCTTAACAAAGGGGGGAGCGTTTCTTTAGCCGCTTCCCTAAGCCGGTATAAACTTTTTTCTTGTGTATTGCTTTCGATGGGCCCTTTCTCGGAGAGGTCTGTTTGTTGGATTTTAGAAAGCTGTTTTTGAAGATAGCCGGCTAACTTGGTGGGTTTCATTTTCGCCTTCATCGGTATCACAAAAGCAATCAAAACGCCGGCTACAGTAGGGTGGATGCCCGAGTGAATAAAGCAGAGCCAGAAGAGAATTCCAAATAGGATATAGGGTGTTAATTTTTTAACGTCAAAGTAATTCAGCAGAATCAACACTAAATAAATCACCACCGCTATCCCCAATTGCAGCCAAATCAAATGATTGCTGTAAAAAAGAGCTATGACGGCAATCGCTCCTAAGTCGTCAGCGATAGCAAGAGCTGTCAAAAAAATCTTGAGTGGTGTAGTTCCTTTTCTTCCTAATAATCCCAAAATACCTAAAGAATAAGCAATATCTGTAGCCATAGGAATTCCCCAGGCATCTGAGTTGGGCTCATCTTGATTGATTAAGAAAAATATTATGGCGGGAATCACCATTCCTCCCACAGCAGCGAGTATGGGAAGGCTGGCATTTTTTATGCTTGAAAGTTGGCCCACCAATACTTCTCTTTTTATTTCCATGCCTACCACCAGAAAAAATATAGCCATCAGTCCGTCATTGACCCATCCTTTAATGCTTAATTCAATCTGAAAGGAATCTTCAAATCCGAGAATAAAATTTCTACTTAATAGGTCTTGGTAGAATTCTTTATATGGAGAGTTAGCCCAAATCAGTGCAAGAATAGTGGCCAAAATCAATAATAAGCCTCCAATTCTTTCTCTGTTCGCAAAATCCTGAGCTGTATTTTGTAAGCGTTGAAAAGACCAATTCGACACATTCATATGTTTGATGAAACAAACACCTAACGTGCTGAAAATGAATTTGTTGAATTAGAATACCTTTGGGTGGCAGATAAAGTGACGTGTCAATATTTGAGTGTCGAGTTCACTATCTGTCTCAAGAGATAAAGGCTGAATCGTTCCGCTTTTCATGAGAATCTGAATCTCTGAGGAGCTATCATTATACAAGCGGTTGGTCTCCGTTCCTTCTATCACTAAATGTTTGAGAAGCTGAGAAGAAATTTTATGATCTTCATTTAAACGATGAAGGATAGAGGCTCTATCCTCTGAGCTAAAAGGGTGTTTTTGTAAATGTATTCGGAAGAGCTTACGATTCATTAACCCTTTAGAAAGAACACGGAGCACTTTGTCCTCTGTATTCAATAGGCTTTTAATCCAGGAATCGACATCTGTATCGTCTAATAATGAATGCTGCACCAACCACTCTTCAGGCAAGTCATCCGGTGCAAGTTGATCTAGATTCAGATCCATAAAAAATTGCATAGGCGCACTCAGACTGCCACATTTTTCTTCAAGTTCTTCTTTGTAGTATTCTACCAGACGAACCAGCATTTGTTCCGCACTTAAAACCGCTTTGTGTAAGTAGACTTGCCAGTACATCAATTTTCGAGAAAGCAAAAATTTCTCAACAGAGTAAATACCTTTTTCTTCTACGACTAATTTACCCTCATGTACATTCAGCATTTTGATGATTCGGTCATATCCGATGACCCCTTCCGCTACACCTGTATAATAGGAGTCTCGGTTTAAGTAGTCCATTCGATCCATATCCAACTGACTGCTGACTAATTCATGGAGAAAAGTTTTCGGATATTGATTCGTAAACACTTCAATGGCAGTGCTTAACTGACCATCAAATTCTTGGTTCAGATATCGCATATAAGCCAGTGTCAGACGTTCATGTGAGACCGGAATAAAAAGCCCTTCTAAGGCATGTGAATAGGGACCATGCCCTATATCATGCAATAAAACGGCTATTTGAACTGCCATGGACTCTTCCTCAGTAATCTCAGCCCCTTTCATTTGCAGTACATCAATTGCTTGTCGGGTAAGGTGCAAAGCACCTAATGCATGATGAAATCTAGAATGAAGTGCTCCCGGGTAGACATAGTGACTCAACCCTACCTGTTTAATTCTACGCAGTCTTTGAAACATGGGATGATCTGTTAGATCATACAAGATGCCATAAGGTAAAGTGGTAAATCCATACACAGGATCATTGATGATTTTATGTCCTCGGTTCATATGACTAAAATACAGCTATTCTATGGAATCAAAATGGAGTAAATAGGACCGACCTCATTAGATAGCTTCGCTAGAGGATTTTTCCCAAGCTTATCTGCTGCGTTTCTGCATTTTCATTCGCTCATCTCAATAACCCTTTTGAGCTTGCCCGACTCTAAACCCTTTTGCGGAAGCATAAGCTTTCCATATCAATTCACTTTTTTCGCCTTTCGGCAAAAGAGATTAAGAAAACGATAACATATTTTTCATACGAATTATGATTTTGTATTAGTTTACTCATTATTGCATATTGCAGCATAAAAGATGATCAAGAAATGGAAGATATCAAGATACTTTGGGCAGATGACGAAATCGAATTACTGAGACCTCAAATGGTCTTTTTAGAAAAGAAAGGATACTCCGTTGAAACGGTTACGAATGGTCATGATGCCTTAGAAGAAATAGATGAGCAGGAATTTGATATCGTGTTTCTGGATGAGTCTATGCCCGGCCTCACGGGACTAGAAACACTGGAAGAAATTAAAAAGAAACAACCGAATCTTCCCGTGGTGATGATCACTAAGAATGAGGCCGAGGATATTATGGAAGATGCGATTGGTGCACAAATCAGTGATTACCTCATCAAACCGGTCAATCCGCACCAAATCTTACTATCCGTAAAAAAAATCCTTGATAATAAGCGTTTGGTTCAGGAGCGCACCAGCTCAGCATACCAACAGGAGTTTCGCAAGATATTAATGGACATTAATTCCGGTTTAGATCATGAAGGTTGGGTGGATATCTATCAAAAGATCATCGATTGGGAATTAAAAATTGATGCCTCAAAAAGTGAGGGCATGCAGGAAATTCTGGAGATGCAAAAAAAAGAAGCCAATACAGAATTCTCGAAGTATGTCGTCAAGAATTATGAGTCTTGGATCCAAAGTGAAGGACAAGAAGGCCCTGTCTTCTCTCACCAGTTGATGAGATCTAAAATATTTCCTCATTTATCTGATGATCGGCCGAGTATCGTCTTGCTTCTTGATAATTGCCGTTTTGATCAATGGAAGGTCATCGAACCGGTCATCAATGAACTATTTAAAGTGGAGGAAGAAGATTATTTCTACAGTATACTTCCTACTAGTACCCAATATTCCCGGAATGCCATCTTTGCGGGATTGATGCCACTAGACATTCAAAAAAGATTTGGAGACTTATGGTTAAATGATAATGATAACGGAGGGAAGAACAATCATGAACACGAATTTTTCAGTGATTTAGTAGGACGGACATTTCGAAAGCCTATCAAAGAGGGATACCTGAAGGTAACCAATACTGATAAAGCCAAGCAAATGCAGGACCAAATACTCAATTATCTGAATAATGACGTGACGGTCATCGTTTATAATTTTATCGATATGCTGTCCCATGCTCGGACGGAAATGGAGGTATTGAAAGAATTAGCCGGTGATGAAACGGCCTATCGATCGCTCACACGTTCATGGTTTGAACACTCACCGCTTTACAGTGCTTTGGAGAAACTAGCAGATCGGGAGGTCCAATTGTTTGTGACGACAGACCACGGGACAATCCGTGTGGGCACTCCCAGTAAGGTGGTCGGGGATAGAGAAACCACAACCAACCTAAGATATAAGATGGGCAGAAATCTTCAATATGAGCGAAAAGATGTCTTGGATTTCCGGGATCCTTCCAAAGTAGGATTGCCTAGCCCTAACATCAGTTCTTCCTATATATTCGCGACGGAGGATAAGTACTTCTTATATCCCAACAATTACAATTATTACAATAACTACTACAGGGATACCTTTCAACATGGTGGTATTTCCTTAGAAGAAATGATTTGTCCAATCATCAGATTGAAAAACAAATAAGGTTAGGAAGCATATTCAGGGTAGGCTTCCTTAAAGAGTTTGATTAATGAGCGGCTGGCAATAAAAGAAATATTTTTACCAAAGCTGATAGGCTCTTTGAAGCTAAACTTGCCATAATGTAAAAAGAGGATTTTCTTCTCACTCAGTCTTTCCACATTATGCCATGGAATTCTGCTCGTTTTGAAATAATTGCTGATATACAGGTAGTCTTTATCATATTCGACTCGCTTCAAGTTCATTACTGTAAAATACAGGACAGCACTTCCGCTGAGGTAGAAAATCAAGACACCGTATTTGATAGCCATTTGATTATTGGCAGAAATCTCAGCCAAGGGACTCACAAATAATGCTACCAGGATAGCCCCATAGAAAACAAACCAAAAGGTGGGGATAAAAACCTTAAGGAGTAGTGTCCAATTGGAGGAGATGCGCTGAATACTCTGCATACGCTATGATTCTTTTTGTTGTCGCTTGGCGATTAAAATACTGGCCTCATATAAAATGATCAAGGGGATAGCAATAAGAAACTGGGTGATCACATCCGGAGGGGTGATGATGGAAGCAGCGATAAAGATGATCACGATGGCATGTCGGCGGTAAGCTTTCATGAAAGCAGGAGTGAGGATACCAATCTTTGATAAGAAATACACAACGATTGGTAATTCAAACACTAAGCCTGTGGGAATCGTAAACATCGTCATATAATTTACGTAGGAAGTGAGTGTAGTTGTATTTGAAATATCTGCACTTACCGAATAAGAAGATAAAAATGAAACAGCGAAGGGTGAAATGACATAATAGCCGAACAGCACTCCGATGATAAATAAGGTCGAACAGACAAAGACAATTCCACGAGCAGCTTTTTGTTCATTTTTATACAGCCCGGGTTTTATAAAACGCCAAATCTCCCAGAAGATATAAGGGAATGCGAGAATGATACCTATGAAAATAGAAGCTTTTAGGTGTGTCACGAATTGTTCTCCGAGGTCTCGAGTGATAATTTCCAGGGATTCGCCCGGATTCATGCATAAAAAGTCTGCCAGAGAACACAATAGTTGATAGGTGAAAAAATCAGTTTTCGTCGGACCCAGGATGACCACATCAAATACAAAAGACTTGGCAAGGAATACAATTGCTCCGACCAATACAATCGAGCCTGCCGCTCTGATGATGTGCCAGCGCAACTCCTCCAGGTGATCCAGAAAAGACATTTCCTTTTCTTCACCCGGTTTAATTTTATCCACATCTATTTGATCCAGCGGCATAATGCGAAATTATAGAGGGATAAAGGTAATAAGCAGCTTTATTTAATATTACATTTGCAAACCATTAAATTGTCAACATGGATTTGGTGTTTTACCCAATATTGTTTGTAGCCGCTTTAGCTTTGCTGATCAAAGGATCTGATTGGTTCATTGAAAGTGCAGAGCAAATCGGACTAGCTTTGGGTATTTCACCATACGTCATTGGTGTCACGATTGTAGCAGCTGGAACTTCCCTTCCGGAGATGGCCTCTTCTATAGCGGCTATTTATCAAGGGGAATCTTCTATAGTAGCAGGAAACGTGGTAGGGTCCAACATTGCAAATGTATTACTGATTTTAGGTTGTGTAGCTGTTTTTGGAAAGGCTATTCGGGTAGATTCGGAGGTGGTCAATGTTGATTTGCCTATTTTGATTCTCACTGCCTTCTTGATGGTTTTCATGATGTTGGATGCGAAAGTCTCACTCATAGAAGCACTTATGCTTTTGGTCTGCTTGATCATTTTTCTGCTCAATTCCTTTCAGGCTGATGATGATGACGAAAAATTGGAAAAAGAGAAACGGGAGAAGATCAGCGCAAGAACTATTTTGTTCCTCATATTGGGTGGTGTGAGCGTCTATTTTGGCGCTGACTATACGATCCTGGCGATTTCTAAGATTTCATTGGAGTTGGGCGTAACCCCCGATTTTATCGCACTTACAGTAGTCGCATTTGGGACGTCGTTGCCAGAATTGGTCGTAAGTTTGAATGCCGCAAAAAGAGGGAATACCGGAATTGCAGTGGGGAACGTCGTAGGTTCCAATATTTTCAATACCTGTGCCGTTGTAGGTGTAGCGAGGATGTTTGGGGATTTGGAAGTACCCATGAACGTTACATCCTTTGGATTGTATTTTATGTTGGCCATTACCATAGGTTTTGGAGTTATGGCCTGGTCTAATCGAATCACCAAGTGGGAAGGGGCCATAATGTTGGTCATGTATATGTTTTTTATTACCGAATTATCGAAAGATCTATTGTAAAACCTAAGATTATGTTTGGAAATCTAGGAGCTATGAAGGAGCAGCAAGAAGAGCTGCAGAATAAATTAAAAGAGGAGCGCTTCATCGTAGAAGCAGAGGGTGGTCAAATCAAAATTGAGATGAACGCAGCAAAAGAATTGGTCAATATTTCTATTGCTCAGAGTTTCATGGATGATCATGATGCTGAAGGCTTGGAAGACATTTTGTTGGTGAGTTTCAATCGAGCCATTGAACAAGCTTCAATGAGAGAGCAGGAGATAGCACAGTCTGCCTTAAAGGATATGTTACCTCCTGGCTTTGAAAATCTACTAGGTTAACATGATAGATATGCGTTTTTTGATTGGACTTTTAGCCTTACTCTTATCTGTTTCTGTCTATGCTCAGAACACAGTTGATCCCGTTGCTCATTATACTTTTGATGATGGAACTGCAGCAGATACTACCATGGGAGATCGAAACGGTATACTCAGTGGTAATCCTGCTTCGGTATGCGGCGTTGTGGGAGACGCTCTTTCATTTGATGGGAATAATGATTTTGTAAGATTCCCGGACAATTTCTCTACCATTTGGGATCAAAACTGGACTTTAAGCTTCTACATCAAACCTGAAGGGGGCCTGGGCGAACAGCAACTCTTCTCATATACGGATGATTGTGGTGATATCTTTTTCTTTGAGGTGACGTACACTCCCGGAGACCGACTTTTAAGAGTGGCTTATGGAGATGATATAGCCGGAGATATTAGTATGTCCTATAATCTTCCACCCATTGGATGTTGGTATCATATCGTCATTGTACGTGAAGGAAGGAATCAGCGTTTATATGTTGATAACGTTCAGGTGGACAATGCTTTCAATCTATTGCGAATCGACTTTAATAATGCCGGAGTATTCAGTGTTGCCGATGGCCCCTGTGTCGGGAGCCTATTTACCAGATTTAGAGGTGCCTTAGACGAAGTTCGTCTTTACAATAGTGTATTAAGTGATTTTGAAATTTCCAATCTG
>CAZGGG010000072.1:8934-14038 GCA_964525165.1 uncultured Saprospiraceae bacterium | reverse complement strand
GCGGCGGATGCCGTCCGGGGTCTGGATCAGCATCTGCGGCGGGCCGCTGAGTACTTTCAAGTTGCTGCGGGCGGTGTCGCAGCGGCGCTGGCGCTGGCTTGCGACTGACGCCGCCTCGGCCGTTTTTTCCGCGGCCAGTGACTCGTCTTCACGGTTGTCTTCGGGCGCCTGGCAGGCATTTCCACGGATGGTCTGCCTCCCATGCTCTTCTATTTAGCCGGCATCACCAACTGGAACTACTTTGCCGACTCCCTGAGGAAAACAGCCTCGACCTTCAAGGACAACAGCAACCTGTTCGGCAAAGTGTACTTCCCCCGTATTGTCGTCCCTTTGTCTATTGTCACCACCAATCTTTTAAAATACGGTATACAACTGTTGCTGTTTGCGGGTTTCTACCTGTACTTCATTGTGCGGGGCGCCCCGGTGGGGCTGAACACCATTGCACTGCTCTTTCCTTTACTCGTCCTCATTTTAGCAGGGCTCGGGCTTGGCTTTGGGCTGTTGATCACCTCCATGACCACCAAGTACAGGGACCTGATTTTTCTCCTGCAGTTTGGTATACAGCTGCTCATGTACGCCACTCCGGTTATTTATCCCCTGAGCGAGGTGCCGGAGCACTACCGCTGGCTGGCTGTGCTCAACCCCATGACCTCCGTAATCGAGACCTTCAAATACGGCATACTCGGCACAGGGACCTTCGAATGGGGATACCTGGCCTATAGTTTCGGCTTTATGGTCCTGCTGTTGCTCCTCGGCACTGCCGTTTTCAACCAGACAGAAAAAAACTTCATGGACACTGTATAACGGCAGACCGGAAGCCCCGGTTGACCGTTATAATCATCAGGGAACGCGATTCACATGAGTAAAAACATTGCCATTAAGGTCGACAACCTCAGCAAGCAGTACCGGCTCGGGCAGGTCGGCACCGGCACACTGTCCCACGACCTCAACCGGTGGTGGCACCGGGTCAGAGGCAAAGAAGACCCCTATCTGAAGATTGGAGACACCAACGAGCGCCACAGCAGGGGGCAAAGTGAATATGTATGGGCCCTGAAAGATATCAACTTTGAGGTGCAGCAAGGCGAGGTCATGGGCATTATCGGCAAAAACGGGGCCGGGAAAAGCACCCTGCTCAAGATCCTCTCCAAAGTTACCGGCCCCACCACCGGCACAATTAAAGCCAAAGGCCGGATTGCTTCCCTGCTCGAAGTGGGTACTGGTTTCCACCCCGAACTGACCGGCAGGGAAAACATCTATCTCAACGGTACAATATTAGGAATGACCAAAGCGGAAGTAAAAGCCAAATTGGACGAGATCGTCGACTTTGCCGGGGTGGAGCGCTATATTGATACTCCCGTCAAACGCTACTCCTCCGGGATGCGGGTGCGTCTGGGTTTTGCCGTAGCCGCCCATCTGGATCCGGAGATTCTGATCATTGACGAGGTATTAGCCGTGGGGGATGCAGCGTTTCAGAAGAAGGCGGTGGGGAAGATGAAAGAGGTAAGTGGGAAGGGAGGAAGAACGGTGTTGTTTGTGAGCCATAATATGACGTCTATCAACTCGCTGTGTACTCGCTGTATCTTATTGGAAGATGGACAATTGACGATGGATGGAGAAACCTCCGAAGTCGTAAATAGGTATTTGGCAAGGGGTAAAACCTTGGAGCATCTGTATGAATTTGGCGAAGAAGGCGTGGTGGAAGATGGTGCCTTGGTGTTGAAAAGTATTGGGGTAAAGCCCAAAGATGGAGACTTCGATAGCGTTTTAACAATGGAAGATCCATTGGAAGTACTCATTTCGTTTGAAAAAAAAGAAATGGGTACCGATCGAATAGATATGACCCTGCAATTCATGAATAATAAAGGCGATGTCATTTTTCCAACAGGTTCAGGTCTAGTTTTTGATGATCAAGCTTACAAAAATCTTCTTCCAGGGACTCACCTATTTAGCTGCGAAATACCAGCTCCGTTTTTCAATGAAGGTGATTTCGGTATTAATTTGTTGCTAGTAAAAAACAGGAGAAAGGTTTTGAGGAAGTGGGATACAGTTTTGAGTTTTCAGATTAATCCAGATAAAAAAGGGTTCGGAGTCTGGATGGGGAAATCGAAAGGGTTTCTTAAGCCTGATTTTCATTGGAGTTATGTTTAATTTTAGGAGGAAGGGTCATTCAAAAGAAAAGATCTTTTGTGTCGGACTTGGGAAGACAGGTACCACCACTTTAGAGCAGGTATTTAAGGACCTGGGGTTCAAAGTAGGGGATCAGAGGACTGGCGAAAACCTGATTGGAGACTGGGCAAAAAGAGATTTTAAGAAGATAATAAAGTTGACTCATTCAGCAGATGCTTTTCAAGACACCCCGTTTAGTCTCCCTTATACTTTTATTGTATTGGATCAATATTTCCCTAATGCAAAATTCATTTTATCGGTGAGGGATTCTGCGGAAGAATGGTATGATTCGCTGACTCGATTTCATTCTAGAATTTGGGCTGATGGGAATCGAGTTCCAACTAGAGAAGACTTAAAAAGTGCAACCTATATTTATAAAGGGAGGCCCTTCGATGCGAATCGTCTTCAATTTCAGACCCCTGAATCTGATCCTTATCAAAAAGAATGGTTGCTATCGTATTATAAACGGCATATAGCCAATGTTCAGGATTACTTTCGCCATAGGCCAGAAAAGCTTATTACGATAAATGTGAAGGACCAAGATGACTTTACGAGACTCTGTGATTTTTTGGGAAAAGTAAAGCCATATGAAGAATTTCCCTGGTTGAATAAAACCTAATGATCCCCGTAACCAAACCTTTCCTCCCTCCCAAAGCTGAGTTCGACCGACTCCTGGAAGGCGTCTGGTCTCGCAACTGGCTGACCAACAACGGTCCGCTGGTCAACGAACTGGAGCTGCAGCTAAAACGTTATTTGCAGGTGCCACATTTACTGTATGTGTCGAACGGCACGATTGCGCTGCAATTGGCCATCAAGGCGCTACAGTTGAAGGGGGAAATCATTACTACCCCCTTTTCATATGTGGCAACGACCTCGAGTATTGTCTGGGAAGGCTGTCGGCCCGTTTTTGCGGATATTGATCCCCGTACGCTCAATATTGATCTGGCTTCCATTCGGGAACGAATCACTCCGGATACCTCAGCTATTTTGGCCACTCACTGTTTCGGTAATGTATGTGATATAGCTTCTTCAGAAAATTGCAGAAGCGCATGGCCTTAAGGTAATTTACGATGCGGCCCACTGCTTTGGCACAACATATAATGGACAATCCATTTTTGCTTGCGGAGACATCAGTACCACTAGCTTTCATGCGACTAAGCTGTTTCATACGGTAGAGGGAGGGGCTGTATTTACCACCGATCCAGATTTACTTAAACGCATGGCCTATATGCGTAACTTTGGGCACGATGGTCCGGAGCAATTCAATGGAGTGGGGATAAACGGGAAGAACTCAGAATTTCATGCTGCCATGGGATTAGCCGTTTTACCCTATGTAGAGTCCATTCTAGAACAGCGGAAAAAGCAAAGTCTGTATTACGACGAAGTGCTGAATTGTCTGGAGGCAGATCGTCTTACCATCACCGAGGGATGTGCGTTTAACTATGCTTATTACCCTATTATCTTTCCAACAGAGGAAGCAGCCATAAAGGCGAAAGAAGCTTTGGAAGCACAGCGCATTTCGCCTCGTCGGTATTTCTATCCTTCCCTTTCCAAGCTGGACTACGTCGAACCTCAAGACACGCCCGTGGCCGATGATGTGGTCAGGCGTATTCTTTGCTTGCCCCTTTATCACGAATTGAGCAAGGAAGAGCAGGATCTGATCGCTCGGATTTTAATACGGACCCAGCGGTATGAGTGAGGAGAAGCGTATTGCGATCATGCAGCCGTATTTTTTCCCTTATCTGGGATACTTCCAACTAATGCAGGCGGTGGATGAATTTGTGATCTATGATGATGTAAACTTCATTAAAGGAGGGTGGATCAACCGAAATCGGATATTGATCAATGGGGAGGTAAAATATTTTAATATTCTGCTGGAGGGAGCGAGTTCACAAAAAAAGATTAATGAAATTTCACTTCTGGAAAATGGAAAGTGGAAGGAAAAGCTACTTCGCAAAGTAGAGCAAGCGTATTCAAAGGCTCCTTTTTTTGATGGGGTAATGCCTCTATTTGAGGATTGTGTCAACTCTGAAGAGACTAACCTTGCAAGTTTTTTATCGTATTCATTAAAGAAAATAGCAGGCTTTTTAAATGTGGATACCAAGCTGATTGATGCTTCGGAAAGTTTTGAAAATAGAAACCTTTCGGGATCGGAAAGGGTGCTTGATATTTGTTTGCAGGAAAGAGCTGATTTTTATGTAAATCCAATTGGAGGGCAGTGGTTATATTCTAAGTCTGACTTTAATAAAAAAAATATTTCGCTTAATTTTTTGTCTCCGAAATTTACACCATATGTTCAAGGCAAGAGTGACTTTTTTCCTGGGCTTTCAATTCTTGATGTTTTAATGTTTAATAGACGAGAGAAAGTACAGAGAATGCTAAAGGATTACGAACTGATTGAGTGAAAAAAGTAGCAATACATAGTGTTCCCCGGTCAGGTTCAAGTTGGTTGGGAGAGATAGTAAACAGTTCTCCTGAGGTTTGTTTTCGTTTTCAACCCCTGTTTTCTTACGAGTTCAAGGGGCGGCTTAATGAGTTTTCTACTGCAGAAGAAATTGATAATTTTTTTCATGATTTAAGGGGTGCAGGGAGTGATTTTGTTTTACAGCGGGAACAAAAACAGAAAGGCAACTTTCCAGTCTTTAAAAAAACAGCTCCAACCGCAATAGCTTACAAGGAGGTACGCTATCATTATATATTACCCAACCTACTTAGCCAGCATCCCGAAGTTTGTTTAATTGCACTAGTCAGGAATCCCTTAAGCGTTATTTATTCCTGGCTAAACGCATCTAAGGAGTTTAGGAAAGACTTGGGATGGGAGGTGCAGAAGGAATGGAAATTAGCACCTCTAAAGAATGCTGGGAAAAAGGAAGAATATAACGGCTTTGAGAAATGGAAAGAAGCTGCAAGGCTGTTTCATCGATTACAATCAGATTTT
>CAZGGG010000072.1:3189-8924 GCA_964525165.1 uncultured Saprospiraceae bacterium | reverse complement strand
CATCCGATCACAAGGACCTAGACGCCATGATCTTTGACTTTACCGGAATCTCCATGGAGAAGCAAACTCTGTCCTTTTTGAAAGCAAGCCTGTCAACTTCGAATAAGAACCCCTACGCCGTATTCAGGAATAATCCTGCTGATGATAAGTGGAAAGGGCGACTGCCCCAGAATATTATAGAAGAGGTCTATGCTGAATTAGTAGGTACAGAGTTAGAAAAATACTTGAAAGATTAATGGAGCGACAACCCCTTGTCTCTGTCTGCGTGCAGACCTATAATCAGGCCCCTTACATTGCGCAATGTCTGGACAGTATTTTAATGCAGGAAACTGACTTCCCCCTCGAGATCATTCTGGGAGAAGATGAATCTTCTGACGGTACGCGGGAGATCTGTATTGATTATGCCAACCGGTATCCAGATAAGATTCGGTTGTTTTTGCGAAAGAGGGAGGATGTGATCTACATCGGTGGCCGACCAACGGGACGCTATAATTTCATAGAGAATTTGAAGGCTTCTCGAGGAAAGTATATTGCAATTTGTGAGGGGGATGATTATTGGACGGATCCTGAGAAACTTCAAAGGCAAATAGATTTTTTGGAAGCCAATCAAAATTTTTCGATCTGCTTTCATAAGATCAAAATTCTGGAGGGCGGAATTTTTAAAGAGGATTATATCACAAAGGTGCCATCAGAAGTGACTACTATTGAGGACCTTGCTAAAGGTAACTATATACATACACCTTCCTGTGTTTTTAGGAATAGAGTAGATAATACTATTGGCGAACATATTTATGAGTCTGCGATTGGTGACTATTATTTGCATATGATGAATGCGCAGTATGGTAAGATTTATTATATGGATCGTGAAATGGCAGTTTATCGGATTCATGATGATTCTTATTGGTCGACTCAACCAAATGAATACCGGTTTCATAAGACTGTTAACTCCCAAAGAGCTATTTTATTAGATTTTCTTGACAAAGAAAGCAATGGCTACAATACTCTTTTTCAAAGCTATGTAGATAATTTATTCAAGCTACATTATATTCTTGATAGCCAAGAATGGGAAAACGAGATTTTAAAAAATACGAATGAACTTTCTCAACTATTTGCTAAGTCCTTAATGGAGAATCTAAAGAAGATTAAAATGTTAGAGGCTGAAAAAAAATCTATAAAAAAAACATTTAAGGGACTTGTAAGATTGACTATTAAAAGGATAACCAATTAATCTGTGCTTAGTGAAGAGTTCTCATAAAGTATCTGTCATAATCCCCAACTACAACCATGCACCTTATCTAAAGCAGCGTATCGAGAGTGTATTAAATCAGACGTATAAAGATTTTGAATTAATCCTGCTTGATGATGCCTCAACTGATAATAGTCTGGAAGTGATTCAACCATATATAGATGATCCTAAAATAACCCACCTCAAAGTCAACAACAAAAATAGTGGAAGTACCTTCAAACAGTGGCAAAAAGGGATCGATCTAGCCCAAGGAGAATATATTTGGATTGCAGAAAGTGATGATTGGGCGCAAACCAACTTTCTCCATGAAATGGTTTTAGGGCTTGAAGATAACGAAAAAGTCGTTCTTGCATCCTCCCAGATTATTTCAATGAACTCGAAGGAAGAAAAAATTAAAGAAGGGCATTTATGGACAGTAGATGTTGACAAAAAAGTATGGAATTTCAAAAAGTCGAAAACTATTGAAATAAATAGTCTATCTGAACTCTTCGCGTATAAAAATATTTTACCAAATGCGAGTTCTTGTGTTTTTAGAAAAAATGCAATTGATCCACAGGTTTTTCTTTTGATTTCCCGTTTTTCTTTGGTTGGAGATTTAATATTTTGGTTTCACCTTTCTTTAAAAGGTGATCTTTTTCTTTCAAAGGAAACTGTTTCTTACTGCCGATTCCATGAGAATAATGTTGGTCGGAAGCCACTTCTCGCTACAGGTAATCTCGCAGAATTATACTTCAGTAGAAAATACGTGATGAATAGAACACAGGTTTCTCCCACAGTGATCGCAATGTCAAGAAAACTTTACGCACAATTATTATTATCTCAGCTAAGAAGTGAAGTTTATTCAAAAAGAAAAAAACTATCTGTATTTACCCAAGCCCTTAGAATTTGGCTGATTTATCCAGATATTGTCTTTTATGCACTATTTCTCACTTCAAAAAAGATGTTAGCTAGAATACTTCCATGAACGTTTTGCATATTTCTAAGTCAGATAAAGGCGGCGCAGCCATCGCAGCCCTGCGTCAACATCAAGCACTTCTACAAGCAGGGATAGACTCTAAATTTCTTTGCTTGAAAAAGTCGAGTAATGAGTTGCCAGAAGTATACCACGTTCAAAGACCATCCTATAGCTTATTCCTTAAAAGCCTCCGAAAATTGGGTATTTATCGGACCCAAGCTGACAAAAACCAAAAAGATCTTAGCCAGCTAAAAGGAGATTACGAGTTATTTACCTTCCCTAAAACTGACTTTAATCTCATTGAACATCCATTAGTTCAGGAAGCCGCTCTTATTAACCTTCACTCGGTCGCCAATTTTTTGGATTGGCCTTCTTTCTTTAAGAAAATCAATAAACCTGTTGTTTGGACCCTGCATGATATGAATCCCTTTCAGGGCGGGTTTCACTATGCAGAGGACAAAATCAGAAATGCAGCAAGTTTTTCTAGTCTGGAAAATGAGCTATTGGAGGAAAAAACACGGAGTTTAGAAGGATCTAAGAACCTACAAATAGTTGCTCCTTCTCAGTGGCTGGTGAATGAATCTCAAAAAAGCACATTATTCAAGGACTATTCCCATAGCCATATTGCCTATAGTCTGGATCTAAACACATTTAGGCCCTTTGATAAGGATTTCGCGCGGGAAGTCTTTGATTTACCGCAGGATAGAAAGATTCTTCTCTTTGTCAGTCAAAGTACGACTAATAGACGGAAAGGACTGGATTTATTAGCAGAGGCTTTTAAGATGATTCCAGACAAGGAGGACATCATGGTGGTAGCGGTTGGCCGAAAACCCAAGCAAACAGACCTTTTCCCAAACGTTCATTTCTTGGGGTCAATTCATGATGAACGCTTAATGGCACTGGCTTATGCCGCTGCCGATGCTTTTGTCATTCCCAGTCGGGAAGATAATCTACCTAATGTCATGTTGGAAGCCCTGGCCAGTGGTACTCCAGTGATTGGCTTCCCAATTGGAGGATTAAAAGAAACGATTTACTCTGGAATGAACGGTCTTTTAGCCGAAGAAGTGTCACCCTTATCCTTAAGCAATGCTATTGTGCAGTTCTTTAAAAAGGTATATAATTCCGTAGAAATCCGGAAGTTTGCAGAGGAACAATTTCACCCCCAAATTCAAGCTCAAAAATACATCGAACTGTACCAAAAAGGTCTAACATAACAGAGAAAAAGTAGCCCGGACTAATTGTTATGACCAACAACTGAGCTAGCCTGGATAAAACCACACAAAACGAAGCCTTCTTGACTTTCCAGAACTTTGGATACATAGTAATTGATGGCGCATCAACCGATTGTACTTTGAAAGTAAAAAGATTTTATTGCTTGTACCTGTAAACTGACCGTATCCAATCTAATCTACCATGTAGTTCTGCATATATAAAAAGACACTGCTTGTTAGCTTGCCAAGGAGTTTAAAATAGTTGCCTGCCAAGCCAATATAACCTTAATTTAAAATTGCAAAGCAAAGTTTGCTGAAGCGTTGCAATATGGGCAACTGACCCTTTAGACAGATACCTGCTTGTTTGAAGCGCTTCAGGCATATCTCTGTCCCTGGCTGGTATGACATTCATGCCAGACACCATTCTGCAACAGATTTTTAGTGCTTTCGAAAAAAGCCCATGCTAAAATTCTCCATCATCACGCCCACCTTCAACTCCGGGCACTACCTAAAACGAGCCATCGAAAGCGTTTTGGCTCAGGATTACAGGCCGGTTGAGCATATTGTGGTTGATGGCGGAAGCCAGGATGAAACCGTTCAATTGCTGGAACAGTACCCGCACATCACGTGGATTTCTGAACCCGATCAGGGGCAGTCCGATGCCATGAACAAAGGTTTTGCTATGGCCAACGGCGACATTATCGGCTACCTGAATGCGGATGACTGGTATGAACCCGGGGTTTTCTCTACCGTAGCGGACACCTTTAAGGCCGATTCAGACACCATGATGGTTGTTGGGGATTTTTTTGTCCAAAAAAAGGGAAAAACAAGCCTGAAAACCCCTCATATTGATTACGAAAAGACCATTGCCCATCACCGGTACCTGTTCCCCGGCAATCCTGTTTCCTACTTTTACAAAAGAGCCATACAGGAAATCGTTGGCGATTTTCCTGTAGACAATCATTATGCCATGGATTATTGGTTTCTGCTGGAAACCTTCAGGCGGTTTGCTCCGGCTGTAAAGAAAATCGACCTGCCACTTGGGTATTTCTTTTACGATGGCAATAACAAGACCAGTACCATTAGCCCGATAAAGTTGATTCCAACGGTAGTCAGGCAGCACCTGCTAGACCATAGGGACTATCCAAGACTGGTAAAATACACCCTCGACTATTGGTACTTCATCAATAAACGGCTGTTTACACGGCGGTTGTCGGCCCTGAAAAAAAGAATATACGCTACAATCAAATGGAAATAATGCTATCAGAGCGGTATAGCGCCAAAGAAAAGATTACCCGATGAGCCCGGTCCTCTCCGTCATCCTTTGTTCCTACAACCCGAGAAAAAACTACCTGGACAGAACCTTGTCGGCACTAAGGGCGCAGACCCTGGACAAGGAAAAGTGGGAGCTGCTTTTAATCGACAACAACTCTGACGAACCGCTTGAAAAGCGATTTGACCTTTCCTGGCACCCTAATGCACGTTTTTTGATTGAAAAGCGGCAGGGACTAACCGCTGCCCGAATCAAGGGCATTAATGAATCGAAAGGCAATTTATTGGTTTTTGTTGACGACGATAATCTTTTAGCTGAGTACTACTTAGAAGTTGCTGCAAGCCTGTCGGAAAAATTCCCGGATGTCGGGGCTTTCGGTGGCAGTCTCCAACCCGAATTCGAAGTTAATCCAAAACCAGAACTATTAAGGTACACCGGTAAGTTAGCACTGAGAACGGTTCACGAAGACAAGCTAACCAACTCCTATATTGGCCAAGATCACCCTTACGGTGCCGGATTAGTCATTCGGTACAACGTTGCCAAAGCCTATGTGGAAAAAATCAAGGGCGGAAAAAGAGCATCTTTAGACAGGATTGGTTCATCTTTAGGTTCAGCCGGAGATATTGACCTGGCCTTTACCTCTATAGATATGGGATACCACAATGGCCTATTCAGTGCGCTAAGCCTGATTCATCTTATCCCAAAAGAACGTGTGACACTGGAATATCTGGCAAAAATCAGATTCGGAATTAACTATTCAGGCATGTTGCTGAGGTATTACCGCTTTAATGAAAAACCGCCTCCCCCCTCTCCGCTCTTCTTACAATGGATTAAGGCTATTTATAAAAGAATAATGCTGGATAAGACAGCCTATACCATGTATTTATCGACACAAAAAGCAAGGCGGAAATTTTTCGATACCATAAAGGAGCAGAGTACTGGACATTTCTAAAAAGCATGAAGCGAAACCATCCATTTAAAGTATCTGTAGTGACGACAGCCTACAACAGTGAGGCGTTTATTGAATCCACTATTGATGCTGTGTTGTCT
>CAZGGG010000072.1:0-3179 GCA_964525165.1 uncultured Saprospiraceae bacterium | reverse complement strand
CGAAGGAGGTATTGAATACGTCATATCCGATGATGCTTCTCAGGATGGAACCGTCGAGCTGATCAAAAGAATCATCAAAGAACATCCACGGGGGGCAGCTATTAAGCTTATTGAACGCAAGGAAAATGCAGGTGTCATGAGGAACTTCTTTGGTGCCGTGCTGCAGAGTAAAGGTGAGTACATCGCATTTTGTGATTCGGATGATGTTTGGAAAGACCCAAAAAAGCTGTCGAAGCAGGTGTCCTATTTAGAGAAGAACAGGGAATGCATAATGACTTTTCATGGTTACCTGAACAAAGTAACGGAAGATTTGGGGCAAAAGGGGCTTAAATATTTTGAGGAGCCTGTTAACCAGGTGATCAGGAAGCCACAGACTTCTACTATGATGGTTCGTGGGATACTTAGGGAATTTGTTGATATAAATGTAGTAAATGAAGCTCAAGGTCCTCAAAACGATCAGTATTTACGGTTTCTGCTACAAGACAAAGGATACTTCAAGCTATTAAATCATATCGAGCCAAACGTCCGGATGGTGCGCGAAAGTAGCATTTTTAGTACTGTAAATAAATTGACTAAAAGGCAAAAGGCGCTGCATAGTTGGCAAACATTTTATAAATACCACGGAGAAGGTAAATATGAAAAATATTTAAATAGGAAGGTTCAGGGCTTCACCAGCGCTGTAAAATGGTTAGAATACAACGAACAAAAAGAGCCTCAACTGTTCTGGGCTGTCATGAGCTACGATTTTAGGACAGGTGTTTTCATTCGTCGACTTCGAGCTGACTTAAAAGGAATCTTCTTCAAGCCTTTAGTTTATTTGAAGCGATACTTCTTAGAAAATCAATAATTCCAAAAATGATTCTAAAAAAACTCCTGGCCCGCTACAAACGCTTCAAGTATAATCGAGTCATATCCCCTATGTCTATCGAAACCAGATTCAACAATATTTACAAAAAAGGACTCTGGGACGGCAAAGGGCAGTCCCGCTCCGGTGCGGGAAGCACGCTGGAAGCTACGCAAAATATCAGAGCGGAATTACCCAAATTGTTGCGGAAGCTCAATGCTTCTTCATTCGTGGATTTGGGCTGTGGTGATTTTTACTGGATGAAAGAAGTGGACTTACCCTGCAAGTATATCGGGTTAGACATCGTGAAAGAGGTGATAGAAGAAAACAGGCAGCAATACGCTAATGATTGGAGAAAATTCAATCATCACAATGCAGTGAAAGACAAGCTACCTGAAATTAGCGATGTGGTGTTTTGCCGGGAAGTGTTGTTTCATTTATCTTTTGAAGACGGTTTGAAACTAATTAACCAAGTCACCGCTTCGAACGCACGCTACTTTTTGGCGACTACAAGCCTTGAACTCAAAGAAAACAGGGATATCAGAACCGGGCAATTCCGCAATATCAACCTTTTGCTTCCTCCCTACTCCTTTCCACCTTGCTCCATAACAATCAAAGATAGCGAGACTGTTTCTCAGGATCGATATCTGGGGCTATGGGAGGTTGAAGCTATTAAAGAAGCTGTTTCCTGATGCAGCTTACCATCTGGACCTACTGGCATCAGGGCTTCCAATACGCCCCTAATGTTGTAAAGCGCTGCGTGGAGCAATTGCAAAAACTGCATCCCGATTACACCATCCACCTTTTAGATGCGGAAAACATTTACAACTTCGCAGACCCGGTTCCCATTCCGGAAAGCAAATGGAAAAAACTGTGTCTGCCCCATCAGTCCGACTTACTGCGCACCCAACTCCTGATCCGTCACGGCGGTATCTGGCTGGACCCCACCGTATTCTGCATAAAACCTTTGGATAGCTGGCTGCCCGGGCTTATGGAGCAAGGCCTGTTCCTCTTTCACCGCCCGGGAAAAGACCGCATCATTTCCAACTGGTTCATTGCAGCAGAGCAGAACAACTACCTGTTGCAACAGTTGTATCAGGCACTAATTGATTATTGGAATCGATATAACTTCCGCAACCTGGGAAGCCAACCCCCTGGTCAGATCGAGTACTGGAGCAACCGCATCATTAACGGCAGAAGTTTACTGCTGAGTCAGCTTTGGTTGTCGCCGATATTCACCAATGTTCTCAGGTTATATCCTTACATGATTTATCATTATATGCTCTATCATTTAATCCGTTCGGAACCGGAATGCAGCAGGATATACGAGGACATGCCTAAAGTTTCAGCGGATGGGCCTGTGTTCATCAAAAGACAAGGTTTTGCCTCGAAATTGACGCCCCACTTAAAACAAAAAATCAAAGGAACAAAAGCTCCTTTATTCAAGCTGGATTGGAAAACACCAATAGATCATTTACCAGATGACTCTTTAATTCATAGTCTTTTAAATAACCGATTAATCACATGAACTTTTTTAAAAAAGTTAAAGCTTGGTACACACTAAAGAAGACCAATCGTTTGTACGAAAAACACGATTACTTAGAAGCTTACCAAAAGCATACTGATATCAGGGTAGATCATAACCCTCAAATGGCTATTGGAGGAGACTGGGATCTATTGGGTAAATTGCAGTTCAACTTCCTAAAAGACGAAGGATTACAACCCAAGTCCACACTCTTAGATATAGGCATGGGTACACTCAGAGGTGGCAGGTTCTTTATAGAATACCTTAATGAAGAGAAATACACCGGCTTTGATATATCCCCTAAAGCCGTGGCATACTCAAAACAATTCGTCAAAAAATCTAATCTCACCGGTAAAAAACCACACTTGCTTTTAAATCATAGTAAAAATCTAAAGTTTTCTTTCCTCAGCGAAAAGTACGATTATATCCTTGCTCAATCTGTATTTACACATTTGCTCGAAGAGCATATTGAAGAAGCGTTCGCTAATATTCATAAAGTGATGCATAAAGAAAGTAGATTCTACTTTACTATCTTGGAAAGCGATAGGATGAAGATCAATAATCACAAAGATGTATATTACCCTATTTCCTTTTTCAGGGAAAAAGCAATTAAATATAATTACAAACTAAGTGATTGCTCATCCAGGTATGACCATCCAAAAGGACAAAAGATGTTAATGGTGACACTTGGGTCCTAAATGAAAATACTGCTCCACATCGGCACCGAAAAAACGGGCAGTTCTTACCTGCAAAGCATGGCCGCCATAAACCGGGACGTCCTCAAACAGCAGGGTATTTGGTTCCCTAAAG
>CAZGGG010000071.1:11836-14125 GCA_964525165.1 uncultured Saprospiraceae bacterium | reverse complement strand
GGAAAGTCGGCTCTAATATCGCTGCGGAATTAGGGGGGATGCGACAGAAAGAGCATATTGATGCGATGGAGATTATGGGGGTCAACACAGCCGCATATTTAATTATGCCCAAGGTGGTGGCGGCTTTGTTTGTAGTTCCACTATTGGTATGTGTTTCAGCTTTCGTCAGTATTTTGGGAGGATATGCTGCAACCGTACCTACAGGCTATTTTACAGGAGCAGAATACATACAAGGCTTAAGGTCTTTCTTCGATTCTTATAATGTATTTATGATGTTGGTCAAGTCGGTCGTCTTTGCCTTCATTTTGACCTCTGTATCCTGCTATCAGGGATATTATGTGACCGGTGGAAGTATACAATTGGGAAAAGCCAGTACCAATGCAGTGGTGGTGAGTGATATTTTGATTCTTTTGGCGGATTATTTGATTGCCATTGTTTTAACTGCTTGATATGATTAGAGTACAGAACATAACAAAGTCATTTGGAGACAATCATGTCTTAAAAGATATCAGTATCAATTTTGAGGCAGGGAAAACGAACCTGATCATTGGCCGATCCGGTGCAGGGAAGACGGTTCTGCTCAAAATCATTGTAGGATTGTACACACCGACCTCAGGGAAAATCCTTTACGATAATGTTGATTTCTTTGAAATGGACTCTAAGCGGCGCCGGAACCTAAGGATGGAAGTCGGCATGTTGTTCCAAGGCGGCGCGCTTTTTGATTCCATGACAGTCGAAGAGAATATTCGATTTCCTATGGATATGTTTACCAATAAGACCGCCAAAGAAAAGTTAGACAGGGTCAATTACTGCTTAGAGCGCGTCAATTTGGAAAGAGTCAACCATAAATACCCTGCAGAAATATCCGGAGGAATGCAAAAAAGAGTAGGAATTGCTCGTTCTATTGTCTTGGATCCTAAATATTTGTTCTGTGATGAACCCAATTCAGGACTCGATCCTAAAACCTCCATTCTGATTGACGAGCTGATTCAATCCATCACCCGTGAGCACAATATCACCACTATTATCAATACGCATGATATGAATTCTGTGATGGAGATCGGTGAGCACATTGCCTTGCTGAATCAAGGCAGACTAGAATGGGAAGGAAAGAACACAGAAGTGATGCAGAGTGACAATGCAGAGCTGCATGAATTTATCTTCGCTTCTCCGTTCTTGAAAAAATTGAAGGAGCGAGCTATTTAGAGAAGGCGATTGGTCAGCTCACTTCTGATGAGCGTAGACGTTATCATTTTGATAAGTTGAATGCCTGAAGGGGACATTTCCAAGTATATCCTAGAGGCTTAAAAATGCGAAAAGCCCAAATTAGCTTCCTAATCTAGGCTTTTTCGACTTAAGGTCTCAAAAAGAAAACGATGTCACTCCTTTCGGAATGAAATCAATTTGATAACAATATAAGAATTATCGTTCAAATAGACAAAATATATTTCTTTTGTTAGCGGGCTGCGTATTGAATGCCAATAGAACAAAGCAGCAAGAGAGCAGTACATAATATGAAGATATCCATCAGAATATTTTGGGCTAATATATTAAAATAAATCTTAATATGTTTTCCTGCTCATGCTATTTAAGATAGATTTTAGGAATTAATGAAATGGTGCTACCTTTGGGGTCCCTTTCGCCCGGGTGCTGAAATTGGTAGACAGGCATGGTTGAGGGCCATGTGTTCGCAAGGACGTGCGGGTTCGACTCCCGCTCCGGGCACTATTTTAATCCTGAATTTGCAACAGCAGGTTCGTGATCATCAAGTCTGACCAAAGGTTCTCGCCCTTTACTGCTGCCGGGTCAATACTTCTCAACTCGTAATACAACTCAAAGATATCTTCATTAGATACATCGTAGGCACCCAGCTGTTCTACTATGTCTTCAATATCGTTTAGCCATAGTGAATAACAAAGCAGTGAACTCATTAACGCCCTCAGGTTGCTGTTGACAAACTGCTTTCGACCATGCTCATCAATGGTGTAGATCTTGTGATCTTTACCCAGATAGATGTAATAATTAGAATCAGGTTGAAGACAAGTCCCTAGAGGCAGCAAGCAATCTTCAATAAAAATGTCTCTCAAGTGATTGAGATGCAAATCGAAATAAAAAAAAGGCAAGCCTTCATCCGGTAAGCCGCCTTCTTGTAGTAATTCTTTCTCTTCGGTATTTAAGCTGGGGGGTAACTCATGTTGAAGCACATAAAAGCTACAACCAAAGTTCTCAAAGTGAGTCTTGTATGATACGTAAGGGAAGTTCATGGGCCTAGTCGTAATTGGTATATGA
>CAZGGG010000071.1:0-11826 GCA_964525165.1 uncultured Saprospiraceae bacterium | reverse complement strand
CTACTGTAATTTTGTATTGTATCAAGCTCTATTGTTGTAGATGATACCAAATCGAAAAATTGTTTGTTTTGAAATCCTAACATTAAAATATATATTAATTTGTATATATGAAAGCCAATGTAAGTTAAATGTCTGTTACCTGCGTCTTTTAAACCTTAATTACTGTAACAGATAGGACAAGAACAAAAGTGCATTTAAGAGTATCACGCTTAAAGCAATCTTGTACGAATCAACCTTTCTTTCGTTTGTACCAATCATCCTGAATATTCATCTATTTAGTGCTAATCAACAAATAATCAATGAGTTAGACAAAGATTTGTTTTTCGTATTTGAATGATGCTGTTATTGTTGAGCTTACCTATAGTCTATTTAAATTATGTATTAATATGATGCCTTTATGATGAAACATATGGATCAACGAAACTCTTTCCACTTTTTCGATATTTATTGTAGAAAATAACGAAATGGCATTCTTAGATTGGTTTAAAGGGGCAAGCTTGCCGGAGGATTGGACTACGATTCAGAAAGAAGAGCAATTGGAAGAGATCATCCAAAACTCTTATTCAAATTGGACAGCCATTTTTAAGCACAGCACTCGCTGTGGTATCAGTCATTCTGTTTTGAATCATTTGATAGAGTCTTTAGCAGAAGAGGGAAGCCCTATTCAATTCTATTATTTGGATTTGATTCAATATCGAAATATTTCCAACGCCATCAGCCATCGATTGGAAGTGGCCCATCAGTCTCCTCAATTGATAGTGCTTAAGGATGGCGAGGTGAAACACCATGCCTCGCATCATGCCATTCAGCTTCCTAATGTATTGCAGAAAATCAATGTGTAATCTGTTCTAATTCATCCTTTAGAGTTTAGGATCAAGCACAGAATTCTTTACCTTCGATACCAAACTGAATATCCATGCCTGATTTTTGTCATCTTCACTGTCATACTCAATTTTCACTCCTCGATGGTGCTTCTAGCATAGAGGGTATGATGGCTAAGGCTGCTAAAGATGGCCAAAAGGGAGTCGCCCTGACGGACCATGGGAATATGTATGGTGCCTTTAAGTTTGTCAATGAGGCCAATAAACAAGGGGTGAAACCCATTTTGGGCTGTGAGTTTTATCTAGTAGAGAATCGTCACAAACGCTCTTTTGCGAAAGCGAAAGGAGAGCGGGATCGACGGTATCATCAGCTATTGTTGGCTAAAAACCGGCAAGGCTATGAAAATCTGACCAAACTCTGTTCGTTAGGATTTACGCAAGGGTTGTATTCAAAGTTTCCCAGGATAGATAAAGAATTGATAGAACAATACCATGAAGGTATCGTGGCGACCAGCTGTTGCATAGGAGCTGAAATCCCGCAGGCTATCATTCATGGAGAAATCGAGAAAGCAGAATCCCTGCTCCGATGGTGGTACGAGATGTTTGGAGAAGATTATTACATCGAGCTGCAGCGACACAGGGGCTTAAATAATATCACAATTCGTGATCAACATGGAAAAGTAAAACCTTCCGGCTACTCTCAGGAAGATGTGAATCAGGTATTGTTGGGTTTTGCTCAGAAATATGGGATCAAGACAATTGCGACGAATGATTCCCACTACATAGAAGAAGAAGATGCGGCGCCGCATGAGGTGTTGTTATGCGTCAATACCGGGTCTCTTTTATCAGACCCTATTGGGGAAGAGCGAGGTCAGCGCTTCGCCTTTTCCAGTAATGACTTTTATTTCAAGACTCAGGATGAAATGGCACGCTTGTTTTCAGATGTTCCTGCGGCCATTGACAACACCATGGAGATTTTTAGTAAGATCGAACATCTGGAGTTGGCACGAGATGTGGTATTGCCTCAATACCCTTTGCCGCAAGGCTTTCAATCAGAAATGGCCTACCTCAGGCACTTGACGTATCAAGGTGCAAAAAAGCGATATGGTAATATTAGTGAGCAGATTAGAGAGCGGTTGGATTTTGAGCTCTCTGTAATAGAAGAATCGGGTTATCCGGGTTATTTCTTAATTGTTCAGGATTTCACCACGACCGCAAGAGAAATGGATGTGTGGGTCGGTCCCGGAAGGGGATCTGCAGCGGGTTCTGCAGTTGCCTACTGTCTGGGTATTACCAATATCGATCCTATTAAATACGATCTCCTATTTGAGCGCTTTTTGAATCCGGAGCGGATTTCCATGCCGGATATCGATATCGATTTTGATGATGTGGGGAGACAGAAGGTCATTGACTACGTAGTGGATAAATATGGGCGGGATCAAGTAGCTCAAATTGTCACCTATGGTACCATGGCAGCAAAATCATCTATCCGTGATGTGGGTAGAGTTTTGGACGTTCCTTTACAACAGGTAGATGCGATAGCGAAGTCTATTCCTACCGGTGCGAGCTTGAATGATATTTTAGCAGGAGACGAACTATCTGACAAACTCAAAGAGAAATTAAGAGGAGACGATATCCCTAAGGCTCAAAAGCTCAGAGAAATGTCGGTGGGCAACGATGATATTGCCCGTACCATTCAAATGGCTCAAAAACTGGAAGGTTCGGTTCGGAATACAGGGATTCATGCTTGTGCGGTGGTCATCACGCCGGATGAGGTAAGTAACTATGTACCGGTCGCCACGGCCAAGGATTCTGATTTACTGGTCTCTCAGTTCGACAACTCCGTTGCGGAGGATGCCGGCCTGCTCAAAATGGACTTTTTAGGACTTCGGACACTTTCGATCATTAAAGATGCATGTCATCTGGTGGAAGAAGCAACCGGAACCCATATCGACCCGGATGCAATTCCTTTGGATGATGAGACAACCTATGAACTTTTCCAGAAAGGAGAGACCATTGGGATATTTCAATATGAGAGTGAGGGGATGCAAAAGAGTCTGCGGTCCCTGAAGCCCACTGTTTTTGGTGACTTGATCGCCATGAATGCCTTGTATCGTCCCGGTCCTATGGATTATATTCCGGATTTTGTCGATCGTAAAAATGGGGTACAGGAAATAGAATATGACCTTCCGGAAATGGAAGAGTATCTGAAAGAAACCTACGGGATTACGGTCTACCAGGAGCAGGTGATGTTATTGTCGCAAAAGTTAGCCGGATTCTCCAAAGGTCAGGCGGATATGCTTCGAAAAGGGATGGGGAAGAAGAAGAAAGCCATTATTGATCAGTTGCACCCTTTATTTATTGAAGGGGGAACTCAAAATGGTCATCCGCAAAAAGTACTTCAGAAAATATGGGAAGATTGGGAGCGCTTTGCTTCTTACGCCTTTAATAAGTCTCACTCCACCTGTTACGCATTTATTGCTTTCCAAACCGCCTATCTGAAAGCCAATTATCCGGCTCATTTCATGGCCAGTACGCTAACGCACAATAAAGGTGATATTGGGAAGGTCAATCTCTTTTTACGAGAATGTAAACGATTAGGCATTCAGGTTTTCCCACCTAATATCAATAGTTCCAGCCTTGATTTTACTGTTGGGGAAGAAGGGGGTGTAGTCTATGGGCTGTCTGCTTTAAAAGGAGTAGGTGAAGGACCTGTCACAGCCATTTTGGAGGAGCGCAAGAAAGGAGGTCCTTTTGAAAGTTTACCGGACATGATGCGCCGGATCAATCTCACCGCCATGAATAAAAGAGTCATGGAAAGTCTAGCGAAGGCAGGGGCTTTCGACACTTTGGGTGTTAAACGATCTCAATTATTTGCTCCGTCCGGTAGTTATGATACCTATATCGAAGCCTTGTTGAAGTATGGTACAAGTTACCAGAATCAGCAAGCCCAGTTGGCCAATTCACTATTCGGCAATATGGATGCCGATTTTGTACAAGAACCGGTGATTCCCAATGTGGAGCCTTGGCCGTTGATCAAGATGTTGGAAATTGAAAAAGAGGTGGTTGGCGTCTATGCCAGTGGTCATCCCCTGGACGACTATTCCTTCGAATATAATGCCTTTGTCAATTGCCCGCTCAGCCAATTTAATGATTTGCAAGTGGTAGGTCGAAAACTCAACCTTGCGGGGATTGTGACCAATGTTTATCATGGCTTCACTCGACAAAAAGGAACCCCCTACGGAAGGGTAACCCTTCAGGATTTTACCGGCAGTGAAGAATTTTTTATCTGGCAGGAAGATTATGCCAAATTCAAACACTTACTGAGCGTGGGAGAGGTGTTGTTTGTTCAGGGTTTAGTGGAAGACTCAAAAACAAGGGGGCTGCGCTACAAAATTAATGAGATCCGACAGTTGTCCGCTGTAAGTAATGAGCGTATTCAATCCATCACGCTTGATATTCCCATTGAGACTTTGCAGGCTGAAATGATTCAGCAGCTCAGCGAGCTGGCGCAAGAATTTCCGGGGGATCATCACTTAAAAATGCGTCTCATTCATCACGATCAGGTGGTGCAGATGATCAGTTCTGAAGTACACCTTACAGTGGATGGTATACTTTTGGAGAAAGTGAAACAGATGGGCTTAAGATGTAAACTGAACTAAGATTTACTTCAGTGTCAGGGATAGCTACGAATTTCTTAAATTCAAGCTCCACAAAATTTTGACACATGATAGCTTGTAATCTTAAGTGGAGCATTTGGGCTCTGCTTTTTTTACCTTTTTTTATACATGCGCAAGAAGAGGATTCTAGTAGTATGTCCTCCTCGGATTATGCGGCATTAAGTTTTCGTTCCGTAGGGCCTGCAATGGCTTCAGGGCGGATTGCTGATTTGGCCGTAAATGAAGCCATTCCGGGAGAATACTATGTTGCGGTTGCCTCCGGAGGGGTTTGGAAAACCACCAATTGGGGCAATACCTACCAACCAATTTTTGATGGTCAGGCTTCCTACTCTATTGGCTGCGTCACTATTGACCCCACTAACCCTCATACGCTATGGGTCGGCACAGGCGAAAATAACAATCAAAGATCTGTTGCCTACGGAGATGGAGTCTACAAAAGCACAGACGGAGGGAAAAGTTGGAAGAATATGGGATTAAAAGAATCCGAGCATATCGGTATGATCGCTATTCATCCTGAAGACGGGAACACGGTGTATGTAGCCGCTTATGGTCCTCTTTGGAGAGAGGGCGGTGAAAGAGGTATCTATAAGACCACCGATGGCGGTGAAAATTGGGAGAAAGTGCTTGAGGTAGATCAATACACCGGTTTCAACGAAATCCATATGGATCCCAGAAATCCTGACGTCTTATATGCAACGGCACACCAGAGAATGCGAAAAGTTTGGACCTATCTGGGTGGAGGACCCGGTTCAGGAATTTGGAAGAGTACGGATGGGGGCGAAAATTGGATGGAAATCAATAGTGGCCTTCCGGCAAAAAAGATGGGGCGTATTGGGATGGATATTTCACCTGTCAATCCGGATGTTTTATATGCCATCGTGGAAGCTGAAGATGGGAAGGGAGGATTTTATCGTTCCACCAACCGGGGCGCCAGCTGGCAGAAAAGAAGCAGTTATGTAACCAGTGGAAATTACTATCAGGAGATTGTATGTGATCTGACGGATGTAGATAAAGTGTATTCCATGAATACCTGGCTTCATCACACAGAGGATGGCGGGAAGACTTTCCAAAGAACAGGAGAAAAAGAAAAACATGTAGACAATCACGCGATGTGGATCAATCCGCATAACCCGGAGCACTGGTTAGTGGGCTGCGATGGGGGGATATATGAAACATGGGATGCTGCCGATAACTGGCAATTTAAATCCAACCTACCGATTACTCAATATTACAAGGTGGCTGTAGATAATAGCAAACCCTTTTATTATATCTATGGGGGTACTCAGGACAATAATTCAATGGGAGGACCTTCTCAAACGGTTAACAATACCGGAATCGTTAATTCCGATTGGTTTATGACTAATGGAGGAGATGGATTTGAATCACAAGTAGATCCTAAAGATCCTAATACGGTATATGCGCAGTCTCAATACGGTTGGTTGGTCAGGTATGATCGCAAGACCGGAGAAAGGGTTGGAATCAAACCCATGGCTGCAGATGGTGAAGAAGCATTACGCTGGAATTGGGATGCGCCTTTATTGATCAGTCCGCACAATGCTAAAAGGTTATATTTCTGTGCCAACAGAGTCTTTAAATCAGACAACAGAGGTGATTCTTGGGAGGTCATCAGTCCGGATTTGAGCAGAGGAATCGATCGAAACACCTTGCCCATTATGGGAAGGGTGTGGGGCCCGGATGCGGTGATGAAGAATAAGAGTACTACCATGTATGGTAATATTGTGGCCTTTGACGAGTCCCCTTTGCAGGAAGGTCTCCTCTACGCAGGTACTGATGATGGATTGATTCATGTTAAATTACCCGGAGCAGATGATTGGATTCAATACAGTCAGTTTCCATCTGTGCCGGATCGGACATATGTGAATATGTTATTAGCCTCACAACATGACGAGAATGTGGTGTATGCTGTATTCAACAATCATAAAAATGGAGACTTTGCACCTTACGTTCTTAAAAGTACGGACAAAGGGAAAAGCTGGAGCGTGATTCATGAAGGGCTGCCGGAAAGAGGCTCTACCTATGCTTTGGCAGAAGACCATGTAGATTCTGATTTGCTATTTGTAGGCACTGAATTTGGAGTTCATTTTACACAGAACGGAGGGGAGGACTGGATGCCCATTCAGAAGGGCTTACCCACCATTGCCGTAAGGGATATGGCGATTCAGAAGGAAGAGAATGACCTTGTTCTGGGGACCTTTGGGCGATCTTTTTATGTGCTTGATGACTACAGCCCTTTACGCAGCTTGAATGATGAGGTGAAAAACAAGGATGCTCATATTTTCCCTGTCAAGGATGGATTGCTTTATATTCAAACTAATCCTTTAGGTGGACGTGGCAAAAGCCACCAAGGGGCATCTTATTACGCAGCGCCCAACCCTCAACATGGTGTTATCTTTCGATACTACGTAAAGGAGAAACCTACGACTATTAAAGAGAGAAGGCAAAAATCTGAGGCTCCGCTCAAGAAAGAATATAAGGACGTTACCTATCCTCCTTTAGACTCCCTGAGAGCAGAAGACAGAGAAGAAGACCCCTTCCTGCTATTTGTCATCAAAGATGAATCAGGGAAAGTGATTCGAAAGATCAAAGAACGTCCGGGCAAGGGGATGCGCCAAACCCATTGGAATATGCGCTATCCGACAACCACACCCATCAAGCTAAAAGTGGATCCTCCCGGTCGCTATTCTTCCTGGGATGAAGGGCCTTATGCTGTGCCTGGCCAGTATACCGTTTCACTTTGGCAGGTTCATGAGGGAGAAATTGAGCGCTTAACCGATGATACGCCTTTCACGCTGAAGACATTAGACGGCACATCCTACAGTGCTTCAGAAGTTGAAGAAGCTTATGCCTTCTACGATAATGTTGCTGACTTAAGAAAGTCCATGAGAGGTACCAATCAATTAAGATCGGAAACGGCAGAACGGTTGAATTACATCCAGCAAGCTGTATTTACCTACCCGGATGCACCTTTTGAGTTGAACGATACCATTCAATCGTTAAAAGAAGAGTTGTATCAGTTGAATCTTTTAATGAATGGAGATCGCACGAAATCAAGTCGAGATATAGAAACACAACCTACCATTATGGAGCGAGTGGAAATGATTGTTTACAATAATTGGAATAATCTTTCACTCCCTACAGAAAGCGCCAAGTATAATTATGGTGTGGCCCAAGACGCTTATAAGCCCTATTTAGAAAGGGTACGAAATGTGATGGCCGGCGTCTCTTATTTGGAAGCTGAATTGGATCGGTATAATGTTCCTTATACGCCCGGCAGGGGAGAGGAATGGAAGCAAGATTAACTTTGGGACGGCAGGAAAACCTATGCGGATTCCTGCCGTTTCTATATTTTTTTGTTTGCTGTACAACTGTATCTTAAATCATAGAGTTATAGAAGTGTAAAATGATAATATGAGATTTGTAGTGGCCTTAGGCATGATCTTTCTTTTTGTGGGTGGAGTGCAAGCTCAAAACTGGAAATTAGAAGATATTCCGGTCTATGAATTTGAAGCCTTACAGGAAGCTTTACCGGCGGATGAAAATCAATTGGTCATTCTCAATTTCTGGGCTACCTGGTGCAAACCTTGCGTGGCAGAAATGCCTTATTTTAATGCCATCAGTAAAAAATATGCTGATAACGATAAGATCAAAGTGTTGTTAATCAGCCTCGATATGAGTAGTCAGTTGGAATCGCGTTTGATCCCTTTTATGAATCAACGACAACTCCACCCTGAAGTCTGGGTATTAGATGATCCGGATGCCAACTCATGGATTGATAAAGTAGATCCCTCCTGGTCAGGAGCCATTCCCGCTACTTTATTTTATAAAGGCACCCAAAAGGCTTTTTTTGAACAAAGCTTTCACAGCGAACAAGAAATAGAAGACATTATTCAAACCTTTAAATAACGCAGAATATGAAAAATTGGATTCCTTTTATCATGATCCTTGCCATTTTGGGCAGTGCCAGTATTGTATTGGCTCAAGGCTATAAAGTGGGTAGCAAAGTAGAGGACTTTAGCTTGAAAAATGTGGATGGCTCCATGGTTTCTCTATCGGATTATAGTGGTGAAGAGGGCGTTGTTGTCATCTTTACGTGCAATCATTGTCCTTATGCAATTGCCTATGAGGACAGAATCATTGACCTGCATCAAAAATATTCAGCTAAGGGCTATCCGGTCTTAGCGATCAACCCCAATGACCCAAACATCCAGCCGGACGATAGCTTCGAAAAGATGAAAGAACGAGCAGAAGAAAAAGCTTTCCCTTTTAAATATGTTTTTGATGAAAATCAAGAGGTCTTTCCCAAATTTGGAGCCACCAGAACACCTCATTGCTTCTTAATTGATAAAGATATGCGTGTTCGATACATTGGAGCTATAGATGATAATTATAAATCTGCAGATGCTGTTGAAAAAACGTATCTGGAAGATGCCATCGAAGCTTTATCCTCAGGTAAAAACCCGGATCCTAATTTCACCAAAGCTATCGGTTGTACTATCAAAGCAGCAAAGTAAAGACTGGCTGCTGATCCTCCGGGATTTTTTACCTTTGAAAAAAACCATTTTATGAAGACTCGTTTTCCTTTATTGATTTTGTTGGCTCTTTTTTTCTTTGCCTGTGGTTCAGACCCTAGTGCAGAATGGAAAGAAACTAATCTCATTGAATATGGGGTTCCTTTAAAAATCAATGCCCCTGATAGTATCGATGTCAAAGTGGGTAAACTGGGTGATATGCAGGATGTGACCATTCAAGGACCGGATGGATTTAGCTTGCAGATATTTGGTATGAATATCAATACGACCCAATTGGCTACCCTCGTGAGTGAGCAAAGAGACTTAGTACAGGATGAAGCTTATTTTAAAAAGTTTGAGGAAGAATGGGATGCCGGGTTTATGTACAGCACTCAAATTGATTCCGCTCAAATGTCTTACGATTTTAGGCACATCAAGGTTCAAGGAGATAAACAATATGTTTTTCAGGCCGGTCTTTACGGAAGTAAATCAAAGGAACAAATCCAACGAATGATAAAGGCTGTCCGTCAAGAAGGAAAGCAATAAATAACATCCAACAATAAAAAAGAGGCTGCTTCAATTAAGAAGGCAGCCTCTTACTTTTTTAAGAATTGTTGTGCTTATTTCTTAGCGTCTATATATCTTTTGTGCACCTCTGTCCAGTCAATGACATTGAAGAATGCTTCAATATAGTCAGGACGTCTGTTTTGGTAATTTAGGTAGTAGGCATGTTCCCACACATCTAATCCTAAGATCGGAGTACCATTTACTTTTTCGACATCCATTAATGGATTATCCTGATTCGCAGTATTGGTCACCACTAGTCTTCCTGCTGCATCCACGATCAACCAGGCCCATCCGGATCCGAATTGTGTAGCTGCTGCATTGGCGAAGGCATCCTTGAACTCGTCAAATCCACCAAAGTATTTGTTGAGGTCTTCCATGATATCGCCCTCGGGCATTCCACCCCCATCAGGGCTCATGATACTCCAAAACAAACTGTGATTGTAATATCCGCCACCATTGTTTCGAACCGCAATAGAATGCTGAGAAACATTAGCTAAAATATCTTGAATACTTTTTTCCGCCAACGGAGTTCCATTAATAGCGTTGTTTAATTTCGCTGTGTAGCCTGCGTGGTGCTTGCTATGATGAATTTCCATAGTGCGTGCGTCAATATGAGGCTCTAAAGCATCATAAGCATATGGTAAATCAGGTAATTGAAAAGCCATAGGTAATTTTTTTTGTTTAACAAATCTGTTTTTAGAACAGCCAATAATATAATAAGTTTACAACACAAAAGAACATCACTTTACGAACAAAATCAATATCATTTATGTCAACGCGCAAAGAAAAAGATAGTATTGGATTTATCGATGTACCGGCAGACAAATATTGGGCCGCCCAAACACAACGATCTTCGGAAAACTTCAAGATTGGAGGTCAACATATGCCGCGTGAAGTGATTGAAGGCTTTGCCTATTTGAAAAAAGCAGCAGCGCGCACCAACCACGCACTTGGGGTATTATCAGCTGAGAAATTGGATTTGATCGCTCACGTATGTGATGAAATCCTGGAAGGAAAATTAAACGACCAATTTCCTTTGGTGGTATGGCAGACCGGGTCCGGAACCCAAAGTAATATGAATGTCAATGAGGTGGTGGCCAATAGAGGGCATGTACTGAATGGGGGGAGTTTGACAGATGAGCATAAAGTGCTTCATCCAAATGATGATGTGAATAAATCCCAATCTTCGAATGACACATTCCCTACAGCCATGCATATTGCTGCTTATAAAAAGGTGGTGGAAGAGGTCATTCCTGCTTTGCACCACATGCGTAAGGTTTTGGACGAAAAGGCCAAAGCTTTTAGTGCGGTTGTAAAAATTGGGAGAACCCATTTTATGGATGCAACACCGGTAACAGTCGGGCAGGAATTGTCGGGCTACGTTGCTCAATTGGATCATGGCATAAAAGCCCTGGAAAATACTTTAGATCACCTTTCAGAACTAGCTTTAGGGGGTACTGCTGTAGGTACGGGCCTCAACACTCCTGAAGGGTATTCTGAAAAAGTAGCTGATGAAATTGCTCAATTGACCGGCTTACCCTTTAAAACAGCGCCTAATAAATTTGAAGCACTATCCGCCCATGATGCCATTGTAGAAACCCATGGTGCTTTAAAAACTATTGCGGTCTCTCTCATGAAAATTGGAAACGACATCAGAATGCTGGCTTCCGGTCCTCGTTGTGGTATCGGTGAGTACACCATTCCGGCTAATGAGCCGGGCTCTTCCATTATGCCGGGTAAAGTGAACCCGACCCAATCGGAGGCTATCACAATGGCAATGGCACAGGTGATGGGTAATGATGTAGCCATCAGTGTAGGAGGTATGAATGGCCATTTCCAATTGAATGTCTTTAAACCTGTAATGATTTATAATTTCCTCATGTCCGCTCAATTGATCGCAGACTCCTGCCGAAGCTTCACAGATAACTGCCTGGCAGGTCTGGAACCTAATCAAGAGCGCATCACCATGAATCTGAATAACTCATTAATGTTGGTGACGGCTTTGAATACCAAAATCGGATACGATAAGGCTGCTGAGATCGCCAAAAAAGCTTACAAAGAAGGATCAACTCTGAAAGAGGCTGCAATAGCTTTAGGGTACCTGACTTCTGAGGAGTTTGATCAATGGGTGCGCCCGGAGGATATGATTGGATAATCAGCTATGCTGATTATCCGACGGCAGACGGCTATTCGGACGGCAGACGGCGGACGGCAAACCGCGGACCGCAT
>CAZGGG010000070.1:0-14176 GCA_964525165.1 uncultured Saprospiraceae bacterium | reverse complement strand
CAACCAATTCCACCCTTCTTTTACTTTTGGTTTGTCAAAAATATATGACCGCCCAAAAAGTTCTATTAGAAACACTAAAGCAAGGATTCCCCAGATTAGATATTGGTAATTACCAATCGACTGCAACCAGGTATTAATTGGCTTAATGCTTTTGAAGGTAATACCCAATAGAATAGGTAAAAATGTTAGAAATAAAGTAAATAAGAAATATCTAAGCTTGCCGTTCTTCTCCTTTATTTGGTTCTTGATTTTTATTTTTGTTGCTGCACTTTTTCGTTTTTCAAATTCAATATTCTCTTTTTCTTGAATTCTTCTTTCCTCTTCTTCCTTTATCTTATCTAATTGAGCTTGTAACTGCTCTTTCTCTTTTAATGTCTCTTCAAACAATGATTGCTTTCTTGATTTTTCTCTGAGAAAATCTTCCAAATATTGTTCGTCGAAAAGGAAGTTAAGCGTATCATCGATATTCTCAGCAGTAAAATGTTCAGGAGAGTTAGGACGTTCTTTATAAGCTAAGCTTAATTCAACTGCTGCTTCTTTCGACAGTTTTCCTTTTTTAAAATCAGTTTGAAGCTTGTTGTAACTATCAGATATAGATGAATTCAAGTGTGAAGAGATAATTATCTTAGCCTTGTTTACAACGTCAAAGGTTTTTGGTAATTCATTTCTATTATTGAACCCTTTTTTTAGTTTGAACCAAAACTTTGAAATTGCAAAGTCAATATCTTTTGCAAAAGCTGTGTCATAGTCTCCAAACTTAACAATGTTATTATGGGCTAAATATTTGGCAAAGTTATTCTCCGTAATATAAACATGCCTAATCCTTTCAAATGGATAGTTATTATTTCCTCTTCTGAAGTAGTTTATCTTTGTGAAAATATTTAGGCATTGCTCGCAATAATATTCATCAAAATATTTCCCTTTTTCTTCTGATACAGATTTTAATTGTTCTATTAAATCATTGTCAACAACATTGTATTCTGCATTATTCAAACTAAAATTGAAGTCTTGGAACAAGATTCCTTTCCTTTTTAAGTCGAGAAAAAAATTGACTTGCTTAGATTTTATTTCACTAATTGACTTGCAGTTCTTTAATATGTTTTGCATAGCCAATTTTGAAGGATCTAATCTTTTATGCCCTTTTTTAATTGATTCTGCCGACTTGAAAAATCCCTCTACCTCTTTTTTAGTTTCATCAAGATATTTCAGTTCGATTAACTTTTTCCGTTCGCCTTTTAGTTTTCCTTTATAATTTGAATTGATTTCTGAAATTAAATTAGAAAAATCTTGAAATATCTCTTGAAATAATTCTCCATTATAGCCAAGACAATTAAAAAGATGTTCTGTGCTTAAATATATAGTCAATTCATCGTTCCAACGCCCCAGTTGATTAATATCAGTTGTATAATTAATCCCTTGGTATAAGATAATCCCTTCTTTTATTGAACTTAGTTTTTCATTAAACGATTCATCGTTTTCATGGGAGATAACAAATGCACTAATTAAATCGGAATACTCTGTAGAATACCCAACATCTAATAGAAACTCAGTAAAGTTTCTGACAACTTTTTCCTGTTGTTCATCAGTCAATGCTTTGTTGCTCTTCTTTTCAATGAAGCTCAATAAATTCTTGAGAATGGTTTGATGGTCTTTGGAAATATCATCAAATTCTTTTGTTAGGTTGTCAGTATTCAGAGAACTATCATTACGAAAATGATATAGATTTTTGTCTCTTGTCACCTCCTCTTTCATTTTACTTTTAAGGGTTGTTCTTAAGACGGATTCAGGAATATTAAATCCAAACACCCTATTTAACATTTCTTTTAATTCATTCGAATCGAAATTAAATTTTTGCTCAAAGTTTATCGCTCCTCTAATAAACTCAGCTAAAATATCAGGGATGCTTTTGTACGATTCACTATTGTACAAATTGCTAAATAAAGCAACGGATGCGAGCAAATTATTTTCTTTCATTCTCTATGTAAGGTTTTGTATTTTTTATTCTTGCAGCCAACTAGTGTATATCCGCCACAGTGGCAGATATATCCCATATGTCAATACCTACTTTTCGGGCGATCTATGAAGGTAAAAGAATGATTTTGTATACCATAAACACCTTTTATTATAGATTAGAGAATCACTATATTCTTAAAACCGCCACCCCTCTTCATCATGCGAAAACATCCAGCTTCTACTAGCCTAAAAAAAGTATAGCTTGGATTCTTAAGATACACCTCTGGAACCATATTTCAAAAAGGGATAGGAGGGTTGAAGCCTTTTAATCGTTTGTATCCGTTCGTAAACGTTTTTAACGGTTATATACGTTTATCGCCCTCCCTGGAAAAAACACAATTACATCAGACGCTAATCGCCCTGCTCATGACCCACTCAAATTGGATGCTGAACCATCAATTTGATCTCCACAAGGCCTGCTCCTTATCCTTTTTTATGCAAGGCATCATACCTCCGATCTTCCCGATAGGTCCAATATATCAATAAGGGCACACCCAAAATACTGGGCAAAGCAAAGGCGAAAAGGGGGTCCATGAATTCGTACTGGGCGACCATGGTGGACAAGAAGGAGGTCAGGGCTGCAATATAAGATCCGGTCATATTGGCTAAATGGGAAGTGTACCAATGGTTGGCGCGCTTGGGGCATCTCACAAAGGGCTGCAGATTCACATAAGTCAGCATCAGTCCTCCGATTCCAAAACCGATAGACAGCATCACGCCTCCATTCCACCCATTTTTAATCCATAAATAAACACCTAGCAGAAGAAAGCAAACATTAGCAATCCCGTTCACCGCTCCTGCCACCCAATCATACCATCGGGCTCGCTGCCCTTGATGCAGTTGCTTGAGCTGTAATGCTCTGACACCTGCAAATATGGAATAATACGTCAAAAAACCAATCAGTATTAAAAAGCGATTGAATCGATAAGCCGCAATGATCAAGCCACTCACAAAAACAATCGTCATAGCTAAAAAGTATACCTTTCCGACCCAACGGTGGACGCTTTTCCCTTTGGCCGACGCCAGCGCAATACCCCCACTGATCAAGGAAATCGTTCCGGCCACAATATGCAGCCCTAACAGATACGAAATAAAGATGAGCATGAACTACAGGATTTTTTTCTTGGCCTGGCGCACATTCCACCACCGATTGGGATACACCACCAACTGAATAAAGTTGAATTCAAATTGATCTACCCGTATCCTACCCTCTGCATCATTGATGGTTTGATAAGGGTAATACCTCAAGTTCGTTCGCAACACCCAAGTGTCCACAGGCGTCGGTACAATATCCCATCCAAAGATGATGCCCGGTGAAAAGATCCGGGATCTGGAGGTACTCCCTCGCTGGACATCATTAACAAATAATCCCGTGGCCCAGCGCTCATAACTCAAGCTGAGGCCGAAAAAAGGAACAAATCCATTGTAATCCCATAAAAATTTGAACCCTTCCAAAGAAAAGGCCTGACGGCGTATTACATGTTGCAATCCGTAGCTGATCGAATTGGAATCATATGTGCGGTAGGTCAAACCTACATGCAGTTTCTGCCGATGAAACAAATACCCAATACTGTATTCCAAATTGATGCTTCCGTTATGCCGGGGCAGAGAAGCGAGTTCCCCTTCAAAAATGGGCGCTTGCAAAAAGTAGGAGCCATTAGCTGCGATACCAAAAGAAAGACTATTGAGTTTGTTTGCTTTGAGCAAATAGCCCTCCAAAGCATCGGTCTGACCGGACAATTTCTTGGCTTCTTCACTCAAGGTAAAATCAAAATGCTTGACCAACGCCAGCGAGAAATAGTGGTTGGGCAACGCAAAGCTGTGTTGGTCGACTCTGTTGCTGTAAAATTCTCGTTTATTCCCCGGCAAATACATCCATTCTGCATTAATACGCCAACCGTCTACACTATAAGATAAGCCGGCGAGTAATGAAGAGGTAATGAATCCGTCTATCCGTTCCCCAATTCGATCATCTTCCAAGGATAGACTCATCGTATTGAAGGAGTATCCTACAAACGGCCGCAATTTGTACTCCAAAACACGAAAAGGATAGATGCGCGCACTCAGATCCGCTCCCGTGGAAAAGTCTGCGGTCCCATTTGTACTCAGTTGTGCATTTCCGATATGTGCCAGCGGAAGATTCATATTGAAATCTAGCAGACCCCAAAAATGCATTCCGCCAATCGTTAATCGGGGAATGGTCACCTCCGGAAAAGCGTGTGACTGTGACTGAAAAAACAGCTGTCCCGAGGACGAAACATATTGGGTATTCAACCCAATATACGTCTGTGCAAATCGATGCTGCGTTCGCTGTTCTTGATATACCTGAGCCATCAAGAATGAGGACGGTAAAAGTATTCCAAGCAAGCCTAAAATCAATCTTTGTTTTGCCATCTCCTAATCATTTTTTCGAACGGCAAAAGTGCAGGGCTTTTCGAACAAAATCCTTATCAATCAGGACTTTCGGTGCGAATGGGAGGCTTGGGGGATGAATGGGAAACCTGATGAATCTTCTCAGCTAAATCGTTCGCTTTGGATCGGGAAACCGGGATTGAAATACCTGTTATTCGAAGCAGCAATTCCAAATCCCGGGCATTCCCCCGGACCGTTTCTACCTCTTGCAGGTTGACAATATAGCTCCGATGCACTCGCCAAAAGTCGTAAGGATCCAGGAGCGTTTCTGCCGCTGAAAGTGTATTTCGGATCAGTTGTTTTTTTAGGGTATGTGCTGCATCCAGATAATGAATCTCAATATAATTCCCCTCTGCTTTGATGTATTGAATCTGTCCTGCCTCTAATTGGCAAATTGCTTTCCCTTGCTCATTGGCAAACCATACTTTTTGAGATTCCGGCGCAAGGCTTTGGGTTCTTTCCACATGGAAAGTGCGAATCTCTTTGTTGAGCTTCATCACCCGCTTGAATTGTTTCGTCCGATGACTGTATTGTTCAAAAAGAACCAATCCTACAATGGGGAAAATACTGATGGCTAAAGTCCGTGCAACCATTTGCTGAAAAAGAGCAATGTTCGCCTCCAAATCATGAACGGCCACAAACGTAAAAAAGTGAAGGACAGCAATCAGGAATAAAACCGAAAGAAATAAAAGAATCTCCTTACCAATCGTCCATTGTGTTGGCCGGACCCATTCCGGAAACACATACTTAACGCCCTTGACGACCCCTACAATACTGCCCGATACGATCAAACTGCTGACGAATGCCTGCCACAGCCGACTTTCAGCTGTCATATCATCAAAATTGAAGGGAGCCAAAAAGAAAATCACCCCAAAAGCCAGCAGCCCGGGTATCAGCACGCTAGCCGGGTTAAAAATGAAGGGATGGGGTGTATTCCAAGTCCGTAGGATCACTTTTTAAGATGTTTGAACACTGCAAACATAAAAGCTTTGACTTTAACTGCTGTCTTAATAAATAAGAAGTATCTGATCCTCTGAGGATGGAATCAAAACGAGATTACCGGTGAATGATTTTATCCAACATTCCACTAACATAAATTCGTTCCTGCAAATGAAGCGGTTGAGTCAGGTCCATAAAAATTTGGTCCATTTGAGCCTTGATTTTTTGCAGCTCTTCAATTCCGGCTTTCGTAATTTTTACTCTTTTCGCTCTTCCATCTTCCGGGTCAGGAAATTCTTCTATGTAATCATTCTTCAAAAGTCTTTTCAAAATCTCTATGCCTGTAGGAGCTTCCAGATGATGTAGATTTATTATTTCCATCTTTCTAAAGCTTTCTTGATGATCCAAATGAAGTAGAAAGCTGTATTCATCTATGGAACTGATCAATGAATTAGATAATACCGCTTTCGACCTTTTTTTTAAATCCTTTTGAATCATCATGATCTTAAAAGAAATCAGAAGATCCTCATGACCCATGCCATTAGAGGGCTCGTTCTTGTCAAATAGCTTATGGTTCAGCCAAATCGTAAAGTCCTCAATTTTGGAGGAGTCCTGTTCCTTTTCAAAGGCCTCGAGTAGCCCAATGATCTGCTTTAATAATCCATATTTCATTAGGACAATATAGAATTAAAATGAACATTTTAACCAACTTTTACTATGTTTTTGAATATTTTAAGTATGTTTACATCATAAACATAGTATTTGAACAATAAAACAACAATCATGAACAATCCAACGTACACTTTCGTATCTGTATCGACTCCACAACCGGGCAGATTAGATGACTTAATTAAAATTGCAAAAGGGCCTACTGAAAGAATGGACCCCAAAGTTGAAGGCTTAATCGCCCGTCAGGTAAGCGTAGACCGGGAGAAAAACACGGTCATCGTTTGGGCCACATTCGATAAGAAAGAGACCTTGTACAACTTCCTTGAAACAGAACAGGGAAAAGAAGATCACGGTGAAAACGACGACATGAGTTGCATCGAGACCTTTGAAATGTATGACCTGGAACCGTTTAGCGGAAGGCTCCTTCCGAAAAGCTAAATCAAAGCCCCAATGAACTTCCTGCTCATTGGGGCTTTTTCTATACATTGAATGAGAAGCTTTTCAAGAAAAATCTACTCACAATTCGCCACAATCCGCTGTGCCACTAGCTTGGCCATCCGGGCATCTTCTTCGGTATCGTCGGAGACGTCTGTCGTTACCTCAAACATCGTATTTTCATGCAATACATATAGGTTATAATAGACCATGCCACTGGCTTTCTGTACAGAACCATAAGCTCGGGTCCCTGTGTCTTCTACCTTTGTAGTTTTGAATTTGTCCACCATGGCTTTAATCACCTCTGCTGAACTTTCATCTACTTGATCAGAAGATTCTTGGGCTCTGTCTACAGCGGCTTTATCCTTTTCTTTTTGTGCCTGAGTTTTGGGGCCATAGGTTAAATCAAAGATTTCTAATGGACTTCGGTCCCCTACAGCCTCAATAATTTCTATCATACCGACATCCACGCTATTCTTTAAGGGTCCGCTTTGGGAGATCGTTCGGTCACCTACTTTCATTTCCAGTGTAAAGGTGCGTTCCTCTTCCGGTTCCCAACTATATTTTATAGTTGAATATTGGGCGGTACTGGATTTGTTCGGTTCCACCTCTACTTCCGGGGACAAAACACCTGCCAATTCAGCGATCTGCTCCGCACTGATCATCTTCTCAATCTCATTGCCTTCCACCAAATCGGCCAGGCAAGAATGACCTCCTGTGGCCCGGGAATCTGCCTCTGTTTTCGCATCAGGAGCGGAAGCGTCCTGACTGCCACAAGCAAAAAGTAAGAATACCAAAAGAAAACTGTACAATGATTTCATATTTAACACTTTAAGGGGCTTAAAACACCTCATGAACTTAGTGAGATAATTTTAAATCTATATGAATTCCGAATCTTTTTTTGCGGAAGCAGGATAAAGTGAAGCTTACCCGACTTTATTATAAGCCTAAAGCTTTGACATAAGCCCCCTTCAAACCTTCAAAAGTCCACTTTACTTCTGAATAGGGCGCTGGCGGGGCAGCCTGCAGATCATTCAATGTCTCCATCATTTTATGGGTTTGATAGGATATCGGATGATATTCTGAAAGCAGGTCGACAATGCTTTGATCGGCCAAAATGGGCTTTTGATACCCAAGGGCAAGATTAAAAGCACCACTTATTTGATACTTGTAGAGGTCCGCAGAGATGCTCCCCTCATGAATGAGGGGTAAAATGTAGTCACTCTGTTCGAGATAATTGTAAAAGGTGTCCACCGGAATGAAGTCATCCCACATTTGAAAATGATTTTCCATACCGTGGTCCCGGATCCACCCTCGGATAGAAGCACCATTCCCCTCTGCATGAGCTGAACGGCCTAAAAGAATGAATTTGATATGAGGCTGTATACCTTCTTTTTCGATCGAGCGCAACAGACTTTGATAATCTCTGCGCTTAAATTCTACCTGCCCCGGCACACAAATCCAAACCTCATCTTTCTGCTTTGTAACAGGCATGGAAGGATAGTGCGGAAAAAGAATAGGGTAGAAAACAGATGCAGCAACTCTTTGAGGTACGTGCTTCTTCAAATACTCACTTAGAACAAAATAGTGCTTTAGCTTTTTTGTAATGAATCTTTGACTGAAACTCCCCCTTAATTTCCGGGTATTATGGAGAATGCCCATGAATTGAGTCCGACCGAATGGGAAACGGACCAATCGACTCACGGCCTTACCCTGAGCCGTATTGAATATGATGATATCAAAATCTTGACGTCTGCAGTATCGCCACAAAGTAAATAATCGCCGCCATCGCTTGAATCCCTTCTTAGGCGCGAAAAAAGCTGTCTGGTCTATGTCGCCATAAAATTGAGCACGGGATTGTAAATCCTCATGTGCGATAAGTGTCAAATGAACCTGCGGAATGGACTTTAAGATCTTGACTTGTGCATAAAGACACTCATCATGTGAGCTACCCAATTCAACCAACGCAATTTTCATTTTGGAACTTTTGGCCTCCATGTTTATGGGAACATCTCCTGAATAATCGGTCTCAGTCCACTAAAAAAGAATTCCACCGCGATGACCATAACAATCAAGCCCATCAATCGCATCATCACATTATTTCCTGTTTCTCCTAACAATTTAATAATTCTCGAAGAACTGTAGAGGATGAGGTAGGTCAAAAGCAAAATCAGTAATACTGCGGTAATCAAGACAACTTTTTTATCCAGGCTGTCTGCATCCTCCATCATAACAATCGCATTCGTTAAAGCACCCGGGCCGCAAATCATGGGAATTGCCAAAGGGGTAACAGATATATCATTTACATAATTCTTTACTTCGGAATCCTTCACCTTTACTTTGCCAAGTCTGGCTTGCAACATATCCATTCCCATAAGGAAGAAAATGACCCCTCCTACAATCCGAAAGCTATTGACAGAAATACCAAAGAAATTAAATAAGAGCTGACCGGAAAATGCAAAAATAACGATAGTGATAAATGCAACCAGGGTCGCTTTCTTGGCCGTTCGGTTGCGATGCGCCTGATCAAGGTCTTGGGTCATCGTCATGAAGATGGGCATCGTACCTAAAGGGTTGATCAAAGTGAAAAAGGAGGTAAATGCCAGAAGTCCGAATGCTAATAAATCACTCATAAAAGATGATTTTCTCTGAGAATTATACTGCTTGCTGATCAGAGATGCTTAATTCTGAATAAAATATGAATTGGATTCCCTGATTGTATTTTATAAAAAAGCCCATGCGTGTAGCACAGGCTTTTTCGTCTTCTTTTTGTTTGTATTCTGACTTACGGTCTCGGGGCCGCAGCCATAATTTCTTCATTCGCCTGATCGGCAAATTTTGCGAAGTTATCCACAAAGTCGGCTGCTAGTTTTCGGGCCTTAGTGTCATAGAGTACCGTGTCAGACCAGGTGTTCTTCGGATCCAATAACTCATCCGGAACTCCGGGACAAGAAGTAGGCATCATGAGACCAAATACCTCATGCTCTTTGTACTTAGCATTCGCCAAATCTCCATCCATAGCTTCATGGATCATCGCACGGGTGTACTTCAAACTAATTCGTTTGCCGGTTCCATAGCCGCCACCGGTCCAGCCGGTATTGACCAACCAGATATTCACCTCGTGATCCCGCATCCGCTCGCCGAGCATTTCTGCATATTTCGTCGGGTGTAAAGGCATAAAAGGAGCCCCAAAACAAGCACTGAAAGCCAATTGCGGCTCGTTGATACCCTCTTCTGTGCCGGCGACTTTTGCCGTATATCCTGAGATGAAATGATACATCGCCTGACCGGGTGTCAATTTACTGATCGGAGGCAATACCCCAAATGCGTCACAAGTCAGGAAAAAGATATTATTCGGATGGTCACCTTTTGATTCCGGATGCGCATTGGGAATATGATCAATAGGGTAAGAAACTCTGGTATTCAAAGTAATGTGATCGTCCTCAAAATTGGGCGTTCGAGTTCCCTCAAAATAGCCGATATTCTCAAGAATAGCACGATGCTTGATCGCACGATAAATTTCAGGTTCTTTTTCTTCAGAAAGATCAATAGTCTTGGCGTAGCAGCCACCCTCGAAGTTGAAAATTCCATTGTCACTCCATCCGTGCTCATCGTCGCCGATCAAATGACGACTGGCGTCGGCAGACAAGGTAGTCTTCCCGGTTCCTGACAAACCAAAAAATACCGCTGTTTCGCCTGCATCATTGGTGTTGGCAGAGCAATGCATGCTCAATACATTATGTTCGTGCGGCAACACAAAATTCAATACAGAGAAGATTCCTTTCTTGATTTCACCCGTATATCCTGTTCCACCGATGATGATCGTTTTCTCTGAGAAATTAACAATCGCAAAATTCGCCTGACGCGTTCCATCGACTGCCGGGTCTGCCATGAATCCGGGCGCATTCAAGATGGTCCATTCCGGATCAAATTGCATCACCTCTTCCTTCGTAGGACGCAGAAACATATTATAAGCAAATTGATTGCTCCAGGGATATTCAGAAACCAAACGCAAGTTCAAGCGATACTGATCATCTGCACATGCATACGCATCGCGCACATACATTTCCTTTCCATTCAAATAGGCCACCAATTTCGCCTTCAACTGACTGTACTTGTTAGGATCAAAAGGCATATTGATCGCATTCCAATCTACAGAGGACTCCGTGTAGGCATCCTTCACAATAAAGCGATCTTTCGGAGACCTTCCGGTAAATTTGCCGGTCTCTATGGCAATAGCTCCGGTATCTGTGAGGATACCTAGGTCTTTTTTAATGCTGTGTTCTACAAGTTCTTCAGGTGTCAAATTCCAGAAAGCAGTGCCCTCTGTAATACCATAGGCTTCCAAAGAGGCAGATGGGTTTTTTACTCCTTGCTCTGTCATGTATTCAAGTTTAATTTGAGACGTATGAAGGATTATAATTGTTGCGCTGCAAAGGTAAATAAGTAAAAAAGAATTCAAAGGTGATTTTAGTCAAATTGAGCAATTACATAGTGTCTCAAACACACTAAGTTGGTGGGTTTTCGGCCTCCTTTACTTTTGCTATACAGCCTTTCGGCAAAAGGGTTTCCGTCCATTTGACAGTGGACATGTACCCTCCGAAATGATTAACAATCTCTTTACTGTTTTTTGTAAGTAGGCAAAATGATAGAAAAGGTTGTGCCCTCTCCGGGCGCGGATTTCTTCACAAAAATTTGTCCTTTGTGATACTGCTCGATAATCCGTTTGGCTAGAGAAAGTCCCAGCCCCCAACCCCTCTTTTTGGTGGAGAACCCGGGTTGAAAAACCTTCTGATGCCTATTGGCGGGAATCCCTTTTCCGGTATCTTCAAGATCAATTTGTACCTCATGCCCCAGGTCAATCACGTCTATGGTAATATCCCCTTTACCTTCCATCGCATCGAGAGAGTTACGGATCAGGTTTTCCAATACCCATTCAAAAATAGGAGGATTGATGCGAACAGGAATCGTTTGCTCCTTGGGCTCATAATGGAAAAAGACCTTTTTGGGCGCTCGGCGCTCCATATAACGCACTGTCTTGGTAACAGACAGATTCAAATCTACCGCCAACAATTCAGGAGCAGACCCAATCTTTGAAAATCGGTCTGCAATCAATTCTAAGCGATGAACATCCTGACTCAATTCATGTATGATGTCATTGATCTCTTCTTCCTGCACCTCCATGCCTTTCAACAATTCTATCCAGGCAATAATGGCACTGATGGGTGTCCCCAATTGATGAGCCGTCTCCTTGGCCATGCCCACCCAAATTCGATTTTGCTCCTCTTTTCGGGAAGCGCTCAAACCGAGATAGCTGATTCCAATGAATACACCCAACAACAAAATCTGTATGATTGGGAAGTAGCTCAACAAGCGCAAAGTCCTGGAGCGTGTGTAGTACAAGAATTTGGCGTAGCCGGCATTAGGATCCTCATTGACGATAGGGGGCGGGCCTTTAGCTTGAATGCGGGCAAGCATCCGATCCTCCTGCTCTTCTGTGAGTTCAGATTCAAAATTATAGGAACCGGATATATTTCCGGCATCATCGACCATAATGATGGGGATGCCTTCAGCGATCTTTTGGCTGGCCTCAAACTGGCTACTGATATTCTCGTCTAAGTTATTGAGGCTCGCATTGGCTAAAGCCTGAATAGAATATTTAAAGATTTCTACCTTATTCCGCTCACTTTCGGCCAGTTGGTCGACCAAAAAGTTGGTATACCATAGACTTACGGCCACAATTGCTGCACCCGCCAATCCTACGTATAATCGCCACCGTTTATTTCTGTAAAAGGGCTTCAAAAGGGTTTATTTTCAATAAAGATAGGAATGTAGGGAAGCAATGAAAATATTCATGCCCTATTTGGACTATTCTTCCAAAAAACAACAGGCAAAATATCCCTTGGCACAAGCAGTATAGCAGGCAACGCTTTTGCCGGAAGGCAGAGGGGCAAAGAGCGACTTCGGCTCCTCAGATCCACAAGTCGTAGCGCCCTCACCTCCAAAGGTGCAGTCCTGCGGCCTCGCATCCGGAATACACCCACAATCAACCGCTGCCAAAATATTTGGAGTGGCGGCCACCTTCCCCTCAGATTCAAAGTAGGGGGCCGCTTCCTTGAGGCTCATTTTTACCAGAATAACGCCCTGGCCCTTATAGTTATCAAAAGGGCTCTGATCGGTAAAATAAAAGCTCTTGATAAGATCCTTGCTACCCATCATCAAGCCTTGGTTTCGTCCGGTTAATCTCGCATCAGCTAAATCCATATGCAAAGAAGCGCCTTCGCGCGTCTGAAAAATGATAAAAATGACTTCATCAGGACCTGACATGCGCTCAGGATAAAAAACGACATTGGAGCGAGCATCCGTGCGCACCTGTAAAGGGCCACCGTAATCAATACGATTTACAAAATACGCTTCCTGGGCCTGCATACTTGCAAAACCCAACAGCATTACTCCAACGAGCCAAAACAGTTTCATCCTTTCTTTTTGCGAAAATTACAAAAAAGCAAGGCGGCGCGGAACGATTCCCCTAAGATTAGCATTCTAGCTACTTTGATTCTTATCTTTGAAGGATGAAGCAGGATGCACGTAATAAGACGCTCGAAGAGTGGAAAGAACAGTTGAAGGAATGGGGAGAACCGGGTTTTCGCGCAAAGCAAATTGACCAGTGGATCTGGCAAAAAGGGGCTTCCTCCTTTACAGAAATGACCAATTTATCAAAAGACCTTCGCGCTCAGCTGGAAGAGCATTTTGAAATCTTACCCATCATGGAAGATGCTGTCCAATACAGTCAGGATGGTACCATAAAATCACGATATCGATTACACGACGGGCATAAAATTGAATCTGTATTGATTCCCGTACCCAAGGATCGCAGATTTACCGTTTGTGTTTCCTCTCAGGTAGGTTGCAGCCTATCCTGTTCTTTTTGTGCCACCGGTCAGATGAAAAGGGAGCGTAATCTGACCGCTGCTGAAATCGTGGATCAGGTTCGAAAGGTCAATATGCAATCCGAAGCGCAATTCGGCCACCCTTTGACGAATATCGTATACATGGGCATGGGTGAACCCCTCCTCGCCTATAAAGAGGTCGTAAAAAGTATTGAAAAAATCACTTCTCCGGATGGCCTGGGAATGTCTCCCAAACGAATTACGGTCAGTACAGCCGGCATTGCCAAAGCGATCAAACGATTGGCAGATGATCAGTCCAAAGTCAACCTGGCGCTTTCCCTGCATGCGGCTACAGATGAAAAGCGTGATCCGATCATGCCGATTAATGAGTCTAATAATCTGGACGTATTGATGGATGCCATGAAGTATTTTTATGAGCAAACGGGCAATCGCATCTCTTATGAATACATTGCGTTCCAAGACTATAACGATAGTATAGATGATGCCAAAGCACTATATCAATTGTGCCGTTCCTTTCCGGTCAAAATCAATATCATCGAATATAATCCCATCGATGGGGCAGACTTCAGAGCATCGACCATAGATCGACTTGACCAATTTGCCCGTTACCTCACGGATAGAGGTGTGATGGTGACCGTGCGCCGTTCCAGAGGAAAAGATATCGATGCGGCCTGTGGACAGCTGGCGAATAAAGGGTGACGGACCGCGGACATCGGACCGCGGACGGCGGACATCGGACCGCGGACGGCAGACAGCGGACCACAGACAGCAGACGGCAGACAGCGGACCACAGACAG
>CAZGGG010000069.1:0-14391 GCA_964525165.1 uncultured Saprospiraceae bacterium | reverse complement strand
TCTCCATATGCCAAAACATCATTCCCATTTTCAACAACCTTTGGTTTGTTTGAAATTAAGGTATATACCGGATGATCACATAGTGCACTATTACGCTTTACCTGATAGAATACCATCTGGAGCTCCTACTCATCAAGCTGAATCATAAACCTCTATGCCAGTCAATAAAAAAGCGCTCGTCAGATATAAAGCCATTGATGAATGCTTGCGGAATCGTGGGCGTCGATTCAATTGGGAAGACCTAGCTCAAGCTTGCGCCCGAAGACTCACAGATGAAGGCGTACAGGAGCCTACCGTTGCCAGAAGAACCATCTATAAGGACCTCGATTTTATGCGGTCAGAAAATGGTTATAATGCGCCCATTGAAAGTATTCGAGTGGGCAGGCGATCTTATTATCGGTATAGCGATCCGGACTTTTCTATCTTTCTTAAAAAAGATGCACTCAGCGATTCTGACTTAAAACAAATTCAATCTGCCGTCTTAACCTTGCAGCAGTTTGATGGATTGCCGGTTTTCGACTGGATGGAAGAGATCCTTCCAAAGCTCTCTAAGGGGGAGGAAGTCTCTTTCTTGTCTAAGATTATTCTCTTTGAGGACAATGAGTTTGTACAAGGCAAAAACTGGATCAATCCTTTATTTAATGCCATTTCTGAACGAATTGTCGTCGATATCACCTATCGTAATTTTGAACAAGAAGAGCCTCAGTTTTTCAGGTTACACCCTTATTTCCTGAAACAATACAACCATCGGTGGTATGTCTTTGGATTCTACCCGGACAAAAATCATGATTTTTGGGTGTTAGCACTAGACCGGATAGAAGATATTCAAGCTCGGGAAGACCTTCCTTTTCGAAAAAGCCCCTATATAGATTTTCGCTTTCGATTTGAAGACATCATGGGCGTTTCGTGGATCGAAGAAGCCCCTCTGACAGAAATTCGCTTACACATCAGCCCTGAATTAAAGCGCTATATAGAAACCAAACCCATCCACCCCTCTCAAACGCCCTTGCGCAAACTGGGTGAGGTCTATCAGTGCCATTTGAAGGTCAAACCGAATTATGAATTATACCAGACGTTATTAGCCTATGGCCCCGGGCTTGTCGTGATATCCCCTGAGCCGATACGATTGGAAATGCAGCAGAAAATCCATCAGATGTACCAACAATATGAACAAAAGGATCATACTTGATCGGATATCATATTCCTAACTCCCTTATGCTGTTGTGTATTCGGTTGATTTCAGCTGCTCAAAATGAACCACCCAACACGCCATCCGCTTCAGTTCAGTGAAATCAAATTATTGACAAGATTATAGGTTATTCTACTTCATCCGTGCCCGGTAATTCTAAAACACCTGCGGTATCGATTTCTTTACCTGCGATACCCGTAATACTGCCAAACAAGTGAGACAGATTGGTTTGTACGGATTCAATTTGTTTTTCACGTGCTTTCCAAAGTCTTTCCATGGCTCTTCTTTCCGTGAGCAGGGATTGATGCATTTCATCATAATTCTCCTTAATACGCTTGACATTTTGCACAAACTCATTGCTGGTCAGATAATCATAAAGCAGCTCCATTTTCTCCCCTTTGTTTTGCTGCCCTACTTTCACTTTTTGGGTTTCAAGAAGTACCTGGCGTAATATTGACACCACAGATTTCAATTCATGAAAACGACAGACCCAGACCCCTTCCAATTGTCCCATCTGAGTCATATCCGGCGGCATCGCTTGGGTGACGATCACCGCAATATCGGCTTTGGCTTGCACCTGGTCTTCTTTTAACTTTGAAAGCCATTCATTGCTCCAGTTTTTGGTCCGTTTACTTTCAAAAATGATACTACCACATTCTTGCTGTTGCTGATTGATCACAAATTGCTGGCAATCCGCTCCTCTGGCACCTTTAGACACTTCCTCTATTCTATCAAAGGGGAAATTTTGCTCCAAAACAGACTCTATAGCTAACTCTTGTACTTCTCCCTGCAATTGTTGAGATCCTGTTTCGGCCTTGCGTTTCATTTCATCGACCATCTTTCGCTGATCTTCTAACTTTTTCTGGTATTCCAGTTCCTTGAGCTTTTGTTCCCGTTGTTCTTGCGTTTGATGACGCAATTGCTTCAACTCCTCTTCATAGCCTTCTCGCACTTGAGCACTGATCTCTTTCTCTTTCTGAATGAGTGCTTCCTGAAGCTTTTTGTTCAATAGTTCATCCAATTCAGATTGCTGTTGGGCAATTTGCTGTTCTTTATGTTTGAGTTCCGTTTCCTTTGCTTTTTGTTTTTCAATCTCAGCTTGTAATTTCTCCTGGTACTGAGCTTCCATCTCAGCGCGCAGTTTTCCGGTTAATGCTTCTTCAATTTCAAATTCACATCCACAATTCGGACAAGTGATTAATTCAGACATAGTAGGATTCTTTAGATAAAAGAGGCAGCCCTTCGAAAAGGACTGCCTGCAAAATAGGGGAATCAAATGACAATCAAATATAGAAATGATCTGGGCTCTGTTTTTGCACAGCTTCTATGAATCAGTGCATACTGATTTTGCAGAAGTGTTATCAATTTTGGGAAGGACTAAAAATCATAAATATGAACAATTGTACCCTATCTAATTTGGAGGGTGGTTATAAAAGATGTTCATTTCTCTAACCATAACATCCACACCTTTTGATCCCATACCGGTACATTCCTCCGCTCACAAACCGCCATCGTATGACCGGTGCCACCAGTTCTAGGATTTGAAAGATCATCATAGAAAATGCCCACCGTGGCAGGCGGAATCTCTCCTGCCCCGGTCACCTTTGCAGTATCCCGAAGTAGGTAAGCAGCTTTCATACCCAATCTCCCACGATCTCCTTGTAAATATCGATCTACCAGACTCCTGTTTTGATTTTGTCTTGTCTCATAGATCAACTCTGGTTCTTCAGCTATATTCATTTCATCCAGAGGATAGGTTGTACCTGCTTTGTTTGTTTTCTTTCGGTGTCCGGCATAAGGCGTGATCACTTCCAATCGCATAGGGTCCACCTGACAGACCCCTTCAGAAAATAAGGCATCTGAACCGGAGGCATTTCCGGACCGAAAACGCATATGTTGAGTCTGCTTTGACAATAGCTTTCCTAGGTCTACTAGCTTGTCTGCATCCTCTTTGGCTACCTTTCTTTTACCTTCTAATAAAATAATCGCACCTTCGAAGTCATGCTCCTGTATAAATTGATGTAAATCCATAAACATAAAGTTACAATAGAATTGTGCCCCCATTGTGCATTCACCTTTACAACCTCTTGCCAAGAAGTTGCTCGGCCAACCTTAAGGAGCAATCAATACATCACCTTTAATCGTTTCAAAGCTCCCATCTGCATATTGCAATCGAAATGAATAGACATATACTCCCGGGTCGGCGGGCCTTCCTTTGATGGTTCCATCCCAGCCTGATGCTTCATCGCCCGCCACCACAGCATTGGAATAAAAAATACGGCTCCCCCATCGATCAAAAATCATCAACTCTACCTCTTGCAAGTCGCTACTGCTAAAAAGGGTGAAAGCATCATTGATCCCATCTCCATTGGGCGTAAAAGTGTTTGGAATATAAATCTCCACATCAGGGACTCTGACCAGCAATTCAAAAGTAGCTTCTGCCATACACCCAAGAGTATCGGTAAGGGTCAAGGTATACCTTTGGTCCTCATTTGCTGTAATCTCGGTGATCAGACAATCAGCGCAGCTCAGATCAAAGGGGGGCATCCATTCAATACGTGCTATAGCTTCCTCATTTAAACCCGAAGTTGCTTCAACCCTCACAAGCTCACCGGTCACCGCTTCCGCAAATGAAGGGGTGAGTTCAATTTCAAAGGGTTCTGAATTCGGAATGCGAATCCGTTGTTCGAATGTATTATTGTTCTGACAGGCATCTGAAACTGTCCATGACCGGAAAAGAGAGCCCGTATCCACCCCAAACGGTAATCCACGCTCCTCTCCGAGTACAACACCTCCGGAATCACAATTATCCTCGTACCCTAAAACCGGAATGTCCGGAATCGCACTCAGACAAGGAAAACTTGCATCCTCAGGCGGATTGGTAAAAAAAGGTGCAATCGTATCCTCGAAAACCAGACGTTCGCTTAGAATCCTGCAACAGTCAGTGATGCAAATACCCGGCTCCAAAGTATCCCCTACTATCGGCAAATCGATTATTGTATCTAAAGACTGGTATGCGTAGACAATAAAGGTATCGCAAGAGCTGTGCGTAAAAACGGCACTATCTTGTAAATTGACCTCTTGAACTATACCTGAGGTATTTGTAATCAAAATAGCCTCAAAAAGTTCCGGTACTTCATCAAATTGCCCCAACCGGATGGATACTTGATCATTGGGACAAGCCGAAGCAGGCTGAAGGATCACTTCATTCAGCTGTAATTCAACCACCTTGATTGTTGTGCAAATCTGTTCAGGATCATTAAATCTTGGAACACAAGGAAGATTCTGCACATCTACACAAAGTTCATAAGTTCCTGTATCCTGAAGCATTAAAGGATAACTGGAGGTCGTAGTAGAATCAAATAAAACGCCGTTCAAAAACCAAAAATAGGATTCGGCCCCATCCAGACTATCTACCTGAAATAAGACAGTATCCTCTTTGCAAAATACCGACGGTCCTGCAATCGGATTGCTCCAATCTTCAATCTGCTGTGACCCACAACTACCCACCACATTAACCCGTACCCGATCACAGGAAGAACCGCCACAACCATCAATGACAAAATGATAGGTCTCCCCCACAATCAAATCATTCATTACCAGTTGCTTGGTGTTTTCATTTCCGCAATCACCTACGCTGCAGGCGACCACTTCGTTATAATCACAATCGCCGAAAATAGCGATCTGCACCCCGGAAGAACAGTTCCCTAGCAGGTTACATAAAAAAGTACAAGGTCCACCGGTGAGACAAACTTCATTGCAATTTTCAATCTCTACCTCTAGTTCCAAGGCTTCACACCACGCAACAAATGAAAACCAGGTAGGATTATCTGCAGAAGCATTGGGATCTCCGCAGAATAAGTCCGGTCCATCTTCAGGATGCTGAAAATCGGACATGGCAAATTCATATCCGTCCAAATCATCTATGGTACATAAAACAGGAGCACTTGCACAGCGGCAAGTTTGCTGCGCACCGTCAATGCAAGGATCCGGAGTAGGAATCTGTCCTATCGACAGAAAGGAACAAAACCCCTTCAATAAAAGGGTATAAAGGATACTTTTCATGTAAAAACGATAATCTAAGTCAATAGTCCTGCAAAATGTCAATAGTTATACGAAATAGAAAGAAATAAGTTTGTCATTTATCTTAAATGACGAAAATATGCTCCTCTGCCAAGAAAAATCTATGGGCAATTATTCTAAATCTAGAGACCAAGCGCATGCCTTTCATCATACAATTTTGAAGAATGGCTTCAAGACCCATACGAGAACGACCCAATCATATTCTCATAAAGATGCTATACCACTACCTTATATTTAGGAGCCTAACGCACCACAATAAACCAATAACAGCCCCCTGGCTTAAAAGCCTGAACAGATCCTTGACATTCTCAATTAAAAATAACAAAATGCCCCATTCCTGCATTTAATTGATGAACTTTATTGATGCTGAAGGTATTTACTTCTGATTGTTTGTTTCATTCATATTTCTCTTTGCAATGCCATCATATACCCATTTTGACAGAACGCAGGCGCCCATTAATCTCGTCACTTTTACAAATGCTTCTGCCACTGATGAGGACTTCCAAAACTATCTCCAAGAACTGGAAAAAAACTATTCCTCTGAAATACCAATGACGGTGATTTTCGACGCCAGACAAGCTAAGATTCCTTCCTGGAAACACCAACAAATGCAAGCAGCCTGGCTCAAAGAAAAGCGTGCACTGATTCAAAAACACTGCGCGGGTATCGCCTACGTCATATCTAATCCGATCATTCGAAACGTCTTGAAGGTAATCCTTAACCTTCAATCTATGCCTGTCAATTACATTGTCGTATCCAATTTGTCTGAGGCCCGTGAGTGGTGCCGGAGACAATTAGACACTCAAACTTCTTAAAAGAGACCTTGATAGGCAGGGATTTCAAAGAGGTATACAGCGAAAACTAGATCCGAAGGCTCTATCCTATAAATCCTGCCTTATGAAGTTCCTTACCCCCCTCTGTCTTGCATTCCTTTTTCTCCATGTTTTAACAGCCGGTGCACAAAATAATTGCCGGATAGAAAACCTTAGTCTGGATGAGGTTCATAGCTGTACTCATTCGCAATATATTTATGAATTGAGCTTTCAAGTCACAGACCCTATTAGCAGCGACTACAAAATCTATTATAAGGCACTCCCTGACGGAAATTGGACATATGTGGGCACCCAAAGTTATCCAAATAATGCATTCCAGATTTCAGCAAAAACCCGTTTGGATTATGCAATCTATCTTTTTGATGCTGAAGATGCTACATGCCATTTAAGAGACACCCTGCCGGCTCAAGATTGTATGCCTGATTGCAAAGCTGATTCACTGATATTGTCTAACGTCCGATGTTATCCGGGCAGTGATCAAATTGAAATTCGTTTTGATTATCCCTCCTATGATTTTCAGGGTAGCTTTTGGTATGAAGTGTACAGAGAAGATACCTTGCTTACTAATTTATCGATGGCTCCATGGGGTAAAATAGTCGTTTCTAAGTCGGTCATAGGCGACACGCTTAGACTCTGTCAATGGGAAGATCATCAATGTTGCACCTCCTTGGTTGTGCCTGATTGTCTTTTTGAAGAGTGCCCCTTATATGCAGTTTCTATGGCTGAAGCAGATACTTGTATCAATGGTAACATACGATATAAAATATCTGTTGAACACAGCCCTTTCCTAGAAAATCGATATACAGAAATCGGGGTTTATGATGATAGCGGACGTTATATTCAATCTGCATTCCTAGACAAAGAGGAAACACAATTTACGTTGGATTTACCGGAATCAAACCTGGACAGATTATACTCTGTTTGTGATTTGTATCAAGTCTGCTGTTATGAGGTGGTCCTTCCGGCAGCTTCCTGTCAAGACTTATTATCTTCCACATCTATGGGGAAAGCATCATCCATTACTGTATTCCCCAACCCGATTCGGGATGAATTTACTATTCAATGGCCAGCTTCTTTGCAAGCCTCAATAGCTCAATATCATATCAGGAATATGGATGGAAAAATTGTGCAATCTGGCATTCTCTCCGCGCAAAGACAGACTATTAACGCAGCGAATTGGATGCCCGGACTCTACCTACTTGAAATTGTCGGGCCCAATAAAAACCTTTATCGAGAAAAAATCATGCGCATACATCACTAATAGATTGCGTTACACATGCATCCGTTTGCCTGCACACCTTGTAGATCCAAAGATATTACCCAAAGTTGAGGCTCAAAGGCTGAAAAGAAGTGCTTGATTGAACCTTCAGTCCTTCAGAATGTATTGTCTAAGACGGTTTCTACACAATATTTGTAGTTGACCTGAATTTTTGGTTATTTTTCGCTCAAAGAACGAACACTATGCATAGAATTTTACTCCTCACCTTGGTAGGATGCTTGATGATCCCATTTGCGGAAGCACAAGAATGGCAGCCTGTGGCAGACCTGCCTTCTGATTTTTTGGTCCATCACGGAGTGGGCTTCGGATTGAATGGGAAAGGTTATCTCGTTACGGGCGCCTCTCAAAATGGCTACCGTAAAGATTTCTATCAATATGACCCTGCCACTAATAGTTGGTCCAAATTGCCGGATTTCCCGGGTCCGGCCAGAAGTTTTGCCATCGGTGACACCTATAATGGGAAAGCTTATATCGGCTTCGGAGTAGACAGTGAGGGGAATTCTCTGAATGATCTTTGGGAATTTGATCCGGTCGACACCTCCTGGACACAATTGAGTGACTGCAGTTGCATCGGGAGGGCGCACCCCGCTTTCGTAGCTCAAAATGGAAAGATATACATGGGCTTAGGAAATGATGCCAGCAATTTGCGCGATTGGTGGATTTACGATATGGCTACGGATAGCTGGGAAAGAGGGGAAAGATTCCCGGCTGCCCGAAGACACCATCCTTTTCAGTTTGGTATTGGAGACGATGTCTTTGCCGGTCTGGGACATGGCGATAATGAGATCTTCGATGAGTGGTATCGTTATGACCCTGAAATAGATCAATGGACACAGGTAGAAAACATTCCGGCGGAGGGTCGAGTCGCGGGTACTCAATTTGCATTCGATGAGCGTGGATATGTATTAAGTGGGGATGGGGATGATCATTCCACCATGCCTACAGGGGAATTTTGGAAATATATCCCTGAAGAAGATCGCTGGGAAGAGCTACCTCCCCATCCGGGCATTTCCCGTTGGGCTCCGTCTTCCTTCATTGTAGAAGATAAAATTTACTTCATGGGGGGCATTGAAAGGAGCCCCTTCCAGTACCCAAATGAAGTATGGAGCTATCAGTTCCTTAGCGTCAGAGCAGACGTCATTCAGCAACCGAGCTGCCCCGATGCTCCTGAAGGAGAGATTGCCCTTACGGTAAATGGGGATACGACACATACCAATGTTCAGATCCTTTGGGAAGATGGGGATACGAATTATTTTAAATCAGGACTTACTGCCGGTAATTATTCCGTCCGTGTAGTCAGAGGTTCAGATACCCTTAATTATGAATTCACGCTCGAGGCAGAGGACGAATTAATGGCTTTCGCGAGAGCTAGCGATGTGAACTGTGCATTAGGAAATGATGGTCAAGTGGAGTTAACAATTGTCAATGGAGCCGATCCGGTCCAGATACAATGGTCAACCGGAGATACCGGAACCCTCCTTTCAGGCCTAACAGAAGGTTGGTACAGCTATGAATTATCAGACGCCAGAAACTGCTCCGTTATTACGGACAGCGTCTTTATCGATGAACCGGACAGTTTGAGCCTGACAATTGATTCCGTCAGAAATACCAATGCTAATGACGGACGAATTTATTACAGCTTCTCAGGAGGCACCGGCAACATCATTCTTCACTTGGTCAATGAGACCGGAGATACAGTATTCTCCAATTTCAACGGGAGCTTTTTCCAAAATCTGCTGCCCGGTGTCTACACCATCCGAACAGAAGATGAAAATGATTGTACACAAAGCTTTTCGAATATTGTGGTTGCAGATTTGACTTCGACTGACCAACAAGAATATGCAGAATGGGGCGTTTATCCCAATCCGGTCATAGATCGGCTTTACTTGAAGCAGGAAGAGTCCGGCAGCAATCGAAATTTCCAATTATTCAATCAGCATGGAAAACTCCTCCATATTTGGAATGCCCGTCAGTTATTGGAAGGGGTCTCTGTGCAACACTTGCCTTCCGGCATCTACTGGTTGCGTGGACAATCAAAGGACGGATCCTCTGCTGTAAGAAAACTGATCAAGCCATAGGCAGAAAACATATTTGGGTAGGAGCGCCAATCGGCGTTCCTACTTTTACATCTCCTAAATAATCAAACTCAAAACACCGGCAGCTCAACATAATCTATTAATTTGGAGCTATGAATAGGTCGGCTTTTATTCGAACCCTTGCTTCCTTCGGTATCCTGTTATTTTTGGGTACCTACTTCATTACGGAAGCGAAGTTTATTTTACTTCCCATTACCTTTGCCATTCTTTTGGCGCTCACCTTATTACCGCTCAATAATGGGTTGAGAAAATGGATACGGTCTGATGTATTAAGCATTCTCATCAGCTTCTTCATTCTAGCCCTTCCGATCTTTGGCTTTTTCTGGCTTGCGGGTATGCAGATGAATGAAATCATCAAAGATTCTTCGGCTATGAACCTGAACCCGAGGGATTTGAGTCGACGATTAGAAGAATGGATCCAACCCTATTATGAATTTGAATCTACAGATCTCACAGCTTGGATTGCAGAAAATTTAAGTACTGTGGTCCAAGGACCGGTCAACTTCCTTTCAGAATATCTCTCAGCCTCCGTAGAGATTGCTACGCAAGTCGCTTTGATATTGATTCTCAGCTTTTTATTCCTGCTCTATAAAAGGGCTTTTGGAGGTTTTATCCTCACTCAAATTTCACCCAACAAGCGAGAAGAAGGCGCTGAATTGATCCGCTCGATGCTGGGCGTCATTCAAGGGTATTTATCAGGTATGGTCATCGTGATCATTATCCTAAGCTTACTGAATAGTCTGGGGCTCTGGGCTCTGGGTATCCCTTATCCTTTTTTCTGGGGTTTCCTGGCCGGTGTGCTGGCCATCATCCCGTATGTGGGTACTCTGATTGGTGGTTTCCTACCTTTCGCCTACTCGCTCTTTATCATGGAATACTGGTGGCAACCCATCGGAATTATCATCATTTATGGCATAGTGCAATCCTTGGAGGGAAATTTTATCACTCCCAAAATTGTAGGAGATCGCGTACGGATCAATGTTTTATTTGCCATCCTGTCCATCATTATTGGAAATGCAATCTGGGGCATTCCGGGCATGATCGTTGCCTTACCCATTTTGGCCATGTTGAAAATCCTGTTGGAACATATCTCCTACACTCGCCCCATTGCCATTTTAATGAGTTCTGACATTTTACAAAGAGGACCGGAATTGAAAAACGAATTTAAGGAGTCGAAATACCAGTTTTTTTCATTGTTTAAGGACGATAAAAAAGAGGACTCATGAAATGGACGGTATATATAGCTTTCCTGACGCTGCTTTTTGCCTGTCAATCGGAACCGGCCTCTTTTGACGTCCAGGGTCACCGAGGATGCAGGGGGCATTACCCTGAAAATAGCATCGAAGGCTTTATGGCGGCTTTAGAAATGGGCGTAACGACGCTGGAGTTGGATGTGGTCATCTCGAAAGATCGAAAGGTCGTCATCAGTCATGAACCTTGGCTGAATCCCGATATTTGCAAGCTCCCGGATTTCGACAGCAGTTATTCCGAGCGCACTTACAACATATATAAAATGCCTTACGATTCTATCCGCACCTTTGATTGTGGCAGTTTGACACCCTCGAGGTTTCCGGAACAAAAATCCTTAGCGACCTACAAGCCGCTGCTCGAAGAATTGATAGATCGTTTGTATCAGTATGCCGAAATGCACCATACTCCTCTTCCTTTGATCAATTTGGAAACGAAACTTCGACCTAAAGGAGACCATCTATTCCATCCCGGACCTGAGGAGTTTGTACAATTGGTTTTAGAGGTTCTTCAAAAGAAAAACTACCTCCCCTACACGAGCCTGCAATCCTTTGATATTAGAAGCTTAATCGCTTGCCGGGCACAAGCTCCGAATGTGCCTATTGTGCTTTTGGTCGACGAACAAGAGTCGGTGGATTCAAAACTCACACAACTAGGTTTCACACCGGATATCTTAAGCCCTCATCATGGATTAGTCAATGAAAAATTGATACAAAAAGCGAGGCAAAAGCAAATGAAAGTCATTCCCTGGACCATTAATGAAATCCCTGAAATCAAAAGAGTAATGGCGCTGGGTGTCGACGGCATCATCAGCGATTATCCGGACCGAGTGATCTCATTGCTGCCATGAAAGCATTTTGGAGATATTGGCAGAATTTCCACCGGGATCGATTGCCGACGGCCCTTTATGTGGGTGTAGGTCTTTGGCTAGTGATTTTGTTTGTATTCAATTACACCCTGGATTTTGAAGACAGTGTCATTGATACTTATGCCGGCAGGCCGGTCAGATGGCTCTGGTATATTCTGTACAACGGCCTGGGATATTTTGGATCATTGGCTGTGGTGTATTACCTGTATCACAAGCAGCTTCGCCTTTCGGCAAAATTTTGGGTACTGATTGTTTTGGGCATTCTCATTCTGACCTTTGATCGTTCTGCCTACAGATATCTGGGATGGATCAGAGATTGGTTTCCCATTGAATTATTCCGTCTACACTATAGAACTGTGAGCAATGCACAATCGCTGGTAACCATTTTATTACTTCTATTTTTCGTGTTTCAATGGGATCGCCCCAAAGGGAACATTGGGTTTTATGGTCTCAAGAGCAAAGGGGTCAACTTTCGACTGTACGGCCTATTGTTCCTTCTGATGATTCCCATCATAGGGCTGGCTTGCTTATTACCGGACATTCAAGAATACTATCCCGTCTATGCACGTGCCGGAGGGGATAAATGGGCGGGTTATTTGGGTGTTTCGGAAGTATGGGCTGTGCTGCTTTTTGAGTTGAGTTATTTATTGGACTTTATTTCGGTGGAGCTCTTTTTCAGAGGATTTCTAGTCATTGGATTAAGCCGATATTTAGGCAAATCTGCTTTGCTGCCCATGGTGACGCTCTACGCGATGCTTCATTTTGGCAAGCCCATTGGTGAGGCCATCAGCTCCGTCTTCGGAGGCTATATCCTGGGCGTTTTGGCCTATGAAACGAGAAATATTTATGGAGGGATTGTATTGCATGGCGGAATTGCCTTGCTGATGGAACTCTTCGCCTATATCTGGTAAATTTACCGGGCTTCCAATAGTTCCTTTTGCTCTGAAGGAGTCAAATATCTGTATTTGCCGGAAGGCAGATCATCTAAATGAATATGCATGATGCGCACTCTCTTCAGGCTGACGACCTTGTAGCCGAAATATTCACACATCCGGCGAATCTGACGATTTAACCCTTGCGTTAAAATAATCCGAAACACTTGCCGGTTCAATTGCTCTACGGTACATGGCTTCGTTTTTGTACCCAGAATCGGGACCCCCTCTTGCATTTCTTTTACAAAACGAGCGTTCAGGGGCTGGTTGACTTTAACGATATATTCTTTCTCATGCTCGTGCTCTTCTCGAAGCACCGTATTGACAATATCACCGTCATTGGTCAATAAGATCAAGCCGGTACTGGCCTTATCCAGACGACCGATGGGAAATATACGTTCCGGAAAATTTATGAAGTCAATGATATTATCCCTATCCTTTCGATCTGTTGTGCTGGTCAGCCCGGGCGGTTTATGAAACGCCAGATACACCTTGCGAGGCCGGTTTCCTATGGGTTTACCATCCAATAAAACCTCATCTCCTTCGGATACCCTGTTTCCTTTTTGAGCGATCACACCATTCAAACTGACACGTCCCGCTTCGATCATTTTGTCGGCCGCTCTTCGGCTGCAAATACCGGTCTCTGAGATAAATTTGTTGAGGCTTTTACTTTCGCGTTCCTTCATGGTGCCTTGATTTACAATCCGGCTTTCCGGAAATTCTCTTGAGTATTCAAGTCCCAGTTGTACTCCAGAAAATCGATTTCTACTTCGTCGGCAATGGCTTGTTTTGCAAAAGCACGCACAAACCCTTCTGCACTGCCGTAGCGATCATCGAAATCACCTCCATACCATTTCAAAATTTTGGATAGTTGCAGTGCATTTTCAGAAATTTGGTTTTTCCCCGATCTGTTGATGAAGTAGGACGCCTGATCTTTCAACTGATCAGTTAATCGTTCTGCTTCGAAGGCCTCATTGCGTAATCTTGGACAGGAAACGGAAGCACAATTGACGGCCACATGAATCAGAGGCTCATTAAATTGCTTTCTTAATATTCCATGTTCTACATTATTGAGATCGTAGGTCTCACCACCGATTTCAATAAATTTGATGTCCCAGGGTGTATTCACAAAAGGAATTCCACCGGCGATATCTTTTATAGAGGCCACTGGGTAATGATCAAGGATCAGCTTCACTGTAAAAGCATTGTACACATTGATCCAATAAGAAATCTGCTCTTCTTTTGACCAGACAGAAGCATTAGGAGGGTGTTTTTGAAGCGTCTCTAAATAAGAATCTAATTCAGACTCATCGCTTTTAAATCCGGCATAATCTACATAACCTTCTTCCGTAACATACTTTTGTAATAAAAGGGTCCATTCTTTATGTGAGGGAGGCTCTACCGACGACTGTTCAAAAGAAGCATTCGCACCACAATGGAGGAAACCAAAGGTGAAGAGAAACAAAATTAGGTAGCGCATAAATTATGAGTTGAGATTTTTCAATTTCTTCTTTATCCGATCCTTTTGTTGAATACTCAGTGGATTCGTTGGAAGCTTATTACGCTCAATAAGACGTTGAATATGTTGAGAATGTTGCTCAAAACGAGCGCAATAACCGCAAAGCCACAAATGAAATTTGAGCTCCCAACGCTGTTTCCATTTCAACCGACCTTCTTTGTGCAACTCCAATTGCCGGGTTGCTTCTTGACAATTCATCATACCATGCCGCTTTTTTCCAGGCAACTTCTGAGTTTTAGTTTAGCCCTATGGATCAACACCCAGTAGTTAGACGAACTTATGCCCAGTTCCTTACATATTCTTTCTGCGTCCCAACCCTCGAAATATTTGAAATAAAATGCCAT
>CAZGGG010000068.1:0-15234 GCA_964525165.1 uncultured Saprospiraceae bacterium | reverse complement strand
CACCCAAAAGGCCTGATTCTTATTAATGTCCTCAAGGATAAGGAAGGTGAGCGTCCCATCAATGCCAACTTTATGGACTTACTGAATAAGCAATTCCCCAAAGGGCAAATCATTGAAGTAGGCCCGAATACAATGTTTGTGAGTGATCAGAATTACGTCCACTCATAAAAGTCTTCAATTTGAACAATTGAGATCGCATTGCGTCATTCAATTGTTACCTTTGCGATAAATTCAAATACAGCAAACATGTTTACGATCAATATATATTTAAAGCTCGGATTGATTGCGCTGACCATATTAGGGGGCGTGGCTTTGAGCATAGCTTTTGGTTTTTGGTATGCCTTTCCATTTTTCCTCATTGGCATCTTACTATTTGTGAGTTACGTTCTTTTGGGAACGGTACAGACAGCTGCGCAAATGGTGGAGACTCAAGATCTGGACTCTGCTGAGAAAAGATTGAATCTAACGCTCAATCCGAAGTGGTTATATGTTACCAATCGTGCCTACTTCTATATTATGAAAGGGTCCATCGGTATGCAGAAAGGTCAAGAAAGTGAGGCGGAAGAATGGTTTAAAAAGGCCGAGGGCTTAAAACTTCCTACGGATAACGAACGTGCTATGGTCCAGCTTCAATTAGCCGGGATTTATGCGAAAAGGAATAATTGGAATAAGACCAAGATGATCATGCGCAAGATTGATAAAATGACGATCACCGAACCTATGATTAAGGGACAGGTGGATCAAATTAAACAAGCAATGAACCAGCGTGGAGCGCTGAACCCGTCCAATATGAGACAAGCTCAACGAATGGGGCGTGGAGGCAAACGTCGAAGACCAAAAATGAGATAAACCTATTCCATATGAAATATGCAATTCTATTTGTGGGGCTCATACTCTTTACCTTAAGCTTGCAAGCCCAAGAGCAATCAGAGCCAGCAAGTAATGATAAAATTGCCTCTGATCGTCCCGGTCAATCTCTGAATGGTTATACAATAGCTCCGGGGGCTGCGCAAATTCAAACAGGCTTCACATCCGGTTTCAGTGACTTTTTCAGCACAAATAGTTTTCATCAATTACGTATTGGCCTCAGTAACAGATTGGAGATCAATGGCGGTCTTGGTCTTTATGTTGATGAAGATGCCTATGAGCTTACAGGCTTTTCTTTAGGCGCTCGATACAACATCATAAGAAAAGAAGGAGCATTACTAAGTCTGCAGGCCACAGCTGGTTTTCCACCCTTCCTCCGATTCGATACGCAATGGGAAAGAGTCAACTACTCCGGAACCATCATATTGGGCCACCCCTTAGGTGAGACCTTTTACCTTACGGCAAATTTAGGTACGTCTTCAAGTATTTGGCAACAAGAATTTGGGTTGTTTGGTACGCTTAACCTGGCAGCAAATCTCAGTGATCACACGGAAGTCTTTATTGAGTACTTTGATACCTACACCGATCGAACATCCTTCAATAGCAGTTTTGATGCAGGTATCGGATATTACATAGGGTCTAATGGGAAGGTAGACTTTTCTGTAGGAGTCCTCAATGCCTTTGAATCAGAAGTACGCAATTTCTTTATTGATCTTGGTCTCAGCTGGAGATTTGGATAAAATCCTGAATCTGAGCAGCTATTTCAGAGGTCTTTTCATCTTTATTTACCAGAGGAATAGGCCATTTATGGTATTGTGCATTCGTAATAATTTGTACATAATGCTGCTCATCTAAAACAAAGTATAACTTTCCGGTAGTCGGATCTTTATCCCAATCCATGATTCTATGGGTCACATAATGATATCCATCCTTACTTTGAAGCAATAAAGTGAGCGCAGCTTCCTCTTTGTGATTCAACGGATGCCAATCTGCCGAAAGGATAAAAAATTCTGACTGTTCCTGTTTAAACAGGTGAGGAAAGGCAAGATCATCAAGAGCAGGACTATTCATATTATAGATAACCGCTCCATCCGTGACTTGTTCGAAAAAATAGTGTTACCGAATTAAAGTAAGCGATCCATAATAGGAGCCGCGCTCACCGGTTGACCTGTCCGTATACAGAAGTTGAACCACAAATACGCCCGGATCCATTATTCTACCTCTGAAGGTACCGTCCCAACGATCCTCAAGGCTATTACTTTGAAACATCATTTCACCATGCCGATCAAAAATCCTCCAGGTCACATCATCAATTCCAAAACTTGTTATGGAAAAAAAGTCATTCTCACCATCCTGATTGGGTGTAAATATATTGGGCACAAAAATCTCTACCCTATTTTCTACACAGATCCATTGACGCATAGAATCGATACACCCTAAATAGTTCTCCACTACCCAAACGATTTCAAATTGCCCGGTATCTGCGTACGCATGCTCCAGCAATCCATGCCCGGGCCCAAAGGTGAGCATATTGCCGTCTCCTAAACTGACATTCACCAAATCATATCCTTGACTCAAGTCGATGAGTTCAATTTGATTTTCTATAATGTCTATGCAATCCTGATTAGGAATAACCGAAAAGTTTGCACTTAAAGGAGGTGCACCCGGTAATTCCACGTCTAAAGATTGCCGACAGCCTGAAAATAATTCAACTACATTCACTCCATATAAACCTGGCTCAGCTGTAAAACGCGGGCCTGCGAAAGGCGGGCTGGCTTGCCAATTCACTTCATAATTAGTAGGATCAGGTGTCAGCACTTCTGCCCAGGTGGTATCTGTAAAGCAAACTTCCGGGCCATAGCTGACAGAAAGTGGAAATTCAGGAAACACAAAGACTTCCAAAGTATCCTGTAAAGGTTCCGAACACCCATCTGAGACCTCCACTGTATATTGTGTAGTTCCTTCCGGATTCACAATATGGCTATTACCGAATCCTAATCCTTGGTCCCAAATTGCTTGCAGATTCCCTACACCACCGCTTGTGGTAATCCTAATTTCGGTGTTCTGACCCACACATATAGAATCATCCGCCGCTGTAATTACTCCTTCTATGGGTTGGAGTACTGAGAAAAACTGGCGATCCGATGAGGCACAGGCACCGGTACCTCTGGAATAAATCACTTCATGATTGCCCACACCTAAATTGACCGGATTGAAACTACTGTCAGCAGGAGTTCCATTAATCGTTAAATTCCCTCCGGGAGGGCTTACAGAAAAGGTGATGAATGTATCTAAACTACAGTATTGCTGTTCAATCCCTGAAATCTCTACTTCCGTGAATAAGAAAATATCAATGGTATCTAAGGTTACGCAGCCAGAAGGAGAAGTATAGAAGATCTCATAGGACCCCACACCCAGGCTTTGTGGATCAAATAAGCCTAATTGTCCATCCAGAATACCGGGGCCACTCCAAGTGCCACCTGAAGGGTTGGCTTCCAGTACGATAGCTTCCGAACGTTCGCAAAATTGATAATCCTGAATAAGGGCATCCCCCTGGACTTCAATCCACAAGGTATCTGTACAGTTCAGTGCAGATAGCACTAAGGGATGTAAACCGGGCCCCGATCTGATGGGATTGAAATAGAACTCATCGCTCACTTCTATCACCCCGGGTCCCGATAAGGCTCCTCCTCCCGGATTTCTGCTGATATAGTCTTCAAGATAAACTTCATTGTCTTCAAGGCAGAAGAACAATGTCTGATCGAGCGTAAGATCAACATCCTCTACTCGGACAATAATCTCATCTGTACAACCAGCTTCGTATAAGGTGAATTCATACTCTCCGGGTCCAAGTCCGCTGATATTGAAAGCAGGAATAGAATCAATATAGGTGCCAGGACCTCGCCAGTCTCCTCCAAATTCGAGAAACACCAAAGTGTCACTTAAACAAATCGTCTGATCTACGCCTGCGTACAACTCCTGGACAAATACATCAATGGTATCACTGCACCCATTCAGTGTATAGATATATTGATAGGTGGTATCCGGAGTAATACGCCATGGTTCTACCCTTCCGTTTCTTGCATTCACAATGCCGGGACCACTCCAAAGACCATCTCTGGGTTCTGCACTGAAATTATAAGGGTTATACCCACAAATAGTATCTACATCCGGCATCGTAATACCGTCTGCTACAGTTATTCTTTTCCATGCCTGACATCCATTCTGAGCTTCGTAAAACACCCAAAATTCGCCTACTTCATCCGGCGTGAAGATACCCTGGGGTGTAATTTTCGGAGATCCTCCCCAAAATCCACCTACGGGTGTTCCTGAGCTTACTTGAAAGGGAGCAGTCCCCAGGCAAACGGCCTGAGGCGGCCAAGCTCGAACGGGCCATACCCAGAAAGAATCCTGTGTCTCACAGCCATTCGGGGCGATGTAAGTAACGATTTCTTGATTCAAATCTGTTTCCTGGTCCCATCTCCAAAACTGATAGCGACCATTAGTCCGGTTGCCTCCGGGTATTCGATTGCCGTAGAACTCTCCGCCGCCTATATCGACATCGTACCAGTGGTCTCCTCGACTTGCACATACAGTATCACCCGATAAGGGGTTGAGGATGGCTGGCAATGGCCGAGCAAAATACCAGTAATCATTGCTGGCCATCTCTCCACTTACTAAATCTGTCACTGTCACACTTATCAATAGACTGTCCTCTGTGCAAACCGAAACTTCTTCCTGGTCCAAGCCTGTATGCGACCACTCATAACGGAACTGATTGTTTTGGGTGCCTGTAATCTCGGCACGAACTGTACCGCAATCACCTGCACATGCATCCGTAACTTCAAGAATGTCAACGAGAATAGGACAATTGTTGAGGGTGAAAGGAATATTGGTACTTACATCATGCCATTCTCCACACGCATCCTGAATCTGACCATTAAAGAGTAATCGATAGTTACCCGCCTCCCCAAGCTGCTGATTAAAAAAAACTTCGAAACGTGTTGCTGTATTGGACACAGCATCGCAATCCAGAGGAGATACTGAGGATACTGTCCGACCCCCGGGCCCCAGAATTGTGAAATTTCCAGCCACGAATTGATCACAATCTATAGGCTCATCAAACTCAAAAATGATAGACTCCATGGGACAATCGAGCATGCTCACTAAGGATAGAGCAGGTGCTTCCGGCTCCTCTACTTCAATGTTCCAACTCGCTTGCCATCCTCTGGCAACAATGTTGTCATCGCTCACAAAATGTAAGGTGATACATCCCGTATCAATAACCACCACAGGTGGCGGCTGAATTGAACCACTTAAAGTTGTAATTACCGGACCGCTTCTGCTGTCTCCCCTGTGTATTGTAAGGATATCATAATTTTCCTCAGTAGAAAAGAAGTCGAAGGTCAACACTAATTCGTCTGCCCCTTCTACACATATCGTAAACGTATAATCCTCATTATGATCATATTGTCCGGGCTCAGGTCCCATTTCGCTATCGGTCAAGACGCCTTCGCAATCTGTCACTGTCAGATTTTGCATGAAGTAGGTCGGTTGCCCATTTGCCGCAAGGCTGCAAAACAACGACAATGCAAAGGTCCATATGAAATGTATCTTACTCACGTATTAAAAAGACCCTTTGAGTGGTTAAAATGTTGCTTTCATTACCGGCCCGGTCGATCATTTTTACCTCAAAACGTGTCGTCTCTACATTCCCATTCCCAAAAAGAAACAAAGAAGGAAACTCAATATCCAATTCCCCTTCAATCGCAATGGAATTTCCGGGGGGTGAAATAGGACCAATATAAAACTGATCAAAGTTTTCCAATCGTTGATCTCTGACAAATAAGGCATACTGATCCGGATCTTCAAAACCCAAATCACCATCGCCATCCAGGTACTTGATGGTAATAGTCAAAATATCCTGATACTCCCGAATGGTATCATTAGATATCCCTGCCAATTCAATTTCAGGAGCTGTACCAAAAGGTAATCTTGGATCCGATTCACAGGAAGACCCCATAACGATAGCCAACAATAATATGAGCAATCTATTCCACATACCTGAAAGAGCAATAAGATTTGATGTAAAATATGCCATTGTCCGTAGGAATCTCCGTAACAGGATTTCGATCATCCTGAACATACACTCGGAAATACCACTGTTCTAAATCAGTGCTGAGCACATCTAAGAGTGGGACATCCACCTTATGAGTGTATTCCACGATGTCTCCATAAAAGCCTCTTTCCATGAGGGGGGCCGGCAAGATCTGCATATCATATCGCGGGACACTATCAAAATCATTGGGGATAGCAGAAAAGGCCACCTTGTTGAAGGTCAAGTCTTTTGCGTCAATCATATCATGCCGGAAAGCAAAGTAGAAGGAGACTTGACCAATTGAATCATTGGGAATGAGTAAAGGTCCTGTTCCTCCTGAGCGAGCGCGCCATTCGCCTTCAATCGCAGCTCCCGCTCCCAGAAGCACAGGTGCCGGATATGTTGGTTCTCTTACAACACCCATGATATCCGGAGCTCCGTTTTCAATCCAAGTTCGAATATGCCCTATGTACTCTTGCTGTTTTGAGGGCCAATCTGAATCCGGCTCCACTTGAAAGGGCATAATCGGTCCGATGATATTATTCAGTCTTGCCATGAGGACTGAAGCGTCCGGATTTCCTGGTTGGACCCGATACTCATAATTACCATCATTTTTGATGGGTTCTTGATAAACAAGTGTATTGAAGCTGCTTTCAATCGTTCTGAAGTCCGGTTCGAAGGTTCCGTCATGACAGCCTACATTGGCACAAGTCGGTTGAAACACATTATTGTAGATGCCGGCTATCGAACTAGCTTCTGCTTCAGTCAAATCGAGCCGAACTGTATCTTGATTAAAAGATGCTCCATCAAAAGGGTTTTCCGGCAAATCATCTGAACAAGACGAAAGCAGTATCAATAAGCCCAATATGTATCCTAATTGCTTCATGACTTTACATTCTATCAAATAAAGAGCGCGCGCCGGGATCTAACAAACCTTGATCGGCCACAATATTTTTAATTCCGAAAAGGTCTGCAATCGTGGGGGTAATATCCGCAGCATCTCCGATCGGATTGCCCTCGCCCCCTACACGCAGTCCTCCGTCTATACCCGGTCCGACCATAAGGGTGAAAATTCGGCGTGTGTTTTCATTGCCTGTCGAATGATCATAGGCATACCAGTCGTTATCATCCTGAATGGGGTTCGGCTGCTCGTCACGCCCATGTTCCGGCATTACAATCATGGTCGTTTTGCCGGCCATTTCCGGAATTCGCTGAATCTCTCTCCAAAGAAATCCCACCCCATGATCTGCTCTGTGCAAATTCTTTAGGTAAGCAGTATAATCCGAATGGCATACATCAATATTCGTTAAGTCCAAAACCGTAATCTTTGGCTTGAACCACTTGAGCACTTCCACCGTATATCCTATCGTCTTCAAGTCTCCATTATCATTGACCGGAGGTAAACTGATACTGCCGGTTTTGACCTTTTCAAATGTAGCTCGGACAAACTCTTTGATGTAATCTTCTTCATCACGATCTTGATACAGGTGCGGTATTTCCAGTCCTTCCTGCACATAGTTATTATTAAGAAAGTGACGCATTTCCTCAATCATATTCCATTCCGTTTCCGGATGATAATTTTTGAAGTCCATGAAATGGTTCTGGCCGGGCGTCCCAAAAGTTACTTGTGGCGCAATGAAATTCCCTCCCCATCTTCGACCATAATCCGGGTGTCCTGAAAAGTTCAACAGAGGCCTTGAATTACCAATCCCTGCGCCTACAAACCAACAGTCCGAAGCCTTGAAACCGGCATGACGCCGCAGATATTCAAAGATAGTGGGTGCTTGTGGACGCGACCGCAAGCCTTGTGTCAATCCATAATTGCCGGACACGCCACAGCTCAATCCATTGTAATGTCCTGCCCCACCCTTTGAGAATCGAACCTCGGGAAACAAGGTTCCCAATTGGTCTAAAGGCGTTTGGAGTATAGGGTTAATAGGAATCCCTCCTATGATATTATTGGCCGTATCATCTAGTCCATAGGCAATCTTATCATCCGGCGGCGCTCCTGCCAACATGTTATACATGATATTCCCTTCGATATTCTCATTCTGGCTATCTGCCAGATACCGCTGCAAAACGGCTTCTTGCTGTCTCACTCCACCTGCAAATAAGACGAACACCACATGATCAGCGAGTGGCGCTGTTGTTTGGGCATTCAATATGCCTGACGGCAAAATATAGGGAACAGTAATGGTCCCTGCTGCTGCCAAAGCTCCCTTTTTTATAAATGATCTTCTTTTCATGGCTTTGGATTTAATAGTGGAAATGCTCGTTTGAGGTGGCAAAGGAGAAATACACCAATTCAGGTGTTAGATTAGGGCGACTCTCTATATAATTCATGAACCATTTCAGTTCAGCCTCTGTGGGCTGACGAATTAGAAAACGCTTGTAGGTATCTCTGACAAAATTTTCGGGATCTGATCGCATAAATTCCTCTGATGGGAGGACCACCCCTCCATCATTCATATATTTCGAGACAAGTATATCATAGGCAATTTGCTTATCCCCTATGGATTCAATGGCATTTAAAGCCTCCAACATTCGATTCGGGCCTATGGCTTCCTGAAACAAATTCGTGTATAAAATCGAGATGTATTGAGCATTGGTTTTAGGTTTATTTTTTTCAGCATTGACGGGCAAAATAGTCAAATCCTCTACCCCATAGAGAGGGGTTTCTTCTTTACAAGAAGAAAAAAGCAACAGCCCACTGCAGGCAATAACCCATAAAACCGACCTATCTAAAATTCGCATATTCATCCGTGACTAAAATTTCTGCAATGACATCATTTACATTTTGGCTCTCCAAATAAAGGGGTAAAAGCGTAACGACTTCCTCCGGTTCCGGTGGCCGGTTCAATAAAACTTGATAGGCCCATATGATCACGCCTTCATACATGGCCGGAGACTCGGTCAAGATTCTGATAAAGTCGTTTTTATCAGAACCTAACTGGCCAAATATTTCCTCAGATTGATTGAACTCAATCATATTAAAAGCACGATCAAATTCTTGTTCGGTAGGTAAGCGCCATAATAATTCATCAAATGCGGCCCGGACGAAATTAAAGGTGTTCATATTGATTTGATCGTATACTCCATTATCAATCATAAAAGCATACATCTGATGGTATTTTATCTGATCATTCAATAAAGCTTCTCTGCTGTCCAATATCGCTTGAAAGCGACGTATTTCATTTAACTTCTCATAGTAGCCATCCCAATTCTCTTCCAGAGAGTCCCGAAAAGCACCGTTCCTTGCTAAGCCAATCCTCCTATTGAATTCTGCATCCGCCGTTCCTTCCAAACATCTCACTTTGGCCAGATTATAGAGGTTCTGAACATAAGCGGCTTTATACGAAAACTCAAATTCCCGAAAGCTTGTATCCGTCATCAGCTTTTGTATGATCTGCATTCTGCTTGCGCGATCCAAACCCGATGCCTTAAGGGAATCTACCTCTGCCACAGACTCAACATCCAAAGGCTCCCGACCGATGATATCTATGTACAATCGATTGACATAGTTTTCGATCTTCAGATCAGAGATATTAAAGTTGGAGAATGGCTCGTTACCATCGATTTCCACAACATCCTCTTGGCAGGACATCAATCCAACAAACAAGAACAATACTAGGACAAGGCGAACTTGCATGACGATAGTGTGCAGGGGTTAAGTTTTCTTCAATTCCACTAAAAGTTACGACCTTTTTTATGGTTGCCCAAATACTCCAACAACCTTGTCTAAGTAAAATATATATACTTGCCAGGATCAAAAGAGAGATGAAAAGGATGCATCAGACTCAAACCAGAAACGATAGCCTATTAAAAAGCTTATAAATGAATTATATGCATTGATTGAGTAAGGACCGAACCTATCCCTTCTATAAGTTAACATATATGATACCTCAGCAACCAAATGTTGCCAAAAAACGTACTTATAACCGACCTGGATTCCGTATTCAAGTCTTTTGAAAGCTTGATCATTAATTCTCATGACGGGCGATTGCCTGATCGTTTCTAAATTTTCATAATAATTGGGATCTCGCCATAGTTCGATATCATCAAAGATTCCAAGTCCTAGTTTCAATCCTTGCCCTGCGCCTCTTTTCCTAAAGGGATAAAAATTACCAATTAATTTCCATCTTAATTTCTCTACTCTATAATCAAAAGAAAAAAAGTTGGAGTCTAAACTAAAATATGTCCTTTTTCCAAACTGATACCCTACTTCAGCTTCTATACCCCACCAGTTTTCGCCAAATTCAATATTCAAACTTGGAGGGTAATCTACTGAATTCAATTGATGGCTTAATTTCAGATCAAGAAACCGCTGTCCACATAAGATAATTGGACTAAAAACAAGGAAGAATAAAATTTTCAAATACAAACGAGTTAGATTTTGGATTAAAATAAGTCAAAGCAAAATAATGAAAATCTTTTATTTAAACTCTAAAAATCCGATTGAGTAAGCCCATATGATTAAGATTGGATGAATCACCCACAACCTTACATGAGCCACCCAAAGGCTGATGCACAAACCACCCTCTACACAAGCTCCGATTTGAATAAAATAGACATGAGAAGGGATGAAGAGTATCAAAAGAACAAGGATACCTGTTGCCCCCAAAGCCCTAAATTTAGGGATCATTAAACATATGGCGAGTAAAACTTCCAATACGCCACTGGTCATATTAATAAATACAGGAAGCGGCAGATAATCAGGAATCAGGGGGGTGTAGAAGTCAGGATCCCTAAAGTGATTGAGTCCTGCCACAAGATAAAAGATGGCCATAAGCCATCTACTGATCCGACTGCTTAACCAAAGGCCAATTTGCTTCATAGGCTTGCTTTAATATCATTCCAAATGGAATCCACCATATAAAATCGTTAAAAAAGAGCATATACAGATAATTCAAATCTGCATTTCCCGAAAGGAAATTGATAAAAAACCCAATCGGCCCAAATATCTTTCCCAGAAAACCAACCAGTACGATGGGCCAATAATGAACCGGGTGATTACTCGCCCACCAATAAGCTAAACCATAACAGGCAAGGACCATCCCCATTCCTTGCCATAAAAATATCGGATCAGGAGGTGATATTTCAGCCCAGACATAAAACTGGTTCGGAAATAAAACCACCCAGCTGCCCCATAATATGTTATATGCTGCGGCTAATTGTAAAGTTCGCTTCCCCATGATAATCCTCACTTTATAAAAGAACAAACCGGGGAGCATTGTGTTTTTATCTTGATCATGAATAACAAAGTTTATAGAATTCGCTTAAGTTGTGAGGTGCCGGGCTATTACAAAGAGGTCATGGATGCATTCGATCGCAAACTGTTTGAAGCACTAGCTCCCGCTTATCCACCTATGGAAGTGGAGCGATTTACAGGTTCGAAAACAGGAGATGAAGTGACACTGACGTTTAAAGGTCCATTACCTATGAAATGGGTAAGTATGATCACGGATCATGGATCTGATTCCGAAAAAGCCTTTTTTATAGATCGGGGAGTAGTCCTTCCTTTTGGCCTTACTTATTGGAAACATCATCATATAGTTGAGAAAATAGATGCACATCATTCCCGCATTATTGATGACATGTTTTTTTCCGGAAAAAACAAATGGCGTGGTGCGCTTCTCTACCCTGCTTTGTATCTTGCTTTCAGCGCCAGAAAACCCAAATACCTTAAATATTTTCGTTCAAAACGATAATGCTCATGAAGGATCAAAAAATCATCATTGTAGGCGGAGGAGTATCCGGATTGATAGCAGCAATAGAGTTAGAACTCCAAGGGTTTGCACCTACGATTCTTGAGAAAAATGCAGAAATCGGCGGAAGGGTCAGAACGGATTTGTACGAGCATTTCCCGATGGATCATGGATTTCAGGTTTTATTGAGCAATTATCCGAGCGCACGACATTATCTCGACTTTGAGGCATTGGATATGGTTTCATTCCGGCCCGGAGCAGTCATACATAAAGGAAACAAAACTTCACGTTTTGGAGACCCCCTGAGAGATAGCAGCTTTACCTGGTCTACCATATTCTCTTTTGCAGGAAGCATTGGGGATAAAGTTCGAGTATATGGATTGAGAGAAGCGCTGAAAAAGAAATCCATTGATCAGATATTCAAGGAAGAGGAAATGAGCACTTTAGATTATCTGAAGAAATTCGGATTCTCTGATCAAATCATTGATCATTTTTTCAGACCCTTCTTCGGTGGTATTTTCTTGGAAAAAGACCTTCGCACTTCCTCCAGAATGTTTGAATTTGCTTTCAAACTCTTTTCAGAAGGATCGGCATTGTGGCCGAAGCAAGGAATCGCTGCGATACCCAGACAATTGAGATCTCGATTAAAGCAAACAGAAGTTTTGCTCAAACATGAAGTGGAAAAGGTAAGCGATCATAAGGTGATTCTGAGCAATGGGAATACCATGGATTTTGATGCCTTAATTTGGGCAACCCCCTATCCTTTACCCGGCAATAAAGAAGGGGGGGCCAGTGATTGGAATAGTTGTTATAATATATATTTTAAAGTAGAACATACCCCCACAGACCCGATGATCCATTTGGTGGCAGACAAAGATGCCTATCTGAATAACTTCCACTTCATCAACGACCTCTTACCGGATAATGATAATGCCAGTGTGTTGTCCACAACAGTGGTGGAATCAAAAGGTTATGAAGGGGAAACGCTCGTAGACCTTGTGCAGCAAGACCTTAAAAAATATGCAGGTATTGATCATGCAGTGTTTCTAAAAATGTATCCGATACCACATGCTTTACCCGTCCGGACTCAATTGAGTAACGAGCCACATCCAGATGCCATCCAATTGGAAAAAGGTATTTTTAATTGTGGCGACTTTTTAGCCAATCCATCGATCAATGCGGCTATGAATTCGGGTAAGAAAGCTGCTGAATATTGCATAGATTTTCTCGAAGAGATGAGCGTCTCGGCCTGATGACCGACCCTGAAGGTCCTCTATAAAACGGGGTTCATTAATTGTCAACATCCACTGCAGACCTTCCGGCTCCTGCTTGTTACTTCAGCTTTGGTAGACCCCAAAATAAAAATCAGAATCATGGCTTGATAGATACGCTTCTTCTTTGCGAATCAAGGCTTCCAGTAAATCCTCCTTTTCTTTTGTTACATCCGTAAAATGATGGGCAATGTCTTTGAGGACATGCATCAATATATTCCCGCCAAAGGGTCGCTCATAGACGGTTTGGAAGAGTCCTCTAACCGCCGGCAGTATGGATGAGGAATCGACACATTCAGAAGGGTCCGCTAAATAGACCCTTAACCATCCTGAACCCGAGAATGAATTTTTATACATATGGGTCTGATAGATCTGCCTGTAGGGTTTCGGAATCAACCGTAGACACTCGTTAATAGCTCTAATTTGTGCTTTCGGCAATTGCAGTCGATCCGGGCCTACATATTCATGGATAATCAGATATCCACCTTTCTTCAAAAGCGGCCGGATACGGTCCCTGAGAAAAGTATGTACCTCTTTGAAGTGGTGCAAAGAAGAATTAAACAAGATCACATCAAGGCTTCCTTCAGCCCATTGAGCTTCATAAACATTGACACATTCGGTCACTATATTACTCAGGCCTAAATCGGCGGCTTTTTGTTCTGCCTCATGGAGCCGATTCTGCGCCAAATCCACACATCTGATAGACTCAAAAATTTCCGATTGTGCTAATTCGAGCTCATGGCTTGCCGTACCACAACCAATAGAAAGTGCTTTCAATCCCGTCCGACCTTTTAAGAAGTCTTGGGTCAGCCATTGCCGATAATTCTGGCTCCGAGAGCCTGTGATACACTCATTCCAATGTTCCCGAATCCGAGGGATGATCCACCAATTAGCCGCCTCGACCGCTGTATCATCAAAAGCAGAACGGGTACGTTCCAGAGCACTTGGATTCAATTTGGACAATAGAAATTGTATTCCCCTTTGGCGTCCTTTGATATAAAGGTCTCGCAGGTCATCAGTCGTGATCAAACGCATGAGGTAAAGGTAGGGGAATAGTTCAAGAGTTTATGGAATCACAGAGAATAGGACCAAAATGGGTCATGACCTGCTTGGACGGCTGATTCTTTTGACGAGAAATCATTCTAGTTTCGTCATTCAAAATTGATCGTTGCACAATAAAAAAAGGGCAACTCCCTGAAAAACAGAAAATCACCCTAGCCATAGCGGTCCGGACGGGATTCGAACCCGCGACCTCCTGCGTGACAGGCAGGCATTCTAACCAGCTGAACTACCGGACCAATTATCAATCAGTTTTTTATAAAACTGTCTATTTCTTTGTCGCTTAAGGAACTTTTCCCTTTGCATCGCTTCTTTTCGAGTCTCAAATGCCTCGTAATATACTATTTGCCAAGGAATCTTTCTCGATGTATATTTCGATGCTCCATCATTATGGTATTGCAATCGATTCCTTAAATCTTTCGTTTGTCCGATATAATAAGATCCATCTAATTCGCTCTGAAGAATATAAGTATAAAAGAAACTCTTTTCAGACTCAATCTCCACAATCTTTCAATTAATTTTTTGGTGACAGGCAGCCCCGAGTACTCGGGGGTAACCAGCTGAACTACCGGACCAACACTTCAATCATTCACTTCCTTTTGAAGCGATGGCAAATGTAGTATCTTCCCATTAATCCCGCAATAAATCCTATTATTTTTTTAAAAAAATTTGATCACCCCCTCTAACTCCCCCTCCGCTTTATTACCTTAGGCCCTCTAAACCACTTTTAAAAGAGGTCCTTATGGTGTTCCTGGAATTCGAAAAGCCCCTTGAAAATCTTTACGAGCAACTGGAGAAAATCCAGCAAGTGGGCGAAAGCGGAGATGTTGATGTCAGCGAAATGATCAGCGAATTAGAAAACAAGATCAGAAATGTTCGCAAAGACATCTATAACAACCTTTCCGGTTGGCAAAGAGTCCAGCTCAGCCGCCATCCGGAACGGCCCTACACTAATTTCTACATCAATAATATGTGCCGCAAATTCATCGAATTGCACGGCGACCGTTATTATGGTGATGATAAAGCCATTGTAGGAGGTATTGGAAATGTAGATGGCCAAACCATGGTGATCCTGGGCCACCAGAAAGGGGTGAATACCAAAATGAGACAGTACCGCAACTTCGGCATGGCCAATCCCGAAGGTTACCGCAAAGCCTTGCGTCTTATGAAACTGGCAGAGCGCTTCAACTATCCGGTCATCTGCCTGATTGATACCCCGGGTGCGTACCCCGGT
>CAZGGG010000067.1:0-15293 GCA_964525165.1 uncultured Saprospiraceae bacterium | reverse complement strand
TCCTGTCGGGCAGAGGGGACCGCGCGATAGGAACCGTTGGAACGGAGCTGCTTGGCAAACTTGGAATCGCGCAGGCAGGGCTCAAGGATTTCATCGAGGATCCGGCCGGCAAAGATCCGGAAACGGAAATGGTGGATTCGTCATGGGCCTGTTTCTTTTGGCTGGGGCCTTTATTGCAGGAGGTTTGCGATGGAATAGTTTCACTTATTACTTTGAATCATTTTTCAGAACCATCGAGCATTATATTATTAACGCTTTGGCCGATACGGGACATTTAAGTGTTATTGTTTTCTCCTTATTGATTGGAGGTATGGTAGCTGTTATTTCAAAGAATGGTGGGATGTCCGGAGTTGTATTGAAACTTTCCAAATATGCTAAAACGGAACGCTCTACGCAATTTGTGACATGGTTTATGGGGGTTGCCATTTTCTTTGACGATTATGCGAACACCTTGATTGTAGGAAATACCATGAGATCTGTAACCGATTCATTTAAAATCTCAAGAGAAAAGTTGGCTTATATTGTAGATAGCACAGCAGCTCCGGTTGCAGCTGTTGCATTCATAACTACATGGATAGGCGCAGAATTGGGATATATTGACAGTGGTCTGGCTATCGTTGATGGATGGGATAAAAATATTACCCCTTATGCAGTGTTTTTGCAATCTTTAAAATATAGCTTTTACCCCATTCTCACATTAGGATTTATCCTAATGCTTATTTATCAAAAGCGAGAATTTGGGCCTATGTGGAAAGCGGAATATCGCGCAAGAACCAGTGGTCAGGTGTCCCCGGCAGCAACAGAAAGTGAGGATGAGCCTGATATGGAGGATTTATCTCCCGTAGAAGGAGCACCTAATAAATTTGGAGATGCTTTACTACCCATTCTAACAGTCATTTTTATCACGATCATAGGCTTATTGTCAACCGGATTCTCGTCCACCTATGAAGAGATCATGTTGAACTCAGAAGTATCCATGAGCTCCTCCTGGAGTGATATATGGCAAAACATGAATGTCCTATGGGGAGAAGATCCGACCCTCATGATGAAGTTAGGGAAGATCATAGGGAGTGCGGATTCATACGTTGCTCTTTTATGGGCGTCTTTGAGTGGTGTAATGGTTGCAATTATTATTTCTGTATCCAGAAAAACCATGACTTTGTTCAATAGTATTCACTGGATGACTACCGGTTTTAAAACTATGATGCCTGCAGTGATTATATTAACGCTTGCATGGTCTCTGGCTATTACAACAGAAGAATTAAACACAGCACATTTTTTAGCGAGTTTGGTCGAAGGCTCATTGAATCCGTATTTGATTCCTCCTTTAATATTTATTCTATCTGCCTTGATTGCTTTTTCGACAGGCTCAAGTTGGAGCACAATGGCGATTTTATTCCCCATTGCTATTCCTACTACTGTTGTGGTGACACAAAGTGCCGGTCTTGAAGAAGGAATCGCATTCCAAATTTTACTCAATGTGATTGCGAATGTTTTGGCAGCTAGTGTATTGGGGGATCACTGCTCCCCTATTTCTGACACGACGATTCTATCTTCTCTGGCTTCAGATTGTAATCATATCGATCATGTTCGTACTCAGATGCCTTATGCCTTGACGGTGGGATCTTTTTCAATTGTGTGTGTTACCTTATCCACTCTTTTAGGTGGCAGTTGGTTCATATCATTATTATTGATTGCTTTGTCATTTGTTTTACTTTGGCTACTGATTCGATTTTTTGGAAAGCCATTGCCTAAAACCGAATGACAGAATCTTTGTTAAAGAGATATGACAACAAGAAGGATAACTGATCCAAAAGAAGATAATTTTTTCGGGACATCCATTATTTTGTATTTGATTTTAGCAGCGGTCACCTTTTTATTCCTAGGTGTAATGGGTGCATACATGTACAACAGATTTACTGTAGACCTTCCTCCTCTCCAAGTACCCAATTTATTCTATTTCAGTACCATAATTATCCTCTTGGTAAGCTATGCTTGTCAGTTGAGCTTGAAAGCTTTTGATCAAGGTCATTTTAAGAAGCTACATCAAATGTGGATACTTATTTTAGTGGGGCTTATGGTTTTCGGTATCACCCAAAGCATTGGATGGAACCAGATGATTGAGGCCGGATATCCCGCTTCGTCTAATAATTCTGTAGGATATATGTTTGCATTATCAGCCTTGCATCTCCTCCACATAGCCGGTGGTTTGCCCTTTCATTTGAAAGTCAATTGGAGGCACTATTTGTTGAGTAAAAAGGATGAGTTCGCTGAAATAGAATATCTGTCAGAAGATAGCAATCGGGAGCGATTGGTATTAATCATAAAATACTGGCATTATCTCGATATTCTTTGGTTAATCCTTATGGTCTTTTTTGGAATAAACGCTTTATGGGGATAAACACATTGAATAGTTAACCGAATCCTTCTGAAAGCTTGATTTACTTTTATCTTTGCGTAAACATATTAACGCAAATTGAATATGAAGGCTTCCCTCGCTCCTACAGATCTGGCCACGGCAAAGACTTTAGGTCTTAATGCAGAAGAGTACGACAAAATCCATGAAATTCTTGGTCGCAACCCAAACTTCACAGAACTCAGTATATTCTCTGTTATGTGGTCTGAGCACTGTTCCTATAAAAACTCAATAAAATATCTGAAAACTCTTCCTAATAGTGGAGGCCGACTTCTAGTTGGTGCAGGTGAGGAAAATGCCGGATTAGTTGATATTGGAGAAGGATTGGCTTGTGCTTTTAAAATTGAATCGCACAATCACCCTTCCGCGATTGAGCCCTATCAAGGTGCGGCCACTGGTGTAGGGGGCATTCATAGGGATATCTTCACCATGGGAGCCAGACCCATTGCGGCGCTCAATTCTTTAAGGTTCGGGAATCCAAATGATAAGCATATGCAGCACCTGATTTCGGGTGTCGTGAAAGGAATTGGGGATTATGGCAACTGTCTGGGCGTTCCTACGGTTTCAGGTGAGGTGTACTTTGAGGATTGCTACAAGCAAAATATTCTAGTAAACGCGATGTCGGTCGGAATCGTACAAGCAGGAGAAACGATGTCTGCTACTGCCGAAGGACCCGGAAACCCCGTTTTTATAGTTGGCTCAGCCACAGGTAAAGATGGGATCCACGGTGCGACCTTCGCTTCTGCCGAACTGACAGAGGATTCTGCTGAAGACTTACCGGCTGTTCAAGTGGGTGATCCATTTCAGGAAAAACTATTGTTAGAAGCTACCTTAGAAGCTATTCAAACCGGGGCATGTGTTGGGATTCAGGACATGGGTGCGGCAGGTATTTCTTGTTCCACATCAGAAATGTCAGCAAAGAGTAAGACGGGAATGCGCATCAACTTGAATAAAGTTCCGACTCGGCAGAAAAATATGGAACCCTTTGAAATGCTGCTTTCTGAGAGCCAGGAAAGAATGCTTATCGTTGCACATAAAGGAAAGGAACAAGAACTATTAGCTGTTTTCGACAAGTGGGACTTGGAATGCGAGGAAATCGGTATCGTGACAGATACAGGCATTCTAGAGTTCTATTATGATGATGAAAAAGTAGCTGATATTCCTGCAGATTCTTTGGTGCTCGGAGGAGGCGCTCCGGTATATGATCGCTCCTATAAGAGGCCTGAATATTTTAACCTGATAGAGGAATATAATCCTATGGCTGTGGCACCCTCAGCCGATCTGCAAAAAGATGCTGAAAAAATTATAAGTCATCCGTCTATTGCTTCGAAAAGATGGATATATGAGCAATACGATCATACAGTTAGAACCAATAATGTCACTACTGAAGAAAGATCGGACGCGGCAATACTAAGAGTGAAGGGAACGCAAAAAGCTTTAGTAGTGAGTGTAGACTGCAACAGCTCTTATGTGTATGCGGATCCGAAAGTAGGTGCCATGATTGCGGTTGCGGAATCTGCAAGAAATGTTTCTTGTACGGGTGCCCTACCCGTTGCGATTACCAATTGCCTAAATTTTGGAAATCCTTACAATGAGGAGGTTTATTATACATTCGTCAAAGCAATTGAAGGAATGCGGGAAGCATGTGAAGCATTTGATACCCCGGTTACCGGAGGGAATGTAAGCTTCTATAATGAATCGAAATTTAAAGATAAGACAGAACCGGTCTTCCCTACTCCTACCATTGGAATGCTGGGCGTGATGGATAATCATAAGAACAGATGTTCTATGCCCTTTAAGAACCGTGGAGATTTAATCTATGTTTTGGGCCCATGTAATGAAGATTTAGCGAGTAGCATCTACCTGAGATCAATAAAAGGAATTACGCACAGCCCGGCTCCATATTTTGATTTAAATAAAGAAGTAGAAATCCAAGCTGTTGTTCGCAAACTTATAGCAGAGGATATGATAGAATCTGCACATGATGTTTCTGACGGTGGATTATTCACCTCTTTGGTGGAAAGCTGCCTAGATAGAAATCTTGGATTTGAGATAAAGTCTCATCCTTCTATTCGGAAAGATGCTTTTCTTTTTGGAGAAGGCCAAAGCAGAATTGTGGTCACGATTGTTCCGGAAGTGCAACAAGCATTTGAACAATTGATTAATAATCTAGGCGTTCAATACCTTATGAAGTTGGGCCGGGTTACGGATGGAGATTTGTTTATTGACGGGGACTCATGGAACAATATCAACCATTGGAAAGAGATATACGATAATTCACTAACCAAAATCTTAGAATCATAATATGCGTAGCATGAATCATAGCAAGCTTTTTTGGATGATGCCCGCCATCGTACTTTTACTATTTGTACAGTGCACCGGAAGTCAAACTCCTACTGGATTTTCGCTTTCAGGAAATATATCTGATGCAGCTAATCTCACAGCTGTGTTATCTACTATGAAAGCTAATAATACTCTGGAGACCATTGGAAAGAGTACTTTAAGCCCGGAGGGTGATTTTGAAATAAATTTGGAGCAACAACCTGAGCCCGGAGTGTACCGTTTCGGAATTGGCCAGAAAGGTACCCAGATTGTTGTGGGAGATGATGAAAACCAAATAAAAATCATGGGTACTTTGGATGATCTGGCAGGTTATACTTATACCGTTGAAGGATCACCGGCTACAAAGGAAATTGTAGATATGATTCAACAGGTGAAAAGCCGTCAGGCAGGTCTTAATGAAATAAAAAACTTTGCAGTTACCTCAACCAACCCTTTCTCCGGCTTATTAGGTGCATTTATGACTACAAGAGGGAGTGCTCAAATGGTAGGTACCTTTGAAGCTTCATTAAAGCGAGTTGCTGAGAACTATGGTACAGACAATAACACCTACAATTATTATAATAATTACGTACAGCAATTGAAGAAAAAGAGTGCAGGACCGGTAGCAGTTGGTGATGATGCACCGGAGATTGAATTGCAAGGACCAAAAGGTGAAACTTACAGACTTTCTGATCTTGAAGGTAAAATTGTATTGTTAGACTTCTGGGCTAGTTGGTGTAGACCTTGCCGAAGGGCAAATCCCCACGTAGTAGAAATCTATAATAAATACAAAGATCAAGGGTTTACGGTGTTCAGCGTATCATTAGACGGTTTGGACCAAAGAACAAAGAATCGTTTAGGTGCGGATCAGGCTAGAATCGATCAGTACATAGAACAGCAGAAACAAAGGTGGATTAAAGCGATAGAAGATGATAATTTAAGCTGGGATTATCACGTTTCTGATCTGAAAAAGTGGGATTCTGAAGCAGCAGGAACATATGGTGTAAGTAGTATCCCTAGAACCTTTTTAATTGATAGAGAAGGGAAGATCGCGGCTGTAAATCCAAGAAATAATCTTGAAGAGCAACTTTTAGCCGTGTTGAATAAAGGCTAAGCGTCTTTTCAGGTAGATAAAAGAGAACCGGTGAAAAATCACCGGTTTTTTTGTTGATACCATTGGGAGAGAAAAATGGCAGCACTGATGCCGGCATTCAAAGATTCTGCTTGGTTAGTCGATGATTGAGGTATATGAAGGGGCACATCCATTAATTCGCGGATATCTTCCCGAATACCATTCCCCTCACTCCCTATGATGGTAATACTATTCGTTTCAATGGGATATTCAAAAACTGATGTACCCTCCATGGCTAAACCATATATAGATATGGATCTTTTTGATGCTTCTTGAAGGATTTCCTTGCCTCCTGTGAAACAGTGAACCCGATATATACTACCCGCACTCGCTTGAATAGACTTATTATTAAAAGGATCTACAGTGTCTTCAGAGGTGATAATTTGTTGAATCCCAAACCACTCAGCTGATCTCATTATCGTACCTAAATTTCCAGGATCTTGTATACCATCCAGATAGATAGCCCCTTTTTCAAATTCAAATGGTGGTTCATCCTCCATTTTCAATACTGCTAAACATTCATAATGAGTTTTTAAAGTACTCATACGATCCATCAGTTTACCGGAAGCAAGAAAGCGTGGAAATGAACTGGCAATAGCTACTTCATTTTCGAAATAGGCTTCTGTTCCTACAATACACTCTATGGAATATTTGTTTTGTTTCTGTGCTTCAGTGACCAAATTCGGACCTTCTACAATGAATTTCTGATGCTTTTGTCTGTATTTTTTTAGCTTTAGTGCTGCTATTTCCTTAGCATAAGCTTTTGAAATCGTGTCCATAAACTCTGAGTAATCTTGGCCAAAAATCTAATATATATTATTCTTACGGGAACCCTCCTATCCTTACTTACTTCATGTAATGTCAACAAGTATTTAGAAGGTGATCAGACATTTTTGAAAAAGCAAGATATTGTAATGGACGGGAAACTTGCAAAAGTAAATCGTTCCTCTGTAACATCCGGTCTTGGAAATCTATTACTTCAGCAACCCAATGAGGGATTTGTTTGGGTACCCCGACATTGGTTCTATTATAGAAACCAGAAGCTTCAAAAAGATAATTGGTATTGGAACTTCATCAATAGCAATATATCCAGGCCTCCATCTTTGATTGATACGGCTCTCATGGAAAGAACCTGCAAGAATATGTCCGATTACCTCATTACCAAAGGATATTTACATCCTAAGGTTACTTATGAGGTACAACCCATAAAAGGCTTTCGATTTTGGAGGTCAAAAAGTACAAATTCAGAGTTGACCTATCACATACTTCCCGGTGAACTAGCTACCATTGATAAATTCTCCATTATATCAAAGGATAGTAGTTTGCTAGAGGTGATTCAAAAGAATCGGGATGTTAAGTATTTGACAAAAGAATCGCCTATTGATAAAGACTTATATACAGAAGAGGTCAATAATATAGTCCGAATTGCTCATAACAACGGCTATCCACAATTCTATTCAAATTATGTAGATCTTCTTTCTATTGATACCACAGAAGGATTTAATGATGTAAGGCTTTCTATTTTTAGGCCTTCCGGCAAAAGTCAGCACAAGCAATATACCTTAGGTGACATCCGATTGAAATCTGATGGATATACAGGCATCCAACAGGATACTCTTGTCAACGGTATTATTTGTGATGCACCTCTTTCTAATTACCTAGTTCAGTATAAATATCTACTCCGAAAGATTAAGATTCAAAAAGGAGATATTTATTCCAAACAAGAGCTAGACAGGTCATTACGAAATTTATCCTCCTTCGATATCTATCAATTTCCGATATCACAAGTAGATATTGATACTGCTTCAAATACTGTCGATATAGGCATTCAAATGAATAGGAGAGCTCGAAGGGCCTATAGTGCGAATCTAGAACTGTTCTATTCAAATATTTCCCAATTCAACAACCAACTTATTGGTATTTCTAACAGCCACCAGTTGGTAGATCGAAATTTGTTTGGAGGAGGTGAAGTATGGATCACTGATTTAGAGGGAAGTTTTGAGTTAGGTTTGAATAATGCCCCCAATGCCAGTGCGAACTCCTATAATTTCAATTTTGGTACTGAACTCAGACTTCCGCGGTATATCAAGTATCCTATTGTATCAAGCCTTACAGATTGGATTTTCGGTCAATCTGCTTCCTATGCTAAATTCAAGGATGAAGCCAATACCAGTATTTCCTTGTTATATCAATACACACAAAGACAAAGCTTTTTTACATATAACTCGATAGAGGCTAATTATGGTTATCAATATCGTCCTAGTGATTTCCTTGATATTCGGATCAATCATTTTGCAGTAAACTATTGGGTGCCGGCTATTGAGCCTCAATTTGACCAAATCATTGGAGATAATGAGTTTTTCAGAAGAAGATTTACCAAAAGATTTATCACAGGTTTCTTATTTAACGATCTTATCGTGGAGGCCAGGAAGCCAGAAAACAAATTTGGGGAAAGTTATTTCTTTTTAGGAGAGTTTGAAACAAGTGGTCTCGAGATTTTGGGGGCCGAAGCTATAGCACGGTCAATGGGTGCTCAAACTCCATTTGAAATACCTTTAGAAGTCGATACTATCGCCTTTTCCAAGTTTATACGCGTCTTAATTGACGGAAGGTATTACAGGAAACTGAAATCCAATCAATCAATTGGAGTGAGAGTATCAGCAGGTTTGGGTTTAGGGTTGGATAATGAAGGGGTTCCTTACATCCGTCAATTCTTTGTGGGAGGTCCTTACAGTATAAGAGCGTTTCCTGTAAGATCTCTGGGACCGGGTTCTTTCAGAGCGGATAGTGCTTTTGTGGCGCAACGTCTCCCCTTTTTTCAAACGGGTGATTTCAAATTTGAAGCTAGTTTCGAATACAAGTTCAAAATAGCTTGGATCATGGAAGGTGCCTTGTTTTATGATATAGGTAATGTATGGAATTTGAACGATGAGAATGAGGAATACAATTTAAGCTGGGATTCATACACTCAGCTGGCTATGGGGACCGGTTTTGGGCTACGGTTTCTGCTGCCTTACAATATTATATTAAGATTTGATCTGGGTTACCCTATACGCTATCCTTATAAGATCAGAGGTTCAAAATGGATATTCAATCAAGATTTTTCATCGCCTGAAATCTCGTACTTCCAACCCATTCAATTGAATTTTGCTATTAACTACCCTTTTTAATCTTTCTATCATATTCTTTAAACATAGATTTCCTTCCATACTTTGAGCAAATAGGACACTCATAAGGATTGTGTCCTCTGGCTGGACAATATTCTCGACCAAAGTAAATGATCTGGAGGTGTAGATCATTCCATAAATCTTTAGGAAAGAGCCGTTTGAGATCCCTTTCTGTTTTAGTTACGCTTTTCCCGGTACTCAGTTTCCAGCGAAAAGCCAAACGATGAATATGTGTATCTACCGGAAATGCCGGCACTTTAAATATTTGTGACATGACTACTGATGCTGTCTTATGACCCACACCGGGAAGCTCTTCTAATCGATCAAGGGTTTCAGGAATTTCTCCATTGTACTTATTCATAAGAATTTCAGAGAGTCCAACGATGGCTTTGGATTTCTGTGGACTTAAACCACATGGTCTTATGATGCTTTTGATTTTCTCTTGCCCTAGTTGCAACATACCTTTTGGATGGTCAGCTAAGCCAAAGAGTTCAGGTGTCGTTTTATTGACGCGTTCATCAGTACATTGCGCACTTAAAAGCACTGCAATTAAAAAAGTGAATGGATTCGTGTGATCTAAGGGTACGCCTGGCTGAGGATATAAATTTGCTAACTGTTGAGCGATGTCCAGAGCAATGTGTTGCTTTTGTGTCATGAGAGCTCGATTAAAAATTTCATGGTGTCCACTCCATCCGCATAATCTTCAGGACCTGGTTGTTGACCATGCCCTATTGGAACAACAGGAGACTGAATTTTGGAATCCAGGTCCATTTGATTACTGACTACAATTTGAATCTCCTGTGCTTTGCGGTTACAATATTCTAAGACCTCATCATCGGATGAATACCTATGGATGTGCACACATGATATCCTGGAGGCAATATCCTCACTTTCTTTCATGATCAAGAAATTATTGGTTTTAAACGATTCCCGATTCATCATAGAAATGGCATAATTGTACTTGAAGTTATTTTCATACTTCGTATTATCCATTACAAATTGGTAGGAGTCCCATTGATCAAACAATCTATTGGTGTCAAAATCTTTAGGAACTAATATTTGTGACACGGAGCGGCATCCTAAACCATAATAATCAAAAACATCTCTGCCTAATTGCGCAATTTGTTTGTCTCTCACTTCAGAATCAATAAGAGCAATACTATTTCGATTTTTTCTAATGAGTCTTGGATTATCCCTAAAGTAGTAATTGAAATAGCGAGATGAATTATTAGTCCCGGTTGCAATTAAGGCATCTACCTGATGAAGTTTGTCTACAAATTTAATTTGCCGTAAGGCATTGGGATCGAATGAATTTAGCTTTTCAAACAATGCAGGAATTAAATATTTGTCCTTTTGAGATAGCTTTACTTGAGTCACATGACCGGAAATGTATGCACACATTACGTCGTGGAAGCCAACAGCAGGAATATTGCCGGCAAGGATTATTCCTACATGCTTTGGATTTGTATTGGCTATTCGATAGCGCATCAACCAATGATTCAGTTTTTGAGGCTCTAACATAAAATCACTTATGCCTGCTAAGGCATTATTCACTTCTCGCTCAGTAAACCATGGGTTTTCTTTCTCTGACTTTAATCGTGCTAATTCAAGTTCTTTGGGATGGGATTTCATCCACTTGGCGAGTGAGGATAAGGCTTCAATCCTTTGATCAATCATCAGAAATCAGATTTTTTTTATGAGACACGTAATGACGCCATTTGTTTAAGGCTTGTAGCATATCTTCAGGTAAAGGGCTTTCAAAAAAGAGAGATTCTTTACTGATTGGATGCGTGAACCCGAGAGTGGCCGCATGCAACGCTTGCCTTGGAAGAATTTCAAAACAGTTGTCAACAAATTGCTTGTATTTACTAAAGACTGTCCCTTTGAGTATTTTGTCACCTCCATATCTATGGTCGCTAAAAATCGTATGGCCAATGGACTTCATGTGGACTCTTATTTGATGTGTCCTTCCGGTCTCTAAACGACACTCAACCAGACTTACATAGTATAAGCCCTCTAATACTTTATAGTGGGTGATAGCATGCTTTCCTTGATCTTCGTCTGAAAATGATTGGTATATCAATCTGTTTCTAGGATGTCGACCGATATAAGAATCAATCGTTCCTGATTCAGGTTCTGGTTGTCCCCAAACAATAGCTTTATAAGTTCTTTGGACAGAGTGAGCCTTGAATTGTTTGGCCAATTCACTCATTACTTGTTCTGTTTTAGCAATGACCAAAAGACCACTTGTATCTTTATCAATACGATGAACAAGACCCGGACGATCAGCCAAATTTCCCGGCATAATAGGTAATTCAGTCTTAGAACAATCGCATGGACGAGTGTCCCTTCCATGTTCCCTATACCGGGATGGACTACCTGTCCGTAAGGCTTGTCCACGACCATCAAATACGGGTCTTCATACACTATATTCAGGTCAATATCCTCGCCTTGTATTTTATCCCCTAGTTTGGGCTTCTTGGGATATGAAACTATAATAATATCACCGGGACTTACTTTATAGTTGGCTTTAACCTCTTCTTCATTTACCAGCACATAACCTTTTTTGATCCCTTGTTGGATTCTATTCCGACTGACCTTTTCAATCCTGTCGATCAGGAATTTATCAATTCTAATAGGTTCTTGTTTGGGGTCTACGGTAAATCTATGGTGTTCATATAATGTATCCTCCTTCATATATTCTGGCGTCTACGGCAAATATATACTAATTCCTACTTGCACACCCCAGAGGTCGGTTGTGGTTTTATTTAAATCATAATACGAAACCGGGTCATTATTAATGATAATTCCCTCTCTGCCCGTGGGAGGAAGATAAATATCAAAGGTTCCCGAATTAGAATAGTTAAAGCTCAGATTGGCAAATATTTGTGGTGTGAGCGGTACGCTTAATCCTGCTCCGATCATTGCTACATAATTCCAATCTGAAAGCGTTCGGAAACTTTCAAGGACTTCATCTGCATCTACATCCGTAATGGTGTTTGACAAATATGCATTTCTAGCTCCAAAGGATCCTTGTATATAGGGAATGAGATACCATATTTGTGGTAGTTCATAACGGATTCCTGCAGTAAGGTCCATCATCTGGGCTGAAGTTCGATGCCGTTCCTCATAAATAAATGGGCCATTGTTTACGAAATAGTTGACGGCAACACTTTCAAGTCTATGAAATGCAAGGTCCAGATAAGTGAAGATGTATTGATCCTTTAGTACTTTGACTCCGGCAGTGAAATGATAATCGAATGCTGTTTGATCATATTTCCTTCGAAAATTACCGATACCGGCACTCCCACCCATTCCGGCACTAAAATACAAGCTCTGATCCGGCAAATGGGCCTCTTGTATCATGCTGCTGTCATTCTGGGCCGCCGTAAACTTTATCAACAGCAACATTCCAAAAACTAATAGTATCTTAATTTGCGGAAGCATAATCAACATTTAATATGAAGATAGAATCTCTTTGTGCCCGCGAAATCAGTCATTCAGAAATAAATCCGCCTCATTTAGAAGCGGTCTACCTTTCATCTTCCTATAAATTTAATGGTTTAGATGAGGGAATTGAAATATTTGATCAAAGGAAAGCAGGTGACGTGTACGCAAGATATGGACACCCGAACCATCGTCAAATTGCACAGAAATTGGTTGATCTGGAATTTGGTCCGGAATCCGATAATGGAAGAGCGCTCGTTACTAATTCAGGTATGTCGGCGATCAATACATTGATAACCGGATTATGTACATCAGGAGATAAAATGATATGTGCGCATGATCTATATGGTGGTTCTTCTGATTTATTTCATTTAAACATTTCACGGGCAGGTATTCAGGTTTATGAATATGACTTTTCCGATATAGAAGGTCTCGAGAAAAAGATAGAGCAAACTTCGCCTACTATTTTATACCTGGAATCTCCAAGCAACCCGGTTTTGAGGGTTTACGATATTAAAGCACTTGCAGAGATAGCAAAGAAGTATGATTGCTACTTGATTGTAGATAACACCTTTAATACCTCCTTGATTCAAAAGCCCATTGATTGGGGAGCCGATTTTGTTATCTATAGCACCACAAAGTATTTAAATGGTCATGGTAATGCGTTAGGTGGCGCTATTCTTTCTCAACACCATGATTTAATGGATGATCGCTTATTGAAAACAATGAGGTTGAATGGCTCTACGATTTCACCCATGGATGCATGGTTACTGGGACAAGGAATCAAGACCCTGCCTTTACGCTATAAAGCTCAACAACATAATGCTCAACTATTGGCTGATTTTTTGAATGAGCTTTCTCAGGTGTCCAAAGTATATTATCCCGGTCTGACTATGCACGCCAATCATGATCTTGCTAAAGAGCAAATGAATGGATTCGGAGCCATGCTTAGTTTTGAATTAAAAGAGAATGTTGATAGATTCTTAAGAAGTTTGCGGTTAGTGACCTTAGCGCCCACTTTGGGCGATATCAATAGCTTAGTGTTGCATCCGGCCACGATGTCTCATAGAAACATGCCGGAAAAACAAAGATTGGAGCTAGGTATTACAGACCAGCTCATTCGTTTGTCTGTTGGTATAGAACATATAGATGATTTAAAGTCCGATATTCTTGAAGCTCTTAAAGCTTGACCCTACCTCTTTTACCTAACTCAATAACTTCTAGGGCTTCCATTTTATCCGGGAGGAGATTGAATCGCAATAGGGTTCTTACTTTGTGAAAGCCATGATTTCCTGCTGCCCCAGGATTCATATACAGTAGGTTATAACGATGGTCCTTCTTTACCTTTAAAATGTGAGAATGTCCGCACACTAAGAGAGTAGGGTTATATTCTTGAATCAGAGCTCTTGTTTTGACATTGTATTTTTCTAGAGCACCTGCGATGTGAATCATCAAGACTCTATGCTTGCCTATAGTGAAAAAGTGATACAAAGGGCAAGAAACTCTCAATATATGGTCGTCTATGTTTCCATAGACAGCCTTGACATTAGAGTTCCATTTTGCTAATTGGTCTAAAACATCGATTTTCCCAATATCTCCCGCGTGCCAAACTTCATCAGCTTCTTGGGCGTATGGTTGAATACTGGCATCTAAAAAGCTATGTGTATCTGAAATCAGAAGAATACTTATGGCTTTAGACATGTTTTAAAACAATTTTTCCGAATTGATCTTGATTTTCCATTCGCTGAAAAGCTTTTTTAAAGTCTGCCAAATCATACACCTTATCTATGACAGGTGTAATCTTATGTTTAGCAACAAAACCCAACATTTCTTTAAAATCGTGGTCAGATCCCATAGTGCTTCCCAGGATGCTGATTTGTCTCCAGAATAATAGCTGAGGGTTCAAATTAGTAATCTTACCTGTGGTGCCTCCATACATAGCTATACGGCCTCCATAAGCTGTGTTTTTTAATAGGTACTCAAACCCTTCTCCGGCTGCACTATCAATAATCACATCAAAACCTTCTGGCACTGCTTCTTTAATTCTCTGCATACTAGAATGGTTTTTGTAATTAAATCCATCTACAGCCCCCATTTTCTTTGAGATTTCTATTTTCTGATCAGAACCGGAAGTCACATAGACTTGATTGCTAATTGCTAAAGCAAAAAGGAGAGCGAAATGTGCGACTCCTCCCCCTGCTCCATTAATCAGTACCTTTTCATTTTTTTGCAACTGCGCTCTTTTTAGCAAAGCCCGAAACGCAGTGACACCGGCTAATGGTAATGCTGCAGCCTGTTCATTAGAAAGGTGGTCCGGGATGTCAAAGAGATACTCTCGATCGATGCATATCTGATCACTAAAAGTTCCATGGGAAGGGAGACCCAATACATGAAATTTTTGACTCTGGTGTGATTCTTTGGGACCCCAATTTAAACCAGGGTTGATGATATATCTTCTGTTTTGATAGAGTACAGATGCATCAGAACCCAATATAACTCCCTTCTTAATTCCGGGGTACTTTCCCTTTGTTATCCAAAGATCACGATGATTCAAAGCAGAATATTGCGTTACCACCTTTAGTTTCTCGCCACAATTCAAGTTTATGGTTTGCAATTGTGGCAATTCATTCAATTCTTGTAGTACTAATGCTCTCATGGGCACAAAATAAAAAAGGCTATCCATTTTGAAGGATAGCCTTTCTGTTTATTATAAACGGTTTTACAGAAACGTAGAACTGAGATGAAAGTCTTATTGATTACTCGACAATGATCATCTTCTTCGTCGCGCTGTACTCGCCTGATGTCAACT
>CAZGGG010000066.1:0-15490 GCA_964525165.1 uncultured Saprospiraceae bacterium | reverse complement strand
ATTTTTCGGTTCCGGACATTGGAACCCTTCAGCTTTTGGAGCAGCCAGCTATGGGATTCTCTCCCTTATGGTTAGCTCACTCCTTGTAACTGTTCTGGCGCTCATCATTGCAGTCCCTGTGGGCATTGCCAGTGCGGCTTATTTATCTGAATATGCTCCTGCTTCTGTTGAGCGATGGGTAAAACCGGCTATCGAAATACTGGCTTCTATTCCTTCTGTAACCTTAGGTTTTGTAGGCATAGTATTGTTCGGACCCATTCTTTCAAATCTTTTTGGAATTCCCAATGGACTGAATGCATTAAATGGTTCGATTTTACTGGCTGTGATGGCACTTCCTACTATCATTTCTATCTCCGAGGATGCGATCATTGCAGTTCCTCGTTCGTACAAAGAAGCATCCAGGGCTTTAGGAGCTAATGCTTGGGAAACGCTATTGAACGTCACACTGCCTGCTGCTCGATCAGGTATTATCGCTTCGATCATGTTGGCTATGGGAAGAGTCATTGGAGAGACGATGGCCGTTTTGATGGCCACAGGTAATGCGAGTGCTATGCCGAATAGTATTTTTAGTTCGGTGCAGCCCATGACCTCTACCATAGCTATTGAAATGGGGGAAGTGCCTACCGGCACAACGCACTACTATTCTTTATTTGCATTAGGAGCGGTTTTATTTTTCATCACCTTGATCATAAATCTTTTGGCTGATCGGGTGCAAAACGCAGCTAAAAAGCATCAAACAGCAACCGCATGAAAAAACTCTATGCCAATTTGGGTTATGCCGTTTTATTGCTAGCGACTTTAATCAGTCTCAGCTTTCTGGTGATCATATTGTGGGATATTGGGAGTAAAGGAGCGGGAAGTTTAAGTTGGTCTTTCATCTTTGAATATCCAAAAAATGGGATGACAGAAGGCGGAATTTTTCCTGCTATTATCGGCACCTTCCTGGTTACATTAATTACAGCCCTATTTGCCGTACCCTTGGGAATTGCAGCAGCTATTTATTTAACTGAATATGCAGACGATAGTCTTATGGTTCAATGGATTCGGTCAGCCATCAGAAATCTGGCCGGGGTACCTTCCATCGTATTTGGGCTTTTCGGTTTAGCCATATTTGTCCAGGCACTCCAAATGGGCACCTCCCTATTGGCTTCAGGACTTACCTTGGGACTGATGTCATTGCCATATATTATCACGGCCTCTGAAGAAGCACTCAAAACAGTTCCACAACAGATGAAGGAAGGTGCATGGGCTTTGGGTGCCAGTAAATGGGAAACCATACGTACGATTTCAATCCCTATGGCTAGTCCGGGTATACTTACAGGAATCATCCTGGCTCTATCTAGGGCAGCCGGCGAAACAGCGCCCATTTTGTTCACAGGTGTCTTCTTTTACCAGCGTTATTTACCCAGATCCGTATTTGATGAATTCATGGCACTGCCCTATCACTTATACATTTTATCCACCCAGCACCATGACATCGCAACCGTCCAACCGATCGCTTATGGAACAGCCTTAATCCTTTTAATCTTGGTATTTACACTAAACATTGTAGCATTTGGTATTAGAGCCCGTTATCGAAAAATGATTCAACTATGAGGTCCATTCGAATTCAACAACTCAATCTTCATTTTGGAACAAAACAGGTGCTCAAAGATGTCTCCTTTTCCGTAGCTTCCAAAGAAATAGTAGGTCTGATCGGCCCTTCCGGTTGTGGCAAATCAACTTTATTGAGATGCATTAACCGCATGCACGACCATAGTCCGGATGCGAAAATCAAGGGAGATATATTTATTGATGATCAGAATATTTATCACCCTACTGTAGACCCCAATGATCTTAGGAGTAAGGTGGGGATGGTTTTTCAAAAGCCCAACCCTTTCCCCAAATCTGTTTTTGATAATGTAGCCTATGGCCTCTCCATAAAAGGAGTTCGTTCAAAAAAGCAACAAAAAGAAATTGTGGAAAAAAGTTTGCGAGAAGCCTTCCTCTGGGATGAGGTCAAAGAAAAACTATATGAACCGGCTTTTTCACTTTCAGGGGGTCAACAACAAAGACTGTGTATTGCACGTACCATTGCCATTCAACCGGAAGTCATACTCATGGATGAACCTACTTCTGCTTTAGACCCGTTAGCGACAGAAAAAATTGAAAAGCTGATTCACTCACTCAAAAAGCATTATACCATTATTATCGTGACCCACAATATGCAGCAGGCACAAAGGGTGGCCGATAAAATTGCAATGCTGTATTTAGGAGATCTTGTAGAGTTTACTGAAACACATAAGTTTTTCTCAGAGCCTGAACACGAACTGGCAAAGCAATACGTCAGCGGTCAATTTGGTTAAGTGGAAAGGACTCTTGCTCCAAGCGTTGCGTTTCTGCTTTGCGAGCCAAAATAAAAACACCCACTGCAACCACCCCATAAGCGAGTATGGACCAAGTAAATGTAAAATCCTCTCCACCAACACCATGGACAAACGGGCTTATTGAGGCTAAAGGGTAGGTATTCACAACAATTAAAACAACGAATATCACGACCCAAGGAGCCAAATAATCATACTTTTTACGGAAGTGGAAATAATAAATAACTCTAAGGGCGGTATATAGAACAAGCAATAAAAAAATATTTATAATGAGAACCATTGTTCGTTACTATTTGTCAATAAAATAAAAATAATGGATTCAGCTGAAATACTTTAAACCCAAACGAAATTATATATGATCACGCTCTACCATCCGGATGATAAGGACACTGTACTAGATATTTTTCGCGCTAATGTCCCATCCGCCTTTTCGGCAAATGAGGAAGAAGATTTACGTAATTATCTATCGCATGAAAGAGATTTGTACTACATTCTGCAACAGTCTTCCGGCAAAATCATGGGTGCCGGTGGGATCAATCGCTTCGTAGATGATGAGGAAAGTGCACGTCTCTCCTGGGATTTGCTGCATCCTGATTATCAAGGGAGAGGTTTTGGAGCCCTTTTGTTGCAACATAGATTAGAAGAACTCCATAAAGACTCAAGAATCAAGAAAGTATTTGTTAGAACCTCTCAGATGGCCGCACCGTTTTATCGTAAAATGGGATTCCAATTACTCAGCACCCACAAAGATTTCTGGGATCAGGGATATGACATGCACCTTATGGAAATATCACTCCGCCCCTCTTGACTATTTCTGAGAAATGAATTATATTTGTATATACAACTATTGTACAAATCATGAAAAGAAAAAACTTTTTAAAAACATTAGGTTTGACCGCTGTTGCGGGAGTGGTAGGTACGAAAGTTTCTGCCCAAAATGAAGACAAGGCTTCTTCGAAAGATGAGCAAGTCGGATTCAACCATTTACCGAATAAGGAGGAAATCAAAATGAATAAAATCATCCATAGAGCAAACACCAGGGGCCATGCTAATCATGGCTGGTTGGATACTTACCATACCTTTAGCTTTGCCAACTACAGAAATCCGGAACGGATGAATTTTGGCGTGCTTCGCGTCCTGAATGATGACACCATTGGCGGTGGTCGGGGTTTTGGAACACATCCACACGACAATATGGAAATCATTTCTATTCCCTTAGAAGGGGCTCTGGAACACAAAGATAGCATGGGCAATACCGCAGTCATCAAAGCAGGCGAAGTTCAGGTGATGAGTGCCGGAACGGGTGTGTACCATAGTGAGTACAACAAATACGGCGATCGGGAAGGTAAATTCTTACAAATCTGGCTGTTTCCCAATAAAAGAAATGTAGATCCACGCTATGATCAAATTAGCTTAGATAACATCCGCAAGGAAAATCGTTTTTATCAGATTCTATCTCCTTATCAGGATGATCAAGGTGTTTGGATACATCAGAATGCCTGGTTCCATCTGGGAGAGTTTGATGCTCATCATAAAGACACCTACTCTTTCAAAACACCTCAATCCAATGGCCTGTATATATTCGTGTTAGAAGGCGAAGTGGAAGTAGGTGGAGAGACCTTAACCAAGCGAGATGGAATGGGCGTTTGGGCTGTCAATGAGTTAGAGTTTGCTTTTAATGATCAAAGCAAGGTATTATTGATGGAGGTACCCCTTCGTATGTAATTCATTTCAACAGATATTAGGGAGTTCAGATAGACCGCGATTGGGAAAGAATGGGCTAGGTAGCAAAAGATCCAATTTATTATTGCATCTTTGCACCACTAAATAACACGATTTCAAGTATTTCCATGACATCATTTCGTCAATTGGGTTTGTCTGAACCCATCCTTCAGGCCATCGAAGCCATAGGCTTTCGAAAGCCTTCCGCTATTCAAGAAGAAGCTATTCCGCAACTCATTCACGGGAGTTCTGATTTTATCGGACTCGCGCAAACGGGAACAGGTAAAACAGCAGCTTTCGGGCTGCCTCTTTTAGAGCTGATTGATCCTCAGGATTCTGCCACACAAGCCTTGATTCTGGCTCCTACACGGGAGTTGGGAAAGCAAATTGCAGAGCAAATAGAACTTTTTGCTAAGTTTTTGCCCAAAATCAATGTGCTTGCTGTTTATGGGGGCACCTCGATTCAAAATCAAATCCAAGCTTTAAAAAAGCCTCAACACATCGTCATTGCAACGCCCGGAAGACTCGTAGATCTTATTGGCAGGAAGAAAATCCATCTGGAAGATGTACGCCTGGTCGTTTTGGATGAAGCCGACGAAATGCTCAATATGGGCTTTAAAGAGGATATTGATAAAATTCTTTCGTATACCCCTGACGGGAAATTAACCTGGTTGTTCTCAGCGACCATGCCGAAAGAAATCAGGCATATCGTCAAGCAATACATGCATGATCCGGCTAGGTCAGAAGTCAATTCGGAAGAAGAGGTAAATGCGAATATTACCCATCAGTACGCTATTGTCCACTCTTCCAATAAGTCTGAAGCACTCATGCGCTTTTTGGATGCAGATCCGGATACCAGAGCCGTTGTCTTTTGTCGTACCAAAAGGGATACACAAACAGTAGCAGATTCCTTGGGGGCCAATGGCTATAAAGCAGATGCCATTCATGGTGACTTATCTCAGTCACAACGGGATCAAGTCATGAAGAAATTCAAGCAACGGAAAGTGGATATCCTTGTGGCAACAGATGTAGCTGCCAGAGGAATTGACGTCAATGATTTAACGCACGTATACCATTATCTACTCCCTGATGACCTGCCTTATTACACCCATCGGTCGGGAAGAACTGCCAGAGCCGGAAAAAAAGGGTTTTCCATCTCCCTGGTAGGATCAAGAGATAAGCATAGAATTCAATCTATCGCCCGAAAACTAAATATTGAGTTTGAAAGAATAGAGATTCCTAATGCCGGCGATCTTGCAGCCTTAAAAATCCAAAAGTGGATGGATGATGTCATGCAGCAGTCCTCCAAGCCGGCAAGAGCCTTGCCTTACTTTGAAGAAATTGCCATGATGTTCAGTGGGATGACCAAAGAAGAGTTATTGGCCAAGCTTCTTTCCCGTGAATTACATGAGATTGCTCCTGCCTCCAACAAGGACCTAAATGAACAATTTGATTCCGGTGGACCTAAAAGTGGTCGTGGCGGTCGTGGAGGACGCGGCGGAAGATCCAGAAAGAAAAACCGCTATAAAGGAAAGCGTAACTCCAATGCGGAGGCTTACCATCGCAGAAAAGGTGGCAAAAGCAAAGGAAAAGGAAAGAAAAAAAGAGGGTAAATCACCCTCTTCTTTCTTCATTTAGTCTCGTGTGCGCTCCACCCATTCGTTTATTTCTTCATGCAATGGTAGTAGAAAGTCCGGCAGGTTTTGCGGATCTTTATCCAATAACCAAAATTACCTTAGATCTTTGGTGCGTATTTCAAAGTATAGTCCCCCTTGATCATAGCCATCCGGTATTCCGTACACAATGTCTTCTTTCAGCAATAAACTGTCGGGCACAGAAAATTCTAGTCCTTGAAAGCGCCGGGCAATCGATTCGTCCATACGCTCAAAATCAGCCTTGTAGAAATCATCCACCTCAGGATAATCATCATGAATATCTTCATACAAGTGCTCTCCATCCCACTTAAATATTTCAATACAAGCCTCCCCTCTGCAAAAGCCATTAAATACTCCAAATACATAGGCGGTATGTCCCGTATACTTTAAAGAATCATCAGCTTGACAAGAGATCACGAACAATGATAATAGAATGCCAGCAAAAATTTTCCTCATTTTTTTATTTTGCTATACTGCTTCCGGTGGCTACAGGGTTGGGTGTTATTCGATATTTTTAGGTAACATAATTTGTAATTCAGCCCCTTCCCCTTCTTCTGAATGCACCTCTATTCGTCCTCCCAGCCCCTTCACCAGGTCTTCACAAATCAACAATCCCACTCCGGCTCCCTTTTCATTTTTAGTACCATATTTTGAGCTATGTTGATCGGTAAATAAACGATCCATTTGTTCTTTGCTCATCCCAACTCCAGTATCCCTGACAAATAGTTCCACTTCCTCTGAATGCATTCGACATCCACAGGTGATCTCCCCTTTGGAAGGCGTGAATTTTATAGCATTTTGAATAAAATTCCGGATGACAATCTCGAGGGTATCTTGATGCTGTAGGAGGATACAATCATTTTCAACCTTAATCAACAGCCGGAGGTCCTTATCCTTGAGCAGGTCCCGAAAGTATTCCCTTTGCTGCTCATAAAAAGTCTGTATCGCAAAATGTTGCACCTTATTTTGTTGATCAGAAAGTTGGTTTCGGGTCCATTGAAGAATATTTTCTAGCAACAAATAATTGGCATCGACCTGCTTTTTCACATTTTCAAGAATCATCTTGTAGTCCTCCACTCCTAAGGCACTTTGATCAGAAAGTTCGATGGCCGCTCTAAGACTATTCAAGGGGCTGCGCAGATCATGAGAAAAGATGGAGAGAATGTTGTCTTTCTTTTTGTTCAGCAAATTCAGTTCTTGCTTTTGTTGCCTGACTTTTTGAAGAAGTTCCTCTTGTCTTTTTCGAGCAGAATAGATGATTCTGAATAGAATACCCAGCACGATCACACTTAACAGCAAGAATCCTAAGATCAAATTCCGAACAAAAAGTTGTTGTTCTCTTTTGGCGTTTTCAAGTTTCAGCAACCGATTATCGTATTCGATATCCAACATTTTCAATTGCTTCTGAAGATTGTCTGCATTGGTCTGATCTCTAACATTCAAAAACTCCTTCAGGTAAAAAAGAGTTTTCTCAGCATTTCCTAAGGAATCATAGACTTCCGCAAGACTCTCTGCGATATATCCTCTTTCAATGGGGTAAGGTTGATCTTTGACTAGATCCCATGCCTTATTGAGATATAATAAGGATGAATCATACTCTTCCATTTCAAAAAGGGTGTATCCAATATTGTTACAGGAATTAGCAATCTGAAATATATCTCCTTTTTCAAGCTCTGACTCGTAAGTCATTTTCAATAATTGTAGTGACTTCTCCTCTTCACCCACTTCGAATTCAAATAATGCCTGATTGGAAAAAGTAAATAAACTATCAACGTGATCGACTGAAAGCTGAAGTGCAGAATCAATATATACTCGTATTTCTGACTCATTAGGGGCATCGGGCATTTGAGTCCGAATCATTTCCGCTCCCACAGCAATCATTGAGTTGTAAGCATGCAGCTGATTTCTGGGAAAGCCCTTCTTTCTTGCTTCACTGATAATTTCCTTATTTACCGAAAGGGAAGCCGAATAATCGTCTGCTTCATAATATACTAGATCTAATAAATATAATGCCTCAAGGTATAGACTGTCATTTGCCAATTTCTTGGCAGCTGTTCGTGCTTCACTAGCATTAATGACAGCAGAATCTAAAATACCTAGGTCATAGTGCGTGTAAAACAGGTTGAAGGCACAAATGAACTCAGATTCAAAATCTCCTATGGGGATCCAATTTTTGGCTTTTTGGTAAAATTTCTTAGCCTCCAAAATATCATAGGCATACCAATAATCCCCTGAATCAATATAGGTTCGAAAGGAGTCAATAGGTGCAGGAGCCGCTGATAAGCCCCAAAGCGGAATCGCCCCAAATGATAAAAACACAAATAATAATATGGTCCGTAATTGCCGCAACTAAGGTAGATTTGACCGTAAAGATAGATTTATTTAGATTTCTTGTAGGTACAAGGAAGCTTCCGCTAAAAAAACATTTCTATCACTCTTCCGCTATCTTTTGTGTCGCAGAAGTCCCCAAACGATTGGCTCCGGCCTGAATCATTCTTTGAGCATCCTCCAAGGAACGAATCCCTCCTGAAGCCTTCACCCCTACAGTTGGCCCCACAGTGGCGCGCATCAACTTCACATGCGCCACTTGCGCTCCCTTACTTGAGTATCGCCCATCAGCTCCCTTTACAAATCCAAAACCGGTACTCGTCTTGACAAAATCTGCACCGGAAGCCACACAAGTCTGACAAGCCTGACGGATGAATTCCGCTTCCCCCAAATAATCTGTCTCAAGAATTACTTTGAGCAAAGCATCATGCTGATGACAAAGCTCTGCTAATGCACGCACTTCTTCTTCCACATAGGCCCAATCCCCCATCAAAGCTTTTCCGACATGAAGGACCATATCCAATTCCTTGGCCCCTTCAGACAAGAGTCTTACGGCTTCAGCTTTCTTCACCTCCGATAATCCTACCCCTTGAGGAAAACCGATGACCGTGCATACTGGAATCTGGCCCTGAACTCTTTTGACGCTCATGGGAACCCATGAGGGTTGCACGCAAATACTCGCTACCCTATAATCAACAGCCAAGTCAATTTCTTTCAGGATTTGATCCTCACTTAGCGTTGGGTGCAAGGCCGCATGATCAATCCTATCCAGTATAAATCTAATCTCTTCTCTCATTAGTTACGCTTCTTTATGTTCAAGATAGCATCTTTGAATTGATCGAGTTCCTGCTGTGACGTAAATACATTAGGAGTCACTCGAACTCCTTTTACATGAGGATGATGGATCGCTACAGTCCAGATCCCAAAATCTTCAAAAAGCTGATGGGCCAGTGCTGTCGGGTCTACCCCCTCTATGCCTACATTCCCTATTGCACAAGATCTATGCGGCTCCATGGGAGTGTTGATCACCAAACCATCCTCTTGGTGCAAATCCTTCAACCAATAATTTTGCAAAAACCGTAAGCGCTGCTCCTTGCGCTCATGCCCCATCCATTCGTAATAATCGAGTGCATCCTGAATGCCCAGATCAACATGTACAGGTATGGTTCCCGTATGATTAAGCCGCAGAATATCACCTTTCGGTTTAGGCGATTCTGCAAAAAGAGGCCATAATGGAGGAATCTTATCTTTTTTAACATACAAAATGCCACTGCCCAAAGGGGCACTGAGCCACTTATGTAAGCTAGCCCCATAATAATCACACCCGATGGACTTGACATCAACAGGTATCTGGGCGAAAGCATGTGCTCCATCTACCATCACTTCCACACCATATTTTTGCGCCATGGCACAGATTTTCTTCACCGGTAGAATCTGGCCTGTAATATTAATCATGTGACAGACCATGATCATGCGCGTTCGAGGCGTAATGGCTTGCTCATACAAATGGACAATTTCCTCATCATCCTCCGGGTGGTTCGGTAATTGGACGACCACTTTACGAATCCCTTTTCGCTCTTCCTGTTGTCGAAACATATCCAGCATAGCCCCATAATCCTGATCACACATGATCGCTTCATCCCCCTCCTCCCAGGGATAACCCGCAATGATCAAATCCAATGACTCAGTCGTGTTACGTGTGATGATCAACTCCTCCTCTTCGGCATTGATCTTTTGGGCCAGGCGAGCAGCTATCGCATATTTGTGTTCAAACTGCTCCGTGCGCAAATAACGGGAAGCTTCTAAATTAATTCGGCGCACATGTCCGACATAGGCTTCAAGGACCGGTTCAGGCATTTTACAGTAATAGCCGTTTTCTAAATTGATGTAGTCTTCTTCTATTTTATATTGGCCTCTTACTTTCTTCCAAAAATCATCATCGCTCGCAAGCTCCTCTGCCGTGCGATGCTCGTATCTATTGGCCAAACCTTCTAAATACGATAGTGTCGGATGCGCCAAGATACTCCCATAGGCAAGTGTTTTCAAAAACTTTCGTTTAGAGGATGATCCCATGTTTTTGCTCTTTAAGATAAGCAATAGTTTTTCTGCCTTTCGGCAAATAATGACCTTCATCATAATATGAATACCGTTCAATGATGAAGGTTATTGGAGAACTCAGATTCTCCTATTAAATTGCCAAAAATGACCATCATGGAATTGCAACAAGATTTTGATACAGAAGTACTGAAGGCCTCCTTCTCAGAGGCCGTTTTGGTAGATTTCTGGGCACCCTGGTGTGGACCTTGTCAAGTCTTGGGCCCTGTTTTGGAACGGGCACATAACAATAGAAATGATTTTAAACTTGTCAAGGTGAATGTCGATGAGCATCAGGATTTGGCGCGTCAATATGGTGTCCGTGGGATTCCTCAGGTGAATTTATTTGTTGATGGTGCCAGTATTCAAGAATTCTCGGGCGCACTCAGTGAACATCAACTCAACCAATGGTTGGACGAACACCTTCCGTCAGAAGAAAAAGAAGCCTGGAATCAATTGAGTACCGCTCTTTTGACATTGGAGGCTTCAGAGGCAGAACAACGACTCCGGCAATTTTTATACGACTACCCCGATCATAAAGGCGCCTTATTTAAATTGGCCGGATTGGAAATCTTTGAAAAGCCGGAACAAGCAATGGAGCGACTAGCTCATGTCAAAATTGGGGAACCGCAATATGACGATGCACAATATTTGCGGAAGCTGATTCAATTCAAACAAAATGAAGATCCAGAGCTGCTGTTTTTCCTGCAAACACGCTCAGAACTAAACACTTTAGAAGCTTTAAAAGCAATGAATACAAGACTTCTAAAGGCGCAGGGTGAAGAGAAAGAGCGCATCACTGAGTTATTGGTGGCCCTGTATAAGTGGTTGAACAGCAGTGAAGAGAATATTAAGAAACAAAGAAAAATATTTGAAATGTACAGCTCTTAAGCAGAAAGCTTTTTCGATTTAAAAAAGCCTTTTATCTTGTAGAGAGCGAACACAAAATGAAAAATTAGCGTCATGGCCAAAATATTGTTTCCCACAGATTTTAGTGAAGCTTCAGAGGCTTCCTTCCCCTATGCACGATCCTTTGCAGAATTCTTGAAAAGAGATATTGAATTGGTGCACTATTATCACCCTGTCATGAATGATCTGAGTGGGGTGGATTATAATCTGGCCAAAGAACTCCAGGATATGAAAACAGAACAGATGGCCAACTTTGCGAGTCGTCTGGATCACAAAGATGTGACTGTGACCACCACGGTTCAGGTGGGATTCCCGGTACAAACGCTTGTCGAGCGGTCTAAAGAAGAGAGCACAACCTTAATCATTATGAGTACCCGAGGTGAAAAGAATGCCTTGGATCGCTGGTTGGGCTCCATCTCGTCCGAAGTATCCGTAAAATCTCATTGTCCGGTCATCTTAGTGCCCCCGGGCACCACCAAGATTGGATTAGAAAATGTAGTTTATGCTACCAGCCACGAAGCGCTAAACGAAAAATCAATCCGTCGTTTACAAAATCTGATCCAACAGTTAGGCGCAGCTGTTCATTTCTGCTACGTAGCTCCTGAAGGGGCTCAAACAGATACGGTTAAAAATGAAATTATAGACATTCTTTTTGCAGATGGAGAGCCGAATTTCTCGTTTTCTATCCATTTGATAGAAGATGAATCACCGGTTGAAGGTATTAATGAATACGTAAGTCAAAATGAGACAGACCTGATCATTATGTACAATGTAGATCGTGGCTTCTGGGAGGGTATATTGCACCGCTCCATTTCTAAAGAAATGTCTTTTAACAGCAAAGCACCTCTTTTAATCATGCACTCTAAAGATCACGACTAATGATCCAGCATATTATAGCACCCACTGACTTTTCTGAAAATGCCAACAAAGCCGTTCGGGCCGCCATTAATTTTGCCGAGGATCTGGATGCTTCCGTGACCATTCTGCACACGTATACGGTTCCATCTTCCACCGGTATGTTGATGTCCATCGAGCATATGATATATGAGGAAGCTCAAAAAGAAATGACCAAATTGGTCAATCGCCTGACCAATGAAAACCTCAATATGAGGTTGGTAAAAACAGACATCATCCGTGATCAGGTGGATATTGGGGTCTGCCACTACAGCAAAAGACATAATGGTGATCTCATTATGATGGGCAATAAAGGGCAATCAAATGTGGCCTCCGTCTTCTTTGGCTCGAATGCGCGGAATTTGGTACAGGCAGCAAAAGTGCCCGTGTGGATAGTTTCCGAAGTCAATCCCCTTCCGGAAAAGAAAGGAATCATTTTTGCCGTGGATCATCATGAGCAACTGGATAGGGTGAGGACTTTTCCATTGATAGAGATTGCAAGAAACTATCAAAGTCCAATCCATTTCTTAAAGGTTGATACCGATGATTCCGTTAAAGCCGATCTAGTCGAAGTACCACTCTCCTTCAAAGGACTGGAAACGACTTCCACGGTGGTCGAATCAGAACACATCATTCAAAGCATTGAGCAATTTGCGGAAGAAAAAGATGTAGATATGATCTGTCTGATCTATAAAAAGAGAAATTGGTGGAAATCATTATTTACGGATAGTATCATCGATGAAAATCTCTTTAACAAACCACATTTCAATGTGCTGGTACTCAAAGAAAAGTTCAAAAGAGAAAGCTAAAGCTAAAGAGAGATCCCAATGGGGTCATCAAATTCCTAACGAACAAGCGTGACCGTCCCGAAGAGGGTTTGCGTTTGACCAGTTCCGGAACGCAGCCTTAGTTGATACACATAAACACCTTCTCTGGCTTCACGCCCCTTTGAAAAGCCATCCCAAACCGGAATGTCTTCTCCTTGCACATTTTGAGTTTCTGCCAAAAGATTCCCCCATCGGTCATATATCTGAAAAGAAACAAGCTCGATGGAGCGTTCTCTTCCATAGACGCTCAGAATATCATTAATGCCGTCTCCATTAGGAGTAAAAATATTGGGAACATATACCGTTTCTATTTCTTGTACGGAGATAAAATAGTTCTTAAATACGGAACAACTATCTTCATCTAGCGCCAATAAGGTCAATGCTTTATTCTCTGTAGGAGCAAAGATCAAGGGAAGACAACCCATACAAGGGCTTCCTCCCTCCCATCGAACTTGCTGTAAGTTAGGCCCAAATTCTTCGCCTAAGATGACCGTATCACCTTCATTGATATATATCAATTCGTCTGCATAAACACCATCCGGATCATATTCCGGTACTTCCAGGAGGCTATCAAATTGACACCCTTTAAAACTTGCTTCCAATAGATAAGAGCCTCCACTCAAATCCATCATTTGCAAAGTACCGGAGTCCAGTTGTCTACCCTCCCAAAAAAGGAGCACTTCCTCCTCCAAAGGCCTAAAAGTGACCGAAGCCCTGCCATTATTTCGGCAGTTCCCGGCTATAATGTCAATATTGGAAACCGGAAAGAAAACCTCTTCCAAGGGCAGCTCATCGGAAACGGTACATCCTTCAGGAGAGCTAAGCGTAAATGAATAATTCCCGGCAGCCAATTCATTACGTGTGAAAGAAGTACTTCCATCAGACCAAAGAATACTTGTCTCCGGATTTCCGGGCCTTACTTCTACACGGCCGCCCTTGCTGCCGACGCATTCAGGTTCTGTTTCTAGTTCATAGGTGATCGAATCATAGGTCAAGACATATAAAAGTGCCACACTATCGCAGGGAGCACCAACATCAAATGAATTGGTATGGCTACCAGGCCCATATTCCCTGCCATTCCAATTGTAAGTGGCTCCCGGACAAACCCAAACAGAATCTGAACTCATAGGGGCTTCTTCTACCACAACAGAAGTGCTGTCCGTGAGGAGGCATTCCTCTATAAAGGTTTCAATCACCAACAGGCCGTCATTGGTCACAGTTTCCTGCCAGCGCTCGCACTGGGCACAAACGACTTGTCCATTGTAAGACCAGACAATAGAATCATATAAGAAATTGGACAAAGCAAAAGGTACCTCTTGTCCGCTGCACAAATTGATAAGTTCCGGCAATTGAATGGGAGGAACGATGATCTGACTGACATCAATTTCATCCGAAGCGGTATTGCCGCAAAAATCAGTAATCGTCAAAGCGTAAAGACCCGGAGCATCCACCCATAGGCTGCTGTCCTCCGAGCCATCAGACCACTGATACTGCCATACATTATCGGCTTGAGGAAGCAATAAAAGCCCTTCATCGGCACAGAAGGTTGTATCATTGCCCAATGCTAAAGACGTACTATTGAAGGACGCCAAGTCCAAAGCCACCAGATTATTATCATATCGGCATTCGAGCGTGCCAAAGCCTTCATCTGTCAAAGTATCAATCGGCAAATTGTCCTCCAGCGCATTCAAAAAAACAAAGGCTGTATCAGCAGAGAGGCTTGAAGGCAAATGAAACTGGTAGGACAAACAATCATCAATATTGATAGGTTGTGGAAGAGGAAAAGCCGTATCCGGAGCATTCCCAAATAAAATTGGATTTCGATCAAAAACTTGAACTGAAAACCCTGCCGGTGCGCGAACATCCCCTTCATTGCATAGCCTAACATTCAAATAACGATCTCCATTGAAGCAAATGATCTCTGCTTCCCCAAAAAGCAAATCTGCTGTGGGGCGGTCGGGCTGGCTGTATTGTTCATTAAAACGATTGAGCGGTCGACGACCATTAATTTCCGGAAAAAGCTGATTTTGCTGAATGGAAGGGATGCTTAAGTCATCGTTAATGTGGGTATTATGGAAGTTCATTTGATTCCATACCGGGCGTGCGGATGCCCATTGGCTGAAGCCGCTGGTCAGTGCCACCAAACCACCATCACAGCTACAAAGAATCTCTGCGGAAGGGTCATCGTCAATATTCGCGACAACAGGCTTTTCATAGAAAGTGGGTGAGTAACATTCTACGGAATCTATCGTGCGTCCACTGATCCCTTCGAGCAATCGCAGGTGGGCCCCATCCCTATGCACAATCTCAGGAAACCCATTCCCGTCAAAATCAAAAGAAACAGGACCGGACCGCCCACTTAAATCTTGGGTGGGCTTCCGCCAAAACAGATCAAATCCCGTCATGGTATTCCGTAAGACCACCATTTCTTCTGTGGTCGTAAAAACAATATCCGTGCGCCCATCGAGATCCAAATCTGTAAGTAAAGGAACAGAAGATCCGCCCGAAAAACTATTGGGTGAGGGTACCGTATGGATGTAATGGCCCAATAAGACATCGTCTACCGGCGACCAGATAAAAATGTGAACAAAATCATCCACTCTTTGCGCGACCACAACATCCAGATTAAAGTCATTATTCATATCCGCCACGCTAGTCAAACCATCTCCAAAATCCGTAAAAACACCTTCTCTTACCA
>CAZGGG010000065.1:0-15886 GCA_964525165.1 uncultured Saprospiraceae bacterium | reverse complement strand
TTGTTATGTAAAACCTTGTATAGCAGAGGTGGAAAATGACTATAATATTGTGCAGCATGAGACCTTTGCTCCCATATTGTATGTGATGAAATACAGTACACTGGACGAGGCTGTAGAGATGCAGAATGGTGTGCCACAAGGGTTGTCCAGTGCAATCATGACTGACAGCATGCGAGAGGCAGAAGAATTCTTATCGTATAAGGGTTCAGATTGCGGTATTGCCAATGTAAATATCGGAACTTCCGGAGCGGAAATCGGAGGAGCCTTCGGAGGAGAAAAGGAAACCGGAGGGGGACGCGAAAGTGGCTCTGACTCGTGGAAAGCCTATATGAGAAGACAGACGAATACAATTAACTGGAGCAAGGAGGTACCCCTGGCTCAGGGAATTAAGTTTGATCTCTAGTATGAATCTTCGAATGGAATAAAAGAGAGGCTATCAATTCGATTTGATAGCCTTTTTTATTGATCGTAATCATCCTGCAAACTAACTCAGGTCACCTATTTGGGATTGGAAGAAGGATACCTTGTCAAAAATTGTAGTCTATGAATCGAGTTGAGCAGAATCAAGGAGAAGTTAAGTTAAGAATAGATACACCCCTTTCGGGAAATATTAGTCTGAGTGATTTGGGATGGGAAGGAGGTCAGGTTTTTGAAGAAGGGCGTATTCGATTGGTCCTCGAAATGGATGAGATCCAGGAACCTTCATTCTACAATAGACCTACTTTCGAGTTTGTCTATGAAGACAAAATGGAAGAAAGTCATTGGCAAGTGGATTTTAACGAAGAGACCATTTTGGATAAGTTGGACCATCAGGGGCATAAAACATTGTTTTTCCTGAATAAGGATCAATTAGAGTCTAAGTGGCAGCATCACCATAATCGACTGATACTACATGCGGAATTTCCCGCTTCCGTAAAATTGTTGCCGGAGGCTTCTCATGTGAACCTATTCAAGTAGTATTGGGTGTTCAAAGGTGCGCCTACTGAAATTGCATTATCTTTAAGAAAAAGAAAATTCATGCAGAATATTCCGTTTGTTGATTTGAGTCAATTTCGTTCTACTGAAGCAAAAGACCGCAAAACTTTTATCGAATCTTTGGGTGAGGCCTTTCATAATGTAGGTTTTGTGGGAGTGCGCAATCATGGAATCCCTCAGGAATTAGTCAAAAGGTTCTACCTGGAGGCCGAAGCTTTTTTTGATATGCCCTCTGCGGTCAAAGACAAATATGAAATTGAGGGCCTGGCAGGACAAAGGGGCTATACCTCCTTTGGTAAGGAACATGCTAAGCAATCGAATGTCGGAGATCTGAAGGAGTTTTATCAATTTGGACAGGAATATCCGGCAGATTCAGAGAACAAGTCGGACTATCCGGATAATGTACGAGTGCAAGAACGGCCACAATTTTTACCCACAGCATTGAGTCTGTATCAGGAGTTTGAAAAAGCGGGAGCTGATTTACTGCGTGCCATTGCGCTGCATTTAGAATTGGACCCCACATATTTTGATCAGAAGATTAATGGAGGAAATAGCATCCTTCGGGCGATTCACTATCCTCCTATAACGGAGGAACCTGAATCTGCTATCAGAGCAGAGCAGCATGAAGATATTAATCTGATTACCTTGCTTGTTGGTGCTTCCGCAGCGGGGCTACAGGTGCAAGATAAAGGAGGTAACTGGGTTCCTGTCGTAACTGAAGGGGAAGAGATTGTGGTGAATGTTGGCGATATGCTGCAGCGGCTAACCAATAATTACTTAAAGTCTACGACTCACCGAGTGGTGAATCCTCCACGCGAGGAGTGGCATAAACCAAGGCTGAGTATACCATTTTTCTTGCATCCGATTTCTGATATGGATTTGAGCTGTTTAGATCATTGTGTTACGGAGGAGCGTCCTTTGGCTTATGAACCCATCACTGCCGGTGCCTATTTGAATGAGCGTTTGAGAGAAATTGGACTCAAGAAATAAAGCCATTCAGGAATTAAACCTTCACTGCTTTCGTTACATCCAAGAATCGGGAATCTGTCAGATTCCTAAATTCTTAAGCATCAGTGCAAAGGTTTCCATTGTGAGCCCTATATTTGCACTCTAAATTTGTGGAGATGACCAACATGATTTTTGCAGCATTGATTCCCGGAGGATGGGAAATTTTCCTCATTATTTTTGTGGTATTGTTGCTTTTTGGAGGTAAAAAGATTCCTGAACTCATGCGAGGATTAGGAAAAGGAATTCGTGAATTCAATAGTGCTCGAGCAACCGTTGAGGATGAGATCCGTAAAGGGATGCACGAAGATGAGCGCAAAGAATTAGATACTTTGCGCAAAGAAAAGGAGGAGCGCGTTCAATCTAAACAAGAGGGCCAAAAATCATAGTCCTCGATTCATTAAAAGAAGTAAGAAGAATATGAAGTATTGGGTGAGATCATTCACACTTGTTTTTGTTTTCATGATGGCCTTTAGTGTATTTGGCCAAGAACAAAAGCATGCACATTTAAACTTGGGGAATATTTTGGCGATGATGCCGGAGGTGGCAGAAGCCGAAGCGAACATGAAAAACCTTCGCGATTCCTTGGTTCAGGTTTATGAAGGCAGATTGCAGGGACTCCAGAATGAATACGGAGCGTTTCAGGCAGAAATGGCTCAAGGAAATGTAGCTCCTATTGACCAGCAGAAAAAGGCTCAGGAGTTCCAGCAGAAACAACAACAACTCGTTCAATTCGAGCAGCAGATTCCTACGATTATGGAAATACGCCGGCAGCAGAAGTTGGCACCCATTTTGGAAAGAATTGATCAGGCCGTAAAAGAGGTAGCCAATGAAAATGGTTATTCGATGGTTTTTGATACTTCAGGAGGAGCGATGCTCTTTGCTGCAGAAACTGAAGATATTATGTCTTTGGTGAAAGCAAAGTTAGGATTATAGTATAGACCGATAGGTACAAATAGAAAAGCCTTGTCTCTGCTAAAAGACAAGGCTTTTTGTTTTAGGAATAAGTTTTAATAAGGCATTTTCTTTTCCATTTGATCCCACTCTTTAAACAAAGCGATTCCCTCTTCCTGTAAATATTGGTGCATTGGGATGCTTCTGTTTTCCGGTGATAGCTCTAGCTCCTCGTAGATAAATTGGTCATCAAAGTCCACTTTTGCGGCATCCGAGTGAAGCGCTGCATAATACACTTCTTTGGGACGCGCCCAATAAATGGCACCCAGGCACATAGGGCAAGGTTCGCAACTGGTGTATAATATGCAATCTTCTAATTGGAAATGGTCCAAAGCCTGACAGGCTTTACGAATGGCTTGTACCTCTGCATGTGCAGTAGGGTCTTTGGTAGAGGTGACTTCATTGGAGCTTGACCCAATGATGTTTCCGTTTTTCACGATTATGGCACCAAAAGGTCCTCCTTTTCCGGATTGCATTCCCTCCCGGGCGATTTCAATAGCTTTTCGTAAAAAATAGATATGCTGTTCTTGATCAGCCATAAAGATGATTTTGAATGTCATTGCGATCAACGATTCCTATACACTGATCCTCCCGGTACACTAATAAAAGAGGTTTGGAACTGGAATGTATCAAATCGATCATTTCATGGATATTGGCTTCAGCCTTCACCTTCTGTATGCCCGGAATCATATACTGAGCCACCCATGAAGGTCTTTCTGCATGTTCGAGACTTTGCTCGATCATAATTTCAGGTAAGATCCCAATCGCTTGCCAGGATGCATCAAGCACGATGAAGCTCTGTGCACCTTTGTTTAAGTAAAGTTCGTGCGCACGATCTATAGGGTCGTGCAAGAACAATACCGGATAATCTTTTCGAGCAATCGAGCCGGCGGTGGTTTCTTCTGCCTTTGCAAATTGCTTAACAGATCTGAATTCATAAGTGGCCGTCATAAAGACAAAGACGCCTATAAATGGGAGTATATATTCTCCCTGATATATACCAAATGCAATAAAGGCCACCGCCAATCCCTGGCCAATAAATGAGGCAATTCGAGTGGCTTTGACACGGTGTAATTTAAAGGCCAGCAGCGCACGTAAAACTCGCCCCCCATCCATCGGGAAGGCTGGTATCATGTTGAAAATAACCAATCCGATATTGATTCCCATCAACATCGAAGGCATGTTCTTCCAATCATTAAAAAAGGTTGTGGGCGTCCCTTCCGGCAACCAGGTCAAACCTGAAAAATAAATGATGATCGCCAGGATGATGGCGATGACAACATTCACAGCAGGTCCCATCAGGGCAATCCAGAATTCTTGTATGGGTTTTCGGGGGATACTCATCAACCTGGCCATACCGCCTATAGGACTGATGATGATATCCTTCGTTTCCACTCCATATTTTCTGGCCGTTAGCGCATGACCGTATTCGTGTAATAAGACGCATACAAACAGCAGCAATACGAAACCGCCAAAGCCAAGCATTCCCCAAGTATCCATAGACTCTTTCCACCCAATCAAGACCACATAGAGACCCATGAGCAGGAAGGACCAGTGAATTTTCACCGGTATATTGAAAAAGGTTGCCAGATGCCAGGATTTCGATAACATAAAGCTATAACCCGATTTGGGAATGTTTTGTTGTCTCTTCTAAGATGTCAAAGAATCGGCATATGGTGCATAGCATCCCTCAAGATTTTTTCCAAGAAAAATCTGATTGTGGACAAAGTCTGTTGGTGCAATAATTGAACCTGTGCTATTGAAGTATTGACAGGCCCTATTAAAATTCCATGATCGGCGCATAGAGATTTCCGCGCAACAAATCTCTTGAGAGAACGATGCGTTGCACTTCGCTCGTACCTTCATAGATCTGCGTGATTTTGGCATCTCTCATCAGGCGCTCTACGTGATATTCTTTAACAAATCCGTAGCCTCCATGAATCTGCACTGCTTCTGTAGAGGTGCGCATAGCTACTTCCGAAGCAAATACCTTTGCCATACTACTTGCAGTATCATAATTCAGCCCTTGGTCTTTCAATTGAGCAGAGCGATATACCATCAATCTGGCCGCTTCTACTTCTGTAGCCATATGTGCGAGCTTAAAGGCAATGGCTTGGTGTTTTGAAATCGGTTTGCCGAAAGCCTCTCTTTCTTTAGAATAAGCTAATGCTAATTCATAAGAACCGGCAGCAATTCCCAAGGCTTGGGCAGCAATACCTATCCTTCCTCCGGACAAAACTTTCATGGCAAATTTAAATCCAAATCCGTCCTCTCCAATCCTGTTTTCTTTTGGCACTTTAACATCATTATACATGATGGTGTGCGTATCAGAGGATCGGATTCCAAGTTTATCTTCTTTGGCACCAATCTGAACTCCTTCCCAATCGGTCTCTACAATAAAGGCATTGATTCCATGGTGTCCTTTCTCAGGATCCGTTTGCGCAATGACTAAGTGTACATTGGAAGTACCACCATTGGTAATCCAGTTTTTCGTACCATTCAAAAGGTAATGGTCCCCCTTATCCTCCGCAGTCGTTCTTTGACTGGTTGCATCAGACCCTGCTTCCGGCTCAGAGAGGCAGAAGGCGCCTATCCATTCTCCGGTAGCTAATTTGGGCAAATATTTGTCTTTCTGTGCTTCATTTCCATAAGTCTCCAGGCCCCAGCAAACTAAGGAGTTGTTGACAGAGACAATAACAGAACAAGAATTATCCACTTTTGAGATTTCCTCCATGGCTAGGACGTAAGACATGGTGTCCATTCCACCTCCGCCATATTTCGGATCGGTCATCATTCCCAAAAAGCCTAATTCACCCAATGCTTTTACTTGTTCTTTTGGGTAGGCCATCGTGCTGTCTCTTTCGATGACGCCCGGCTTTAATTCTTTCTGGGCAAATTCTCTCGCCGCCTCTTGTACGGCCAACTGTTCTTCTGTTAAGTGGAAATTCATAAGTAGTATTTGAATTCGCCCAAAAATAGAAAAATCGAAGGAGTTATTGACACTGATTTTTAGGAATCCGCTCATCAGATGGTGGATTGACATTGATTTGATGAAACAGATGTATCTTTGCTCAATGATTCGACGATTTCAGAGCTTCGTTCGTTCTCATATAAGAAACAAATGCCTATGAAGACTTTTTTACTTTCATTTTTTTTGGTGATGGGAGTTGTGCTGATTGCTCAGGAAGCAAACAGAGCTCCTTTGATGGAACATTTTACCAATAGCCGATGTGGCGTTTGCGGAGCGCGAAATCCGGGCTTCCATGCCTTACGGCAAAATTTCTCAGGACAAGTCAATCATGTATCCTTTCATCCGCGCTTTCCATATTCAAACTGTGTTTTCTATCAATCGAACACAGCAGGCAATATGATCCGAACCGATATATTGCCGGTCAGTGGTACCCCTCAAGTATTTATCGATGGTGTAAGAGGAAGCACGTCTACTCTGGTTACTGAGGCTGAAGTGAATGTAGCCATCAATACTCCGTCCTATTTTGAAATGCACATTGAGGAACAATTGAATAATTCGATGCTGGAAGGCACGATTACTTTAACTACTCGCGGAGAGATTCCTACTGGAAAATCCTATCGAGTATATGTTATGGGTGTAGAAGAGGTCGTTGAGTACAATGCGCCGAATGGGGAAGACCAACATTATAATGTGTTCCGGAGATTTGCTCGCGGAGGGGAAGGCATTCCCTTCACAGCTGCCCTTAATGGTGAGAGTACCACTGTCAGTTTTTCTATAGATGTTAGTAATGCCGAAGATTTAAGCCAAATGTACGCTTTGGCATTCATAGAGGATAATGATGGAGCAATTGAAAATAGTGTGTCCAAGTTTACACAAATTCCGGTGTCTACAGATCGTAGCGCGGGAGTTGATCTCAGCGTGTATCCTAACCCTGTTCAAGACTTCCTGACTATCGAGGATATTCAGGGGCCATGGCAATTGTTGAATCTAATGGGGCAAGAGGTGCTCTCAGGGGCAAACGCCTCTCGGGTGCTGTTGAGTCATTTGCCGAAAGGCGTTTATTTTCTTCGAGCAAAAAATACAGCGGGAGAAAAGGTGGTTAAAAAAGTCATTAAAGAGTAGAGCTCTATTGGCTTTCTCCGATGATTTCCATCAGGGTGCGAAACGCAACGAATTTGTCTTTGAAACGCTCATTGTGATCCGCCTGAAGTCGAGCGGCATGCTGGCTTTGATATTCATGCATTTTTGCCATGCTTTCCAAAGTATATTGGATGGTATAAGACGGCTCGCCTTCTTCTGCATGACTGATCATCCTTGACATGCGACAAGAGAGAAACAATCCTGTGTCCAATACGTCTTGAATATGCTGGTCCTGCATATAATCTAACCAATCTTTTTCTATTTCTTGGTCCAGCTTAATGGTTACATTGTATTGTATCATTGCATCTTATTGTATGTCATCTCCACGCAGTTGTCGAAATTTCTTTCTGGATTCCATCGCCAAGGTACTATACGCATGTTCTAAGAATAGTTTTTCATACAACTCCATGGCTTTAGAGATGTTTTCAAATTCCTTTTCTTCCAATTGTGCCCATTGATAGAGCGCATTGTCTGCACGAATTTCTTCCGGAAATTCTTCAACAACCTTTTGGAAAAAGTCTTTTGCTTCCGCAAATTTATTTTGCTTTAAAGCAATCATTCCCCTCAAATAATAAATATCGTCTAACAAGCCATGCTCGGGATATTCACTGCTCAAAGTGTCCAATTTCCGGAATGCTTCCGTATAGTTATTCTGAAAAACCAGTAACTCAGCCTTTGCGTATAGACTAAGCGGCCTGGGAGTGGTATCTAAATTTAGATTGTCCATAATAAAGACAGAACGGTCAATCGCATCATTGGCAATTAATCTTGAGGTCGCTGCTTTCAGGATATCAAATTGTTCTTGTGCCCACTCAAATTCTCCCACGTAGTAGGAAAGTAAGGCATTTCGAAAACGTGCCGTTTCTCCGATTTCAGCTTCAGGGAAGGCTTTGTCCACCTGCGCATATAATAAGGTGGCATCCCAACGCTGGCCACCAATGAGGTAATAATCCCCAAGTTCGAGTTTTGCGCGCGATTGAATTAAAGGATTAATACCGGGCAAATCCACGATTTGTTGAAGTATTTCAATGGCTGCATCCGTATCATTTAAATACAGGGCCGCAATTTCAGCCTGGTCTGCCATAATGCTGGCGGTTGGGCCTCCTCTTCCATTTTCATCAAGGAAGAGCGTATAATCATCGAAGATTTTCCGGATTTCTTCTCGGGTATATTGTCCTTTAGAGAGTACAGCTTGAAGTTTACAATCCAGGATTTGTTGCTGAGCGGCAATGAAGTAAGGACTTCCGGGCCCTTTCGAGCTAAGAATATATTCATAGGCTTGTATCGCCAGTTGATAATCCCCATCGTTTTCTGCCGTTTGAGCTAGCTGGTAGATTCTTCTGCCATTCTCCTGATTTCGTAGATCCAATGAACGAGCTTGACGCAATGCGGACGCATAGTCTTTATTCTGGATATACGCCCAGGCCAGTAATTCCGATAAATGATCTGCATTGTTACCCGAGCGAATTCGTTCAAATATCTTTTGCTGCAGCACTTTGAAATCTTCTTCCCCATCTAAGTACCGTTGGAAATAAATTTTAACATTGTTCAACCGGGCAGGAGCCTGGTCCAGGCTCAGAATAAACTGCTCAATCATATTGGGGATGTCGCCTTCCTTTTGGTAAAGGATGGCCAGCTGATAGCTGAATTGCGTAGGATCGTTTAAAATTTCTGCACCTTTTTCATATGCAGCAATGGCAAGGTCGGTCTGGTTTTGATTGGTAAAGTCTTGGGCTAATTTGATGATCTGCGCCCGGTTTGGGCTGAGGCCTTCGATGGCTTTTTGGTAATTCGCTCGAGCAAGCGTCTCATTTCCCTCTGACTGATATACCTCTGCTAAAGCGACATATAAAGCGGGATCTTCTTTTTTGCGTAAGCGGTCCTCTAATGCTTGAATGGCTTTCGGTTGTTCCTGCAGTTTCACCAGACAGTCTACATAGAGTTCCAAAAAATAATTCGTGTTTTGATTCTTTTCCGATAAAGGCTGAAGCATAGCTGCTGCCTTCTCATACTCTCCGGACTTATAATATTGAATAGCCAATTGAGAGGATTGGGCATGGATTTGCACAACCATACCCACGAAAAGGAGTAAATAAAGGTGTCTGATGAACAATTTCATGCTTAGCTCTTTGCTGTTGTAGAACGCAGGTTAAGGGCTGCAAGTTGCATAAAAACCCATGGAAGCCCAAATAATATAAATGAATATAAATTCGTTTATCTTATATTTGTGAACGAATATGAGAATTAAAGATCCCAACAAGAAAGAAGCCATCTTTAGAGCAGCTTTATCATTAGTGCTGGAGGTAGGCTTTAGTGGCCTTAAAATCTCCAAGGTGGCCAGAGCGGCGAAAGTCGCTACCGGAACGGTATATGTCTATTTCAACAACAAGGAAGAGTTGATCAATCAGCTATATTTAGAATTGAAAAAGCGAAGTGCTCAGGATTATGTGAAAGGCCTTGAGGAAGGTCAAAGCTTTGAAGAGCGCTTTGATATCGTCTGGTATAATTATTTGCAGAGAGCTTTGGAGCAACCGGAGGAGGCCGCTTTTTTGGAACAATATTATCGATCACCCTATTTAAATGAAGGAACTTTGGAAGCTACCGAAGAGCTTTTATTACCGATATTCTCACTCTTAGAGGAGGGGCAGGATCAGGGAAAGGTCAAAAACTTACCTGTTGAATTACTTGTCGCTCATCTAAGTGGAAGTTTGAATGAGTTGGCCCGCTGGCAGCATTCCGGTAAAATATCTCTAGGGAATACATTGAAAGCAGATGCCCGCCAATTGGCATGGGACAGCATCAAAAAATAGATAGATTATGGAAACGACCACTTTTTCTGCACCCTCATACGATCTAGTTTCAAATGCTTATCATTCTAAGAGAGCATTTTTTGATTCCGGAGCGACGCGCTCCTATGCCTTTCGGCAAAAGCAGTTAAAGAATCTTCTGCAGGCCATTCGTGATCGGGAAAGCCAAATATTATCCGCCCTGTATAAAGATTTGGGTAAGTCAGATTTTGAAGGCTACACCAGTGAGGTAGGTATCTTGTATGCTGAATTGAAGCATACTCTGAAGCATTTGAAATCATGGATGCAGGATGAACGCAGGTCTACACCCATTTTCATGCAACCTTCCCGGTCAAGAGTTGTATCAGAGCCCAAAGGTGTTGTTTTAATCATTGGTCCCTGGAATTATCCTTTTCAATTGGTCATAGCTCCTCTTATTGGTGCTATAGCAGCGGGTAACTGCGCGGTGGTCAAACCCAGCAATGAGTCTTATCACACTTCCCTTATTGTAGAAGACCTTTTGAAAGATACTTTTGATGAGCAATTTATAAGTGTAGTTCAGGGTCCCGGAAGAACTACCGGTCCTCTTTTGATGGAGGACTTCCGTTATGATCATATATTCTTCACGGGGAGTCCCGGAGTAGGGAAGGAGGTCGCCAAAATGGCTGCGCCTCATTTGACTCCCGTGACTTTAGAATTGGGAGGGAAGAGTCCTGCGATTATTGATAGAAATGTCAACTTATCTGTAGCGGCAAAGCGCGCTACTTGGGGTAAATTCTATAATTGCGGACAAACTTGCGTCGCGCCGGATCATGTCTGGGTGCATGTATCCGTCAAGGATAAGTTTATAGAGTTGGTGCAGCAAAATATTGAATCTTTCTATTCCAAGAACGCCAGGAATTCTGAAAACTATGGACGCATCATCAATGAGAAGAGGATGTATGCCTTAAGTCAGCTTCTCGAAGGACAGAAGGTGATCTATGGTGGGGATTATGATGTTGATGCAAGATATTTCGCACCTACTCTGGTAATGGATCCGGATATGGAAAGTGTATTAATGAAAGAAGAAATTTTCGGTCCTATATGGCCTATCAATACATGGGAAGAGGAGTCGGATTTATACAATCAATTACAAAAAAATAAATATCCATTAGCTGCATACATTTTTTCTCAGGATAAGTCTTTTTCGAATAGAATCATTGAGAACTTTCAATTCGGAGGTGGGGCTATCAATAATACCATAATTCATTTGGCCAATCCTCAATTACCATTTGGAGGAGTTGGTACAAGTGGCATGGGGAATTATCATGGAAAGGATTCGTTTGATACGTTTTCTCATCAAAAAAGTATTTTGGATAGTGACACATGGGTAGATCCATCTATTAAGTATCCACCCTATACACACAGAAAAATGAAGTGGATCAAAAAATTATTATAGGTTTTGTTGAACTTTTTCTCCCCAAAGGTTAAACACATAAGTGGTTCATTTTCATACTCATATATGTCACTGAAAAATAATATGATCTTCGTTTTGATCTATTTTGATGACTGATATACATAAAAATTGCAGAAAAACGTGTGAAAGGTACCAAACAGCGAAAAAAGTCTTGATTTTACTTTTGTCTTAGTTTATTTGTAGTTGTAAACAAATGGGGTAGAGATGTGGCGATCTGGGGTTATTTCTCCACATCTATTACAGGGTAAGTAATTTTTAGGTTTTCCTAAAGCTTCCTCCTAAAGATCTGATAATAAGTGACTTGTGTCCTATTGGATGCTTGCCAAATCTTTGTCATTTCCTTAGGGGCTGTTCGGATGGTTTTTTGTCTTTTCTCTCCCTCCTAATTGCACAAAACCTCCTTCATTATGCACTTTTTCCATTTCATTATTCAGTTATTTAACCGTAGAACAGAATATAGTTCTTTATCCATTTTTGGAACTTTCTCAGTGATGATTTTGCTATCATTTAGTAGTCATTTTGCGGAAGCACAAACCATTCCTTCTTGTGATGCGCCGGCTTGTGCGCCTGTCATGTTGGACAATCATGAAGTCACCTTTGCAGGTGTTTTGTATGATTATCCAAATCCAGGTGAATCGACTTGGTTCTATTGCGTTTGTTCCGGGACATCACCGAATATAAGTCACACCGTGTTCGGAGAATGGTGTCCTGATGTCAATGGTTCTGATGTAGTGGATTATGGTTATTGGGATGCCAATGGATTGAATTCCGGTGGACCCGGTTCTTTTGGAAATGATCCTACGACCGGAGTTTATGGTTTAAAATTTGATGAAGGGATAGCAGGGAATAACTGTATCAACTATTACTTTACGCTTAATGAAAATTATGCCGTTGGAGATGCAACGGTTGCTATAAAGGCTGGACAAAATACTCCAGAATCCATTATATGTGGACCGGATCCTGCCTGCCAAACTTCCTGCCAGTCTAACTTTGAATGTCCTAATGACATTACTATAGCCTGTGATGTCAATGATCTACAGGCAGAAATCGATGATTGGTTAGAAGATTACGTCCTTTTGGATACATGTTGTAATGCAAGTATCACTCATGATTATTCAGGACAAACGGACTGTGGAACTTATCAAGTCAATTATACGGTCACCGATGACTGTGGGTTTAGTTTAAACTGCTCCGCCAACTTGACCATAGAAGATAACGAATCTCCGGTGTTTACTGCATTCCCCGGAGATCTTTCTGTTAGCTGCAGTTCCATTCCGGCTATTGATACGCCGACAGTAACCGATAATTGTGGAACACCTACATTGGTACTACAAGAAACTATAGGGTCAGGGTGTACTTATACGATTGTCCGAACCTGGACTGCAACCGATGATTGTGGCAATGTTACCACTCAAAGCCAGACCCTTACTATTTCGGATAATACTTCGCCAGTTTTCGGAGCACCTCTTTGTGCCCCTGCTTTTGTAGCTACAGAATACCCTAGTCCTGCTGATGCTGAAGCTGCTGTACGCTCTATGTATTTTTCAGCAGAAGGACGAAGTGGAAATGGTGCCTTGAATGGAGATTTTGAAATGGATGTTCACCGAATCGAGGCGGGTAACCCGGTAATAGAACAGCGTGATTATGCATGGGGAAATGGAGTGCAAGTGCCCTTTACTATTTCTTATGATCCTAATGCTACGGGAACAGATAAGTTAGTATATACCTTAGGTGCCGGAGCTCAGCAACAGACGATAAACGTTGACACAGATGCAGAAGGTTATCCAGATTCCGTAAACGCGATTTTGTTCTTCGGTAGAACGGATGCTCATGATACGATGAGAACTTGGTGGTTGCAGGAAATTTTGTAGGCACTATTGGCTCAGCCGGTCCTGCAACAAGCACCTTTACGAATTACATATTTTCCGGAGTCGATATGAGTACATCTTTCGATATTACCGGAACAGCAGTTTTAGGCTGGGAAGCGGGTAACTTTCCAAATAATTCCGGTCTTTCATTTAACTTCAAGTTTGTGAACATCCCTTGTGATGGAGGATGTCCGCAGGATTATACTTTGGCATGCGATACACAAGGGTTGACGGATAGCATCAACCAGTGGCTATCTTCCGCAACAGCAGGGGATGCATGTGGCAACGTGACAATTACAAATGATTATAATAGTCAAATGAGCTGTGGTACTTACACCATTACCTTTACAGCGACTGACGAATGTGGGAATGCTACGAATTGCACTGCAGATTTAACGATTACAGACACTGAAGCTCCGGAATGGGATGTAACGATGCCGGATGATATCACGATCAGTTGTGCAGATCTTCCGACAATGCCTACCATCTCTGCAACAGATAACTGTGATACTGATGTTACTATAACCTTCGATGAAGTGATAACTTCTGACGTATGTGATGGCGGTACCATCACCAGAACCTGGACAGCTTCTGATGACTGTGGAAATGAAATAACTCATATACAAAATATAACAGTGGAGCCCGCAGCTATTCCATCTTTCGAAGCCGCGAGCGATCTTACATTGACCTGCGAAGAAGTAGGTACTTATAATTTTACACTTGGCTACACCAACGGACAAAGCGGGTTGTGCGAAATCAGCGGAACCATAAATGGCCAATTGCCTGCTTACAACACTTGCGATACCATATTGGTGCAGTATGATTACACTGATCTTTGTGGAAGAGCGATTACAGCTACTCAAAATGTGACGATTGTTGATAATATAAACCCTGTTCTGGTGGTGCCTGCTGATGTGACCGTAGAGTGTGATGAGTCTTTCCACCCTAATAGCACCGGTTTTGCAACAGGTACCGATAATTGTGATAACGATGTCATGGTCTATTGGATGGATGATTTTGTGACGGGTAATTGTCCTCAGGAAGAAACGATTACCAGAACCTGGGTAGCGGTTGATGATTGTGGTAATGAAGTACAATCTACTCAGATAATTGAAGTGGTAGACACAGAAGGTCCAAACTTGACGGTACCAGCTGATATTACCTTGAATTGTAATGATTGCACCGATGCAACAGCAGATTGCGCAGGTCTTGCCTTTGTAGATGACGACTGTTGTATGGATATGTCGGCATTGGTAATCCCTGATATGGTTACTGTAAATGTAGCCCATCCGGGCTCATTGAACCTCCCTTCATATTTTGATTTGACGGTCAGTGGTGGTAGTAATATAGATGGGATTTATGATACCTACTGTGTAGATGCAGATAACCCTATCTCACCCAATCAGGATTATGATGCTCGAGTATTTTCAAGTTATGGGAATATTGATCCTCAGTATGTAGATCCGAATTATTTAGATCCGGTTGCTTTGACGCATTTTGATGAAATCAACTGGATCATGAATAATCTTGAGGCAGGTAATCCTTCTATAGGATGTACCGGAAATTATACCTATGGAGATATACAAAGAGCCATCTGGACGCTCGTAGAAGATCCCGACTTATTCGGAGGAGGACTAGGACCCTGGGAGCAATGTCGTGTTGATGAAATCCTAGCCATGGCTTCTACCATGGGCGAAGGCTACCAGCCCGGTTGTGGCGAATTACTAGCATTAGTTATTATACCTGTAGATGCGAATGATGTCAATATTGCACAGATCATGATCGCTATGGTTCCGATTGAGTGTCCATGCCCAGAAGATCTTTCCTTTTCAGATCAGACAACTCAAGATCCGGATTGTCCTCAAGCTTCTGTAATCGAAAGAACATGGACAGCAACAGACCTTTGTGGAAATGTAACTACTGGAGTACAAACGATCACTATTGTCGACGAAGATGCACCGGTATTTGATGTGTGTCCGGTAGATGTTACTTTTAATTGTGACGATGCTAATCTAAGCTCATCTATTACGGCATGGCTTAATGGTGCTTCCGCAAATGATGTTTGCGGTGATGTCACTATCGAGAATGATTATAACGGTCAAGTTACTTGTGGGGATTACACAATTACCTTCACAGCAGAAGATGAGTGTGGGAATACAACTACTTGTTCCGCCACATTAACGATTGTGGATAATCAACTTCCCGAATGGGCACAGACAATGCCTGGTGATATTACACTAGGTTGTTCAGATGCCCTACCTGTTGTTCCGACTGTAACGGCTACAGATAATTGTGATATAGATGTGAATGTTACCTACACGCAAAATGGTAATTCTACAGTATGCGACGGAGGTGTGATTACCAGAACATGGGTGGCTACAGATGATTGTGGTAATTCTATAACATATGTTCAGACGATCACAATCAATCCGACGCCTGCTCCGGTATTTGCAGCAGTTTCCGACTTGACCTTGACATGTGAAGAGATGGATACTTATAACTTCACATTGAGTTATACGAATGGTGAGACGGGATCATGTGAGATTTCGGGCAGTGTGAATGGAAATGTACCTGCTCATGGTTCATGTGAGATGATTGTAGTAAATTATAGTTATACAGATGATTGTGGAAGAACCATTACGGCAACACAGAATGTAACGATCACAGATAATGTAGCTCCAGAGTGGGCACAAGTGATGCCTGACAATATCACGCTATCGTGTGGAGATGC
>CAZGGG010000064.1:14900-16022 GCA_964525165.1 uncultured Saprospiraceae bacterium | reverse complement strand
GTAAAGGCTTTGTGTGCATTCAGACCAAAGTTCAATCCCAATCCCCAAGCTCCATCGTTTTGTGCCTGTATCGCCTTTGCCGAAAGGCATATCATGCAAATTATAAGGATACTAAGGTTGAAGCATTTCATAATCGGAGATTTTCTTGATTTCATGAATATTAGCATAGTCATATTGGATGAGGCTATTGCGTCCCAGAAGTAATGCTATTTTTTCATCCCTTTTCAAGATGACATCATAAGCTTCCGTTTCAAGGGTTGCGATAGGATGAATACGATTAGGATATTCCACATCGAGGACGCTGACACCATGATGAGCTTCACAGACCATCAGGATTTCCTGATCGATACCCAATCCATGTGGATTTTCCATGGATCTTCGAATGATACGCTTTGGGGATTCAATTTGCTCAATATCCAGAATATGTAACTCGTTGACAGCGCGGCATTGAGTGGCTGATCTAAGCGTAACGTATGCTCTGTTATCCTGGGCGACCACCGGATCACAAGCCTGCACATGTTGATAATGCGAAACATAAGTGGGGTCTTCCGGATTTGTAATTGAATAGATATAAGACCCATCTCGTGCCCCAATCAAGAGATACTCACCAAAAGGAAAAATCGTTTCAGCAATAAAGGGTAATTCTATACTTCCTTTTCTTTGCATCCTTCCGTCCGTAAGCAGTCGGACCGTCGATAATTTATTGACACTCAAATCATAGAGGTAATCCCCAACAATTGTGATTTGTGCCAGACTTCCCCCCTGGCCGCTGCTACCGCCATCCGATCCTGAAGACGATCCACGATTACCACCGGATATACCTCCATCACAGCCAAATGCCGTAAATGTGATATACAACGCCAGTAAGCTGAGGAGTTTGAATATTGATCTTACTTGTTTCATAATCCTTCTTTTTATTTTCTACAATTTGGCTTTTCGGTCATTACTTCTTGCTGCCAGCCGATGACTGTTCGTTCGGGATCAGGACAGACAAAATAACCGCTGTAATTAGGTGGATAATCTGAACGTCCGGCTCGACTACCTTGCAGAAAAAACTGCTGGAGGATGATCGCTGTGTCCGGTTGTACTTCAATAGCCATCAACCTTGCTGTGGTCGAGGCA
>CAZGGG010000064.1:6173-14890 GCA_964525165.1 uncultured Saprospiraceae bacterium | reverse complement strand
CTCTGAATTCAACATCTTTCAATCCGGGGATGCTGAGAAATTTGATGTTTTGAGGAGCTGCCGGGTCTCGATTGTCAATAATATGAAGCCCCTCCTCCTTTTCAACCATAAAAACTAAGGGAGGGAAAGAATAGATTCGAGAAAGTTCCTCGGCAGCGCGGGGAGGTCGTAACATTACCTCTTCATCTCGTTCATAAATAGGTGTCATCATCATTGATGGACCCACGGGATTGAGATTGCCATCCCCTCCTGCATTGGCCAAAAGACTAAACCCAAATTCTATAGGATCACAGGAAGTGAGTGTGATCAGCACAAAAACACTGAGTATATAAGAGATCTTTTTCATAGACTTAAAGTTTCGTTCTTTCATTACTTCAAATCTATGCGCTCAGCACAGCTCATATGTAGCAAATATTGCTACAAACACATATATATTTCTACTATATCAATACTGCTCTGCCGGTTTCAAGACCGCTTTTTGAACCACCGGTATAAAGTAAGACTCTACCGGTGGGATGGTGTCTGTTTTTATGATGGTATCGCCGCTGGTCCAGCTAGGTTCCGTGCTGGTGGAGAGTGTTTCAAAAATTAAATTTCCATTCTGTAAGCAAAATCTGGTCAATAGAGCAGACTTCATGACGTCAAATCGCTCCATCATACAATTGTCTGCCAGGAAGGCATCCAAATAGATTCCGTTTTCTTCATCAATTCGAAAGTGCCCGATGTCGGCATCTATTGTGTGCCATTGGTAAGGACGGACATCAGCCTCTGGTCCCTCACCGTAAGTAATAGAGAACAAGCCTTCTGCTCCTTCATTCGTCACTTCTACTGCCATAGGAATGCTTCTGACCATCCGGCTACGTGAGAAAATTTCAAGGGTTCCTTCCCAGCGGCCTGTCCAATCTTCTGGAAATTGAAAATCTTGTGCGTTCAAACTTGTGAATAACAACAAATTGAAAAAACAGATGTATAGGGTATGGAGCAACTTCATTTTATTATCTTTTTAGCCTAATAAAGATACAATGAAGCTTTCGTTCTATACACTCTTGTTTTTAGTCCCGCTCCTCACCCTTGGTCAATCTGACTATTTTCAGCAAGAAGTAGATTATACGATTAATGTGCAGCTCTTTGATTCGACAAACACATTGGCCGCTAGCCAGCAACTCACTTACACTAATCATTCACCGGATACACTATATGAAATCTATTGGCATCTATGGGCCAATGCTTATTCAAATAAAAAAACTGCTTTTGCCCGGCAGCAAGTACGGAATGGGAATACAGATTTTCATTATGCAGCTCCTGATGATAGGGGAGGCTATCAGGAGATTCAATGTAATTTAGGCGATAAACGCTTAAACCTGCAAAGCTGGAAAGGTCATCCGGATGTTCAGATTACTAAGATTCCTCAGGGGGTTTTACCCGGAGCGCAGGTCACTTTCAATTTTTATTTTAAAATTAAAATCCCCCGCAGCTATTCCAGAATGGGCCGAGCCGGCAACTCTTACCAAATTACGCAGTGGTACCCTAAGCCAGCAGTTTATGATCAAGAAGGATGGCACCCCATGCCCTATTTGGATCAGGGAGAGTTCTTCAGTGAGTTCGGGTCTTATGATGTTTCCATTAGCCTTCCGGCAAAATATGTGATCGCGGCTACCGGCATGCTCCAAACCGCCCAAGAGCGCTCTTGGTTATTAGAAAAAGCCAAGGCAACTCAACCTTCAAAAGAAGATAACCCTTCACCGAAAAAAGCAGTGAGAACGGGCATGAAAACCGTTCGATATACTGCAGAAAAAGTACATGACTTTGCATGGTTCGTGGATCTTGATTTTCACGTGCGGCATCAAAAAGTAAAACTCCAGAACCGAGACAGTTTAGATGTTTGGGCGTTCTATACAGACCGGGAAGCCCATCTTTGGGAAAGGGCCACTGAATATCTGGAACGTGCCGTCCGATTCTATTCTGATGAAATCGGGACTTACCCATACCCTCAGGTGACGGCCGTCGAAGGTGCGCTATCGGCAGGAGCAGGTATGGAGTATCCCATGATCACCATCATAGGTACTGCCGGCGATGGCAAGTTACTGGATGAGGTCATTACGCATGAAGTGGGGCATAACTGGTGGTATGGTATCCTTGCCAGTAACGAACGAGATGAACCCTGGATTGATGAAGGTATCAATAGCATGTATGAGCACCTTTATATGCATCGATATTATCCTTCAACACAAACTGAATTTGAAGAAATATTAGCCTACGAAGGCATGGACGGTTGGTGGCTATGGGATATTCAATCCGGCAGAAAGCGCGATCAGGCACCATCTACAGCCTCCGATGACTTATCAGACCTGAATTACTATCTGAGCGCCTATTGGAAACCGGCTCAGGCTTTTTTGCACCTCTACCATTTGGACAGCTCGGGACAATTCCGTTCCTGCATGCAGGACTTCTATCAGAAGTATGCTTTCAAGCATATTTACCCTGAAGATCTTCAAACCCATTTTAAAGATTGCTACGACTCCTCTTTAGAATGGCTATTTCATGATATGATCAAAAGCAATACGACGGCAGATTTTAGCTTCAAAAATGTTCAGCGCGATAAGGAAGAACTTTCCTTCCAAATTCAGAACAAGGGTTCTGTCAATGCACCGATTCAACTAGGACTGTTTCGAGCAGGTAAAAAAGCTGTATTGTATCGCAATTGGGATGTTGATGAGGATAAAACATTTACGCTATCCTTACCTGACAGCACAGAGGGCATCATGATCAACCCGGGGAAATATCTTCCGGAAGACAACTTGGGTAATAACCTGATAAAGGTCCGAAATGGACGCATACAAAGACGGTCTTTGTCCTATGGGTTCTTAACCGGCCTGGTTTCACCATTTGAAGAAAAACTGTTCTTTACGCCTTCCCTGGGCTATAACTATTATGATGGTTTCCAAATCGGCTTGTGGATACACAATGTGGGCATTCCGGATCGTGCTTTCCAATTTTCTGTTGCGCCTTTTTTTGGCACCTCTTCCAACAGGCTCAATGGAATTGCCAATTTTCGTCATAGCTGGTTTATGGACAACGGCCTTTTCCAGAATGTAAGTCTGGGGCTTGATGGGCAAAGCTTTAGCTACTTCACAAATGAGGTATATGATTTCAATCAACGATTTATCAAAGTCGCGCCATACCTGGAAATGACCTTTGATCATACAGAGACGGATTTTTGGAGACATGGTATCCAGCTGAAATCTTTCTGGCTGCAACAGGAAGTCGCCAGGGGAATTTCTGCCACAGAAGGGCTTTTTGAGAAAGATCAGCAAATTTCCTGGATTCATCAGATACAATACCACTCGGACTACAAGCACCCCATCAGTCCTTTTGAAGGCTTATTTATCTTTGAACAAAGTGTTGCCGGCCAAAGGCTGAGTTTAGAACTCAATCAAGCATGGCAGTATCAACAGAACAAATTCTTTCGAGCACGAGCTTTTGGAGGAGCGCTCTTCCAAACAGGTAAAGGACAAATACAGAATATACTCTTGGCAAACGGAAACACCGGGCTTGCCCAGCGAGATTATCTCTATGACGAAATCCTTTTGGGCCGATCCGAAACAGAGGGCTTTCTGTCGCAACAAGTTTTTACCCGTGATGGATCTTTAAAGACACGCGCCAACAACCTATTCAGTGATCGCTGGTTGGCCGGATTGGGTGTAGCCTTCGATTTGCCCATTGCCGTTCCCCTCATGCTCTATGCCGATATGGCCGTGTTTGATCAGCCTGTTCCCAACGGATACGAAACGCAGTTTGCCTTTAGCAGTGGGCTTGCGATATCCCTCTTGAATAGAACCTTAGAAATCTACTTTCCTATCTACGAAAATGATCTCATCACCAACAGCTTAACTTACCAAAATGCTCCGGGCTATTTCCAAAGAGTCACATTTCAATTGAACTTGAATCAATGGGGTGTGTTTCAAATTAAAGAACAATTAAATCTTTATTAGCATGAAATACAACCATCTAGCATTTGTTGTCTTAATGATTTTCAGTATCGGGATATATGCGTGTGGGGAGCAGGGAGCGTCAGAAACTTCCTCTGAAGCAGCAAGCAGCATGAAGGACTTCGGAGATGAAACAGCTTTTCAACAAAAGCACGAGCTCCCGCAGGAAATTGATTTTGAAGAGAAAGGAGCCATGCAAAAGATGGCCATCGAAGGCCAAGATTCTGCCCAATACTACTTTATTTCTGCCGAAAGCCCAAAGGCTACCCTATTGGTATTTCATGAATGGTGGGGGTTGAATGACCACATCAAAAGAGAAGCCGGAAGATTTGCAGAAGGGTTAGGAAATGTACAAGTGATGGCTTTAGATCTATATGATGGTAAAGTCGCTGACAACAGATCAGATGCCAATACCTACATGCAATCAACCTCCGATGAACGCATACGTTCCATTATTGAGGTAGCATTGCAACAAATACCTGAGGATCACAAGGTAGGGACGATTGGTTGGTGTTTTGGCGGTGGCTGGAGCTTAAAAGCTGCTATACAAGGTGGATCACAGGTTGATGGATGTGTGATGTATTATGGGATGCCCGTCCAAGATAGCTCAGCACTATCTCCTTTAGCCGCCCCGGTTTTAGGACACTTTGCTGAACAAGATGGTTGGATTACGCCTCAGGTGATGCAAGACTTTGAATCTCTTGCAGGGGCTTTAGATAAAACTGTGACCACTTATGCTTATGATGCCGATCATGCTTTTGCCAATCCGAGTGGAGAGCGCTATGAAGAAAAAGCCGCTCAAAAAGCCAATCAACGAAGTCTGGCGTTTTTGGTGGATCATTTGCTCAACTAAAGAACCCTAAAGGCGCTCTATAGATAATATCAAAGAGTTAATTTCTTGCTCTGAAATTGTTGAATTCTTTCTGGAATCCTGGTTTTTAAGTCTCATGATCAGGCGTTCATTGAGTCCCGGATATTGATATCCACCTGAGGAAATAGCCAAGAGACACTCTGCCTGAAGCTTTAGTTCAGACTTACTCGCACATTGATCTAAATCCACCAGATATTTGAGTATTGCCTCTTGATAGACTGAAGCTCCGGTTGCTTTATATTTTGGAAGCAGCACTTTATCCAAAGTAGGAAAGATGAGATACTCCCTTAAAAAACATGTGGAAGGTTCCCATCCTTTGGCTTTAGTTGCTAGAAACTTATCTAATGCGCTCAGCCACTCTTTCTCTGAAATCTCAGCACTATTTAGTTGATCCCAAGTAGTGCGCATTTCTTTTGCGGAAGCATAGCTGTCTGAAGGAATCTCCTCTAGAGAATATTGGTACTCGACAGTCGGTGATGTTAAACTCAGCTTCTTGCTACAAGCTCCTGCAAGGATACTTAGTAACACCAGTAGGAGTAATGATCTATGGATTTTTGGTAACATAAAGTATAGAACACTGGTTTTCGCTTAAATAGTCTGTGACAAAACGCTTTACGTCGTCGGGCCGAATAATTTTATATGCATCAATTTCAGAATTGATCAAGTCCGGATCGCCACACAATTGGAAAAAAGCGAGGTTCATAGCAGTATTCAGTCCTTGCACTTCACTAAAAAGCATGTTTGATTGAGCGATCGCAAGGAATTTGTCTAGCTCATTTTCAGGAACTGCGGAGGCCGCTAATAGATCAATTTCCTGCCGGATCAACTGATACGCATGATCTAAATCATATTCTTCGTGGATCTTAGCTTCGATAATTAATAAACCGGGTTCAATGGAACCCGTAATGTAGGCGTCTATGTGCGCAAAAACATCCAAATCTTTGTACAACTTTTGATAAAATCGGCTGGACCGTCCTCCACTAAAAATATCGGTTACAATGTCCGCAGTTCTATAATCTTGATGTGTTCTGCCCGGAATATGAAACGCCAAATAAAGAGCTTCATGCGGCACGGAAGCTGAAATTGACTTTTTCCTTAATGAATGTTGCCCCGGCTCTATCGGGAGCAATGGCAAGGAAACTTCGTGAGCCGGCAAGGCAGAAAAATAATGATTGACTCGATTCTTCAATTGCGCAATAGGTTCAGGTGCGACCACAGATAAAATGGCGTTTCCGGGACGATAGAAATCGTAATAAAATTGTTGCACATCCGCTAAGCGGGCTTGCTCAATGTGCTCCGGAGATTTTCCGATGGTAGGCCATCGATAAGGGTGTTTTTGATAGGCTAGACCATACAAGTGATGCCAGACATCGCCATAAGGCATATTCAGGCAGGTTTCGTAAAACTCTTCTACAACGACCTTTTGTTCCTTTCGGAAAAGATGTTGCTGTAATAAGAGATGTTCCATTCTGTCAGCTTCCAGAAAAAGGCCTATGTCTATATTCTCAATAGGTAGGACATCATAGTAATGGGTATAATCTGTATTCGTAAAAGCATTGTTTTCGCCTCCTGCCGCCTGCAACATTTGATCAAAATCAGGAACTTGAGGGGTGCCTGAAAACATTAAGTGCTCAAATAAGTGCGCATAACCTGTTTTGTCCGGCTGCTCTTGCTTTGATCCAGCATGGTATAAAACCGTGATGTATGCAAAGGGTGAAGAGTAATTTGAAGACAATAATACCTTTAAGCCATTGTCCAATTGGTAAGGGTGAAAGTCAACCATAAGCGATTCTATCTCCACATGAAAGTAAGAAGAAGCGATGGACTTCCCTTAACAGTGAGCTAATAATCTGATACGGTATAATATACTTGGGTACTATAGGTGTCTGCAGGGATGGTGACGGAAATGCCGCTAATTTCATATTGAATATGAATATTTTCCGCATTTCCTTGCCCCCAAAAGAAGAATTCAGGGTAAGAGTGGATTTCTCTCCACAAGTTTCCTTCGTACACATTATTGGGTCCAGAGGTTCTTCTGACCATGAGTTTTAAATTGGGGTGCCAGTTATTGTCGGCCCTTTCAATTTCAACTTGCCAGTCGCATCTTCCTCTCTGCTCACAAAACTTGATATGATTCGGATGATTGGGGTTCCACCATGCCGGTTGGCCTTCAATCATCATGATGGTCTCATCCGTAGCACTTTGCAAACTAGGTGGCACATCCTCGCCTGCCTGGAGAACATCCTGTTCATCAACAACGACCTCCCAATTTAAAGGGGACGTGATGTTCAAGTCTATCGGTTGAGCCATCGTTACTTTTGAAAAGAGCACCAAGACCAAAATCGACAAGCCTCTGATATGTGATATATGATTAATCATCTGCCAGGGTGTAAGTAATTAAAAGAGAAGAATTCCCATCCCACTGACCGGCATTTTGGGGTTCTGTCCCGGTGATCTTGTAAGTCAACTGATGTCCATTCCCGGCTCCCACGCCTGTGTAAGATCCACCAATGCCACCAATCAACTTTTCAGAGCCACTTCCATCAAGAAGCACCTCCCCTAAAGTATAACCAAATGTACCCCCTCCGGTCCCCTGATAACTTGAGGCTGTAACAGACAAGTTGATACCCGGAGGCAAACTTCCTGAGTTAATATCAACATAAATGGCTTTCCCCGAACCATTAGCTGCCACGGCCGCAGTATAGTTTAGATATTTTGTGTTATCCTGATTACTTGTAATCTGGAGTAGCCCCGCTTCCTCCTGTACTTGAATATTCATCATTACAGCTTCATCATTTGGCTGAAGGCTAATCAATGCAATTTCCGATAATGTCAAGCCTACGGTCTCATTATCATTTTGTGCACTGAGGCTAAACGATATCAAGAAAAGTGATATGAAGAAAACCGCTTTCACTTCTAATTTTTAAATTTGATTTGTAACTCCTTCTCTCTCACAAAGATCGGAATTTCTAATTGCTCACCTTCCTTCAACTCAATCGTTCCTGAGGAAGGTCGTATACTATATTTCTGTTCCCAGCCATTCTGAACCACTTGGTAGGTCCATAAGCCTGGATTTACTTTTAAAAATTCAAAAGCCTCCTGAGGGCTTAGATCAGTGATGAATTCTTCACTGTCATTGCGTAATCTAACTACCAATCCAACAGGTTTTTGAACCCTTGGCCCTAGTTGATAGGTCACCGGCATAGTCAAACCTGCAGCCGTAATCAAATTGAGTCGAATTTGTTTTTGCTCGGCCGGAGCAATAGTGAACTGATAAGGCATCTTTTGCTGGAACATTTCTTTGAGTCCCAGGCTACTTATATCCGCCAGGAGAAAATGGTCTCCCTTTCTCAGATTTTCAAACACAAAGGATCCATCACTTTCTGTTACGACAGTCTGGCGACCTACTTTGAGTACAATTCCCGCAGCCGGACTTCCATCTGACCTCAAAATGGCACCACTCAGGTTTCCAATATCTTTTCGTTTGGCAATAGGCATGCCCATAGTGTATCGATAAGTAGCCGTTGCGTAAAAATCCCTTTCGTTAATCGTATTTCGAAAGATATTGTACCCGAGGAATCCTCCCAATTCATGATTCCCTACTTTAAAAGCCAGATTGGTATTTAAAATACTCCGGTCGAGATTGATATCATCCAGTAGATAATTGTTGCGATAGGTGATTCCAAACTTCACTATTGGGGTATGGTAATTCACCCCTCCTCCATAGAGGAATATTTCCTCCTTTTCGGCACTATATCTATTCGTGCTGATGTGAATGGTAACTTACGTAAAGCGTTTATGAAGTGGCAATCATATGTTACTGATCCTGCGATTAGTAATGGATCAGTATTTGGTGG
>CAZGGG010000064.1:4261-6163 GCA_964525165.1 uncultured Saprospiraceae bacterium | reverse complement strand
AGAAAACTACCGAATAAATTAATATTGAAACGAGGAGATAGCACGACACCCAAATTGGTATTCACCGAATAGGTAAGCGTCTGATTGTCCTGCTCCTGAATCAACAAATTCTCTGTTTGCCCAAACTGAAAATTAGTCTGACTATTCAGACCAGCAGATTTATAATTATACCTAATCCTCAAGGATCGCTCATCGTAGTGAAACCTCTTTGGCTCAAAACGATCTTCGCGGGACCTTTGAATCGCAAATAGCCACAATTGTGATCTTGGGCTCAACTCATAAGTGGTATTCACAAAAAAGTTTCTTGAGAAGGGGGCCGCAATTTGAAAGGTATCCAGCGCAGGGTTGGATTCATTATAGTTGATTCCTCCACCAAATGATAACTTATCCAAACGATAATTGACATTTCCGGTTACAATCAAAGAATTGCTAAAAAATCCAGCAAAGTTTGGTCCGGCGTACAATGCTGTTGCACCCATTGTGAAATTCCGGTGTCTTGCATTCATTTCAAGACTTCCTCCCCAATCTTCGTTCCCTTCCCAATGACTACCGGCTAATTCTGTATTCATCTGAAAAAATCTCGACTCAAAACGAGCTCTCCCACTCGCTATATAAGAAAACCCTCTTTCCGAAAACTGTTTTTGCATGGCAGCACCACCGAGCGTCCAATTCTTACTAATCCGTCGGGATAATATAGCTGTAGAAATATAATCTATATCAGGATTAAATCTCGGGAGTGAATGTGAAACTTGCATTTCCCATTGGGCATTTCTAACCGTAAATGCTGCTCCTCTTGCTAAACGGCCTTGTTCCAGTAATTGACTGATTTGATAATTACCATCCCCCAATTGCACCTCAAACCGTTCCTGTTCATAATTCAGACTGTATTGATCAAAGTTTCCTAAACGTGTTACCTGAAATTGATTGGGTGCACGAAAAACAAAACTTAAATGCTTTTCCTGGGCAAAGTCCAAATAGCCATTTCCTGCCAACTCTACCTGGAAAGCATCATCCAGATTTCCTGCAGACTGTCCCACGACATAGTAGGCACTCGCTACGATTGGAAATCTTAAATAGGGATCAAACTTTCCGGTTTGTTTGGGTATGACTTTCACTAAGGATGTTCTTCGAATCGGATCCGGAAGTCGCGTCGAGTTAACATTAATATCATAAAACTTTCTGCTGATTCGGGTGGTCCCTTCCCTCAAGGCTGCCTTGCCCACTAATTTGAATCTCTTTGATTCTCCCGGAGCCAAAATAAATTTATCTCCCCCATCAATAACTGCGCGTTCAGAGCTCAGCTTTATGGATTCGCTTGTATTTCCTTCATTAACTAAAAGATAGCTGATCTCCACTTCGTCATCTTCTGAAACAATATCTACTTCTTCCAGAGTTCTCAGCGAGAGCTTAGGTTTTTCTTTGACAAAAGGATAGATTTCAGCATTCTTTTCAAAACTCTTCGCTTCATCCTTAAATGAAAAGAGAATTTTCTTATTGCCGGATAAGCAATCATCAGATACTGATAACAAATAGACGGCCTTTTGACTTTGCAAACCTTCGATTTGAAAATTATCGGGTCCGGAAATAATCGACCATCCATCAGGTAACTCCACTCGAGTTTCTAAATCGACCGATTCAGTCAGGTAATTCTTTATTTCGATAACATAGGTTTCGTAACCACCGGGATTGACTTCTTCCGGCGAACTGATAAAGCTCACTCCGATCTCATCATCTTCCACTGAACTCAAATACGGAAGAACTGAGCATATCATGAATCCTATGTACAACATTAGTTTCACCTCGGAATCTCAAACTTTACATTATAACCAAAAACCCCTTGACTATCAGATTTCGCAATGACCACTCCATCATAATTACCAGCTTCCGCTTCTGTTAAAGGAA
>CAZGGG010000064.1:0-4251 GCA_964525165.1 uncultured Saprospiraceae bacterium | reverse complement strand
ACTTGATTCCATATCCCCTAATTCTTCCAACTGTTAAAGGAATTTCTATTTTCCTGCAGGTGGAAGGATAAAGTTTTGTAAAGGATTCATCCGCTTGATTGATACTCGCTCCAGCGTCAGAAAAAATCCTGATTTCAAAATACATACGCATAATGGAAATAGAAGGTGTAGAAATTTCCATCACCAATGATTTGGATTCCGAGCTATAATAAACGGTATCAAAATTTAAGTCATAGTCCGTCTCCTCTCCGACTTCAGTAATGATTTGCACGGCATATCGCAGGTTAGATCGAACCATCACGCCCTGTTGAGGGGCCTCCGTGGAGACGTCAGGCACATTTTCAACCATGATCATACTCCAAAAACTGCCTTTCTTCTCTAAATCTCCAGGTTTATTGATTTCATACGCCAATTCAAAAACCTGTCCGGTATCCAGTGTGGTTTCACTGGTGGCCAAGGTTATCCAGGTTGCATTTGTTCGATCTAAGGTGCCTACATCAAAGAACGAACCTCCGGTTTCACAATCCATCGATTGATCTTTAATATAAAATCTTACCCGCTGTGGCTTTTTCCCAACATTTTTGATTTCAACAATTCCTCTTGTTTTGTCTATATTGGCCATACGATGCGTATGACTGAGACCATTTGTTACAATGACTGTTGCATTTGTATCCGAAATTGAAAAAAGAACTATTAGGACAGCTAGGACAACTATCTGAAGACTTTGATTCATGTTCATAGGTTTTATAATTGTAGTACTAAAATTACAAAAGTAATACCACGATTTTCCTATTACAGAATCTGCACTCTTGCAAGGATTTGCTATGTACATAGCATTGTTTTTTGGGTTCACTTATAAAGATAAATGGAATGAATACCGAATGCCATTTATTTAGCCGGAAGGCTCCTATTATTCGATTTTAGGTTTGATCAACACTTTTTTTGGAGAGTAAAATGAATCATGCCATAAACTCCCAAGCAGATCTATAGGTCGCATGCGTATCCACATAGGAGAGTAAGTTTTTGTAAAAAGCGTCTGCCCCCAAAGTAGCAGAATCCCCCACGACGATCAACTTTTTTCTAGCGCGTGTAAGCGCCACATTCATGCGCCTGTAATCCTTCAGAAAGCCAATTTCATTTTGCTCATTAGACCGAACCAAACTGATATAAATAATATCACGTTCAGCACCTTGAAACCCATCTATAGAATCTATGGTCAAGTAAGGCATATACTTTTGGGTATCTTCATCTTCCATCCAGAGAGACTTCAGATAAGCTACTTGCGCCCTGTAAGGAGTTATCATTCCGATAGACGGAAGTATCTTCCCTTCGTTTTCATAGGCTGTGACCAATTGTAGAAAATGTTCGCGGACGATCCGAGCTTCATCTTCATTGTATCGGGATCTGGATTCGGTTTCTACTTTTTCTTCGAAACCACAACCTGCGGTATCGATAAACTCAAAGGGTTCTGACATAGCACTCACCCTCAAAGTCCATTGGCTGACAGAATCAGCAGCTTGAAGAGCACCCTCATAAAATTGCTGATTAGAAAAACCCATGATGACCTCATTCATTCGGTACTGCTTTTTCAACAGACTACTTCTCTTATTGCTCTGTATCCATCTTTCGAGCATATTGACCGATAGTCCTTCACGAGCAGCATCAATCGATTTTATTGTAGGAGGCAATTGGTAAGGATCTCCTGCCATAATCCATTTATGGGTGCGTTCCAACGGAATCAGTAGCGCAGGATCCATGGCTTGTCCGGCTTCATCAATAATTGTGTAGTCAAAATCTGTATCGGAAATTACCGAATGCTGGGCATTGACCAGCGTGGTACAAACAACCTGTGCGTCTATGATAATTTGGGCGATCAAGCGTTTCTCCAACTCTCTCGACCAATGCATCAATTCCCTTGCTTCCTTAAATTTTTCTTGTCGCTCCGCTCTTTCCTTGGGTCCAAATTGTCGTTTGAATTTTCCGGCTTGCCGCCTGATTTCTGCCGCTTGGATTTTTAAATCTTTGATTTGCTTACTTTCCGGATGAGCCGCTAACTGTCCATCTAAGGTGAGTGATAAAATATCTTCTTCCACTCTACTTATATGCCCTAATCGGACCACCTTGAGCCCTTTTGCCGAAAGGCTACTGGCTAAAAGATCGACCGCTGTATTGGAAGGGGCACAAACCAATATTTTATTCTGAAAATGCACCAAATGCTGAATCAAGGCCCCTAGTGTAGTGGTCTTACCGGTCCCGGGAGGACCATGGATGACACCGACCGCCTCTGTCTGCACGGCATCGATAACAGCTTGTTTTTGAGATTCATTTAAGGTCGGCAAATCAATGGACAAGGGTCCGTCTTTTTGCTCAGGTTCTGCATCGGACCAAAGATATTCAATCAGTTCCGCAAATCTGCCTTCGGACTTGGTGGCCGCTTTCAACGCACGTTCCATCGCCTTGTAGGTAGTGGCATCAAACAATTGTTCGACGACATACTTACCGCTTAATATCCAGTCCGGATAATCGTCACCTCTCAGGATAATTTTCATTTCCTCCTTTTTTAGGAAATGAACGGTCCCTTCAATTTCATACTCCTCCTGCTCCACATCATAAATACGTACCGGGGTTCCGGATTTAAATTTTGAACCCGCAGGACTCGCTGTCGTATGCTGGACCGTGACATAGGCATTATCCCCAAAGGTGTATCCATAATCTGTCACCTGAACGGGATACCAGCTCCATCCTCGCTCGCAACGTTCCTCCAAATGGTATTCTTCAAGAATTTGCCGGTGGCGTTGTGCATCCTCCTCCTTTTCCATTGAAAGTAATCGAGATAGATGCTGGATCTTCCTCTTGCTGCTGTCTGACAATTGTCCCATGAATGTGTAAGATAAAAAAAGAGCTCAAGCAAATGCTGAACTCTTCCCACCAATCCGTTACAGATAGAACCGAAATATCTTGTGTTGGTACCAAATATAGAATTATTTATATTAAAATATTACATATATCAATAATTTTATAATACGAAATATTTAATGAGGGCACTATCCTTTTATTTTCGACCAGATCTCACAAAAAAAAAGCCCTTCTGCTTCCGCAAAAGGGCTTATGATTTTCAGGAACCTCTATCTTAAGATTGGAGTTCCATTCTGATTTTATTCAATGCAGAACCTGCCTTGACCCAATCAATCTGAGCTTGATTGTAGGTATGGGCCACCTCGAAGGTATCTTCTGTACCATCATGATGTCTTAGCCTAACTGTAAGATTCTTTTTTGGTGCCATCTGATCAAAGTCTACGATGTCGATTAAGTCATCCTGTCTTACTTTATCGTAGTCAGATGGATCCACAAAGGTAAGCGCCAACATCCCTTGCTTTTTCAAATTTGTTTCGTGTATACGAGCAAAAGATTTAACAATCACTGCATTCACACCTAAATGGCGCGGTTCCATCGCAGCATGCTCTCGGGATGATCCTTCTCCAAGGTTTTCTTCACCAAACACAACAGTTCCAATGCCTGCAGCTTTATATTTTCTGGCAGAATCCGGCGCGGCCATCCACTCAGCTTGATCCGGATTATCTACATAGTTCGCTACCTTATTAGTTTGATCATTGAAGGCATTAACAGCTCCTATGTAACAGTTGTTAGATATGTTGTCTAAGTGTCCTCTGTATTTCAACCAAGGTCCTGCCATAGAAATATGGTCGGTCGTGCACTTTCCTTTCGCCTTGATAAACAGTCGCATGCCGGTCATATCCTCTTGAGTAATCGGCCTAAACGGAGTGAGCAACTGAATTCTGTCTGAATTAGGATCTACCACTACATCCACATCGCTTCCATCTTCTGCAGGTGCCTGAAATCCGGCATCCTCCACTTCAAATCCCATTTCAGGTAGCTCAATTCCGGAAGGAGGATCCAACTTCACTTCTTCACCATTCTCGTTCACCAAATGATCGGTTAATGGATTGAAAGTCAAATCACCTGCTATAGCCATGGCCGTTACAATCTCAGGGCTGGCCACAAACGCATGTGTCTGAGGATTACCATCATTTCTTTTCGAGAAGTTCCGATTAAACGAAGTGATGATTGAATTTTTCTTGTCAGGATCGTCTGTATGTCTGGCCCATTGCCCGATACAAGGGCCGCATGCATTTGCGAGGACTAAGCCGCCCATTTGCTCGAAATCATCCAGCAAACCATCTCTTTCTACGGTAAAACGGATTTGTTCGGAACCCGGAGTCACGGTAAACT
>CAZGGG010000063.1:0-16292 GCA_964525165.1 uncultured Saprospiraceae bacterium | reverse complement strand
GAGCTTTTGATGAAAACCGCTATCAACAGTATAGTCGGGAACTATGGCAATACATCGATCAGTTAAAACCCTATCTCTGGCGAAAGGGAGCGACCTTTCCGTCATCTGTGGCACCCATGCATCAGATGTTTCAAAACGAAGAGCTGTGGTTTACCTTTAGTAATAATGATGCGGAGGTGGAGAATAAAATTTACCGAAACATTTTTGATACCACTGCCAGAGCTGCCGTGCCCGCCTACGGTAGTGTCCAAAACAGTCATTATTTAGGTATTCCAAAACAATCGTCCCGGAAGGCTGCAGCGATGGTCGTCATTAATTTTCTCATTTCTCCGGAGGCACAATTGGAAAAATCTAAGACTGAGGTATGGGGTGATGGCCCGGTTATCTCTATGGATCAATTGACGGACAAGCAACAACAGCTTTTTGAAAAGGCGATGCAAAGAACCTATGCACCCGAGCGCTCCTCTATTGACTCTTTGGCACTTCAAGAATTAGATCCCCAATATATGATTCGTTTATATGAAGATTTCCAAAACTATATGGAAGGAAAATTGGACTATTAATGAAGCGTCGAAGCCATTTCTTCCTGTATTCCATTGTGCTATTCCCGGTAGTGCTGGCATTTTATTTTGCTGCGCGATACAGTTTTGGATTCCTCAATATTCCATCGATTCAGCAAGGAGGGCAGCATTGGAAGGCGGTATTGCAGGATGGAAGTTTTTGGGCTTCTCTAGGCTTCTCTGCAGGCGTCGCGATAGCAAGTGTGGGTATGGCTGTACTGCTGGGAGCTATTTTTGCTTTCATTTCCTATCGTGGCCGTTCCAATGAAAAAATTGCTTTCGTTTGGTACAGTGCTATGATATTCCCGTCGGTCGTGGCAGCTTGGTTGGGTTTTCAATGGTTAGGTCAAAGTGGCTGGATATCAAGATTTCTATTCCAATGGGGACTGATTGAGGGACCTGCAGACTTTCCTGCTTGGGTGTTAGGAAACAGCCCTTGGGCCTTGATTTTGATTCATGGTTGCCTCATCACGCCCTTCTTCACTTTGTATTTCTTTGATCTGTATCGGAGCTTACAATTGAATGAATTGTTACAGATGAGCCAAAATTTTGGAACGTCTGTTGCTCAGTTTTTTCGATACGCCGGCTTACAGCTATTGGGGAAGAAAACCCTCCCACTTATGGTTTTATATACCATTTTGATCATGGGTTCATATGAAATTCCACTTATCGTAGGCGGAGTATATCCTAAAATGCTCTCTGTCTATATTGTTGATAAGTTGCAGAAGTTTGATCTGGCGAATATCCCTCAAGCTTATGCAGTTACCGTTATTTATTTTTTAGTGGCAGCTACCATCATCCTTATAGTAACCCGATGGGTGCGACAATTTAAAATGCAGCGCTTATGAGGAGGTATCTTACAACTGTTTCGCTCTCATTGATACTGCTGGCTTTGTTCCTGGGTCTATGTGTGTCGGCATTAGGTTTAGGTCTTTCTTATCCATCGCTTTGGCCTAGGGAATGGGACTTTTCTATCCTTTCAGAAATAGGTTCAAGAGGGCAATTGTTTTCATCATTTGCAAGATCGTTTGGGATTGCGTGTGCCGTTGCCATAGCGTCAACGATTTCCGCTTTTGCCGTAAGGCTGATAAGTTTTTATAGCCAGCCTGAGCAAGGACTTCAATTATTTGTTTTTTATTTGCCTTACCTCATTGCTCCGGTTGTATTGGCGGTGGCACTTCAAATATTATTTCTGCGATTAGGATGGGCAGGTACTTACACGGCTATTATCATGGGGCAATTTTGCATCACCCTGCCTTATGCTATTATTCTCCAAGATCGGATATGGGGACAAAGCTTGCGTTCCTCTGTGCAGATGGGCTTGAATTTTGGCCTTTCATCTTTTCAAATATTGCGTTGCATTATTTGGCCGGCGGCCCGGGGCTTGCTGATACTTTCCACCATCCAAACTTTCCTGATTTCATGGTTCGATTTTGCGCTGGTTCAATTCTTGGGCATGGGTCGGGTGCGCACACTTACCCTCAGCTTGTACACGGCAGTATTGGAAAGCGATGTGCAGCAAGCATCTTTTGCGGCAATAGCGATTATTCTTCCGGGTTTCCTGTTAATGCTTTTATTTTATAGAATCTTCATTCAAAAAGCCATGAGTATATGAATCATTTAGAGGCACGGGGATTAGGAAAGACTTTTGATAAGGAGGCGGTCTTGAAGGAGATTCACTTTGAACTGCCTTTCGGCAAAAGCCTGGCTATTTTGGGTCCGAGTGGGGTAGGGAAATCTACTTTATTAAAAATCCTCTGTGGAATGGAGGAGGCTGATAAAGGTCGAATATTATTGAATGGAAACCCTGTTGAAAACTGGCCTATTGCGAAACGAAAAATGATTTATCTGCACCAGCATCCGGTACTCCTACCTCATTTGAATGTAGCTCAGAATATTCTCTTTTCATTAAAAGCTACTGAATTGCCGGAAGCTAAGAAACAAGATCAACTCCATTATTGGCTGGAACAAACCGGACTCAAGGGACATGAAAGTAAGCTGCCGAATCAGTTGTCGGGAGGTCAGAAACAAAGAGTCGCATTGGCCAGAGCGATGATATTTGAACCGGAAATTATCCTCATGGACGAACCCTTTCACGCTTTAGATCATTATCTTAAAGAACAGTTGATGGAGGAGCTAAAAGCTTTATTTCTTCGAGAGAAAATGAGCAGCATCATCGTAACCCATGATCCGCAGGAAGCCTTAAAATGGGCAGATCATTTCGCCTGGTTATCGGAGGAGGGATTAGTTCAATATAAAGATCAGGAGGCTTTTATCGCAGATCCAAAAACAGGAGTTCATCGGCAGATCAACTTCTGGAATCAATACCAAAAATCATGAAAACAAATTTTAATCATATCGAATCCGTTTATTGGGTGTTTACGCAAATATGCAATGATGAATGTGATCATTGTTATAATAATTCAGGACCTTTTGGGGAGCGAATCAGTCTGGAAGACTGTTTGTCCATCGTCCATAATCTCCCTGAATCCATGGATCGATTAATATTGTCAGGTGGTGAGCCCTTAGCAGAGCGTAAGAAGCTATATGCTATTTTGGACGAGTTGGAAAAAAGATATCAGGGCGAGGTTCAAATCATGCTGCAGACCAATGGCGACTTATTGAATGAAGAGCGTTTGGATACGCTCATCGAAAAAGGAGTAAAACGGTTTGATATAGCCAGCATCGATCGTTATCATAAACATGCCGGCAATCGTTTGATGGATTTGGCTGAATTGTTTGAATCCCGAGGAGTGAATGGAGATGATAAAGATCCTTTGATAGAGAAAGAATCGTACTTAACCCAATCAGAAGTGAGCTGGGGGTATTGGGGTGCCAGCGAAGATATGTGGCTTGGTGGTAACTGGGCCAGAGGGCGCGCTATGGAGAAAGATATTTGGAAAAAGGACCCAACGCATAATTTCTGTTCCATACTATCGGGAGCGCGCAACTTCCTGGGGGGTTATGAGGATATTCCACAGGAGATATCTATCCAATTATGGCGCATCAATCCTTGTTGCCCTGGCACCGAATATCCGATGGGCGATGCAAGGACCGAAAAGGTGAGTGACGTATTAGAGCGTGTAAAAGATCATCCGGTATTTCAAAAGCTGAACCAAGGAGAGCCTTGGGAAATGGGGGAACATCTGGGCATTTCTGTGGAGCAGGCCAAAGCGGCCACCCTTGAAGCTCAAAATATTTGTTTGTATTGTGATCAGTTTTTCAAAGAGCATATGCAAGACTTTAACAGTTCCTCTTTTCGTGAACTACCGGTGGTCTCTAAATAACAACCCTACTATGAACATAGAACAAATCGAACTTGATTATTTGACAGAAGAAGACTATTTCCCTTTACAAAAGGTAATGGAACTGTCTTACGAAGGGATGCCCGATTTGAGATGGTCTCGGGAAGAAATTCGGAAGCTCATCACTATTTTTCCGGAAGGGCAGGTGGTTATCAAGGTCAATGGGGTCGTGGCAGGGGCTGCATGTTCCATTATTGTGAACGAGAAGAAATTTGAGAAGCCACACACTTATGCGCAAGTGACTGGCAATGATGAGTTTACCACTCATGAGCCGGAAGGGGATATTTTATATGGGATTGATGTGTTCATCTCTCCCGAATTTCAAGGGTACCGTTTAGGAAGAAGATTATATGATTTTAGAAAGGAGTTGTGTGAACGTTTGCAACTCAAAGGCATCATATTTGGAGGGCGCTTGCCTCAGTATCACCGATATGCAGCAGACTTAAGCCCAAAGGAATATATTGAAAAAGTAAAGCTGAAAGAAATACATGATCCGGTACTGAATTTTCAGCTATCCAATGATTTTCATGTTAAAATGATCATGAAGGGGTATCTCCCGGGAGATGATGAGTCCTGTGAATATGCCACTTTGATGGAATGGAATAATGTGTTTTACGCGCCGGAATCTACCGAACCCTCTCAATTACCTACGGTCGTTCGTTTAGGTCTGGTTCAATGGCAGATGAGACCTTATCGTTCCATGGAAGACCTTATGGAGCAGGTCGATTATTTCTTAAACACGCTCTCTCGATACCGGGCTGATTTTGCACTATTGCCCGAGTTTTTCAATGCTCCGCTCATGTCTCGTTTTAATGACTTAAGCGAGTCAGAAGCTATTAGGGGCTTAGCTACATTCACAGAAGAACTAAAAGAGCGGCTTACACAATTGGCGATCAGTTATAATATCAATATCATCACGGGTTCTATGCCGTTGATAGAAGATGAAGCGCTTTTGAATGTTGGCTACTTATGTAGAAGAAATGGTGAGGTCGATCGATATGAGAAAATTCACGTAACACCTGATGAGAGTATGGTGTGGGGTTTACAAGGAGGAAACAAAGTCAAGGTTTTTGATACGGATTGTGGTAAAGTAGGTATACTGATTTGCTATGATGTAGAGTTTCCCGAATTGAGTCGTCTCTTGGCAGATCAAGGTATGCAAATACTATTCGTGCCTTTCTTAACAGATACACAAAATGCTTTTTCACGCGTGAGACATTGTGCTCAGGCACGGGCTATTGAAAACGAATGTTATGTCGCCATCGCGGGAAGTGTGGGCAACCTGCCAAGGGTTCACAATATGGATATCCAATACGCGCAGTCCATTGTGTTCACGCCTTGCGATTTAGCATTTCCCTCAGATGGCATCAAAGCTGCGGCTACTCCCAATACAGAAATGATTGTGGTAGCCGACCTTGACTTAGATTTGCTTCGTGAACTACACGAATTCGGAAGCGTTAATACCTTGAAGGACAGGCGAAAAGACTTGTATGAACTTAGGTTGAAGTAAGCTTAGACGACACCCTGATCCAACATGGCATCACCGACTTTTACAAAGCCGGCAATATTGGCTCCGGCCACATAGTTTCCTTTGACACCATAAGCTTCTGCATGTTTTAAGCAGTTATCATGGATGTCTGTAATGATCGATTTCAACTTGACATCAACCTCTTCGCGTGTCCAGCCCATTCTAAGTGAATTTTGAGACATTTCTAAACCGCTGACCGCTACACCGCCTGCATTGGAAGCTTTTCCGGGTGCATAGAGCAATTTGTGGTCCTGGAAAATCTCGATCGCTTCATTCGTAGAAGGCATGTTGGCTCCTTCGGAAACTAATCCTACACCATTATTTACCAGGTTTTGAGCATCTTTCCCGTTGATTTCATTTTGCGTTGCACAAGGAAATGCACAATGCGCTTTGATATCCCATAAAGGGTTGTGGTCCATCTTTCGATCAGAAGCAAAGAATTGTGCGGATGGAACGCGTACTGCATATTCTTCCAAACTCTTACGCTCTGTGTTTTTAACGTTCATCAGAATTTTGAGCTTGTCATGATCAAAACCCTCTTCATCTATGATGTATCCTCTGGAATCGGATACCGTAATCACTTTGGCTTCAAAGTGAAGTAATTTCTCGATACAATATTGAGCTACATTTCCGGCTCCGGAAACAAGACATACTTTATTATGTAAAGAATCATCCTGAGTCGCCAGCATTTCTTGAGCAAAATAAACAACGCCATAACCGGTAGCTTCCGGACGGATCAAACTACCGCCCCAGTTAATGCCTTTGCCTGTGAGTACGCCTGTGAAGACATTGCTGATTTTTTTGTATTTGCCAAATAGGTAACCAATCTCTCGACCACCCACGCCTATGTCTCCTGCGGGGATATCCGTGTCCGCACCAATATGTCGGAATAATTCGTTCATGAAACTATGGCAGAAGCGCATTACTTCTATATCACTTTTGCCCTTAGGGTCAAAATCAGATCCGCCTTTACCGGCACCCAGAGGAAGCGTGGTCAAAGCATTTTTGAATACTTGCTCGAAGGCCAGAAACTTGAGGATGCTTAGGTTAACAGACGGATGAAATCGCAATCCCCCTTTATAAGGGCCAAGAGCAGAATTCATTTGTACTCTGAACCCTCGATTTATTTGAACTTCCCCTTGATCATCGATCCATGGTACATTGAACATCACCACTCGTTCAGGTTCTGTGATGCGTTCCAATATTTTCATTTTTCGATATTCTGGCTTTTTGTCCAGTACCAATTGTGCACTCGGATAGAACTCTTCAACAGCCTGCAAAAATTCGTTCTCTCCCTTATTTTTATGAGAGATTTGAGATAAAAAGTCAGTCATAGGGAAGTTAAATTTTGCGGCAAAATAAGATAGTTCCCTAAAAAATGAAAATAACAACTGGTTTGTATTAACAAAAAATATACAAGCCCTTCAATCAAAACCGATCTTGATTCGTTACACTATACAAACTATAGACTTGAAAAATATGACGTCCATACTTATCACCATCCTCCTTTTGGCATGTGGATCACCAAAAGAGAACAACCCAGGCACAGAAAATCTATCATCAGAGTCCATCTTTCAGTCCTATGCGGATTTGGATACCGCCACTTTTGCAGGAGGATGTTTCTGGTGTATTGAAGCTGCTTTTGAGCAGATTAAGGGAGTCGAAGAAGCGGTAAGCGGATATTCCGGAGGGCAGGAAAAAAATCCTACTTACAAAGAAGTAAGTTATGGAAGAACAGACCATGCGGAAGCTGTTCAAATCTATTTCGATCCGGAAGTGGTTTCTTATGAGACATTATTGGACATTTTCTTCGTTGCCCATGACCCGACACAATTGAACCGCCAAGGTCCGGATGTAGGGGAACAATATCGTTCTGCCATTTTTTATCATGACGATCAGCAAAAACAATGGGTGGACCAAAAAATAGCTCAATTAGAAAAGGACGAAGTCTACAGCAGACCTATTGTGACCCAGGTAGTTCCTTATGACAAGTTTTGGATGGCTGAGGCCTATCATCAGGATTATGAGGAACATCATCCGAATGATCGTTACATTCAAAATGTGTCTAGACCAAAAATCAATAAAGTGAGGCGAACCTTTAAGGATTTGCTCAAATCCTAATCATTTCAAAGTTGAGCCACTTTCGTTACCTTTGGAGCGCTGAAAATAAATCGTGCATCCATGGTAGAAGATAAGTTTATCGATATAGAAAAGCTTATTGCTGAACGGAATCCTAAGCTGCTGAAAAGGATGCCCAAATTCCTTTTGAATTACTTCAAGAGGATACTACACGAAGAAGAAGTAAATGATTTTATCAGCAAAAACAAGGATGTTTACGACGCTGACTTCTGTGATGCAGTAGTAGATTACTTTGATATTTCAATGAATGTAGTGGGAAAAGAACGTATCCCCGAAGATGGTGGGTGCATTTTTGCGGTAAACCATCCCTTAGGGGGGATGGACGCCATCGCCATTGTTTCAGCTATGAGAGATGTGAGAGAGGACATCAAGTTTATCGTGAACGATGTTTTGATGAATCTTGACAACCTTAAAAACATGTTTGTCGGTGTCAATAAGTTGGGTAAAAACTTGACAGAATCCCTTAGAAAAGTCGATGCTACCTTCAATACCGACCAGGCTGTGTTTGTTTTTCCTGCAGGCTTAGTCAGCCGCAAGCAGAAAGGAAGGGTAGAAGACCTTGAATGGAAAAAAACGTTTGTGACCAGGGCACGAAAATACAATCAACCCATTCTTCCTGTTTATATTGATGGCAAATTGTCCAACTTTTTCTATAATTTGGCCAACTTAAGAGCCTTACTGGGGATAAAGGTGAATATTGAAATGTTTTTCCTGGTCAACGAATTGTACAAACAAAAAGGGCGCTCTATTGACCTTGTGTTTGGAAACCTTATCATGCCGGATCACATTCAGAATTCAGACCTCTCTGACCGTGAGTGGGCTCAAGAAATCAAGAATCGAGTCTATCAATTAAAGGGTCAAAGGCACTAAGGATTGAGTATGAATACTTCATTGGGAAAAGCAATCATTGAACCTGTAGAGCGAGATTTAATCGTCAGTGAGCTGACGAAGGATCGTTTTGTTCGAAATTCCAGCAAAGGAGGGTACGAGATTTATATTGTGAATGCGCATAATGCCCCTCATACATTAAGAGAAATTGGTCGACTCCGTGAACTTGCCTTTCGAGCTTCCGGAGGAGGAACGGGTGAAGCCTTGGATATCGATGACTATGATATGAGTGACAATTGTTACCAGCAGCTCATCGTCTTTGACCATAATGAAAAAGAAGTCGTAGGTGGCTATCGCTATATCTACTGTCTCGATGTATTATCACCCAATCAATCTTCCATTCCTCTTTCAACTGCGCATTACTTTCACTTTTCAGATACTTTCAGGAAAGAATATTTACCCTATACCATAGAGCTGGGTAGGTCGTGGGTGCAGCCGAAATACCAACCTAGTGTGGATCCCCGAAGAGGTATCTTTGCCTTGTTTAGCTTATGGGACGGTCTGGGAGCCTTAGTGAAGATTTACCCGGAGAGTAAATATTTCTTTGGCAAAGTGACCATGTACCCTGATTACAATTCAGAGGCGAGAGACTTATTACTGGCTTTCATGCATCACTATTTTCCGGATCCGGATGACCTTGTGCAACCGATTCACCCCCTTGCATTTAATGATCATCAGCTTCTATTGGAGCAGGAATTTAATCTTCCCTTTAAAGAGGGCATTAAGCTGCTGAAGAAAAAACTCAAAGAACTAGGCGAAAGCATACCTCCTTTGATTAATCTGTATATGGGTCTTTCGGACACAATGAAAACCTTTGGTACGGCTTTGAATTCTGATTTCGGTGATGTGGAAGAAACCGGCATTTTGGTGACGATGAAGGATATCTATGAGAATAGTCGTTCTCGACACATAGATACTTTCGAGCTTCCTCCTGATTTCACCCTTACTGTTTGATGACTGTTCGTTGAATCCGCTCACGGGATTTAGAGCCCAGAAATATAAAGTAGTAGCTTCCGGGCAGCCAATCAGAGCTAGGGATTCTATGAATCTGTTTTGGTTGTATATCCTGACTCCAAATTAAATGACCTCCCGAGTTAAAGATTTGTAGATGTCCGGCATTTATGACAGAGAGGTTGACTTCATCGGATATCGGATTAGGCCAAATACCCAGTTCTTCTTCAATGGATCTTAGGTAGACACGTCGGACCTCAGAATAACTCTGGGAGCCATCTTTGTCTGTCTGAAGAATGCGATAAAACAAGGTTCCATCATAATAGGGCAAGTCTGTATCAATCAGCGTGTATTGGTTGAGCGGCTTATTTTTTGCTTCCGCAAAGTCGATATTGATGAATTCATGTCCGTCCAATGATCGCTGGATGGTAAATCCGTCATTGTTGAACTCGTGAGCAGTAGTCCAATCAAGATGGACTTCTTGTTGATCAGAAACTTCTGCGGTAAAGCTCATCCATTCCAGTGGTAAAGCTATTTCAAAGGAAGAAGTAGAATATATTCCCCGCCCATGGGTGGCAGCTATAATCTCATTATCGGAAGGCCGCCATTGGAGCATATCCGTTCGGACATTTGCCATGCCGGTATTTTCAGGATTCCAAACTGTATTACTTCCATCTAAATTATCTGTATACCAAACACCCAATTCAGTTGCGATCATAGCTTGATCAGCATCATGCGGATTGAAAAGAGCCCATCGAACCGGCATGTCCGGCAGGTCACCCTCAACAGAGGTCCAAGTAGCTCCGGCATCAGTCGTTTCATAAATGCTGTTCACCCCATAATTAGACATTGTGACTAACACATGATCCTCATTGCCTGTCTCAATTTCTATGCAGGACACATAGCCTGAACCCGTTCTGAAAGTACTGCTCGTAGGGGTGTTGGTATGTGCATCTTCGACTAAGACCACTTCTCCCTGATCATTTCCAAAATAGATTCGATGTGTAATATTGGGAGAAGCTGTAACAGCAGAAATGACTCTACCATTTAGCTCAGGGATGGCAACAATAGATGAGTCAGTCCCTGAAAAATCAGACCACCTTAAATAACTGCCCCCAAAAGTGGCTGCATACAACATATGATCATCATTGTCGTAATCTGTAGGATTGATGAAGCGTCCTGTGCCATTGATAAATCGTGTTGGCCAGGGCGTCGTATTCCCTCCATCAATAGTTACCCAATAGTTATTGTAGACATAACTGGTGATTTGGGTATCCGGATGATTTTGGTCTATGTGAATAAAAGCTCCATCTCCGCCTGTCACCTCCGTCGTACTGTTAATGCCTGAAGATTGAAAGAGATGAGAGCCATTGTCTTGCGTCCCGCCTATAAAATAATCTAAACCAATATCCGGATGCAGGGCACAGCCATAAAACTGTGTTACATTATATCCTGAGTTTTGAATGCTAAAAAGGATATCTGCCGGCGCGCTGGATGCATTCGTGCTTAAGGCAATGCCTCCATCACTTCCATTGATGAGTGTATCTGAGCTTCCCGGTCTAAACAAGATGATATGTTGATCTGCATGCACATATTCATAACCTCCACCGCCATACCATTGACTGATTTGCGTAAAGCTGGTTCCAGCATCACTGCTGACCAAAAGATCGATGCCTCCTATAAATAATCGCTCAGGATCATTGGGATCCACAGCTGCTATAAGATCATACCATGCCTGGCCACGACAAAAGTTATCCATAAAAAAAGCGGCTGGATTGTCACAAGTACTAAAATTGGCTCCCGCATCTGAAGAGGTATAGATCCCCTCACAATCATTACTGCCTGTTTCATGAAGAAGAACATACAACCTATTGCTGTCTGAAGGTGCGGTCGCTATTTCTACTCTGGCATATCCGGAACCGGGAAGTCCATTGGTAAGTTTAGACCAAGTCACACCATCGTCTGTTGATTTATAGACACCGTCAGTTGAAAACAATCCCATCCCTGCATACAAATCTCCATTTTGGGCCTCTTCTATATCTCCAGCTCGATTGGAACTGGCTGTTACATCACTGGATAATACATCTGACCAACTATTGCCCCCATCTGTGGATCTTTGAACTCCGTTGTTGCGGGTGGCTGCAAATAAAGTTCCTTGTTGGGAAATAATGAGTTTTTGTATGTAGTGAAAGGTAGAGTTATTGGTGGAGCCCAATTGATTCCAAGTTGTCCCTCCGTCTGTGGATTTCCATATACCTAATCCGCGCACAGCATCCGCATTAAAGAAGCCTTCTCCGGTACCAAAATAGAGAACATCCGGATCGATAGGGTCTTGAACGATACTAGTTACTGCGAGGTTGTCGAAGAAATCATTGACAACTGTCCAATTAGGGTTCGCATCATAAATATTAGAACAAGTCCATAAACCACCTGCCACACTGCCTGCAAACACTGTCTGGTGACTAGGATCATTTTGATCAAAAATAATAGCTCTTGTTCTACCTCCTACATTATCGGGCCCTCTCTCTTCCCATGTAATGGAGTAATTCTCCTTCATGGATTGCTTTTTCTTCTCCATGATAGCATAGGATTTCAGCAGTCTTTCTCGTGGGACAGTTCCTGTAGAAGGATCTTTCGTCATTTCCACTTCATGAGCAATGGCAAGATCAATGCGATCCTTTTTGCTGAGTTGGGTGCTTAATTCATCAGATACAGGGGCTGTGGTGCAGGATGCTATTATCCATAGCAATCCCACCAAAAATAGCTGGCGCTTCATGCTGGGGCATTGGTTGTTTCGGTAATATTCAAATATACTGAATATGTAGTTGAATGCGGCCGTAATTGGGTAATATCATTTGCCTTGCTACAACTTTCCCAAATTTTCAGTAACTTGATAGGAAGTTTGTTAGTTATGCGACACTTTTATATCGTCTGGATTTCACTTGTTGTGCTGATCTTTTCTTGTCAGCCGGTGAGCCATACATTTGTAAAGCATTTCGAAATCTCAGGCGAACTGGTGTATTACGAACCGGATATTCAGAATGGAGGCCATGAGTTATTAGAGGACGTAACAATATACCTCTATACGGATGAGACCCTCTTAGACTCTAGTTTAGACGCCTCTTTTTCATTTGATAGATTGCCTTCTGGTTTTGATTACACCCTGGTTCCGGTGAAAAAGAATGTTGAAAAGGGGAGCATCACGGAAGATGATCTGGCCCTTTTTGAATCTTATCTGAATGGATCGATTGAGATGTCCGTTTTTCAGCAATTAGCGGCAGATATTGATGGTGATCAGCAAGTCAATGAAGCGGATCTGCGGTTACTCACAGATTGTGTTGACCAAAATTCACAGGAGTCTTGTTTTGACTACAAGTTTATTGATTCCCGTTGCACGACTCTGGATGAAAGACAATGGATTGACGACATTGTCATCGAAAATCTTAATGGCGACCAGGAAAACATTAAGATTTTTGCCGTCAAGGCGGGCAGTTTGAAATAATCAGTTTCCTTTTCGGTTAGCTTGGTCATTCTCTTTTGGATAGGGACAATGGCGACATCCGCTTCCACAACAATACCCTCTTTTTAGGTGATAATGAGAAGTGAAAACATATTTACCTTCTTCGAGATAAAAATCTGTTCCCTCCACTAGCTTTTGTGCAGTACTTTCAGAGGAATCTTGTTTTTTCTTAAAAAAAGAAAATGCCACAAAATCGAATTATGCAAAGGACTTTAGTCGAAATGCAGGATACTTTTTGACTAGAAGCGAATAGCTTCCAAACAGTATAGAGCAATAAAACAAGTCACCTGCCAGCGTATTCCAAAAGAATGGAATACCCGCTGTATAAGAACTTATGAGTCCTGCAATAGTATTGGGGTAAGTTGGGCTGGCATACCAAACAAAAGCATTAGTGATCAGAAAAAACAATACGGAAGCACTCACACTTGCCAAAACCATATTCTTCGCATTTATTCTTTGTAACATCAAATGTCCCATAAGGATGATGACAGCAAGGCTGAGATAAACCGCCGGAGAAGTCATCCAAATGAACGAATCATAATAAGATGCATAAAGAATATTATTGACCAATAAATCACTGATCAAGTATGCTATAATTGGCACCAGCCAAAGCAGTTTTCTTCCCCCAAAGAGGGCACCTGCAAATAAAGCCATGCCGCCTACGGGCGTAAAATTATAAGGATGGGGTAGTAGTCTGCTCAACGCAATGACAAAGATAAAACCCGCAAAAAACCACCATTTATGCTTAGCTAATTGATTCATATGATTCAAATCGATTATTTTCGTTCAAATTTAAGAATATCCTAGACCTTTATCAAAAGAGAACACCTTTCATATGCAAAACTCAATATTGAATTCAGGTAAAATGATGTACAAAGCTTTCTTCTGTATATTTTCGCTTTGGGCTTTCAGCTTTCTGGTGAATCCACTCGCTGCACAGTACTGGCAGCAGGAAGCAAATTATAAGATGAAGGTTCAGTTGGATGATCAACAGCACCAAATATATGGTGCGCAAGAAATACAATACACCAATCATTCACCGGATACACTCTATCGAGCTTTCTATCATTTGTACTGGAATGCTTTTCAGCCCAACTCAATGATGGATGTGCGATCTAGAAACCTCCCCGACCCGGACGGACGCGTAGCAGATCGGATTTTTCACTTGGAGGATGATGAGATCGGTTTTCAATCTGTTGAATCTTTAAGTCAAAACGGAAAGCCTGTCGACTATACAATGGAAGGAACGATCCTAGAGGTGACGCTTGCGGAGCCCATTGCTCCCGGAGAAGAGGTAATCTTCCAAATGGAGTTTGTCGCTCAGGTTCCGAAACAGATTCGAAGATCAGGAAGAGAAAATTTAGAAGGAATAGATTATTCCATGTCGCAATGGTATCCTAAATTATGTGCCTATGATAGAATGGGATGGCACCCCAATCCATATATAGCCAGAGAGTTTTATGGAAACTGGGGAGATTTTGAAGTGGAGATTACAGCACCCTCAGAATTCACCATCGCTGCGGGTGCAACACTATTAAACCCTGAATCAACACTTCCCCGACATGGCTACCTGAATCAGGAGCAAATCGAAAAAGGCAATTTCGATAGCGAGCAGGAATTGATCAGCTGGAAGTTTTCAGCAGAGAATGTGCACGATTTTATGTGGGCTGCGGATAAAGATTATCAGCATGATGTATACACAGCAGATTGCGGCGTGGAAATGCATTTTTTCTACCAGGAAGATACTGCTTATGCGGAGCAATGGAAACAATTGCCCCGAGCCATGAATCAGGTATTCACCTTTGTTAATGAGCACTATGGTGAATATCCCTATCCGGTGTATAGTTTTATCCAAGGTGGAGATGGAGGAATGGAATATCCCATGGGTACGCTAATCACAGGAAACCGTTCTTATGGATCATTGGTGGGCGTTTCTGTACACGAACTGATGCACTCTTGGTATCAAATGATGTTAGGCACAGATGAAGCCCGCTTTGCATGGATGGATGAAGGATTTACATCCTATGCTTCTGCTCATGTGATGAACCATTTAAAGAAAATAGGGATCCTAAAAGGAGACCCGGCTGCAGACCCTATGGCTCGATCCATTAATGGATATGCGAATTTTATGCGTTCGAATGTCTTCGAACCCCTTTCAACACATTCTGATCACTACAATACGAACACCGCTTATGGAGTGGCATCTTACACAGGTGGTTCTGTCATCCTAGATCAATTAGGTTTTGTCCTGGGTGAGGAAGTAAGAGACAGAGGCTTGTTGAGATATTTTGAAGAATGGAAATTCAAATTGCCTACCGATGATGATTTCTTCCGAGTGATGGAAAATGAGTCTGGAATCATTTTGGATTGGTATCAACAATATATGGTGCAGAGCACCAAACCTTTGGATTATGCCATTGATACGGTCTTTGCCGGTTCTTCCGGAACGGAGGTCATCCTAAATAGAGTTGAACCGATGCCCATGCCTGCTGATTTGGTCGTGGTGACAAAAGATGGGCAGCGGTATTGGTACAATATCCCACTCAGAATCATGAGAGGACACAAACCGATAGACGCTTTTGAAGCTGAATATGATTCTGCAGAGGTTTTAACGGATTGGCCCTGGACACACCCCAGCTATACGGTTAACTTGCCCTTCAGTATGGAGGAAATAGAGTCCATTACCCTAGATCCTATGGAACAAACCATTGATGGAAATCGATCCAATAATAATTGGCCGCTTTCTGACACGGTAGAGAATTAGACTTACAAATCTTTTTTAGTCAGTAATAAAAAGCTGGCAAACAAGAAAAGTCCGATATACACCAGACTGGTAATGGTCGCCTCTGCGGGAGTCATGAATAGCTCGAAGCCGAGGTTCATATTGTTGACCATTTGACCACTCCCACCCACAGGGAAAGGAGTTAGATCTTCCAATGCGTTCATGGGGTAAAAAATCATGGACCGATGTTCAAAGATCTTCAGGTGGATCAGATAACGAATCATGACCTCCAAAAAGAATACGTACATGAAATAAAGCATGGAGGCAATTCCAATACCCCGAATTAGCAGCCCCAACATAAAACCAAAGGTCAAATACCCCAGAATCATGATGAAATATCTCAGAATAATGTACGATTCTCCTAAAACGGGTGACCCTTCAAATGGTTCTGTTCCTAACATTCCCAGGGCAAAGCCGGAAAGCATATAGTATAGAGTGGCGGCTATTGCGAGAAGGACCATAAAGCCCACTTTGCCGACCCACAATTCCTTTCGACTCAACCCATTAATAATACCCTGCCGTAAGGTCTTGGTGCTAAATTCAAGACTGACCATATATAAACCCAGAAACCCCATTACAAAGTAGGCAATCCAATTCCCGGTATACCCCAAATAGGACC
>CAZGGG010000062.1:5935-16409 GCA_964525165.1 uncultured Saprospiraceae bacterium | reverse complement strand
CATCACCGATTCGGCCTTTTCCGCAAGCTGATCCATTTCAAGGAAATAATTATTGAGGGCGCCGAGAAGTTCTTCTCGCTCGGTATCATCCAGGCCATCGTCCGTCTCGCAGCCTGCATTCACCCATGGGTGTCGCAAGCCGAGATAGTGTCCCATCTCATGAACCAAAGTTCTCCCTTCTGCAAAATCCGCTTGCTCTCCACCAGTATTTCCAAAGAAGTCAGAATCTATAATAATCCCATCCTCTTCCGGAACAGTTGTATTGGGAAAAGTGGCAATCCCGGCAAATGACTGTAGGTCTGCAATCCAGATATTGACCACTTTTTCAGGTTCAAAGGCATCTTTACCACCTAATATGGAGTAGTGAACTGTTCGTCGGCCATCTGAAAAAATATCCTGTCCGATATTGCGAATATCCGTTTCCGTGTAGGTGATCCCATCACTTTCCGCTTTTGAAGCCAGGCAGAATTCAATCTCTGCACTTTGGATAGCGGGCCAAAATGCTCGCGGTACTTTGAATAATTCTCCGTGCCGGAGATTGAAGTCTCGATTTAGGGCATCTATTTGGGAGAGTATCCGCTCCCTGCGGACAGGCTCGCTGCCTGCCTCGTAAACGACATGAAAAATTAGGGGAACCGTCAGTCGTTCATTCCGGGGGGCGGGGTGCTGTTCTCTATCCAGGGGCCAGGAGTGATCTAATGTGCCACAACGTTCCTGAGCTTGCAGAAAGGACAAGCTGAAGACCCAAAATAAGAAGACCAACCACCGCATAGATTATTCCTCTTTTGAGGCATCAAGGAGTTGAAATACGGCCTCCAGATCCGGGTTGATAATAATTTCTGTACGTCGATTTAGAGCCTTGTTGGCTGCATTGTCATTCGGAGCAACGGGCGCATAGAAGGCTCTTCCGGAGGCAATCATACGGTTAGGGTCCACGCCTTTAGACTGTAGATAGACGACCACAGAGGTCGCGCGTTCTGTGCTGAGTTCCCAGTTTCTTTGCACTCCGCCATCACTATCCGTGTGTCCTTCAACGGTGATACTCAGATCTTGGATTTGTTGCAAGGCGCCGGCCAATTGTGCCAGAGCTTCTTTACCCCGGGTTCCAATGCTACTGCTGCCTTTTTCAAATAAAAGTTGCTGGGAAAGTGAAACATAAACTTTTCCATCTTCCTGACGCACACTGAGTTCATTTTCCTCAAAATCTACAAGTGCATTTTTGATCTGAGCCAGAGTATTTGCTAGTCGATCATTCATTTGGTTGAGTTGATCGCTCAGCTCATTGATCCGTGCTTCTTTTTCTAAAAGTCGTTGCTTGAGTGTCTGCGTTTCTTCAGATTGTTGCTGCAGTTGTTCAGCCAGTCCGGAAAGTTTTTTCTCTCGCATATCCAACTCTTCTTTTTTTCGGGCGAGTTGGTCTAATAAATCTTTTTTCTCTTGTGAACTCGTCTCTAAGAGTTGTCTGTTTTGGTTTAAAATCTTTTCATAGACTTCCTGGAGATCTTGTCGCGCCTCATCCAATCTCTGATATCGCTCTTCGCAATCTGAAGTCTTTTGCAGGGATTCGTTGTATTGTTTTTGTAAATCTTCATGCGATTTTTGCAAACGATCATAGTCCGCTTCCATGTCCATATAGCGGTTGATTTCCCCTTTCATCATCCTATTGGAGGCTAAGACTTTTTCGTGTTCATTAGCCGTGACGCAAGCGCTCAGAAAAATAAACAGTCCGGAGATGCACAAAATGGAAGTTAATGCGTTAGGTTTCATGATTACATTCGTTTTCTTGCTATAAGATACATAATCGAATTACTTTCTCTATGATTTCAGGTCTCAAGGAAAAAACCTTTGAACACTTCCAACGAGTGAAGTGGCAAGATACATATCTGCAGTACGGACTTTTTTCATCCGTGTCTGAGATCCAAGATGAAATTGAGATGCTTTCTGATGGCAGAAGTGTCACTTCTGCATCCTTTTGGTACTTAATGGAAACGAGCGGCCTGCAAGGGGTGGAATGTCGATATGGCTTGTTGTGTGCAGAAAATGGACAAGCCCTGGCGGTATTTTACTATCAGATCAAAGATTTCAATGCAAAAGAATCCATCAATTGGTCCTCCGATTTGAAGTGGACAGGACACTTGCGTCAAGGGTTACAAAAAAGCGTGGCTTCCTTGATAAGGTTTAAGACACTGATTTCCGGTAATCTTTGCATGACCGGCCCATATGGGTATCTTTTTGATTCTGAATTCGATGGTGGTCAAGGAGCTATCTTTGCGGAAGCGGCTCAATGGACGCAGGACTTACTTGCCGAAAAAGGGATTAAGATTCAGGCTATTTTGATCAAAGATTTCTATCAAAAGCAAAAGATTGATTCCAAACAGGGATATGCGTCGTTTCAAATACAACCTGCAATGAAACTTGCGATCCACTCGGATTGGAGTTCTTTTGATGACTATTTGTCTGATCTCAGATCAAAATATCGAGTACGCTATCGCAAGGCTAGAGAAAGAGCAGAAGAAATCACTAAAGTCCGATTGGCTCCCAAAGACCTGCAAAAGACTCAATTTGATCAAATGTATCAGCTGTATAAGGAACGTGCTGACGCGGCGGATTTCAACATCGCTACCTTAGAGCCAGACTATTTTCATCGATTGCATGAACTCATGCCGGATTCTGTGGAAACCATATTGTATTATCAAGGTGAGGAAATGCTGGCATTTATGACTTGTTTAAAAGACGGGATACATGTAGATGCGCAGTTTACAGGATATGTTGAAGATAAAAATGCTGATTTTGATCTTTATTTAAACTTACTATATGATGTTATTGAATTAGGTATAGAAGAGGGGGCTCAATTGGTGCATTATGCCAGGACGGCTTTAGAGATCAAAAGCAGTGTCGGAGCTGTGCCCCATGATCTTTTTTGTTACTTGTCCTATGCCTCTGGAATCACTCGTAGAATGATACCCACTCTTGTATCTTATCTTCAAGAAGATGTGGACTGGAATCAAAGACACCCCTTTAAGTCTAAAGAGGGTTCTTCTTAATTGCAAAAGAACAAAATAAAAAGCCTATTCAATCTTCTTCCATCCTAATCCCATATGCTTCCAAAAGCTGGTCGTAGGATTTGATTTCTTTTTCATGGACGGACACAGCATTAAAATGCAATTCAACTTTCGATGCACCAAACGCAAAATTGGGTTTGGTTTCTAAGGTCACATCAATCTTCAGTGGCAAATGTGTTAAAAAGGAAGAATACAAAAATTCTGCAGAGTTAAAATCACACCCCATCTTAAATATTGGAATGTCAATAGCACAATAGTATTCAAATGTAGCTTTTTGATCTTCCTCATCTTTGACAATCGTTGTCTTAAAACAAGAATAACCTAAAATGGGAATCATCTCTTCTTTGTCAACTGAATAATGATAAGTCTTACCATCTTCAGAATCTTTAATTACGGTGCTTGTTTCCTCTCCAAAACCATCAAAAGACTCAAAGATTACTCTGGGGCAATCTATTTCCAATACTCTATTACGAACTCGAATAGAGTCATTGTTCAATACAAAATTATTTAAGAAGAACCCTTGACCGTAATAAAACACGGTTGATTGAGAGACGATCTTTTCTGTGATCCCTTGATAAACGACTACCCCTTCAAAAAACTTATTTTGAGATTGTAAGGTATTCGCAAATAAGATGAAAATTGTTAAGAATAAAAATGAATTTTTCATTTGATCATTTTTTAATCTTGAATAAAAATTGGATCGTATGCTCTTGAAGAAGCGTACACACCACTTTTGAAACACCTCTGTGTTGCTGTTTGAGAATTGGGTGAGCCATAGCCACCATTAGCCATACAATCATTATATGTCAAAACATCAATGAGTACCCTGTACCAATCTATACCTAAGGGTTCTCCGACCTCAACGTACACATCATGAACATTATCATGATAAGGATGACAATTATTGTATCTGGCTTCTGACCAATACTTTAGGGAATGCCGAAATATGCTCGCTCCACTCAAGAATGATTCTTTGTCTTCGGCGTTGAAATTGCTGTTTTTTATTTCAATCTCTACATTCTTCATAGAATCAATAGCAGCTTGAACATGGGTGGCATTTTGTATTATGGTATCAATTCGTCTTAAAAACCATATATATTCTGTTTCCTGCTCATCAACATATTTATTGATGAAATTTTCAATTCTAATCGTTTGAATGATATCTATCGAATCAATAATTAACAGATCTAAACCCTCTTGAGTAAGCGTATCTACCCAGTCATCATAAGATGTGGTAGCAAATAAAGTACTTGTAAAATCCTTTAACGCATTAAAATAAGTTGAATCAGCAGTTTCCAATGCCAGTGCGCTATCGGCTGCATAATCTAGTGCATCATTGTGGTCGATACCAATACTATCATGTTGATTATTGGAATTTCCTGCGGTATATGAAGAATCGCAAGAGGATCTCAATTCAATAGAACCTTCGAGATCAGAGAGTGAATCATTTAACGATTGCTGACAACCAATGCTAATGAAAAGCAACAACAAAAAAAGTGTTAAGACCTGGATAAAATGTGGGGGGTGGGGGAGATTTTTTCATAATTAAGATTTTTAAACCAATATTCCTTAAACATAGTCATTTTAATGTAAATCGGAAAAGTATTGAGTATCAAGAGCATATTGTGATGAACCTTTTTTAAGCTATTGAAAGAGATCAAAGCCTCTCGAGGGCCAATTGATGAGAGCGCTCAATGAGAAGGAATCTGAAGGTAGTGTAGTTGGCAATTGTCCCGAACGAGTGATGAGTAGAGGTACTCTTGACATTACAATAAGTGAATAATGGAGTGGTGCCGTGCTCAGGTGTAGTCGATCTAGTAGTTCAACGTTGAGCTAAAAAGGCAAGGCAACAATGTTTACCGAACTCAAAAAGCTTTGAAAATTCATATAATTAAGGATTTGACACCGCTATTAGTGTCAAAACTCATACAAACTAGAGAATTGATTGCTCTTGAATTTGAACTCGATTGAGATTTTAGTTTACGGATCGATATAAGTCATGGAGCACAACAGCATCATAAAGACCGGATGGAGAGGCTTCCAAATCCCCGATCAACTCCACCTGCGCATATAAAGAAACTTGTTCTTCCTGGTTGGGAATGAAAAGTACAGCCATCAGAATCATAGCCAGCCCTGCAGCCACACTACCCAGTAGGCGGTATAGCCGTACGCGAGGGTTTCTTTGGGTGCGCTGCATGATATCGGCAAACTGTAAGTTGGGTTCAGGACGATACCCTTGTGCTTTTTCTTGTATTTTTTGATCGAATGAGTGGTTCATGCGGAATAATTTTGAAGTCCGGGGTAATTGATAGCTTGGAGTCGTTCCACCAGTTTTTTTCTAGCCATAATCAATTGTGATTTTGAAGTGTGGATGCTGATGTCTAAGAGTTCAGCGATTTCTCTGTGCTTGTAGCCCTCAATGACGTAGAGATTGAAGACGGCACGATAACCTTCCGGCAACTGGCGAATGCACTCCATTATATCTTCTACCTCCAATTGATCCAGTGCATGTGCATCTACTTCTTCTTCAAAAACACTTTGTTCTTCCGTAAAGAAGATCTTTTGATTGGCTCTGAGGTACATCAGTGCCTGTGTTACGGCAATTCTTTTCATCCAGCCTTCAAAGCTACCCTTACCCTTGAATTGACCGATTTTTTTAAAGATATGGACAAAAGAATCTGCCAGAATATCCTCTGCCGTAAAGGGATCTTTGATATACCTCATGATGACACCAAATAGTACAGAACGATACTGCCGGAATAAAAAGGCCTGTGCCTTTTCGTTTCCTTTTTTACACCGTTCGATGATTTGGTTCTGATCCACAATATGGCTTTTCACTAACATACTCAATATTGAGATGCTTGAAGAATAGAATTTGGTGTATCTACAATAGGGGATGCGGATAAGGAATACTATTTTTGCGTCAAATCAGACTGAAGCATGGAATTGAGTAAGCATTATGATCCTCGTTCGATAGAATCGAAATGGTACCAGCATTGGATGGAAAAAGGGTACTTCCACTCTGAACCGGATGACAGAGAACCCTTTACGGTGGTGATTCCTCCACCCAATGTCACCGGTGTGCTACATATGGGGCATATGCTCAACAATACGATTCAGGATATTCTGATTCGGAAGGCGCGTCTGGAAGGTAAAAACGCTTGCTGGGTTCCGGGCACGGATCATGCTTCTATTGCCACCGAAGCTAAGGTGGTCAGGTGGTTGAGAGAAGAAATGAATCTCACGAAAGGAGAACTCAGCCGGGACGAGTTTATGAAATATGCCTGGCAGTGGAAGGAGAAATATGGAGGAATAATCCTGGATCAATTGAAGCGATTAGGAGCCTCTTGTGACTGGGAGCGAGAAGCCTTTACTATGGATGAAGTACGCTCGGATGCAGTCATCAAAGCTTTTGTGGACCTCTATAAGAAAGGAAAGCTTTATCGTGATCACCGGATGGTCAATTGGGATCCGGAAGCGCAGACGGTTTTATCCAATGAAGAGGTCTTATACTCGAATGAACAATCCAAACTTTATCATGTCAACTATCCGATAGAGGGCAGTGATCAGTATATTACGATTGCCACTACTAGGCCGGAGACGATTTTGGCAGATACGGCATTAGCTGTGCATCCTGATGATGAGCGTTATGTTCGCCTTAAAGGCAAAAAAGTAAAAGTACCCTTAACCGATCGGGTTGTGCCGATCATTTTTGATGACTATGTCGATCAGGAATTTGGAACCGGTGCCTTGAAGATAACGCCTGCTCATGACCCGAATGATTATGAAATCGGTAAGAAACATGGGTTGGAAGTGATTGAGATATTGGACGATCGCGGCCGAATGAACGAAACTGCAGGCATGTTTGTGGGGGAAGACCGTATGAAAGCCCGAAAACTGATGGGGAAAGCCCTAGAAGATGCCGGATTTCTAAAAGAGATTGAAGATTATACCAACAATGTAGGTCGCTCCGAACGAACGAATGCGGTCGTGGAACCCAAGCTTTCTTTGCAATGGTACGTGGATATGAAAGCTCTGGCAGCTCCGGCTTTGGAGGCGGTGATGAGTGATGAAGTGGAGTTTGTACCGAAAAGCCAGAAAAACCTCTATCGCCATTGGATGGAGAATATTCGTGATTGGTGCATCTCAAGACAACTGTGGTGGGGACACCGTATCCCCGCGTACTATATCGAAGACCAGGTATTTGTGGCTGAAACGGCTGATCAAGCCCTGGAGCAAGCGAGAGCTGCTTTTCCCGAAAGGGAGATTCAAGCCTCTGATCTTCGACAGGATGAGGATGTTTTGGATACCTGGTTTAGTTCGTGGTTGTGGCCCATCAGTGTTTTCGATGGCTTCAAAAACAGGGAAGAGCTGGATTACTATTACCCTACGAGTGTCCTGGTGACCGGATGGGATATCATCTTCTTGTGGGTCGCCCGAATGGTCATGGCAGGTTATGAATGGGAGGAGAAGCGTCCTTTTGAGAAGGTCTATTTTACCGGTATGGTGAGAGATAAGCAGAGGCGTAAAATGAGTAAGTCTTTGGGGAATTCTCCGGATGCCTTGGGCTTGATTGATGATTTTGGTGCGGATAGTGTCCGGTTTGGGATGCTGTCCAGTTCGCCGGCCGGTGGAGATTTACTATTTGATGAAAAACTGATCGAGCAAGGCCGTAATTTCTGCAATAAGATGTGGAATGCGTTGCGTTTGATCAAAGGATGGGAGGTCGATGCGCAACAAGGGGCTTCTGAGGCCAATTTGAAAGTGATCCACTGGATGCGCAGCAGAAAACAGGAAATAGTCAATGAACTCGAACAATCCTTTGGGCAGTTCCGATTGTCTGAAGGCTTGATGCAATTGTATAATTTTATTTGGAATGACTTCTGTTCCTGGTATCTGGAGTTGATCAAGCCTGCTTATGGGGCGCCCATTGATCGAGAAACACTAGAGGAAACCATTGAAATTTTTGAAGAGTTGATGGTCATGTTACATCCCTTCATGCCATTTATTTCTGAAGAAATATGGCATCAATTAAATGAGAGGGGAGAGGGAGCCGATTGCATCGTAGCAACTTATCCGAGTTCAGGATCCTTCGATGAAGACTTGAATCATAAAATGGAGGAAGTACGGACCATCGTCACCAAGGTGAGAGAAATCAGGTCTTCAAAGGGGCTTTCGCCCAAAGAGTCATTAGAGCTGATGTGCAGTAATGGACAACATTGGTTATTGGATTCGGATCTTATGGGTACGCTGGTAAAAATGGCGAACTTATCAGAAGTCAAAACCTCAGCAGAAAGTCCGGAACAAGCGATTTCTTTTGTCGTTGGGACCGATAAGTTTTTTGTGCCGATCGGGGATATGATTGATGTAGAGGAGGAAATCAAAAAGCTAGAGAAGGACCTGGAATATGCTCAGGGTTTTGTGGCCTCTGTAGAAAAGAAATTATCCAATGAGCGTTTTGTGCAGAATGCACCGGAACAGGTAGTTGCTAAAGAACGACAGAAGCTATCCGATGGTCAGGAGCGGATGGAGAAAATTCGTCAAAGCTTGGAGAATCTTAAGAAATCTTAGTTTGGGAGTCTGACCACTCTTTTTCGATCGTCTCCAGCGTCAGTGTACTTACGCCCACGGATCCACAAACTTGTCCACCGGCAATATTACATAACCGGGCTGTTTGATCAATGGGAAATCCATTGTGCAGCGCTACAGCTGCGATGGTAATGACGGCATCTCCGGCTCCGCAAACATCCACAATGGGGCGTGGTCGTGTAGGTGCGATCCCACAATCGCCTTGATCATTTTGATAAAAGATCCCATGCTCGGAAAGCGTAACGATTAGGTTTTTAAAGGATAACTCTTTACGTAGATCGGAAGCTGCTTGTGTCAGACTTTCCATTGAAGGGCTGACCTCCCGGTTTAAAAATTGGGAAAGTTCTTTTAAGTTGGGTTTGAAGAGATCCACTCCTGTGTAGTGTTGGATAAATTCCTTTTTAGGATCTACAGCTACAAAAATATTTTCTTCTTGGCATTTTTGGATGACCCATTCAATCAGTTTCGGGTGAAGGAGTCCTTTGTTATAGTCTTGTAAAATGACCACTTGAGGTGTAAATTCTTCCAATGCTTTTTGCCAAAGGGGCATGATTTCACGAATGTCCTCCGCTCCAATCAGGCGGGCATCTTCCCGGTCTACGCGCAGTAAATGTTGCTGGCCGGAAAGAATTCGCGTTTTGACAGAAGTGGGACGCTGTTTCGAACGATAGAGATAAGAGCCATCAATCTGATCATGAGCACAAAGAGTTTGAAGTAATTCAGCATTTTCATCTGTCCCACTCATAGCACAAAGTGCCACATCTAATCCGAGGGCGCGCGCATTTAAGGCGACATTGGCGGCTCCTCCTAATCGATTTTCATCTTGCAACCAGTTCAAAACAGGTACCGGAGCTTCCGGAGAAATCCGTTCGGTTTTTCCCCAGATATATCGGTCAATCATGGCGTCTCCGATCACCATCAGACGGGTATGTTGCCACTGTAAGCTCATATTCGTTCTTCTTCAAAAATATCTTCAATATACTCCACAATCGATTTCGTAGCTCCGCTACTGGACCGGAAGTAATCTTCCATTTGTTTATCAATCCAACCTCTTTGTTGCTTGCGCAATAAAAACTGAACCGATTCCTGCATTTCGTCTGCATTACGCACGGATCGCGCCACTTCTAATTCTAAAAAGTCCTCTGCTTCTTTAAACTTCTGGTGTCTCGGTCCAAAGATCACCGGTTTCTTGTAGGCTGCGGCTTCCAGTATATTATGAATGCCGGCACCAAAGCCTCCTCCAATATAGGCAAGGCGGGCATATCTATATATTTTATTGAGTATCCCTACCTGATCGACGATCATAATAACTTTTCCGACATCTTTGGAACTGTATTGTGAAAGGCGAACTGTTTTTCGGGGGGCATTTTTCTCAATAAATCTCAAATGTGTTTCTGAAACCTCATGGGGTACAATGACTAGTTTGTCAAATTCAGAGGTATCATATTTATTGATCCAGGCAAAGAGCATCTTTTCATCCTCCGGCCAGGTACTTCCGGCAATGATGGTTCTTTCATCCTTGCAAAAAGACTGAAGTTCTCGGATATGCTTTCCTTTTTCCACGATCTGCAAGACACGGTCCAATCGGGTATCACCAACGACCTTAATGTTATCCTCAATATCATGTTCATTGAGTACAGACCGACTGTTTTCATCCTGAACAAAGAAGTAATCAATGGATTTCAACCTTTTTAAAAACAAGCTTCCGTACCACCTGAAATAAATGTCTTTTCTCCGAAAGATCGCAGAGATAACCAGAGTTGGGATTTTTCGTTCTTCTAAGCCTGACAAGAAGTTCAGCCAGAGATCGTATTTGACAAAAA
>CAZGGG010000062.1:0-5925 GCA_964525165.1 uncultured Saprospiraceae bacterium | reverse complement strand
GGGGTTTCCATAATTGCAGAAAGTCGGCGACATTCTTTTTCCGGTCCAATGGCAGGTAATGGATGTAATCTGCATGTCGATAATGCTTGCGCATGGTATAGCCGCTGGGCGAATAAAAGGTAAGCAAGATCTTTTGTTCAGGGAAAGTCTTTTTTAAGCCTTCTATAACTGGCCGGCCCTGTTCAAATTCACCCAGAGAAGAACAATGAATCCAGATCGGGGAGGAAGCATTTTGTGCGTCTTTTCCTTGCTGTTGGAGCCAATCTTTACGTCCGGCTACCCAGGCTTTTGCTTTTGCGTTCCAAAGTGCCGCAAAATGGATCAGTAAGCCATAGAGTCGAATTCCAAATTGATAGATGACTTCCATTTTCCTTGCAATCAATAATAGATTTGTGAAGCGTCATTGGTGCCGTAAATAGGTAAGATAAAGGCCGCATATACATTCAACATGCCTTCCCATCTTCGCTGATCATCTATTGTTCTAGTATCATAATTATATCTCCGCCAGGAAATTGTATTGGCGATAATGGCGTTGATGCCGAATCTGAAGTTCAAACTCCGCCGCGCGCCCATGTATTGGTATCCAATGTCAAAAATGCCGCATGGACCTCCGGTCAATCGGTCATACCCTTTGTGGTAGGGTTCGAACAGCTGAATTGCATTTCGACCATCATCCTGCAGTCGTACCCGGTGCCACATGAGTCCCATACCAGCTTCTACACGTAAGCCGGTGCGGGATGCATTTTCGGTCATATCGAAAATTTTGGCAGCCGTCAGTCCAAATACCCATCCTCTTTCTTTTGCCGAAAGGCGAGCAGGTCCTCTATTATTTCCGATGACGTATTCCTGGGAGGTAAATAAATTTGAAAGCAGCCCGGGCACATTCACTTCATTTCCAAAAAAATAGCGTCCATTCAATCCCGCACTCCATCCATTTGCCCACATGTAGTGCACATTCGCCCCAAGGCTATTGTGCACGCCAAATCGATCAGCCAACTCCATCAGGGGTGTGCCAAAATTATAATGAAAATCGACCAGAGTCGCCGGACGCTGATCGGTTTCTTCATATAACTGCGCCCGGGACTCGAAAGCCCCCATCAGCATTATTCCTAGCAATAACAGAGTAAATCTCATAAAGCAAATGTAATGATATTTGACCTTAGAACGAATCCGAAAGCAGCCATGTGCCAAAAGATCCCCAAAAAACCAGAGGTCAAATTATCAATTGAAAGTCTTAAGTGTTCAAAAGGCCGTTTCTCTTTCAGATTATGATTAAATTAGATGCAAAGAATCACACTGCATGAAAGATATTCAAATGGTTGATTTGATCAGCCAGTATCATAAAATTGAAGATGAAGTTTTAGAAGGATTCAAGGAGATTTTAGCTAAAGCTCAATTTATTAATGGACCGGTGGTGCATGAGTTTGCGCAGCATTTGGCCGAGTACCACGGCGCGGGTGAGGCGATGGTTTGTGGAAATGGAACAGATGCGCTTCAGATCGCTATGATGGCATTGGAGTTACAACCCGGAGATGAAGTGATTACCACGCCTTTTACTTTTATTGCAACAGCCGAGGTAATCGCTTTATTGGGTCTGAAGCCGGTTTTTGTGGATGCGAATCCCTATACCTTCAATATAGATGAAACTAAAATTGAAGAGAAAATTAGCCCCAGAACGAAGGCGATTGTTCCGGTCCACCTTTTTGGACAATGTTGTGAGATGGACGCCATCAACCGTATTGCGGCCAAGCATCAGCTCCATGTGGTAGAGGATAACGCTCAGTCGATCGGCGCAGTGTATACTTTTAGTGATGGACGCAAGGCCAAGTCCGGAACGCTGGGACATATCGCGGGTACTTCGTTTTTCCCTTCTAAGAATTTGGGAGGCTATGGGGATGGTGGTGCCATTACCACGAAAGACGAGGATTTAGCAGCCAGAGTACGATCCATCTGTAACCATGGAATGACGAAGCGGTATTATCACGATCATATTGGCGTCAATTCCAGACTGGACACGCTGCAAGCTCATGTATTAAATATCAAGCTCAAACATCTGGATACTTATATTGAATCCAGAATTGCTGCTGCCAATCGTTATGACGAACTGTTGAAAGATATAGAGGAGGTGGAAACCCCTTTCAGAGTTTCTTATTCTACACATGTTTTCCATCAATACACACTTAAAGTGCCTTCCGGCAAAAGGGATGGATTGGTGGAACAATTGAAAGAACACGGTATTCCTTGTGGTGTATACTATCCGGTTCCTTTACATCTTCAATCAGCCTATCAGTCTTATGGTTATCAAGAGAATGACTTTCCGGTTTCGGAAGCCTTATCGAAGCGGGTTATTTCTCTCCCGATGCATACAGAACTATCTGAAGATCAACAAACCTATATTGCTGAAACTATTAAATCCTACTTTCAATGAGCAAACGCATTTTAATTACCGGAGGAGCCGGATTCTTAGGGTCGCACTTATGTGATCGATTTCTCAAGGAAGGCTATGAAGTTATTGCTATGGATAACCTGTTAACAGGATCCATTTCGAATATTGAGCATCTGTTTGGAAATCCAAAATTCACCTTTAAGCAATATGATGTGACCAATTTTGTGCATGTCTCCGGTAAATTGGATTACATCCTTCATTTTGCGAGCCCGGCCAGTCCTAAGGATTATTTAGAAATGCCGATACAAACCCTGAAAGTAGGATCTTTGGGTACACTTCATTTGTTAGGCTTAGCTAAAGAAAAAGGTGCCAGAATTCTTATTGCCAGTACTAGTGAAGTGTATGGTGACCCGAGTGTTCATCCCCAAAATGAGGAGTATTGGGGGAATGTGAACCCTATTGGCCCTCGTGGAGTATATGACGAAGCGAAGCGATTTATGGAAGCCATTACCATGGCGTATCATACTTTCCACCAAGTAGAAACCCGCATTGTAAGAATTTTCAATACCTATGGTCCCCGGATGCGCGTGGATGACGGCAGGGCATTACCCACCTTTATCAGTCAAGCCTTAAGAGGAGAGGACCTGACGGTGTACGGAGAGGGCGATCAAACGCGATCATTCTGTTACGTAGATGACTTGATCGATGGCATTTATCGTTTGTTGATGTCGGATTACGTAAAACCTGTCAATATCGGGAATCCGGTAGAAATCACCATAAAGCAATTTGCCGAGGAAATCATTGATCTGGTGGGTGCGGATAAGAGCAAGCTGATTTACAAACCATTGCCTGTTGATGATCCGATGCAACGACAGCCGGACATCACCAAAGCAAAAGAAATTTTAGGTTGGGAACCCAAAATAGATCGACGAGAAGGATTGCGTCGAACCTTAGAATATTTCCAAGATAAGGTTCACTAATTAATCTTCCAGAGCTTTAATACCCGGCAAGGTTTTGCCCTCCAATAGTTCTAGCATAGCTCCACCACCGGTGGAAATGTGTGAGATAGAAGCTGCTAATCCGGACTGGTTGACCGCATTGGCGGAATCTCCTCCACCTACCAGGCTGTAAGCGCCATTTTGAGTGGCTTCTGCAATGGCTTTTGCCATAGCAAAGGTTCCTTTATTGAAAGCGTCAAATTCGAAAACGCCCATAGGTCCATTCCAAATAATGGTTTTTGCTTTCGCGATAGCTTTGGAGAAGTCCTGTACCGCTTTCGGTCCAATATCCAGCCCCATCCATCCGTCGGGAATCTGATCACTTTCCGTGGTTTGAGTGGCGGCCTGAGCTGAAAATTCACTGGCTACAATAGAGTCGCCTGGAAGATAGATGTCGGTATGGTCTGCAATAGCTTTCTGCAAAATTTTTCGGGCCAAATCGAGTTTATCTTCTTCTACCAGCGAATTTCCAATCGCACCACCTTTAGCTTTGATAAAAGTATAAGCCATACCTCCTCCGATGATGATCATATCAGCTTTCTCAACCATTTGCTCCAGCAACAAGATCTTATCAGATACTTTCGCACCTCCCACAATGGCCAATAAAGGTCTTTGTGCATCAAAGAGTACTTTTTGTCCTTCACTTACCTCCTTGTGTAGCAAGTAGCCTGCTGCCTTGTGCTGTCCGTCAAAGAAATTAGCTACGGTGCAAGTGCTGGCGTGCGCTCTATGTGCTGCTCCAAAAGCATCATTGACATAAAAGTCTGCATAGGACGCCCATTCTTTAGCTAAAGCTTCGTCTCCCTTTTTTTCACCCTCTTGAAATCGAGTGTTTTCCAATATGAGCATTTGTCCTTGTTCTAATTGGGCAACGGCCTCTCGAGCGATGGCTCCTGTATTTTCCGGACAAAAGTGTACGCTTGCGTCAATCAGAGTTCCTAAATAATCAGCCACGGCCTTCAGGCTAAATTGGTCTCTCTTAAGGCTGCCGTCTTCGTTTTTATCCTTTTGTGGTCTCCCCAAGTGGGAAAGCAGAATAATAGATGCTCCTTGATCAAGAATATATTGAAGCGTGGGCAATGCTGCCTGAATTCTTGTATCATCTGCGACTTTGCCTTCTTTTAAAGGTACATTAAAATCAACTCTGACTAAGACTTTTGATTCTGCTAGAGATAATTGCCCCAAATGCTTCATAATACTTGATTTAAATCTGGATAAAAGTAAAAAACGATTATGAATTCTTATCCAATGAAGCTCTCTATCTCTATACCTTTTGAAGGGAGCAGTAGTCTTACAGTTGGTTCTGTAGGGATGCTCAATAGGATTTTAGGAGGGCAGAGGTTTGATTTTGAATAGTTTATATCAAAAGATTGTAATTGGTCATGAAATACCGAATAAAAAGTTTGCAAGCTTTGAGCAGCGAAACTATATTTGCGGTGCTTTTGACCAAAGGGTCAAAAGTTGACATTTTATTAATGGCCCATTCGTCTAGTGGTTAGGACGCCAGGTTTTCATCCTGGAAACAGGGGTTCGATTCCCCTATGGGCTACTATGCTGAGCCGGACTTTGTAAACATTGTCCGGCTTTTTTGTTTCCGGTTGTATGCACTCGCAAGCAGAGGACCCCATTCCACCCTCCATACGATTTTCCATCCTTCGCTTTTAGGCATTAAAAAAGGGCCATGCTGTTCGCCTGGCCCTCTGATCTTTATTTTGGGTTCTTATAATTTGATGAATTGACCTTGTTTCCAATCCTGGTTTGTCTTAATGAGTATTCGATAAGCTCCGCTTGGTAGCTGACCAATCTGAATTTGGTGGTCTTGTATGCGGAATGTTGTCATAATCCGTCCATTCAGGTCAACAATCAAAACTTCTTCAATGGAAGAGTTGACTTCTAATTCCAGATTTAAGACCTCATTGGCCGGATTTGGATAGAAGCTAAGAGGGCTGATATTTGATGGTTGAATCGAGGACAATACATCACCATTTACAACAAAATGATCTACACCCGCTTCTACCAAATGACCTCCTTCATTGGCATAATCGGTTGCAATGAATCTGATTCGCAGGTCCGATCCATTACCATTGTAATAATCTTCTAACCGGAAACTATAAGGTTGCCAGGATGAAAAAGAAAAGGTGAAAGCTTCCACCGAAATCACTCCTTCCGATGTGACTAATTCAACTTTTAAAGAATCATTGGGTGGATTCCCTTGCCCTCCGTCATTGAAAAACCAATAACTAAAATCAATGGAAACATTTTCGTAATTACTTAAGTCCATAGAAGGACTTTCCAACAGCACAAAGCCGTTATCGACATCGTCTACTCCCGCGTCTGCATTATTATTCCCGGTTACATAAGCCTGACTGCCGGGATCTGTCGGATCATCTTCTCCGGGGTTAGATACTTTTCCGTCAAATTCCGTAGGAAGTGGTGTCACAATTTCCCATCTGCCCGTATTACTGGTGCCGGAATGCGTCCAACCGAGATCTAGATTGAAGTAGTCCAAATAACCTTTCGGCAAATAGATGGTATCGGTTC
>CAZGGG010000061.1:0-16596 GCA_964525165.1 uncultured Saprospiraceae bacterium | reverse complement strand
TACTTTTGCTCCTCTGTCATGACCATCTTGGCCTAATTTGGCAATCATGATTCGAGGCCTTCGGCCTTCTTGTTCTGCAAATCGATCCGCTCTTTGGCGGACAGCTTGCACACCTTCATTTCCTTTCATAGACTGGGCATATACGCCTTGGATCAGATCATTTTTTGCCTCGTATCGGCCGAAGTGGTCTTCCATGGCTTTAGAAATTTCTCCTAAAGTGGCTCTATGTCTGGCGGCCTCTACAGCGGCAGCCAACAGATTCCCTTTTCCGGTTTTCGCCACTTCAGAGAGCTGAGCCAAGCTGACTTTTACTTTTTTCGGGTCTCTGGTGCTCTTGACGGTTTGGAGACTTTGAATTTGTCCTTTCAAGACCTCGGTATTATCTACCTCTAAGATATCAAAGGCATCCTCCTCTTTTGTTTGAAAGATATTGACTCCGATAATCTTTTCTTCTCCATTATCGATTCGTGCTTGTTTGCGAGCAGCAGCCTCTTCGATTCTGCGCTTTGGCAGACCTTCTTCAATAGCTTTAGCCATCCCACCCAAAGCTTCCACTTCCTCTATGAGTTCCCAAGCTTTTTGGATTAATTGGGAGGTAAGGTATTCCACATAGTAGCTGCCTCCCCAAGGATCTACAAAGTCTGTAACGCCAATTTCGTTTTGGATGTACTTTTGCGTATCCCGCGCAATTTGAGCTGAGAAATCTGTGGGCAAAGCAATGGCCTCATCAAATGAATTGGTATGTAGGGATTGTGTGCCGCCCAAAACAGCCGCCATCGCTTCAATGGCAGTTCTTGCCACATTATTGAAGGGGTCCTGCTCTGTCAAACTCCAACCGGAAGTTTGGCAGTGTGTCCTCAAGGCCATAGATTTAGGATTTTTAGGCTTGAAGGCTTTGATGATTTTAGCCCATAAGATTCGGCCGGCTCTCAGCTTAGCAATTTCCATAAAATGATTCATCCCAATCCCCCAAAAGAAAGAGAGTCGAGGGGCGAAAGCATCTATTTCCAATCCGGCTTCGATCCCTTTTCGGACATATTCAAGACCATCTGCCAGCGTATAAGCCAACTCTATTTCTGCAGTAGCGCCGGCCTCATGCATATGGTATCCACTGATTGAAATGGAATTGAAGCGCGGCATATGCTGTGCAGTATACTCAAAAATATCACCTACGATCCTCATGGATGGGGCGGGTGGGTAGATGTAAGTATTCCTCACCATAAATTCTTTCAGGATATCATTTTGAATGGTGCCTGAAAGTAATTTTTGATCAACACCTTGTTCTTCTGCGGCAATAATGTAAAAGGCCATGATTGGAATCACTGCTCCATTCATGGTCATACTTACGGACATTTTATCCAAAGGAATCTGGTCAAACAGGATTTTCATATCCTCCACGGTATCGACGGCTACCCCCGCCATGCCTACATCACCCTTTACTCTTGGGTGATCAGAGTCGTAACCTCTGTGCGTAGCCAGATCAAATGCCACTGATAATCCTTTCTGACCAGCGGCTAGATTTCGTTTGTAGAAAGCATTACTTTCTTTGGCAGTGGAGAAACCGGCATATTGGCGAATCGTCCAGGGACGACCTACATACATGCTCGAATAAGGGCCACGAAGGAAAGGAGCAAGACCAGCAGCCTGAAATTGTAGGTGTTCAGCTCCTTTAACATCTTCTGGTGAAAGGGTAGAAGGAATCTCAATTTGTTCAGCTGCGACCCAGCTCGATCTAACTTTGTTTAGGGAAGGATTCTGCTGGATTTGTTTTGAAAATGTAGGTCTTTGCATGCCCAAAAATTAGTGATTCCATAGCCAATACACAAAAAAAAAGCTGCCCGGATTAGAGACAGCTTTTTTATGATCTTATTTACGAACTTATCGTGCCCGTTTGATATCTAATACATAGTTATCTGAATTGTCTGTAGTGACTACATTAATTTCAGCAATTCTAATCAAATAATAGTCTTCACCCCTTTTAACGGCAAATACTTCTCCACCTTCCAATCGAGCTGTTTCTGTTACTGCATTATTAGCATCAAAAGCATCAACGATAGCAGCACTTGTAATTACTTCATCAAACATTAATTCTTGATTTACCGTTGCGATTATTGCATCATTTGCAGGAGCAATTTGTTGCAGCCAGTTATCAGAAGCAGGCAAACCAACATCAATTCCCAAATCTCTTATTTCTGCTCGATCATCAGATGAGCCTGTACCGATTCCTTCATCTAAGTCTAATCCCCCGGTACCTGCTGGGCCTGCTTGATTCAATAAAACGCCCATGATCGTATCTACGCCATATGTGGTATAATTAATGGTTACACTTGCAGTCGTCTGAGCTTCATCGGTCACTTCAATCACCAGCTCATGAGGTCCTTCTACCGTGTCTGCAAGAATGTCCACTGACCAATCAAATTGATCCTTCTCTGTTCCCGTCAAGAGGGGAGCATTGGAACTTGCCTGCTCATTGTTGATCCACAATCGATTTTCCCAATCCTCCAAGCGTACACCATCTTCAAAAAACACTACGGCGTTCAATGGGTTTGTGCCACCGATTCCTCGGATCGCTAAACTAATGGTGTCTCCACCATTCAATATGGCATTATCAAATTCACCACCAGAGGTCAGTGATAAAGTAGGGTCCACATCTACAACGGGATCATCTCCACAAGAAGTAAAGAAGAACATTCCCACAAGTGCGAATAAAATGAAAAGTGCATTTAAATTTCTCATATAGTGTTATTGTTGGTTAATGATTTTTAAGCTGCGAGTATAACGTATTTAAGGAGGGATTTCTTCCTTTATACGGATCAAATTAGATTAAGACTTTAAAATCTTATATCAATTCTATTTATAATTGGGTAAACACCCCATTTTCATAAATTAGTTGGGTGTCGGCATAGATTTTTCCGCCCTCTTTCATATTGGCGATCATGTCCCAGTGTACGCTCGATTCATTTTTGCCACCCGCTTGCAAATAGGATTGTCCGATGGCCATATGAACCGTACCACCTATCTTTTCATCAAATAAAATATTACTGGTGGTTTGTTGTATGGAATAATTCGTTCCGATGGCAGCTTCTCCAAATCTACGCGCCCCCGGAATATCGAAAATGTCATCTAAAAAGGCTTTACCAAGCTCTGCATCCCATTCTTTGATATATCCATCTTCGACCTTTAAGGTCACTCCTTGGACTTTTTTACCTCGAAAGACTGTGGGCATATCAAAATGGATATGACCATTTACGCTATCTTCTACTGGCGAGGTATATACTTCACCGGAAGGCATATTGGTTTGACCGTCAGAATTGATCCATGTTCGTCCTTGCGTAGAAAACCGGATATCTGTTTGGTCGTTGACATATCGGATCGTAGAACAGCTATTGAGTTTATCCACTATAGCCTGTTGGTTTCTACGCACTTCCAACCAGGCATTTTTAGGGTGATCCGAATCGAGTTTACAGGCTTTGAAAATAAAATCTGCGTACTCTGTCAGGGTCATACCTGCATTTTGGGCAGCTGCCTGGGTTGGATATTGGCACAAAGAGCGACGTAAGTCCTTTGAGGCAGTGCGTCGAAAATAAGTCGCATTGATATCTTTCATTGCTTGCGCCCGCAATTTGGTTTTCTTTTGATCATTTCCGTTATTCTCCATTAAATTAAACGGGGCTCTTACAAAGAGGTAGGCCTCAAATTCATTCATGGCTTTTTCGAATAAAGGAGAGATATAGCTTAATTGGTGATCCTCCGCGTGCTCCATAAATTTCTTGCCCTGCTCTGAGAATGACATTTGAATATGCGGGTGGCCTCCGGCATCTAAACAAGCCGTATAGAGCCGTTTCAAAAGAGGCTCTGCCAAGGTAGTAGATTTTATCAGTAAGCGATCGCCTTTGGATATTTCAAGGCAATAGTTAATAAGCAAATCTGCGTATTTATCTAGAAAGGCGCTGTTCATACTAAAAATGATGTGTTTGATATGGATATCTTAATTTGTATTGTTCCTCTACCATAGCTCCCAGAATGGCTTTGAATCGATCCAGGTTTTCTTTGGTTTTGGCGGAAAGGAGTACTGCAGGGCTGTCCATCTGATGGATCACATTTTGCCGTAAGGTCTTTTCCAATTCTTGTTTTTCATCTTTCGTGAGTAATTCATCGAAATAGCGGTCTCGATATTGGTCGATCTTATTCAATACAAATAGGGTAGGTTTGTCCAGGCTATCTAAGTCTTTTAGGGTTTGTCGAACGGTAGCGATATGGTCTTGATATTGAGGGTGCGAAATATCCACGACGTGCACTAAAATATCCGACTCCTTTACTTCGTCAAGAGTAGATTTAAAGCTTTCTACCAGGTGGGTCGGCAACTTTCGAATAAACCCAACTGTATCGGATACCAAAAAGGGCATTCGGCCGAAAACAACCTTTCGGACTGTGGTGTCAAGTGTGGCGAACAACTTGTTTTCAGCAAACACCTCAGATTTAGCCAGTAGGTTCATGATGGTGGATTTACCCACATTGGTGTATCCAACCAGTGCCACTCTGATTAATTGGCCTCTGTTTTTACGTCTCGTTTGGTTTTGTTTATCAATCTTCTCAAGGTCGTCCTTCAGTTTTTTGATTTTATCCCTGATGATCCGCCTGTCAGTTTCAATTTCTTTTTCCCCGGGACCACGCATTCCGATCCCCCCTTTTTGTCGTTCAAGGTGTGTCCAGAGACCTCTTAGCCTAGGTAACAAATATTGCATTTGCGCCAATTCTACCTGTGTTCTGGCTTGAGCTGTTTGCGCTCGACTGGCAAAAATATCCAGAATGAGAGATGAACGATCAACGATCTTGACTTTGAGTGTTTTTTCAACATTGTTGATTTGTGAAGGGGAGAGGTCATCATCAAAAATGACCAAGTCTATATCATTTGCATCCACAAATTCCTTGACCTCTTCCAATTTGCCGGACCCAATAAAATACTTCTTATCCGGATGGCTGAGTTTTTGGATGTATCTGTTTTTAGTAACGGCACCTGCTGTGAGGGCTAGGAATTCTAATTCATCTAAATATTCTTCTACTTGTTCTTCAGTTGTATCCGGAGTGACCAGGCCGACCAAAACTGTTTTCTCCTCTTCGTCTGCAAGCCCTTTTCTGTCTTTTTGACCAATATTCCAGTCGTTACTCATACATGATTTTTGTTTTGCTAAAATATAGAAACTTATAGGTAAATCCCTGCAAGGATACCGATCGGATTATTTTCCTGCCATCCATTGGACAGGGTTTTGTTTTTCTTTGTCATTCCAAATTTCCAGATGGACCAAAGATTGACCTTCTTTTTCATTGAAATGTACCCTTCCGATTTCTTGAGCTGTTTGAATTTGATCTCCTTTTTGAACGTATACCTCTTTCAAGCGAGAATATACGGTAAAGAAAGATCCGTGCCGTATCATTACCATTTGTTGATAGCCGGGCACTTCAATTACTCCCATAACTTCACCTTTGAACAGGGCAAAGACAGGAGCGTTGGCTTCCGTTGCAATATCTACTCCATTATTTTGGATGTAAATATTTGATAATGTGGGATGTTTTTGTTTGCCAAATTGCCGAACCACTATACCTCTTTTGACCGGCCAGGATAGTTTTCCTTTATTTCCTGAGAAGGCGTTGGAAAGGGCTTTTCCTTCCGGGGTGGCTGCAAAGTCAGGAGCACTGGTAGTCTCAGACTTTTTGGAGGCTTCTGCAATCAAGCGGGCAATAGCCTTATCCAGTTGTGCTCGCTCTTTTTGTTGCTTTTGTAATTGTTGTTTCAGTTCTGACTCCTGAGATTTTAATTGTTCCAGCAGTTTGGATTCTTTATTTAGGTCTTTGGTGATTTCAGCGGCAGTTTGTTGTTCTTTTTGTAGCCGTTGTTCCAAAATTTTTCCTGCTTCTTCTTTTTTAAGCTTTTGTTGTTCAAAGGCTTCTTTGATTGCGATCAGTTGTGTGCGTTGTTGGTTTTGCCATTCTTCTATTTGACTGAGGTAGACCCATTTTCGGAATAATTGATTGGCTCCCTGAGCAGAGATGAATTGAATCCAGGAAGGACTTTGCTTTTTATAGCGATACATTTTCCTGAGTGTCTCGGCATACTCCTCACTCTTCACACTTATTTCTGAGTCTAATGTCTGTATGCTATCCTCGATTTCTTTAATCTCCTTTCGGGAAATTTGAATTTGCTGTTGATAGGTTTTCAGCAATGACTTTCTGGAACGGACCTGTTGTTGCAAGGTTTGTAAAGTGGTGATGGCCGCAGATCGACTCTCAGTCGCTTTACGCAGTAGGTTTTGCGTTGTTTGAATATCCTCTAACAGTCTTTTGCGCTCTTCATCTAATTCTGCCTGCGTTTGTCCCCAAATAATATTAACGGAACAAAGGAGTATAAGACTCAGGAATACGGATAGGCATGGACCTCGGTTCATCTAAAATTACTTTTGAGACCTTCATTTCGATCTCCATATCATCCTCGGGAGAATGGATTTTGTATTCGCGAAGATATGAAAATAAGTAATCATTTGTAAGCGCTTGAAAGTCATAGTTGGAAAAGGTGATTCCATAGTTTTCCTGGCCTATTTGGGTATTGAGCCGACCTTCTGAAAGGATGAAAGGAGGTAAAATTTTATAGAAAAACTGTTGTAGACCGTTTTCATTTTGGCCATTGACTTCAAATCTGTCCTCAGCCGCTTTAATTTTAGGTTCATCAGACATGAAAGGCGGAAGATTCCAAATGAGGTTTTGCACTTGATGGAGTCGGATGTCCGCACCATATAAGTCGATCATTTTCTCAATAGGCTCCTGAATATAGGTGGATTGGATTTTATTGATGGCAAGAATGCTGTCTTGTGTAATCAAGACCCTCCCAATTTCAAATCCTAACTTGGTCAATTGAATCCAAACCGCGCTGTCTCTTTGAACATGCATTCTAAAGGTTCCGGAGCCGCCGAATTCCTCGGATCGAATAGCTACGCGACCTGAGCATACCAGCCATTCTGCCGGAATGTCCAAAGACTTTAATTTAGCCTTAAGTGCAGAGCGCGAAAGAGCCTCTCCGGAGCCCGATACTACTTTAGGGCCGGAGCAAGAATACAACCCCAAAACTAGCAGTAAGGCCCCAAAGAATAAAGGCAATGGAAATCGATTCATGGAGCAGTTTTTAATTGATAACCCATTCTGTCCAGACGCATTTTGGCCAGCTTTACATAGTCTTCCTTTTGTAATGCACTGCCCACATCCATGAGAAGCAGGAAGGTGTCCGGGATAATGCTCCCTCCTAAACGCAAACAAAAGTCTAAATATTCTTTGCTGCTTTGCCAAGCACCGATTTCAGCTAATGCGTAGGCTGCTGCCAATTGAGCTTCGTAGTTTTCTTTCAAAGGGCCTTGGGCCTGTAAAATGACTTGGTCTATGAAACCTTGATGGTCGACTGAAAAAAGTTCGAACAATACCGAAGCAGCATCCGGCAAAGTAAACTTGCTTTTCGACTGTTGGTCCATCCATTGAGCAAGCCCATCAGAATCATTATTAGATAATAATTCCAAAACAGAGTACTGTTGCCTTAAAATTTCATCCTTGCTCAACATAAAATCGCAAGCACTGAGATAAGATAAGGCTTGGGTCTTTTTTTCATTCTTCAATGCTGCTTCAGCAGCCATCAGATAAATCTCCACCTGATTCGGGAAATATATCAAGGCCTCTTCAGCTATTTCAATGCATTGATCGTATTCGTCTAGATATAACAATGTTTCCATGTGTTGCATCCAAACGGAGGCAATGCCGGGTTCTAATTCTTCTGCTTTTTGATAAGAAACAAGAGAGGTTCTGAGCTGTCCGGTATTAAAGTAACCATCGGCTAACATAGTGTAGCTTTTTGCGTCCCGGGGATGGGTTTCAACCAGCTGGTTCAATATTTCAATGAGTTGACGGGTTTCTTCCGGTACATCGCTGTTTACGGCCTGCAGGAAAGGGACCAACTTTCGGACCTTCAGATCAATAGAGGCTTCCGGATCTTTAATGATGGCGCTTAATTCATTCAGTAATTGACTACCGTCCGAAGTACTTAACTCTGTCAATTGAATGCGGGCCTGCGTATTCGTACTGTCAATGGAAAGGACTTTGCGGTAAGTAGCGATCTCCAACTCTTGCTGTTCTTCTTCACGATAGAAGCGTGCTAGTTTTAATAAATAGTCGATGTTTTCCGGCTCTGAACCTGACAGTTGCAGGAGTTCTTTTTCTGCGGAGGCCCTATCGCCCAGAGCTTGGTATACTTGAAATCGCTTTAGACTGATTTCTTCCTGAAGACCAATGCTGTTTTCCAGCTCATTCAGTACTTGCAGGCAATCCTCTGTGTTCCCTAATTGCAAGAAGCAGTGAGCTAATGATATTGAATAATTGGATTTGTCAGGGCGGAGTTCGATAAGGTTTTGATAAGCTTCTGCACAAAGCGTCCATTCATTGTAATTCCGCATCATTTCGGCCTGAACAATCCAATACCATTCAACCTCCGGCTTCAATCTTGTGGCCTTTTGGATAGCTGCTTTTGCGGAAGCATCTTGATCCGTGGCTTCATAAAGTCGGGCGAGTTGATAATGGGCGACGGCAGCAGTAGGGTCCTCCTTGATGAATTCTTCCAGCTGTCGAATACTTTCCTCCGGCTCTCCAACCAGAGAAGGAGAGAGGGCTTCAATAAATTTTGTTTGATTTTCAATTTCTTGCTCTGAAATCTGTTTAATCTGCCCCAACATCGCGGAGCAGCTCCATAAAACAAAGCAAAGCATGTAAGCTGTACGCATTAATCTTCTAATTGTGAATAATCTCCCAAACTCAACTTTTTAGGGTGACCTGAATATTGTGCATGGTTGCCAATCATAGAATCGCACATGACCGTACCTGAGATATGTGAGTCATCCTGAATAACACTATTCTGCACAACGCAATGATCTATGGTGGAATTGTCTCCGATAGAAACAAAAGGACCTACCACAGAGTTTTTGATGGTGACCTGATTACCGATATGACAGGGTGGAATGATGGTGCTGTTCACAATGGTGGCGGTAATTCCGGACAAGTCCTGATGATCCTCCAAATCCAAAATTCGCTGGTTGGTAAACACGATAGCGTCTTTATTCCCACAATCCATCCATTCTTCTACCTGACCCGCTTTAAAACGAGTCCCTTTGTTTTTCATGTTTTCCAGAACAGTGGTAATCTGGAACTCCCCTTTCTCACGAATATCATTATCCAATAAATACTTTAGTTCTTCTCTGAGTCCGTCTCCATCTCTGAAATAATAAATTCCAACAATGGCCAGATTAGAAACCGGCTCTTTCGGTTTTTCAACAAATTCTGTGATGATTTCATCAGAATCGGTTTTAACCACACCATAGGCTGAGGGATCTTCCACTTTTTGGGTCCAGATGACACCATCTTCTTCCGGGTCAAAAGCGAAGTCAGCTTTAAATAAAGTATCTGAGAAAGCCACCATGCAGTGGCCGCTGATACTTTCTGCAGCACAGTAGATCGCATGGGCAGGTCCTAAAGGTTGATCCTGATAATAAATGCTTCCCTTTGCACCCATTTCCTTGGCTATGAAAAGAAGTTGCTCCTCAATCTCTTTCCCGAAATCACCAATAATGTAGGCGATTTCATCTACCGATTCATCCAGATTTTGTACTAAGCTTTCGACTAAACGTTGCACAATAGGCTTGCCTGCTACCGGAACTAAAGGTTTAGGAGTGGTAAGGGTATGAGGCCGCAGTCTGGATCCACGACCGGCCATTGGAATAATGATTTTCATAATAGGGGGATTAGAGGTTTATTTGACAATAGAGATCTTCATCATGTTGGTACGCCCTCTCTCTTCAATAGGCATGGCTCCTGTATTGATGATCACGTCTCCCTTCTTGATATCCGTATTTTCTTTCAAAATTTGCTCAACATCCTTATGTGTTTCATCGGTAGTCGTAAACTTACCATAATAGAAGCATCTTACACCCCATACCAAATTGAGGGTGGCAAGAATGTGATGGTTGGTTGAAAATATGTAAATGTCACAATCAGGCCGATAGCTGGAAACTTTAAAGGCGGTGTAACCACTCACAGTCATTCCAATAATAGCTGAGGCATTGACCTCTTCAGCCATTCTGGCCGAAGTAATGCACACCACATCAGAATAAAAGGTTTTAGAGGCTGGATTTGGACTAGGTCGCTTGGCATCCAAATGGTAGTGTTTTTCAGCTTCTTCTATGATTTTATTCATAGCCTGAACAACCCTTGCCGGGTGCTTTCCAACGGAAGTTTCGGCGGATAACATCACAGCATCTGCACCATCCAACACAGCATTGGCCACATCGGTGACCTCAGCACGAGTAGGACTCGGGTTTTCGATCATTGATTCCATCATCTGTGTGGCCACGATCACCGGTTTACCGGCCTGAATACACTTTTTGATAATTTCTTTTTGCAAAGCCGGCAGTTCCTCAATAGGAACTTCAACACCCAGATCCCCCCGTGCGACCATAATGGCGTTCGCATGCTTGATAATTTTATCAATTTTAGCAATGGCCTCTGGTTTCTCGATCTTTGCTATGATTTTTGCCGGATGATTGTTTTCCTTAAGAATTTCTCGCAGGCCTTTGATATCCCTTGACGAGCGCACGAAAGAAAGCGCAATCCAGTGAACATCTTGTCCCATTAAAAATTCTAGATCCTTTAGGTCTTTTTCTGTCAATGAAGGCAGTGAAATAGCTGTTTCCGGTAAATTCACCCCTTTGTTAGAAGACAATTTTCCACCAAATACCACCTCTAATTCAACCTTATCTAGCTTGTTGGTATTGACCACTTTGAACACCAGTTTTCCATCATCCAACAAGACTCTTTCGCCGGCTTGAACATCGGTGGGGAATTTGTCGTAAGACATGTAGACACGTTCGTTGTTGCCGATACATTCCTCATTCGTGAACGTAATTCGATCTCCCTTTTTGAGTTCGATTCCGTCTCCTTCGATTTTACCAACTCGTAATTTAGGCCCTTGTAAGTCTGCAAGTATGCCTATGTGCAGACCTGTTTCCTTATTTAGTTCATGGATTCGCTGGATGGTTTCCAAATGTTGCTCGTGAGAGCCATGGGAGAAATTGATTCGAAAGACATCAACACCTTCTTTGATCAATTCTAACATCATTTCTTTACTATCGGAAGCCGGCCCCAGGGTAGCCACGATCTTGGTATTTTGGTTATCAACCCTTTGCATATTTCTTTTTCTTTATGTCTCGAAGATACTAACTGCAAGTATTATGCCCATAACATCTATCATATATTAGCATTCGCTTCACATTGGTTTTATATCTCTGAAGTGATTTATGGCTACGTAAAATTGTTAGGATGACTCTATACAGCTTTTGCCGAAAGGCAGATTGCTGTTTTATTAACCTTAAGGGGGTGGTAGTAAAATGTGTTGATAATGAGTAGGTTATCGATAGGATTGTTCAGCTTGGCGCCGCCTTTGATTAGGACCTATTGTAACTCGATAGGGCGTAAATTGGATAAATAGCTGATTGTGTTTTATCTTTGTTACTTACTTTAATCCGAGGGAAACCTTATTTTTGCGTAGAATCAAAAAGATAAACAATGTCTGAAGTAGCAGAAAAAGTTAAAAACATCATCATCGACAAATTAGGAGTGGATGCTTCTGAGATTACTCCTGAAGCAAGTTTCACAAATGACTTGGGTGCTGACTCACTAGATACAGTAGAATTGATCATGGAGTTTGAAAAAGAGTTTGATATTTCTATTCCTGATGAGCAGGCAGAAGATATTCAAACCGTTGGTGACGCGATTACTTACTTAGAGAAAGAAACAAAGTAAAGCTTACGAAAACGTAAACATTTAGCATCCACAAGCGACAAGTTTGTGGATGTTTTTTGTTTAGACCCTTTCGGAAAAGGGTCTGATGATTATTTTATATTTTAGGCCTACTAAACCGCAATATGATGAAGCGAGTAGTGATAACAGGAATTGGCGTATTAAGCCCGATCGGGAATAGTTACGCTGCATTTGTACAAGGCTTAAAATCCGGTCGTTCCGGAGCAGCTCCTATCACCCGATTTGATGCCTCAGCATTCAAGACACAGTTTGCCTGTGAGGTGAAGGATTTTAATGCTCAGGACTACCTAGACAGAAGAGAGGCTAGAAGATTGGATGAATTCTCACAGTATGCCCTGGTGGCTACTGAAGAGGCCATTCAACAATCCGGAATCGATATGAATGACGCTTCGCTGAACAAAGAGCGAATGGGTGTCATCTGGGGTTCCGGAATAGGAGGGCTGAAATCTTTAGAAACTGAGATCGAGGCAAATACCAATAGTGAAACCCCGAGGTACAATCCTTTTATGATACCTAAGATGATCTCGGATATTGCTCCCGGTCATATATCTATTAAGTATGGATTGATGGGGATCAATTATGGGACGGTATCTGCTTGTGCTTCCTCTACACATGCGATGATCAATGCGTTCGATTACATTCGAATGGGACGAGCAGATGTGATCGTGGCCGGAGGGTCTGAAGCAGCCGTTACCAAAACAGGCATTGGTGGATTTAGTAGCATGAAAGCTTTGTCGGAGCGAAATGATGACCCACTTACGGCTTCAAGGCCTTTTGATAAAGACAGAGATGGATTCGTACTGGGAGAAGGAGCTGCTGCTCTTATCCTTGAATCCTATGAGCACGCAAAAGCCAGAGGAGCGGTAATCCTAGCCGAAGTCGTAGGTGGTGGCATGACGGCAGATGCTTATCATATGACCGCTCCACATCCGGAGGGCTTAGGCGCCCGGAATGTAATGAAACTCGCGCTGGCTGATGCTAAGATGAATGCGGATCAAATTGATTATGTCAATGTACACGGAACCTCCACACCCTTAGGCGATGTGGCCGAAGTGAAAGCGATTCAAAAAGTATTTGGTGATCACGCTTATCGTCTTAATGTAAGTTCCACCAAGTCTATGACCGGCCATCTTTTAGGTGCAGCAGGCGCATTGGAAACGGCTGCCGGAATTGCTGCCATCCAGCAAGGATTTGTACCACCGACCATTAATCACTTTACGGATGATCCGGACATTGACTCCAAAGTGAACCTTACCTTTAATGAGGCACAAGAGAAAACAGTGAATGCTTTCTTAAGCAATACATTTGGATTCGGAGGGCATAATTCATCGGTGATCGTTAAGAGATTTGAATGACATTGATCCGAAAGGCATACAATAGATATTTTTCTCCTGATCGAGGCTTTACGCTTCGATTAAGGACGTTGTTGGGTTTCACACCCGCCAATCTATCCTTATACAAGCTTGCCTTTTTTCATCGTTCTAATCAAGATTTACAATCTCCGGTTGTGCAAAGCAACGAAAGGCTGGAGTTTTTAGGGGATAGCATATTGAGCACGGTAGTAGCCGAATACCTCTTCAAGAAATATCCGAGTAATGATGAGGGTTTTCTTACCAAAATGCGGGCGAAAATTGTCAAGCGAAAAACCCTGAATGAGGTAGCTCGCAGTATGGAATTGGATATCTTTTTAAATGAATTGAACTCCACAGAGCTCAGCAACTCTATGTTGGGTAATGCTTTGGAGGCTTTGATTGGAGCGATATATCTTGATCGCGGTTATGCTGCTACTCATGACTATGTGGTGAACTGCATTTTGAAGGATTATCTCGATATGAAAAAGATGGAGCATTGGGATGATAATTTCAAAAGCAAGTTGCTGGAATGGGGACAGAAAGAGAACCATGCAGTGGATTATCGATTGTTGAAAAGATTCAAGCAAGACAAGAGGGACTGCTTTGAAGTAGCCGTTTACATTGACCAAAAACAAGTTTCCACAGCAACAGATTACAATAAGAAAAGTGCTGAGCAAAAGGCTTCCAAGGATGCCTTGCTCTCCATGAATCTGATTGATGCATCCATGCAGCATGGTGTGCCTACCGCTATGTGATGGAATTAGAAGATATTGTTTCCGTTTCCAAGATTCCCAATATGCAATATGGAGCAAGGCAATTTTTGCTTTGGTGGGAAGATGTTCTGTCTCAGGGGCTCCAATATATCGACCAGAATCAATCCTCCTTAGAGCAGTTGGCAGCCTTGCTGGTAGATGCCGGGAATGGCAGTATGGCTCGTCAATTACGTTTGGCCGCAGCTTTGTTTGACCAGGGGGATGTTAAAGAATGGATGGGCATCATTACCCAGCAGTCGCTGGTCGCAAGATCACTGCTACAAATTGAAAGCTTCGATTCTCTGGCACAAATAGATCTATTATTGACAGCCGGAATGAAGCTCAAGCGGAAAGCCTGGCAGGCTATTCCCGAAATAGAAGATCAATGGGTGGTCCTGGGACAAGAAATTCAGCAAGTGGAAAACCTGAGTGAACGGCGTGTCTTTTTGCAATCCCGGCAAAAAGGTAAAATCGCCCTTTTATTGGATTTTTTGTTTCGATCCAATGAATTTGACGACCCTTGGGAAGTGGGCGCCGTCTATTATGCAAAGCTGCAATTCTATCCGAATGTTCTCCCGCATAGGGCAAAGGTCCTTCAACGTAAAAGAGTAGCTTCTACACCATTTTGGAAAGGAATTCGTAAATGGTCTACCTTGCAGCAACATCTGCTTCGTTCGGTCAATGCCTACCCATGGAAGTCTTATTTTCCATTGATTATGGAGCAAAACTGCATACATAACAATGAGGAAGGGTTTTTCCTTTCGGATGTCGATGGTCGGCTTGGGGCACAGATCCATCATGCAGATGATGCGGCACGTCTGTTATTCTATAGTCAAGGTCAACCTTTTCATTTTTTCGCGGTTTGGCAACAAGGTCAATTGGCCATGAAAAGTTTACTAAACGAGGGAGGCATCATTCCTCTTAAAGACACTATATGGACTCATTAACGCAAATGGCATTAGGCGCATCGGTAGGCTATGCGGTGGCTGGCAAGCAGTGGGGTCATAAGGCTTTGCTTTGGGGGGCAGTAGGGGGGACGATTCCTGACCTGGATGTGATAGGAAATGTTTGGTTGGATGAGATCGAAGGCTTGGCCTTTCACAGAGGTTTCACCCACTCTATTACTTTTATTCTACTGGCTCCTTTGCTCATGATCCCTCTTTTTCGATATTATTATCGATTCCGTTGGGGCACATTTCGCATCATGCGATGGTTGAAGATCGTCCTGCTTGCGATTGCCGGCATCTTCGGTTTGGGGTATAGCTTCGTCGTTGGATTTGTCTTATTGGGTACGCCCGCTGCTTGGATTTCCGGGCTGCTGGGACTGATGATCACAGTATATATAGGATTTCATTGGAAGCAGTGGTTCAAGGCCGACTCTGCTCGTTTTAAGGGGGCAGATTCTTCAACCTCCCTCATTTATCTTTTCTTCTTTATGGCCTTTCTAACGCATGTGTTCATTGATGTTTGTACCACCTATGGCACTCAGATATTCTATCCTTTCACCCTCTATCGCGCTAGTTTCCATAATATTTTCGTTGTAGACCCTCTATATACCTTGCCTTTATTACTGGGAATTGTGGGCGTTGTGCGATGGGGGCGTATTTCCAATACCTTAGGCCTTATCTTAAGCTCCGGATATATGCTCTTCACCTTTTGGAATGCTGCACAAGTAAAGCAAGCTGCTTCGACTGCCTTACGGCAAAATCAGATAGAGGTGGAACGATTGATTGCGACACCTTCACCGATGAATAATGTTCTTTGGAACATTGTAGCAGAGGGGGATAATGAATATTACCTCATGGAATACCATTCCGGCACTGAGGAATGGGGTAAAATGAAGACCATTGCTAAATATCAAGAATCCATTTTGCCTGAACTCAAAGCGGTAGGAGTGGGTCGGCTCATTTGGTTTTCAGATGGATTCTACACTCTGCAAAAGCTGAGTGAAAAAGAGTATGTGTTCAAAGATCTCAGATTTGCCTTTCATTCTCAAGATAGGGTAGATACAGGCTTTGGGTTTCGTCTGTTACAAACCGATGAGGGTAAATGGCAAGTTGAAGAAGTTCGGGATCAGGAAGGGCTAATCAATGTATTAGAACAGTTTCGGGCTAAACTTTGGAATGGCATTCCGACTATAAAAGAAGGTTAATCTTTCGCCTCTTCCGGCTCCTCTGTTTTTTCTATTTTCTTGAAATGCCCCATACTGCTAAACTTCTGAATCCGTGCCTCAATGCGCTCTTCGGGAGACATTTCATAGAGTTCAGCCACCTGCTTTTTCAAATGTCTTTTCAGCAGTTTCGCCATTTCTTCAGCATTAGAGTGTGCTCCGCCCAAGGGCTCTTTGATGATGCCATCAACCAAATTAAACTCGTGCATATGCTCTGCAGTTAGCTTAAGCGCTTCGGCAGCTTGTTCTTTGTAATCCCAACTTCTCCATAGGATAGAAGAGCAGGATTCTGGAGAAATTACAGAGTACCAGGTATTTTCCAGCATAAATACGCGATCCCCCATCCCAATACCGATCGCGCCTCCTGAAGCCCCTTCTCCGATAACATAACATACCACTGGAACTTTCAGCTGCACCATTTCTA
>CAZGGG010000060.1:15476-17465 GCA_964525165.1 uncultured Saprospiraceae bacterium | reverse complement strand
TTCTTGAGATCGTGCATGATGAAGGCCGACAGGCGGTTGTAGGCCGTGAACTGCCCCGCCTCGGCAATACGCGTCGCCGCTTCGTGCTCCGCGAGCACGCCGGCCACCTGCCTGCCCACGGTCTTGAGCAGGTCCAGGTCCTCCCAGGTCAGCGGGTGCGGCGCCCGTGGGCGCGCGAGCACCATGAAACCGAGCATGCGCGTGCCGTGCATCAGTGGCATGACCAGCCAGGCGCGCTTCTCGGCGGTGAGCCAGGCCGGGAGTTCGAGCCCTGCGTACCGGGTATCGCCGCGATGATAGTCGTCCAGGTCGATGATCCACTCGTGGGCAGCCAGGAAGGCGATCATCGGCGCATCCGCCTTCAGGCCCGGAGAATCGTGGCCGGCGAAGTCACCGCCTGCCGGGTGGTAGACACCGTCGCGCAGTACCCACAGACCGGCGTTGGGGCTGTCCATGATCTCGGCGACGGCACGCAGCGCACGTTGCGGTACCGGGGTATCGTCGCTCGAGGCGAACAGCAGACGCGTCAGGCGCAGCCATTCCTCCCGGTAGTTCTTTAGGTCAAAGGGTCAATATGGCCGGAGAAGACGGGATTTTTGATTATTTAGTAATAATTGATCGGGACACATCCGCTGCTACAGATATAAGCAGTTTTTCCGGACGATTGGTGGTACCTGAAAGCATACAATTTTCATTGCAAGGAGTGATTGAACCGGCAAAGGATGCTAATTGGATATTAGAAGTCTATTATGATGAGTGGTTATCCGTTTTAAATATCGCAGAAGGAAATGAAGAGAATCAGCAGAGGTTGGAATCTAATTTTGGAGATGTCCTTTCTCTCGTGATTCCTCAATGATAACCTTATTTGTAATGTATTTTACAAATAGCTCAGACCTATTTATCTATTCTTGTGTTAGTTTAGTGACAAGTGATGAACCATAACGATTTTTATAGACGTTATATTGACATGAGAATACTGTTTGTCCTTCTTGTAATAGTGTTGGGAATCGTCTCTTGCACGGATGACCCGATTGATCCCATGGATAATGTAGGAGATTTGACGGAAGTCCCATACAACCCGACTTTTGTTGCTGCTCCTCGTCCTCCCGGTTTCCCTGAAATGGTGGTTCCGGAAGATAATCCTTTCACCGAAGAAGGAATCGAATTAGGCAGGTTCTTATTTTATGATCCTATTTTATCAGAAGATAGTACAGTTTCATGTGCGAGTTGTCATTTTCAAGAGGGTCTGTTTACGGATTTAAGTCCTGTAAGTGTGGGTATTAATGGACAAACAGGTAGCCGATCTGCGATGTCTATCCTGAATGTTGGGTTCTATAATAATGGTTTGTTCTGGGACGGGAGGTTTCAAACTTTGGAAGAGTTGGTTATTGATCCGGTGGAGAACCCCATTGAAATGCATGAAGACTGGCCGGATATCGAGGAAAAATTGAAAGTCCACCCGTACTATCCCGATATGATTAGAAAAGCTTTTGGGATCAACAATGTATCAGAAATCGACAGATCACATGTCACAAAATCTATTGCACAATTTATGCGTACTATTGTTTCTCAGGGCAACAGTAAATTTGATAAGATTTTCTATGGAGACGGTAGTGTAATCTTTTCGGATGAAGAATTGAATGGCTATGATATGTTCTTCGATATTAGTGCAGATCTTCCGGATGCAGAATGTGCGCATTGTCACAACGAACCCTTATTCACCACGAACCAGTTCTTTAATAATGCAATACAAGAGTCAGATGATGGGGTCAATGGATTTAATGATCCTGGTAGAGGGGCAATCACAGGTATTCCATTTGATAATGGAAAAATGAGAGCCCCCAGCTTACGAAATATTGCATTATCAGCTCCTTATATGCATGACGGGAGGTTCCAAACGCTTGAGGAAGTCATTGATCATTACAATAGTGGAGGACATCCTGCACCTAACGTGGATCCTTTGATTAGACCTTTAGGTTTGACTGCTCA
>CAZGGG010000060.1:6736-15385 GCA_964525165.1 uncultured Saprospiraceae bacterium | reverse complement strand
CCTGGTGTCTTGAATCATACTACAGATGCTGACATTTAAGCCCATTTAAACATATTATAAAAATATATATGTTACAATGAGGTGTTTTTGTACTTGTAGGGCTTTGAGGGATTGTCGATTATTGTATTATGAAATTAGTTATTCACGCAGATCAAAGGATTTGTTACGAATTGAGAAAGGCTTGTTCAAACGTTCATGGGATTTATTCGAAGTAGATAGCAAAAGAGCATCTTATTTCACAAAAGAGAAGGTGAGACTTCTCTTGCAATAAGTCTTTCTCAATTCATCGTGAATACGTTCATGGGATTATAATTTGTTGTTGGCTAGTCGTCTCTGGGGAGAGGCGACTAGTTTTTTTTTATGCTTAGCTAAGCCTTGTAACAAAAAAGCCTTGCAAACAATCAGTTTACAAGGCTTCGTTTTATCAGACAGGGCGGAGATTACATCATACCACCCATTCCACCTGGCATTCCACCCGGCATTCCTCCTCCTGCGGCATCATTCTCTTCCGGAATATCATTAATCACGCATTCTGTGGTTAAAATCATTCCTGCAATAGAACCCGCATTCTCGATGGCTATTCTGGTAACTTTTGTCGGATCAATCACCCCAGATGCTTTTAAGTCTTCGTATACTCCTGTTCTGGCGTTGTAGCCATTAGAACCTTCAGACTTAAATACTTCCTGGAAAACAATGGATCCCTCAACTCCTGCATTTTCTGCAATTGTTCTGATAGGAGCTTCAAGTGCTTTGCGAACAATTTGAATTCCTATGTTCTGATCTTCATTGTCACCTGTTACATTTTCTATAGCGGATATTGCTCTTACTAAAGCAACACCACCACCGACAACGATACCTTCTTCAACCGCAGCTCGGGTAGCATGTAATGCATCATCCACACGATCTTTCTTTTCTTTCATCTCAACCTCTGTAGCAGCACCTACATACAACACAGCTACACCGCCTGCTAATTTAGCCAAGCGCTCTTGTAGTTTTTCTTTGTCATAGTCAGATGTAGTTGTCTCGATTTGCTGCTTGATTTGATTGATTCTCGCATCAATCATATCTTGTTCACCGCTACCATTTACGATCGTAGTATTGTCTTTATCAATTACGATTTTTTCTGCAGATCCCAGGTGCTCTAGCTCAGTATTTTCAAGCTTATATCCTTTCTCTTCAGAAATGACAGTTCCTCCTGTTAAGATGGCGATATCTTCTAGCATCGCTTTTCTTCGGTCTCCAAATCCAGGTGCTTTAACTGCAGCAACCTTCAATTGACCTCTCAAGCGGTTTACAACCAATACGCCTAATGCTTGACTTTCAACATCTTCAGCAATGATCAATAAAGGACGACCTGCTTGTACAGCTTTCTCCAAGATCGGAACGATGTCCTGCATATTGGAAACCTTCTTGTCATGGATGAGGATTAACGGATTTTCATATTCCGTTGTCATGTTTTCGGTATCTGTAACGAAGTAAGGAGACAAGTATCCTCTGTCGAATTGCATACCAATTACCTCATCAACATAAGTTTCTGTCCCCTTTGCTTCTTCAACGGTGATCACACCATCTTTAGAGACTCTTTTCATCGCATCAGCAATCAAAGTTCCGATTTCCTCATCATTGTTTGCAGAAATGGCACCTACTTGCTTCACTTTATCAAAGTCATTTCCAATATGTTCGCTTTGCTCTTTTAAGTTGGCAATAACAGCAGCGACTGCCTTATCTACACCTCTTTTGAGGTCCATAGGGTTAGCGCCGGATACTACATATTTCATACCTGCATTGACCATAGCCTGAGCCAATACCGTCGCAGTGGTAGTTCCATCACCTGCCAAATCAGCAGTTTTAGATGCTACTTCTTTTACCATCTGAGCACCCATGTTTTCGATGGGATTTTCAAGTTCGATCTCTTTTGCTACGGTAACACCATCTTTTGTGATTTGAGGAGCACCAAATGACTTGTCAATTACTACATTTCGACCTTTAGGTCCTAAAGTCACTTTTACCGCATCCGCAAGTGTATCAATACCTGCTTTTAGCTTTTGTCTAGCTTTTGAATTAAAGCTTATTTCTTTAGCCATCGTATTTACGTTTTAGTTGTTTTTAAAAATGATTTTGGATATGCTTAGAGTACGATCAGAATATCGTCCTCTCTCATGATAAGGTAATCTTCACCTTCATAAGAAAATTCTTGACCGGCATATTTACCATAAAGAACCTGGTCGCCGACTGAAACGGAGACAGCATTCCCATCTTTTCCTGGGCCTACTGCTATAATTTCACCTTTTTGAGGCTTTTCTTTAGCGGTGTCAGGAATAATGATACCAGCTTTTGTCTTTTCTTCCGCAGGGGCGGGCTTCACGACTACACGATCGTTAATTGGTTTCATATGATTGCATTTAGTTTATGTTAGCAATGAGTTACGCTCTAATTCTATCATAGTTTATGCCAAGCGGAAGTAACTGACATTTTAGCACGAGCATCAATTCAAATTGTCAGAAGACTAAGAAAATGTGGTCTCAAAGATTGACAACTTGTCAAATGCGTAAAATCTTCTATAAGGAGTACTGCAAACCAGACAGGAGAGAAAGGACTGGGATAAGCTTCTCTTCAGAAAATATCTTAAATAGGGATATTAAAAATGTCGGATAAATAAGGCTCACAATTCTTTAGGTGCCATGGTCAAGTGAGCTTAAGTGATGCTAGCAAGAAAGTGGAGATGGATGAAGTCTGTTTGTAAGGTGATTGGGCTCACGTCCAAATAAAAAAAGCCAAACCTCATCGGCTTGGCTTTCTCTATATTATTAATTCGCTGTTATCCTTGTGTTTGTAAGATGATATCTTCAGCTCCACCGGCTCCTACCATAAGGGTGGTGACGATGCATAGCACGAAAAGTGCACCTGCAAGATACCAAGTCAATTTTTCAATGAAATCGGTAGATTTCGCAGCACCAAACATTTGATTTGCACTTTGACCTCCAAATGTAGAGTCGACCCCTCCACCCTTAGGGTTTTGAATCAATACTACCAACATCAACAACACACAAACAAGTGCAATCAAGATCGTCATTCCGGTTAACATAGCCTATTCTTCTAGTTTTTCGATAATCTATGCAAAGTAAGTGCTTTTTTCGGGAAAAATCAAACGTAATTTTTCATATAGTTCGATAGCCTTTTCTGTATGCCCTTGTTGAACCATGATTTTGGCGAGCGTTTCACTGACAATCTCATCTTCCATCTCCAGACTCTTTTTAAGAATCTTTTTCAGTTTTTTCTTTTTCTTTTTAGGGTCGATTTTCTTTACCTTCTTACCGGAAGACTTCGACTTCTGTTGCTTTTTCGACTCTTTCTCCTGAGCCTTTTCTAATGTTCGGTCTTCTTCCTCTATGCGCTGAAAGCCTTGCCTTTGCGCTTCTTTATCTTTTAACCAGCTTAAGAATTTACTTTGTGGCATATCATCATCTATTGTTATAGGAGAGGTTTTTAAGGGTTGTACTACCTCAAACATATCTGCATCGGGTAATTCGGGCTTAGAAGAACTAGCGGGTTGAAATTCTTTTTCCCAATCTTTGATCCAATTGGCATTTGAAGCATGCGTTTGAATAGGAACTTCATGGAAATCGCTGATAGTTAAGGCAATGATGCTTGATGCAACTTGAACGATCTCAGTGATAGGAAGGGAAGTCGATTCTTTTTCTGCTTCAGGGTTTTGCTGCTCGTAGTATAATTCATCAATAGGCAGAGAAGTTGCCGCTGCTATATCCGAAACAATTGATGAAAGATTCACTTCAGATTCCAAAGTAAGATTCGATAATCCTTTCTCCTGTAGGTCAGAGTGGTCCTCTTGCTCGTCCGGCAATCGCAAATATTCAAGAATGGGAAGTTCCGTCCCGATATTAGAGAGTTGATATTCAGCTAAATGCTCGTCTTTGGCTCCTTGACTCCTCATTTGATTGAGGTAATCCAAAGCATAGAGCCTAGAGGCGGGGAAGCTGTATTTATCTCCTTTTCGGTCCATACTTTGAAAATAGCAGAAATTTACCAGTCCGTGAAAGCCTTATTGAAGATATCCTCAGTGATCTGAGCAAAAGCTTCATCTATAATTTGGTCCTGCACTTCAAAAAGAGTTCGATTGGCAGGGAAGTCTACAAAATAAGTAAAGGTCTGATTCCAACCCTCGTTTTCTCTCTTGGGTGTATACTGTACTTTAACATCAATAGTCAATCTGTTATTGGCCACCTGTGCATTAGGCTCAGGATTGATGGCTGAGACCTCATACTTGACTACTTCTCCTTCAAAAGTAATATCCGGATCAGTTTCTTGTAAGGATAATCGGGACTCATTCCGAATTTTATCAATTAATTCTTGTGAAAACACCTGACCAATATCAGCCGGAGCCCCGCTGGCCCGGACCGTAAAAACCGAAACATAGTAAGAACTGGTGTCGGCTGGAATACTGATACCTTTAAAGCTATAGCAAGAGCCTAACAATAGTAGGAGTATACCGCAAACCGTCAGCGCATTTCTCATGGATTATAAATTGTATTGTTTGATCTTCCTGTATAGGGTGCGTTCTGATATACCCAGATCTTCAGCCGCATCTTTTCTTTTATCATGATGCTTCTTTAACGCTTTTTTGATCATTTCCTTTTCCATTTCCTCCAAAGAAAGGCTTTCTTCGATGATTTCTGTTCTTTCGTAACCTTGTTGCATTTGATCATCCAAGAGGATAGGACCTTGCTCGCTTAATCTTGGGCGATCGCTATAATCGTCCTCGCTAATTTGTTCAAAATACTCATTGGTACTGGCACCAAACTCATTGAGGCTTTTTCTGTCCGGAATGCTAAGGTCATTATTTGAAATCAAACCAAATACCAAACCTTTCAACTCATTCAGGTCGTGTTTCATTTCAAATAACAGCTTGTAAAGAATCTCTCTTTCCTCAAAAGATTCACCTCTTTTTAAGTCCTCACTTCTTGCAGGTAGATTTCGCTGCTTTAGCTTGGGGTTATGTTCGCTTAGATAAGCCCCGTCAATCATCCGCTCCTCTGATAGAATGGATAATTGTTCCGCCAGGTTTTTGAGTTCCCGAATATTCCCCGGCCAGGAGTAATGTTCAAGAATCAATTGAGCATGCTCATCCAATTGTATTGGTTGGATATTATGCCTTTCGGCAAAATCGATGGCGAACTTTCTAAAAAGCATGTAAATATCTTCCTTGCGTTCGCGTAGGGAAGGCACATGGATGGGAACAGTATTGAGTCGGTAAAACAAGTCTTCTCTAAACTTGCCCTTTTTGATGTTTTCTTCCAAATTTACATTGGTGGCAGCGATGACCCGTACATCTGTTCTCTGCATTTTAGAAGATCCGACCCTCATGAATTCGCCGGACTCGAGAATCCTCAATAAAAATGCTTGAGTGTCTAAGGGCATTTCTCCAATCTCATCCAAAAAAATGGTTCCCCCATCAACCGTCTCAAAATATCCTTTCCGATCTCCGGTAGCTCCGGTAAAGGCACCTTTTTCATGACCGAATAGCTCAGAATTGATGGTTCCTTCCGGTATCGCGCCACAGTTTATGGCAATAAAGTTATTGTGTTTTCTTGGGCTTAATTCGTGAATGATTCTTGAAAAAACTTCTTTCCCTACACCGCTTTCTCCATTGATAAGGACAGTCAAGTCCGTAGCTGCAACACGTACAGCGGTCCCCAACGCATTATCCAATACTTCAGAGCGGCCTATGATCCCAAATCTTCTCTTTATGCTTTGTAAATTATGATGCATGGGTGAGAACCTCCTGGTTTTGAACAATAGTACCGATCAGCGTAGCACTCGTAGCTTCATTGACTTTGACCCAACAATAATCTCCGGCTTTCAAACCTTTTTGTTTGGGGAAAACAATCATCTTGTTCTGTGAGTTACGGCCCTTAAAGTCATCCTCTGACTTCTTAGAATCCCCTTCAATGAGCACCTTATAGGTTTTGCCAATATCGTTTTGGTTATGTCTGAATGAGATTTGATTTTGAAGTCTGATAATCTCACTTAATCTTCTTTTCTTCACCTCGAGAGGTACATCATCTTCGTATTTTCGAGCTGCCAGGGTGCCGGGACGTTCAGAATAGAAAAACATATAAGACATGCTATAATTTGAATATTCCATGATACTCAAGGTGTCCTGATGCTCTTCTTCAGTCTCCGTGCAGAAACCGGCAATGATATCTGAGGATACGGCGCAATCCGGAATGATTTCATAGATCCGGTCAATTTTATTCATATACCATTCTCTGGAGTAAGTACGATTCATTACTTCCAACACACGGGTATTCCCGGATTGAACCGGGAAATGGATATAATTACAAATATTTTCGTGATCTCTGATTGCGTACAAGACATCATCTGTAATGTCTTTAGGATGTGAAGTAGAAAAACGGATACGGAGATCCGGGGAAACTTCTGCGACCATCACTAAGAGTTCAGCAAAAGAAACTACAGAGCCATTTTCCGGATTTTCCCATTTGTAAGAATCCACATTTTGACCTAAAAGAGTTACTTCTCGATATCCTCGCTGAAACAGATCAGTTGCCTCCGCTACTACGGAAAAGGCATTCCGACTTCTCTCGCGTCCTCTTGTGAAAGGAACTACGCAAAAAGAGCACATATTGTCGCAGCCCCTCATGATAGAAATAAAAGCCGTCACTCCGGATTCATCCAGACGTACCGGACTGATGTCTGCATAGGTTTCTTCTCGAGATAAAAATACATTGACGCCCTTTTCACCATCATCGGCTTTGGCTACCAGCGCAGGCAAGTCCCTATACGCATCCGGCCCGATAACAATATCAACTAGCTGCTCCTGATCCAATAATTTCTTTTTCAGACGTTCAGCCATGCATCCCAGTACACCGATTAATAAGCCGGGCTTTTCTTCTTTGAGTTTATTGAAGACTCGCAACCTTTTTCTAACGGTGTCTTCAGCCTTTTCTCTGATGGAGCAAGTATTGATTAAAATCAGATCAGCAGCTTCCATTTGTCTGGTAGCAGCAAATTTATGCTCCATCAGTATGGAAGCTACAATTTCAGAGTCACTGAAGTTCATTTGGCAACCATAACTTTCTATATAAAATAGGCGAACACCTTCCTTCTGAGCACGATCGGCATCATAATACACTTCGCCTTGTCGCTGCTCATCCATTTGCTTATTCTGCAAACTCTCTAGTGTGGGATTTTGATCATACATATCATTGCTGAATTTAGGACTGCAAATTTACATAAACTTACTTGGATGTCAATTTGTCATACACTAAATCAAAAAGAAACTGAAATATGTCTCAGAGATGATTTTTCTCGCTCTGATATTGTAGTATCTTGTACTTTATGAAATTGAAAGGTATAGACTTGACGATGCATAAATACGGATTGATTGGATTTCCGTTATCGCATTCCTTTTCGAAAAGGTATTTCACACAGAAATTTATCTATGAAGGGGTGGAGAATGCTTCTTATGGTCTATTTCCTTTGAAGGATGAACGTGAAGTCGGTCGCTTTTTAACGAATAAGAACTTCTCAGGTATCAATGTGACCATTCCCTACAAAGCTACGGTGATTCCTTTTTTGGATGAACTTTCTGAAGAAGCCCAAGCTATTCAAGCCGTTAATGTCATTAATAATGTCGATGGAAAGTTGATAGGCTACAATACCGATTGTATTGGTTTTGAAATAGCCTTAATCAAGTGGTTAGGTCCTGGTTTGCCGGTGAAGAATGCACTTATCCTAGGAACAGGAGGAAGTGCTAAATCTATCGCTTATGCGCTGGAAAAGAATAATATCCCTTTTCTAAATGTTTCTCGATCAGCTTCTAAAGGAGACTTGTCCTACGAACAATTGAATGCTTCGCATATAGAACAAGCCGACTTGATTATCAATTGTACGCCAGTTGGTATGTGGCCCAATGTACACAACGCGCCCCCCATTCCTTATGACTTACTCAATAGTCAACACCGCCTGTTTGACCTCGTATACAATCCTGAAAAAACATTATTTTTAACCTTGGGAGAGGAGAGAGGCTGTTCTATTCGAAACGGTATGAAAATGCTGGTAGAACAAGCCGAGGAAGCGTGGCGTATTTGGAATAATTTTGAAAATGACTGATACATGGCTGCTGAACTTAAAGCAGTAGACTTCTCAAATACGAAGGTAGCTTTTGAAGCAAAATCGGATAAGGATCTTCTGGAGACAGCTCGTCTCTTTAAGCTGATGAATAATTCAACCTTAGTAAATCTGGGGTCAAAGTTGACATTGGCAGCGATCAAGTTAAGAGTTCCCTTTGTTGAGACAGCTATTGAAAAAACCATTTTTAAACAGTTCTGTGGAGGCACGCATCTCATGGATAGCCAATCTACGATTGATCTCTTGTACCAGCATGGTGTCGCGACCATTTTGGATTATGGAGCAGAAGGAAAAGAAACAGAAGAGGAGTTTGATCAGGTGATGGAAGAAAATCTTAAGGCGGTTTCAGATGCGAATCTGAAAAACATAGTTTTAAAATGAACTTTTTTTAATTAATTAAAACTTTTCGCAACAAGAGAATACTCCTTTTAATAATTAACCTTTCTTCACAGAATTTTCTTTCATTTTTTCAGAATTTTA
>CAZGGG010000060.1:383-6726 GCA_964525165.1 uncultured Saprospiraceae bacterium | reverse complement strand
GAGACTGCCAGACACCAAGCACTAAAGAAGAGACTGCACAAGATTTGCAGCCATGCCCGTGATCGAAATGTAGGTATTTTTATAGATGCTGAAGAAACCTGGATACAGGATACCATTGACTCCTTAGTGTACGAACTCATGGAAGAGTACAATCGAGAAACGATTATCGTATACAATACCTATCAAATGTATCGAAAAGATATGCTTGATCATTTGACAAGAGACTTTGAAGTGGCCCGATCGAAAGGGTACATTTTGGGGGCTAAGCTTGTGAGGGGAGCCTACATGGAAAAAGAACGGGAGCGTGCCTTAGAATTGGGGTATGAAAGTCCCATCAATAATACCAAAGCAGAGACGGATGAACTGTATAATAATGGTATTCGTTTTTGCGTCTCTCATTATGAACAGATTGCTTCCGCAAATGCCTCGCATAATTTAAAAAGCAATCAACTTCAGGCAGAATTGATTCATCAAAAAGGGATTGTAAAAGATCATACCCACCTCAATTTCTGTCAGCTACTTGGGATGTCTGATCATTTAACCTTCAATTTGGCAAAAGAGGGATACAATGTGGCAAAGTATGTTCCTTATGGACCCGTCAAAGATGTTATTCCTTATTTGATCAGAAGAGCACAGGAAAATTCTTCAGTTACAGGAGAAATGGGGCGCGAATATGCATTAATATCAGAAGAGCTGAGAAGAAGAGGCTTAGCTTAAGCTCGTATTGGCTTCGAATTCTTTTTCCTCAAAATTTCCGGTACTCAGCATCACCAAGGTGCAGCCATTAATGGTTTTTATGCCCCGACTCACTGCCTTAGCCTGCAGATCCGTATTCTCTGCGCCTGGATTAAAGATGATTCGCTTAGGATTCAAACTGAGAATGTAGTCTTCAATTTCGGAAGAGTGTTTGGGATTTAAGTAAAGTGTTATCGTATCTACATTATCAATGGGCGGTTGTCCGGATACAATCGCGTGGGTCCCAATAAAACCCGAACGTTTTCCAATAGGTACCACTTCGTAACCATAGTCATCTAACATTCTAACAGCTTTGTAAGAATATCTCCATTCTGTGGGGGAAGCACCAAATACGACTACTTTTTTCATACTCTTTTTATTTGATGACATAACACCCAAGGCTTTGCCATGTTCATTGTGTTTCTTTTTGTAAGGCCTCTAAATTTTCAAGGTTCTTTTTGACTACTCCAAGATTGATTTGGGCCATCTGTTTAAAATCGTTCGAATGCCGAAGGACATCTTTGAAATATATACTGGCCTCCTCAAGAATACCTTTTACTTTGTAGATGATTTTTACACAATCATCTTCTAATTGAAACGTCTCATTATAATTAGCCAAGCAAGGGTCAACGAGTGATTTTGATTCGTCCATAAGGGCTACTCCTAGACTGTGTTGGAGATAGAGGTCATCAGGTTTGAACTCTAAGGACCTTCTCAGAGAGGCTACCTTGGAAAAAGTCGCAGGCTGATTTAATATTTCCATGAAATCTAAACTGCTTGCATCAGGAGAGAGGTTTTGAAGAAACTCCTGATAAGTAAGCGGTTCGGATAATAGCTGGTGGGCAGGATCTAAAGGGTAATGATCTTGGATAAACTTCTCAGCTGGCATTCTGAAATATTTCCTGTCCACTCGTTTTGTATAACGTCCGTTTAAAAAATATCCTGCATCCCATGTAGGGTCGGCTAATTGCCATTGACCTTCTACCTTAAAGGCAATCCAGGCGTGAGCTTCTATAGAGAAACGTATTTTGGAGTATCCTTCCACGACTAAAGCCTCGATCCCCAATCTCTGAAACAATGTAACCGTAAGACTAGCATAGCCCATGCATACACCACTTCTTTGTTCGAGTGTTGTCAATGCGAGATTAGGCTCAAGGTGTGACAAATGGAATCTTGAATACCCTCCTTTTTGATAACGGATATGCTCCCTCACCCAATCATAGGCCGCTTCTGCTTTTGCCGTAAGGCTGGACAAACTATTCCAACCTTCTTCCTGTATCAGTGTGTCAAGGGCATCTGCATATCCATGCATTGGAATCATCCAGAAGCATATCAGCAAAAAAACTGTGAGTCGTTTCAACATCATTGCTTAAACGATGTCGGATCACTTTTCATTACAGCATTTCGTAAATTCCGGCAATTCCTTGTCCACCACCCACACAGGCAGTGACCATTCCATATTTTTGTCCTCTTCTATTGAGTTCATTGAATAACTGAGTTGAAAGTTTTGCGCCGGTACATCCCAACGGGTGTCCTAGAGCAATCGCACCCCCATTGACATTCACAATGTCTGGATTTAAGCCGGCTTCGCGAATCACCGCAAGGGATTGAGAAGCAAAGGCTTCATTCAGTTCCACAAGATCTATTTGGCCGAGCTTCATTCCTGCCTGCGCTAAGGCTTTTGGGATGGCTTTCACAGGGCCGATGCCCATATAGAGGGGCTCTACGCCGGCTACGGCACAAGAAACCAATCGGGCAATAGGCTCTAAATTCAACTCTTTCACCATTTCTTCACTCATGACTAGAGCGAAAGCGGCCCCATCAGAAGTTTGCGAAGAATTTCCAGCTGTGACACTTCCGTTTTGAGCAAAAACGGGTCTGAGTTTGGCCAATGCTTCTAAATTCGTAGATCGACGGACTCCTTCGTCCATAGATACGGTATGCTTACTCTCGACTCTCTGCCCATCTTTGAAGAGGACATCAGTGACATCAATGGGTACAATTTCATCTGTGAAAAATCCCTGATCAATGGCGTGAGCCGCTCTCTGGTGGGAGCGTAGTGCGAAAGCATCCTGATCCTCTCTGCTAATATTGTATTTCTGCGCTACCTGTTCAGCGGTGATACCCATTCCTACCACATAGTCCGGCGTTTCCTTGGCGACCTCATAGGAGGGGGCCATTTTATATCCGGTCATGGGAATCATACTCATGCTTTCCGCTCCACCGGCAATAAAACAGGATCCCATTCCTGCTTTTATTTTGGCTACCGCCATAGCAATCGTCTCTAAACCAGAGGCACAGTATCTGTTGACAGTAACTCCGGGTACAGGTTTGCCCAGTGCCCGAACTGAGATCATCCGACCAATTTGCAGTCCTTGCTCTCCTTCCGGATTCGCACATCCCACAATTAGATCATCGACTCTATGCGGATCCAGTTCAGGGACTTGTTCAACCAAATGTTGTATTACTTTAACTGCAAGATCGTCCGATCTCATATTTTTGAATCCACCTTTGCCCGCTTTTCCAACAGCAGAGCGATAGGCTTTTACGATATAGGCTTCCATAATCTTTCTTTATTAGTTGCGCAACGGCTTGTTTTTCTCAAGCATGTGTTGAATTCTTTCTAATGTTTTAGGTTCCCCGCAGAGACTTAAGAATGCTTCTCTTTCGAGGTCAATTAAGTATTGCTCGGTCACTTTTTGTTCTCCGGTCAGGTCTCCTCCGCATAAAACCCATGCAATTTTCTTTGCGATCTTAATGTCGTGATCTGTAGCGTAATTTCCTCTCTTCAAGCCATTAGCAGCTACATAGAGACTGGCAAGACCTTGACGCCCCAAGACTTTGACATCTGATCGCTCAATGGGTTGAATATAATTTTCAGATAGTCTGAGGACTTCTTTCTTAGCCTCAGCGATATTCCTTTTTTGGTTCATGACCACCTTGTCTTTTGCATTTAGGTAGCCTAGATCAAAGGCCCTATGTGCAGATGTAGCTACATCTGCCATGGCAATAGTTTTGAATCGCTCAATTAAAGTTGGAATCTGTACATCCCCTTCAAAAAAAGCATCAGAAGTTCTCACTGCAAATTCTTTTGTTCCGGATCCTCCAGGAATCAAACCGACGCCCACTTCTACGAGTCCTATGTATGATTCTGAAGCGCAAACGGCTGCATCACAGTGCATGATGGTTTCACAGCCTCCTCCAAAAACATAGCCTTGAGTGGCGGCGACCACCGGAATAGCAGAATATCTGCAGCGCATGGTGGTATTTTGGAATAAAGCGACAGCTTGATTCAGCATATCCCATTGTTGTTGAAAGGCCATCATACCGATCAACATAAGATTGGCACCCACCGTAAAGTTATCCGAATGGTTACCAATTACCAGGCCTTTCCAACCCTCTTCTTCTGCAATCCGAATGGACTCGTTGATGCCGTTCAGGATACCTTCGCCAATAGCGTTCATCTTTGAACGAAACTCTAAACACAAAACACCGTCTCCGATGTCGTGTAATAACACTTCATCATTTTGGTAGACCGGCGGGTTCTCATCTAATGACCTAAGATTGATGAGGTTTGAAGAGCCGGGAACAATAGCATAGTTGCGCTCCTCTATACTATAGTAATAGGTTGCCCCATTTTCAAGATTATAAAAAGTTTCATTGCCGGTTTCAAGCATGGTTTTTACCCAGTCAGCAACGGTAAACCCTGCCTCCTCGGCCATTTCAACACCCTTCTCAATCCCTATGGCCTCCCAATATTCAAAGGGACCTTTTTTCCAGCCAAATCCGGCTTTGAGCGCATTGTCAATAGAGTATATGTTATCTGCGATTTCAGGTATTCGATGCGAAACGTAGGCAAATAATGCACCAAAAGAACTTCTCAATAATTGTCCACCCGAATCGTCAATATCTACAATCGTAGGCAACCTTTGGTCAAGCTGCTCGATTTGCTTTGAAACTTTCAAGCTTTCTAAGGATTCTCTTTCCTGAGGTTCATAGGACATACTTCCAAGATGATACTCCAGGATAATTTTTTTACCTGCTTCATCCTTCTCATTGGTTTTCTTATAGAAGCCTTGACCGGTTTTATTTCCTAAAAAGCCATTTTCCAGAAGTTGCTCATAGCCTTTCGGCAAATGAACTTTCTGAGCCATTTCATCATCCGGGCAATTATGCTGAATACCTTGTAATACTTTATGTGCAACATCCAATCCCACTAGGTCACCTAGTCTAAAAGTTCCCGTTTTCGGACGCCCAATGGCCGGTCCCGTAAGCTTATCAACCGTATTGGGTCTCAACCCAAGTTCATCCGCTTTCTGAAAAATATAGGACATAGCATAGACCCCAATTCTATTGGCAATAAATGCAGGTGTATCCTTGCAGAGCACTGATTCTTTACCCAGGATATTGTCACCAAATTCCATCAGAAAATCCAGGACCTCCGGACGGGTATTAGGTCCAGGGATCACCTCAAATAATCTCAAATATCTTGGCGGATTAAAGAAGTGAGTTCCACAAAAGTGCTCTTGAAAATCTTCACTAAATCCCTCACTCATTTGGTGGATCGGTATACCGGAGGTGTTGGAAGTGATGAGTGTGCCTTTTTTCCGCAATGCATCGACACGCTCGAAAAGGGACCTTTTGATCTCCAGGTTTTCAATAATCACCTCTATCACCCAATCGTAGTCCTTTATTTTCTCCAAATCATCCTCAAGATTGCCGATCGTGATGCGTTCGACAAACTCCTTTCTGTAGAGTGGGTCGGGCTTAGATTTGACAGCTGCTTTTAAAGCTGAGGCTGCAATTCTATTTCTTACGGAGGGATCCTTTAGTTCCTCTTCTGATTTGTCACGAGGTAGTATGTCCAACATCAAGACTTCGAGTCCTGCATTGGCAAGATGGCAGGCAATACCGCTTCCCATCACTCCGGATCCTAATACGGCTACTTTTCTTATATGTCTCATATGATTCTATTCATTCTAAGCTATCCAATATGGTCGTCTACTATTATAGACAATTCATTCGGAACAAATGATGAAAAAAAGTAGGTTTTTTTCAAAAATCAATTCTCTCCAAAAATTACCTCTATCAAAATAATAATCAAATACCGTACAGATTATGAAAAACCTTAATATATTTGAACCTATGGTCAACGGACATACGAGTTTTTTACATGATTCCGTTATAAGCAAGTAATCAACAAACTAAACCAATTCCCAAATGAAAGGAATCTTTCTATTTCAATCAAACCCCGCAGATACTGTCGCTGCAGAAGGGGGGACTGCTACGCAAAGCTTTTTGAGCCTTATTGTTGAGGGAGGACCTCTGAGTATTGTGATCGTGAGCGCACTATTGCTCCTGTCCGTCGTGGCTCTTTACATCTTCGTAGAACGTTATTTTACGATTAAGAAAGCCGCTAAAATTGATCAAGGCTTTATGAATAATATTCGCGCAAATGTTCAGAATGGGAATATTGCTGCTGCAAAGGCATTATGTGCGAATACAGATTCACCTTCTGCACGAATGGTAGAAAAAGGATTGCAAAGGATTGGAAAACCGCTGCGAGATATCAATGCTTCTATTGAGAACGTAGGAAACCTGGAAGTAT
>CAZGGG010000060.1:0-373 GCA_964525165.1 uncultured Saprospiraceae bacterium | reverse complement strand
CGCCTAGACCGCTGTCGGCACTCGCGAGACGGCCTTCCGCCCGGTAAGCACGGATGATGAGCCCGGGAAAAAGGCCGAGCAGCTCATTGTGTCCGAGCCGATGGGGGGCGGGGCGCGCCCGGATATCAGCGGTGATGTGTACTTCGCATTTTACACCATGGCCAACGAGCAAAATGTGACACCGGATGTCTTAGCAGGGGGAATTTACCAGGCTTTGATCACTACAGCATTTGGTCTGTTCATCGGTATTTTGGCATTTGTGGGATATAATATCCTCGTGGCAAGTGTAGAGAAGGTGGTTTTTAAAATGGAATCCACCACTATGGAATTCCTTGATCTATTGCAAGAACCGGCCTAAAAGAAATATTATGGC
>CAZGGG010000059.1:0-17729 GCA_964525165.1 uncultured Saprospiraceae bacterium | reverse complement strand
GGGGGCTTTTTATTTTCATTTTTTTTTCAAATACCAAAACCCCGCCTCTTTGGTAGTCCCCGTCCACTCACCTTCTCATTCGCTAAAGCGGACACGGTCTGTCTCACCTAAACTGATCACTTACACCCCATAAACCTTTAACAGACCCCCCGTAGCTTCTGTCAACTCACCAAAGCCGACTTCGGCCCTTATTCCATTCCAAAACAAACCTTGCTCACCCTTCTTCGGTTTCCTTTGCCATCAATTGCTCCAAATCTTTCAGCGATTGAATGTACTCTCTAATCAAATCATTCAAGACCAATAAGACCGCCTCGCTTTCATTTGCCGAAAGGCAAGTCTCTTCAGTCGCCTCATATATTGATCGCGCCTCATAATCCAGCGGTATGATTTTGGCCTCTTTCTTCTTCTGCATGACTCAGCTTATTTCAATTCGTAGAATTTAGCGACGGCAGCAGAACGGGAAACGACATCCATTTTTGAAAACAGATTTTTCAAATGAAATTTTACCGTATTTAACGAAATATAAAAGTGCTCTGCCATCTGTTGATTGGTCAACCCTGATGCCAATCCACACAGTAGCTCGTACTCGCGTTCTGTAAGTTCTGTCCCAAGGCTTTGGTTGACCTCCTCCAATTTTGGCAATTCCTGCGCATGTTGTTGCTCGTGACGATATAGGGCCATTTCAATTGAGCTTAACAAGTCCCTTTCATCAAAAGGTTTTACAATATAACCATAGGGCATGGTTAATTTTGCTCTGTCTATGGTTTCTTGGTCGGCATATGAGGTCAAATAAATGAATGGGATTTTATACTGCTCATTTAACATATGCGCAATGTCTACTCCATCTTTGTCACCTTTAATATTAATATCTAAAAGAACAATGTCCGGTTTTCGCGTGCTGATTAGGTCCATCGCTTTCAAACTGCTTTGCGCTACGCCAATAACAGTATAATTGATACCATTGAGCAAGAACCGCAAGTCTTCTGCAATCAAAGGCTCGTCTTCTACAATCACCACTTTTATTTTTTCATCCTTCCCCATATTGCCAGATTTAAACTTATCCTACTTTAGAAATTGGAGTATCCTGTACTTTTTCAAAAGTGGAAATCACCAATTGAATGCTTGTTCCCTTATTACTCTGAATGATCATTTCGGAATTTAGTTTTTCTTTAAAGGCTTGAATGATCCTATAACCAAAAGTATTGGACTGGCTGAGCAATTCAGGCTGTTCAATTCCGATTCCATCATCCTTTACTTCGAGGATGACTCGACCTGTATTTTCTAGAAGTTTGACTGATAAAACACCTTTTCGCCCTTCCGGGAAAGCATGTTTGAGGGCATTACTCACCAATTCATTAGTGATCAAGCCTATCGGGATCACAGTATCAACAGAAAGGGTTAAATCATCGACCTTTAGTTTTAATTTTATTTGATCGGGATCAATATTATAACTATTGAATAAAGAGCGAATTAATTTTTCAAAATAAGGCTTTATTGCGACGCCGGTCAGGTTGTTTTCCTGATAAAGATTTTGATGTATCAATGCCATTGATTTGACTCGATTCTTACCTTCTGTGATAGCACTGAGCGCTTGCTTATCTTGAATAAACCGAGATTGCAAGCTAAGCAGACTTGAGACAATCTGAAGATTATTTTTCACTCTATGGTGGATCTCTTTTAATAATATTTCCTTTTCTGAAAGTGTCTTTTTAATGATTGCATTCTGTTCGAACAAGGTTGCGCTTTTCTTATTATTTTTTCGATAGAGCAGAAAGATCCACCCACTAATAAACAGTAGAGTAAAGATGCCCAGCCACATGAAAGCACTCTGCTTCTTTCTAAGGTCTAAAAGAGCAGCTGATAATTCCTGCTTTTCTAATAAATCGTTTATTTTTTGATCCTGCTTTCCCTTCTGATAGCGAGATTCTGCATCGTAAATAAACCTTGTCCTGTTCTCTTCAAACAACTGTTGCGAAGCATTCAATGTGGCGATGGCATAAGTGTACGCACTATCGGGATTATCGACAAGATCAAAGTATTTACTTTTTAATTTTGAAACTGCTACTTGATCTAATAAGGATTCGGTGATGATCTGCTTCTGCTCTAAACTATCGATTGCAGCTTTCACCATTTGTTTGTTCTTTGTCGCAAAGCCAATCTCAGCCTCCAAAAAAGGGAGGTCTCTGGGTTTTATATTTAAGATTTTATCCGGTAGTGATCTCACTTTCTCTAAGATTGTAGTAGCTTCGTTTATCCTGTCATTGCGAATCAGGTGATTGGCGTATGCATAATAAATATTTAAACTAAACAGGCTTTTTGACTTATCCGCATCATATTGAATTGCCGCTTGAAATAGTGAATCTGCTTGAGCTTCACCGGCTCTAGATGCAAGACGTGCTAAATTGAGTTGAGCTCTGGCTTTCGTTTTGGCAAATTGTTGGGCTTCTGCTACTTCATAGGTTTTATTCGCATAATATTTTGCTTTTTGATCATCCCCCAACTCCATAAATATTTCTGATAGCTGGTTATAGACCCCGGCTTTTGGAAAATAAAGATGGGATGGCAAATAATTTTCCATCAAAATATATTCTTTTGAGGCCGCAAGCAAAGAACCATTCATAAGGTACATCACGGCCATGGCCTCGTGTGCATTTTTTATCAGGAGCGAATCATTAAGCACTCTTGCCCATTCTAAGGCTTGCTCCACATGCGGTATTGCCGCATCTAAACTACGCTCTAAAAAGTATAATGATTTTCCGTAGCCGGTATAGATACGGGATTGCAAGCTTTTGCTCTGTATATCAAGATCTTTCAGCTCTGCATAAGTTTGAAAGACTTCCGGATGCCTCTCTAAAACGAAACAAGCTTCAGCGTAAGCAATTCCCATTTGAGCGATAAGGTCCGGATCCTCACTCTTTTTACTTATTTCGTATGCTTTTTCATAGAATGCAGCCCCTTCCCGGAACTGAAACCTCATGCTGTATGCATTAAATAAGGTATTGGACCATGTATAAAGCAAATCCAAACATTGCCCTTCACGAAATACATTTTCCAAATCGATGAGTGAGTCAATCTGACTTTGTTGGGGACGCTTTTTCTGTTGTTCTACAGTAACTATGAAATCTTGAACCTCCTCACAACTTTGACCGCTACCTGTTAGTGAAAACAAGAATACAAAGCCTGAAATGAGTACTATTTGATGAATATAATTTTTCATTTAATTGGCTTTTATACAGCGACAACTCATTTTGTTGGTCTTTAAATTAGGAGAAATTATTGCATTATTACTGGTATCAGAAAAAATCACGGCCATTGCATTCGCATTTTCCGGATCATCGGCATCAGTCGCTGTCCATAAGTAAGCATAACGCCCCAGATGACTGAAGCCACCGATAGGCGTTTGGTAGCCCGAAGGCTTTACATTAAATCCGGGCTCACCTATATTCTGTATTCCCCAGTAGTTCTTATCCTTAAAAAAATAGGCACCTGGAATAATGGTCCGATTTCCATCTACGCTTACATCAGCTGTTCCGGCTTCCAACAACTCTCGCCACTCTTCTTGAGAAGGCAGCCGCCACCCTAAAGGACAGATGTTTAAGGCCTCTTCATAAGTATACAGCCCCCCATAGACTTCACAATTCAAAGGAATATCCTCATAGCAAGTTCTGATTTCACTTTTCAGATTGGATGCAAGCCATTCCCGACCCAAATGGTCTTGATAAATGCAGTAGGGCTGGTCCGCTATAAGCACAAAACCCTCCGGCCCACAATTATTATCTATAGTACTGTTGCAATCGGGAATGGTAATCGTCGTGGTCCGAATACAATTGGTTGGACTCACTAAATCTTCCCAATAGATATAAGTGATCTTGTAATTGCCCGGCTCCAACTCGCTAAGGTCCGCTTCTTGAGAAGCCCCAAAAAGATAAAGTGAAGGTAACTCGAGGGTATCCGTGTCGGAAGTAATTATTATTTGATATCTGCCCTCGCCCAGAAATATATCATTGATTGTCAATGCATCAAAAAAGAGGCTTACTTCGTCCGAACCTTCACATATTACTGAGGCTGAAATCCCTTTAAATACCGTGAAACAGTTTTCAATTTCGACACCATATTTATAAATATTAAATATCGATTCAAATACTTGAAATTGACCATCTATGACATCCGGAGCAAAGCCAAAAAATTCTCCATCTATGAATATATCACCGGCTACTTTAACGTCCGTCCTGAATTCTAGCCCCGCAACCAGATCAGCAGTTGTATCCGTCCGAAAAGAAACGTCAAAATTACCGGAAAGGGTATTGATCAAGCTATTGTCCAATCCCACGCCAAGTGTAAATAAACCTCTGGTGTAAGGGGCTAATCCGATCTCCAGTCGAACTCCTGTTTCAATGCTAATGGACCCTTCCATACCTACATTGACCTCCATAATGAAATTATCCGGCAATTGGCGTTCAATAGTAGTCGTTCCTGTTGATTGATCATAATTGACGATGCCCTTTGCGGGCGTGGTATTATACAGGCGAATCTGATTGGAATACCGGGCCTCAAACATACAGCCTAAAATACCTTTTAATGAAAGTACAGGCTGCACCCAAACCAAACTAGTAGGGGGATCAATCGGTACCGGATTCAAGGCAAGGGTTAGAATATCCCTTTCTAAGGCTTCTGATAATGCATCATAGGCTTGAATACCACTAAAATCATCTCCATTGAGCTTAAATGTCTTGGTAAAACTCAAATCATTCAATTGAAAGCGATCAAATCCAATTCTCGATGATGTTACCCCTTCCGGAAATGAATAATCAATAAAGGACACCAGCTCAATTTGATAGGCTAATTGCAATTCTAACTCCATGGTTAAATCTAAATTTCCAATTTGACCTAAATCAAAAACATAAACCGTATCAATTGTGTCCAATGTCAAGTCTGAAGCATCTCTGAAAATACTTCCTGTTTTCATTCGCGGCTGATAATTCCAAGTATAAGACTCGAATGCATCCGGCAGACTTGCAGGTTCAGTAAAATATACTGTCTCATTTCCTTGGGTCTCCACTCGAATCACCTTTCTCAGAAATCCTGCCGGTGCACCTTCTGCAGGCCGAGAAAGAATGATACTTCCACTTTCAATATCGGGTGATTGAGCTCCGGTTCCTGCAATTATAATTCGATCAGGTTCCACCGCCCTTACTTGTTCCTGAAGATCCTCTTCGAAGACTATGGTTTCGGGTTTTAATTTAAAATGTGGATCCTCATTCAAAGGTTCTTGAATAAGGTCAAGCTGACAACTCCAAAAAGTGGTCAACACCAAAATCATTCCCCAGAGATAATTTGTCCACTTCATTTTTTGGTGTTTTCAGCTTGTAAAATATTGCTGAATGCAGAGCGCTTGCCTCTGTCATCCCTGACTTTTAGTGCATACCTCAAGTCTGCAGTGCGCAGTGGTCGACGGTCTATAAATCGGACCTCATTGCCAGATAATCGATCTAAAACCGTGAAGGGTCCTTGATTAACGGACCTGTAGACTAAAACTTCCCATCCGTTTTGATCCATAGGCGACCAGCTGAGTTCAATTTGATTGTTTTCGTTATAAAAACAGTTCATCAATAATGGAGGATCGGGTAATTTCTTACTCTTAAACACCACTCGAATGGCAGCATGATCGACAGAAAAAAGTCCTGCATCGTCCTGAGCCATCAGCTTATAAGCGTACACAGAATCTTGGGCTACATCCTCATCCCTAAAGCGTGTTTCATCGGCATTGAAAATGCTCAGCTCTTGCCATGCACCATTATTTACCTTTCGGTAAAGCTGATGGCGTACAACATCTTGAGTGCGGCTGGGTGTCCAGTCAAAAAATATATAGTCATCCGTTTGTCCATAATGAGTAATACTGGGGGGGAAAGGTGCCATAGTATCCGGCTTTTGTAACTGTAGTGGCTCTGAATATTTGGAGATATGACCCTGAAAATCTACAGCACTTACCCGGTAGTAAATTTCTTCTGTCAATGTCTGTAAGGTGATGCTATCCCTAAAAACGGTATCAGCAATAGGCTTTGCATTTACCATTGTAAATATGTGATCTGCTGCATTCGCTTTGAAAATATGATACCCTCTCAGATCCGCTTCTTGATTTGAGGACCATTTTAAGTGTACGGTACCTGCAGAGTCGATCTGGCCATATAATCCGGAGGGAATTGCCGGTGGCATTGTATCTCTGAAAGCGGCAAGACGAGCGAGTGTAAAATTAGTATTCCCCGCACTATCTATAGTTTGAATCTTATAGTACAATCGGTTTCTGGTGTCTTCAACTTGTTCACGGAAGAATAGATCCGAACCTATTGGAATCAAGGATCCGACCGGCGTAAAAGGCAATTCCGGGGCAGTCCCTTTGTATACTTGCCAGCCCTTTACATCGGGACATTCTTCTTGCTCCCAAGTAATCTTAACCTGATTCATTACAGCATCTGTTGTAATCAACAGCTCTGAAGCAGCCGGACAAGGTGTTCGATCCCTCGCCATTAAACGGACTGCCCTTGAGGGAGGACTGATTTTGCCGAAAGGCGTAATAGCCCGAATACGATAATAATAAGGTTCATACAATGGAATTCGATCCGTGTAGGAAAAATAGGGTGAAGGAAAGGCCTTAGATTGTCCCCCTACAAATGGGATCTCATGAATTCGTTCAAACTGTAAACTATCCTCTGATCGCTCAATCCAATAAGCCGAACAAAAAGGTTCATGGAGCTCGCGTTCCCATTGTAATGTCACCTTCCCTTCTCCTTCCAGACAGACTGCCAATTGCGGAGTGAATTGTGGAATTCTAATCGCCTCAATGCTTGTATAAGCAGGTAAAATTGTGGTATCCGGCATCAAAGCGTTTACTCTGTAAAAATAGCTTGAACCCTCCCTGACTTCTAATGGGTCCACCCATGCTAAACCACCCGCCAGAGCAGCCTCAAAATTCATATCTGCAGCAAATAGTGCGAGACCGTGTTTGTTCTGGATTTCTTTACTTGTGCTTCCAAAAGCCGGAACGCCCCCCTCCGACTGCAATGAGCCATAAAGACATTCGGCGATAGTCAAATGGTATTTATAATCCTCAGGCATTTGAATGAAAGCTTCGAACTCCTTGAGTGGCCGGGGCTTTACGATAAATGTATCTCTACTGGAACGATTCGCTAAGCCTGTACGGGCGTCGGTCTCAAAACGCTCAATCTTAAATCCATATGGAATATTTGCATACCAAGCCGAAGGTCGGTCGATCGCAAAACGAAGCTGTACTTGCTCTTGATTATATTGAGCCAAAACAACTACCTTAGGCAAGCTATCAACTGCTTGATATTCAGATCGCTGCACCCAAGATGAGTCCTGTGCCCATAACATCATGCCTGAGCATAAGAATAAACTGATATAGAATACTATTCTTTTCATTTTCCTAAAAATATGAGAGGACCCTGGGTTTCCTTTGAAGTGTTAAAGAAGGGCAAAGGGGTCGAAAAGTCTATCTCATTGACAAACCATGACCATTCTTCACCTCCCGGGATCGAAGAATTGTTTCGATTGAAATAAACGGAATAGTCGCCCGGATTCTCTCCAATCCTAAAGTCAGCTTGTTGCAATGCCGCCCGCATATTCATAAACTGCGGAAAATCATTTTCGACAATGACTTCCATGGGCGGAAGGAACCAAAGGTCATTCGTGAGCAAGTGATTCGTCCAATCAAGTACCTTCTTTCGGTCTTTAGAAATGCGGAAATGACTATTGTAGCGCAAACTATAATCAGGAGATAGTTCCACACTAAAGCTTATACCTTGTGTATTTCCTTGTGCTGTCGGAGGACTATAATTTAAATTTCCGGTTTCTAAGTATTGAGCCCAAAGATTAGCAACCTCATCTTCTGAGAGTGGTGGGTCCAAAGGTCCGCTTAATCGGCCTGCCGGCAAAATATCGGAAGAAGAGGATAAGGTCCAGTCAATCAGCAGGTCATTGGGGTAATCGGGGAAATACCAATAGGATTGCATATTCTGATCAAAGTAATTCAGCAAATCACCCATCTTTTGCTCTGCGTCATTATGATATGCTGTACTGAAAATATCAGTCATTTTTACCCTCGGAGCGAACTCCAGGTCTTCAGAACCCTCAATAGGCGGGTAAAACGAGCTGAAGTCTCTGGTCTCAAACTTTTCCTGCATTTCGAATTCAACCTTCAACTTCCGTCCATACAAATGATGGTTGCCGAAGTAGAGCGTATTATTGACCACAGCCGCCTCAATCTTTTCGGCCATATGGTCATATTTCGAGCTGCGGAAATAAGTATGATAAAGTAAAAACTCATTTTGATCTATCGTCTGCCCAGGACTTAAAACGCGCGTATTGAGGTTTTGGGCTCCATCTTCACCGGAAAACAGGCTGATGGTTCGGGTATCCTTTCCCTCAGCACCCTTGGTAATCTTTGAGAGATCAGTTTTTCGGATAATTTGCAGAGCATAAATGTTTTCATTTTCTAATTCAGGGATGGGATAACTTAATTCAGGAGCAATGAAAGCATTACAACATGCACTGATATCCAGTGGGAATTCTTCCTGGCTTTGCGTTTCCAAATTGGTATAACGAACAAAGTACTGGTAATTCACTAATCCATTCAGACCCTGTGCCGGAAAGAAGTGATCCGCCGGCAAGGCTGTCGTAAAAAAGAGTTTTCCGGAAGTGTTTTCATCTTGCAAGTAGTAACGCTCATAATTCATTGGAATACTGTACTTCACCATCTGATAAAGATCCTCGGGATAGGGTCCGGTTTTGAATCTAATGACTGTATCCTGAGTCCATATTTTATCGTCTACGCGTAACCATCCGCCGCTTTGTTCATCAATTGCTTTTACTGTTATGCGCAGCTTATACCAGCGATTTTCCTGAAGCAACTCTCTGGGTCTCAAAACTAATGCATCATGGATTTCTTCGTCAACCCAAGGCTGAGGTTGAAGAAGTACTGGAGACTTATCATTTCTAAAGTCACGATTCAAGCTATATTCTACTCTAGGAGTATATGCCAATTCATCAGTTCTAATGACCTGATTATTTGCATCCAGTACCGGAACAGGGATGATGATGGTTTCGTCTATTGGGAGTGTAAATTTACATAGTGCTCGCTGATAAGGCGGGATATCTTTATCCCCATGTCCCGGATCTACATATTCAATAAACTGTATTCCGGCCAAAGGGTCATTAGGGGCTGCCGCACACTTCTCACCTACTGAAAACTGGAAGGTCTCAGAGCCTTCTAGTTTACCTCCCAAGAGTGAGTAGTAAACACTGGCCGTTCCCCCAAAATAAGACGGAGCAGGTGCACCTCCATAAAGCGCAATGGCTGCTGCTAAGTCCATTAGATGAAATTTCGTAGGTTCTTTTTCAAAGAGCTTCACTTTCACTCCCAAACCTCCTTCAATTCCTGCGTAGGCTTGGCCCTCCGCATACCAACCATTGATGCCTTTCACTCGCCCGGTATTGGCACAAAAATCAGGTGGATCGGCCTTCGTTATATTCATATCATAGCCCATACAGACCCAGAAATCGGCGTAAATAATATTTGCGTCAATGCTCGCTTCCAAGCTACCCGAAGAACCATGTGCAAAGCCCACCCCTTCAGCGACGGCTGCTCCTCCGGCACTACTTTCGACATTGGCCGCAGATTCTGTATCCGCCAGTTCTCCGGAAGGATTGGTCAATATGCGTTGTACATCAGGTGGTAATGGAGGTAATGCAGTAGGTACACCATGTCCCACCATCATATACGCCTTAAACTCTGCCTTGACCTCTTCATTAATTGCAAATTCTGCACTTCCACGTGGGTCGTGATCATCATTAGGGTTAAAATCCGGTTCACCGGCATAAAAATACCACTGCTCTTCACTGACATAGAACTGAGCATCGACCATTTGATTGTCCACTACAGGATTCGTCATATTCCCACGGAAAGCACCCTTTGCTACATTGACGGCGACTCTTAAAAACCCATCGATAAACCAATCCCGGCTTTCATTTTGAGTATAAAAATAGACCCCTACGCCCATATATACCTGAGGGTCATCTCGGTCTGCCATAGGTGTCATCAAGTAGCCATTTCCTTCTATAAACAGCATGTCGAGGCCTCCATTGACAAACTGAGCCCCGATGGTCACATCAGCATTAAAAGCATCCGGTTTGGGATGGGTTCCGAGTATCACAGTAAGTTCAATTCGGAAGGAGTTGAATACCGGCTCAAAAACAGCATCGCCAATCACTTCACCATTCACCACCTCGGCACTGGATGTTTGAACCATATTATATCCTACCCCCGCTCCTATTCCATACAGCCCTACTCCGGAGCAAATAGGAATTCCTGTTCCTGTAGCGATCAATCCTTTTACATACCAATAGGCGTAATAATCCTCACTATAACTGACCGGTTGACCCTGAACAACATCCGGTGGGTCGCCGATATTGCCAAAAACAGCTTCAATACGCCCTTGAATACCACCAACAGGTAGGGTGACATTCAGCTCCCCTCTCACACCTTTATCTCTCCCTCCGGTCTCCAAGGGTTCATTATAAAAGGCAATCATACCCTCAAATGCGAATGAACCTTTGTCCAGCTCAATAAAAATAGAATCAAATTGTAAGCCGTTCAACTTCAACGTTTTGACTACAGATAGCGCACCTCCCGGACCATCCTCGATAATATCTCCTGCTGCATCGATCGGCTCCAAGTTTGAGATGATATCAAATGAAGCTCCGGCCGCCAGATCTAACTCACCCACCCCAAAAGAAATGCCTACATCAAATTGAACGGCTACCGTTTCGTAACTCGCATCAATACCTACATTAAAATTGTCCATATTGACCGGAAATCCACCCAACAATTTCTGAGGACTGGCAAAACCTATTGAGGTATTATCCGGATTAAACCCGATACCTGAGGTATAATCAAATTGGTACTCTATTTCTACCAACTTTGCCTGTGCAGGCAAATCCGGTAAATCTTCGGGGTACAACTGTTCTGTATCGATATTCAATTGGCCATGCAAGTAAGTTTGAATAAACACATCTTGACTAGCACTCGGTATAAATGCAATGTTCATATAGGAATCGTCATAGATTTCCCCTTCGGCAATCATGAAAGGAAACTTAACATTCTCCTGGAGCATCAGATCAAAGACATATCCATAGTCTGGAGCCTCTCCTGCAGGTTGTATGCTTTCAATTAAAGCAGTGTATGTCAGACTATCTGTTTGGTCGGTTATGGGTAATTGAAGGGGCCCTGTCATTCTGCCCATTTGAAGATTGCTATCGTAAAATTCAAGGAGTAGGGAATCAATTCCAAAGCCGAAGCCGGCTAGATTACCCTTTTCGATGGGCAGAATGCTTGCGGCTTCAATTTTGCCGTATAAGGCAGGATCAAGCAATAGGTCAGAAACCATTACGTAAGAGGAATCCAGAAGAATATGTGCGGGAGGGGTCAATTTGGCTTCTTTCAGGTAAAACCCTCTAAAATCATTAGTGACGGTATGATACCCTTCCGGAAAAAAAGCGTCCTCCGGATTCGCTAGATCGCTCATATCCAAATAAGCTCGTTGAGTTTCAAATTTCCAGCCTTTTAATCCTGTGATGGTAAAGGGCTCAACATCTACAGAGGCAATCCAATTCACATTATTCGACAGGGCAGTTGAATCTTGTCCGTCCCCTTCCCCCATATTTATGGAGAAGCTAAAATCAGCTCGGACTTTTTCTTCAGGTGCCGGAGGTTCAGTCATACCTTCCTGGTAGGGTGTCAGCACATTTCGGGGAAACTTGACATGCCCCCTGATGTTCATAGCTTCCACGCCATTACATCCCATTTGAACGTTGCAATAGTTCCCCTGCTCTTCATCAGCGCCATTCAATACCAGATCAAAATGATCTGCATTTTCATTGGTGATGGAAATATTTTGTTTGAGCCCAAATTGATAGTCACCCCCAAAACCTTCCGGATGAATGCAAACAGAGTCTCCCACCATTAATAACCGCTCTTCTCCATCAAACAAAGCAAGTTTAGCGTTTAATATTACTTTAGCTTTTGCGCCCTCAGGACTCAACTTTAGATCTGTAAGTCCAAGGTAGAGTTGATTCCCTTGCAATGCATAGGGTATACCCAAGGGAAGCCCAACAGCACCCGATCCAAACAAAGCGTCTAAGGTCCTGACACCTTCTATTAAATTACTAAGGTCGTCCTGCTCATTGGGTTCGATCTGATCCAACAAAATATCCAGCTCATCCGGAAATTGTAAATGGTCCGCAAGAGATTGAATATCTTCTCCTGCAGCTAAGATTGCCCGTGCGCTGCCTTCAAAAGCCTCGCCATCACTGTTGACTTTGAGGTTTGCGACCTGAACGCGTATGCGTATATCCCTTAAAAAGCTAAATTGAACTTCGGCCTCTCCGTTAAATGCTTCACCTGCAAGGGTCAGGTTATAGTTCTCCAATGTGAAATGGCCAAGATTTATTTCATCAATTGAGCTCAGGTCTGTGATGGGAGTGGTATTACTTGAAAGGGCAATATTGCAGCGGTTTTCACAATCAACGGGTAGACTATCATTCGAGGCTGTGGGGTCTTCACCTTCATCTTCAAACAATTGTCCCGGGCTACCATACCAAAATCGGCGTATTTCACTATATCCACCATTTGCGAAAGCATGCTGCTGCATAGGATCTATAGCTCTGATTCGGATACCGTATTCATGTCCTTCTTGTAATGCCGGATCATCTCCAAAACCATTGTAAATATATTGGGTTTGCCCTTCAATCAACTCTTCCAAATGAACCGGAATACCTGCATCACTGAACAACTCTTCAATATCCCAATCATAGTTTTCGGTGATGTCTACAATTTTCATTTCATATTGCAGATCCATGGCCAATTGGCCAAGGTTTCCGGGAAATTCCCAAATGATATTGAATACCGGTAGCTCGCTGACCGGAATAGAATCTCCCTCAAATGGCATTATAATATTAGGGACGTTCGCATTGGAAACATATACCGGCATAGAGCATCCTACACTGAGTAATGCGCCGGTATTAAAATCAAAAGCGTTAATGCACAAAGTGTAATTACCTTCAGGAATAGAGCCAAACAGTAATTGTTGTTGAGTGATGCCCTCATAAAAAACTTGATCTTCTATTAAATCCGCATTGAGGCTTTCCAGGTCTTCAGCTGTTAGGACAGCTACATCATTGGGCGGAATAATCAAGGATTGAGCCGGTTGATAGAAACGATCCATGGTAACCGAAATTCCATTGTCACCGAAGTAATCTGCCAGTAAATAGATTTCCTGGATCTGGTCAGAATGATTGATGACCGTAATGGTAAATTGATCAAATTGCTCTATAAAATCTCCTACTTCAGTGGGGAAGGGAGTGTTGAGTTGAGTGATAATTTCAATCGGTCGCTGTCCACTCATTACTGCAGCCATACATCCGAAAAGCAATATCCACATCCAATAGCGCATAGTCAAAAGTTTAAGCCGTAGGAAAGACTGGATCGAAATTCATTAAAATCCGTTCTGACCGAAGAGCGACGGTCCATATATGAAAACATAGCCACAACTTGCTGACTAGTATTAAGTTGGTATCTCAGATTTAGTCCTGAAAAAATAATATGTCCAACTTGAGCGCCACTTTCTCTGATACCCGACCAGCGAAATTGAAGTGCGGCTTGTAGCTTCTCATTAAATAATTCTTTATTCATCCGAGCACTTCCTCCAAATTGGGTTCTGTTCATCTCTTCTATTTGAATTTGAGTATAAATAAGTGAAGGACGTATTGTCAAACCCAAGTCAGACCAATCCCAACGAATGCCAAGGTTTCCATTTATACTGACAATATCCCGGGCAATAGTCAGGATAGGGCTTTGATCCATGTTCACATTTCTTTGGAAGCTGGCAAAAAGGCCAAAGGATCTATGCTCAGACCGAAAAGTATAATTCATGTTGAGTCCCATTGACTCATTTACACTAACCTGCCTGAGGGTGTCATTGATTTCTACCAGACCGTCTACACTCTCGTACTGAAAGTTGGAATAGTGGATTCCAATATTCCATCCTTTAGCCGGAAGGAGCGTCAATCTAGCGGAGCCAATTAACCTCTGTCGTCCTAAATAGTCTAAATTCCTTAAGTTGTTTCTTTCATAGCCTCCTCTAAGGTTTAGGGATAATTTGCGCTTAAAAAACGAAAAACGAGTCATAGCGGTGTAGGCCTCAATATCGGCTTGAATGAATGTCATTCCTAGTGAACGGTAATTGGGTTCTACCCTTCTATACTGAAGACCGATACCAAAAGAAGGAAAATTTAATCCGGCATTGAGTTCACCTGCCATACTCAGACGGGTAGAGGGGTTAATCGTCGTCCAATTATTGAGAAACTTAATAGAGGAGTTTTGTAATGGAATTCCCTGGAGAGCTGTGTTTTCAGTAAATGCACTGAAGTTGATTGTACCCCCAAACTGAAGTCTTTTGAAAAAGGTCGTTTGCCATTGTGTACCTAAAACAATATTCTCAGCAGGATCTAATTGAATGCCGGGAACAGGTTCATCACTAATGGGCTCATTTTCAACATCCTTGATTTTTAAGAAAATGATATCAAAGTGGTTGGCTCGAGTTCCATAACCTATTTTTGCTCCATATGCTCTTCTGTTGAATGTGGGCACCAAAGTTCCTCCCACGATTCGCTCATCTCTTTGAGCAAGGTGATTTCTAATATTTCCATAAAATGCTGAAAAACGAAGTTTCCCGGGTGTAAGCTCAGTGCCGACACCAAAGAAGTTTTTGCCGTTAAGGCTATAGTTACTAAATCGCATTGACCTATGGCCTATGTGTAATTTTGCCCATTTATAATAGGGGCTGATGCCAAATTTATTGAAGCGTGCATTATAACTTAGGTTTTGATCCCTGAAGCTGAAACTCAAAGGCACATTCACAAGACCCCACTTCAACCTTAAATTTCCGGACAAATTATAGGAAAAGGGTGATCTTCGGTTGGCAATTCCATTAGCAGCATAAAATTGAGTACCAAGGTGGACACCGCCTGACAACCCAGGCTTAGACTTGAGCGAGATTGTTTCAATATTCTGAGCTTCACCGGGCAAACAGAATCCTAATATTATAGCCAGAATCACAAATAACCTCATCCGTCTATTTTTGAATGATTATTTGATGTGTGGACCATTTGTCATCACTCAAAATTTTCAAAATGTATAGTCCTTGTTCGAAAGCATTCAGATCTATTTCACCCAAAGGCCCCTCCTGAGCCTTAAACTGCCGCAGACATCGACCATTTAAATCATAAATTAGAATGCGGTCGACATGACTATAAAGCTGCCCTTGATGAAGAATCCTTAACCTACCTGCAGAAGGATTGGGAGATAATTGAAGGTCAAGTGGATCCGCAGAATATGAAGAAACCATATCACATGCATCACCGATACCATCCCCATCGCTGTCTTCTTGGTTCGGGTTGGAGATGAGTGGACAATTATCGTCTTGATCGGGCACACCATCATTATCATCATCCGGGTCACATAAATCTCCTATGCCATCCCCATCATTATCTTCTTGGCCTGCATTGGCTATCAGTGGACAATTATCTTCATCATCATCTACTCCATCATTGTCATCATCTGAATCACAGGCATCTCCTATGCCATCGTCATCAGTATCTACTTGCGCAGTATTGGGAATATCCGGGCAGTTATCCAATTCGTCTGATATTCCATCACCATCTTTATCATTCTCACATGCATCGCCCACACCATTCCCGTCACTATCAACTTGATCTGGGTTGGCTGTGAATGGGCAGTTGTCAGTCTCATCAGGTATGCCATCGTTATCATCATCCGGATCGCATACATCTCCTATGCCATCTAAATCATTGTCCAACTGGTTTGGATTAGAAAGCTGAGGACAGTTATCAATTTCATCCACTATGCCATCCCCATCGTCATCCGGATCACAGGCATCTCCTATGCCATCCACATCCAGATCATCTTGTAAAGAATTTGGTACAAGTGGGCAATTATCTTCTTCATCATTGACTCCATCATTATCATCATCAGCATCGCATACATCTCCTATACCATCTAAATCATTGTCCAATTGATTTGTATTCGAGTTAAAGGGACAATTGTCTTCATCATCGGCAATACCGTCATTATCATCATCAGGATCACATAAATCTCCTATGCCATCGTTATCATTATCTGACTGATTCGTATTTGAAATCAGTGGACAATTATCTTCATCATTGAGGATCTGATCACCGTCGACATCATCATCACAAAGATCTCCGATACCATCCCCATCTAAATCTTCCTGCCCTGGATTGAATATTGAGGGACAATTGTCATTATCATCTAAAATCCCATCACTATCCATATCCCCTTCACACGCATCACCAACTCCATCCCCATCTGCATCTTCCTGGCCAGGATTAAACACCAAAGGGCAATTATCAACAACATCATCCACACCATCGCCATCGTCATCAGGGTCACAAAGGTTACCCAGGCCGTCTCCATCCGTATCTTCCTGCCCGGGGTTCGATATGGTGGGACAATTATCATTTGCATCTGCAACACCGTCACCATCTATATCATCTTCACAAGCATCCCCAATCCCGTCACCATCTGTATCTTCTTGACCTGGGTTAAACTCCAAAGGACAATTGTCAATATCATCATTCACTCCGTCTCCATCGTCATCCGGATCACAAAGGTTGCCTAGGCCGTCTCCATCCGTATCCTCTTGTCCGGGGTTTGATATGGTGGGACAATTATCATTTACATCCAGAACACCATCATTGTCATCGTCGAAGTCACAGGCATCTCCCAGGCCATCGCCATCCGTGTCCACTTGCCCGGGATTAGACACTAAAGGACAATTATCTACCGCATCATCTATACCATCATTATCATCATCCAGGTCGCATACATCTCCTAATCCATCACCATCCGTATCTTCCTGACCCGGATTTGACTCCAAGGGACAATTATCTACCGCATCATCTATACCATCATTATCATCATCCGGGTCGCATACATCTCCTAATCCATCATTATCATTATCCTCCTGACCCGGATTCGACACTAATGGACAGTTATCTACCGCATCATCTATACCATCATTATCATCATCCAGGTCGCATACATCTCCTAATCCATCACCATCCGTATCTTCCTGACCCGGATTCGACTCCAACGGACAATTATCCACTCCATCATCAATGCCATCGTTATCATCATCCGGGTCACATAAATCTCCTATGCCATCTAAATCATTGTCTTCCTGTCCGGGATTTGATAGGAGAGGACAATTATCAGGGCCATCTAAAATACCATCATTGTCGTCATCCGGATCACACGCATCTCCTAAGCCATCACTGTCCGTATCTTCCTGGCCCGGATTTGACTCCAAAGGACAATTATCCACTCCATCATCTATACCATCATTATCGTCATCCGGATCACATGCATCCCCTAAGCCATCACCATCCGTATCTTCCTGACCCGGATTTGACTCCAAGGGACAATTATCCACTGCATCATCTATACCATCATTATCATCATCCGGATCACACGCATCTCCTAAGCCATCGCCATCCGTATCTTCCTGACCCGGATTCGACTCCAAGGGACAATTATCCACTGCATCATCAATGCCATC
>CAZGGG010000058.1:0-18016 GCA_964525165.1 uncultured Saprospiraceae bacterium | reverse complement strand
AATTGAATGCGCTTTTGCTAGCCGTGTTGGTTCTATTTACGAGTTGTGCCAGTACGACCATGATTCAGTCCGTGCCCAGCGATGCATCCGTTTATGTGAATGGCATGTATATGGGTAAAACGCCCTATGCCTATAGTGATGAATCTATCGTAGGGACTTGTCATAGTCTACGCATTTCCAAAGAGGGATACGAGGACTTCAATACCTACCTCTGCCGAAATGAGCAAGCCGATGTAGGTGCGATTATTGGCGGAATTTTCTTTTTGTTCCCCTTCTTATGGACCATGAAGTATTACCCGGAGCGTACCTATGAGTTATATCCTCTAGCAGAAGTAGAGGAAGTTCCGCCTTACGGCAAAGAGGATTCCGGTATTACCAATGATCAGATCAACAGATTGACGGGTTTGAAAGCCTTGTATGATTCAGATGCATTGACCGAAGAGGAGTTTAATACAGAGAAAGCCAGAATTCTGGAAAGTCCGGCCGATGCTCAGAATGTTAAGGGGCTGCAAATGAATGATATGGTCAAGCTGAAAAAGCTAAAAGACCTTTTAGATTCAGGTGCTTTAACAGAGCAAGAGTTCCAAACTGCGAAGCAAAGAGTGCTGGAAAGAATGCCCTAGAGATAATCTGGGAGCGGCAGGGAAAGCAAGAAGGAGGCTGAGTCTACTTCTTGCTTTTTCTTTTGGTATTCTCCGGTACCGGATCATAGCCGTGTCCTCCCCAGGGGTGACAGCGTCCTATTCTTTTAACGCCCATCCAAAACCCTTTCCAGGCGCCCCATTCTTCAATCGCCTCAATCGCATAGTGCGAGCAAGTCGGCTGGTAGCGGCATTTGCTGCCCAGATAAGGAGACAAGGCTGCCTGATAGAATTTAATCGGCCAGATCAGTAGTTTTTTCATCTTAGGGTAGCTCAAATTTAAAATAGGGCTGGTCTCCGGTCAATAAGGATAAAGCAGGATCTTCGACAGCTCTCAGGTTGACGATATTTTGCTGGTCGTCATACACTTCGGTCAGCACATCTTGTTTAAGGGTGTAGCTCCCCGCATTGGAAGGGAGATCCAGATAGAAATAGATCCAGGTGGCTTGGTAATCATCAGAGGATTCTTTTCCGAGCCATCGGAACCGTGCAGAGCCGCCCGCTTCGTGCTCCAAATCCAGGTGTCGCTCTAAATAGACCTGAATCAGACTATCCGCATGGGCGGGTTCTTTGGGTGTATTTAATAATATCCCCGGATGACCCATAGCTTCCAGACCTAGTTCCAGATCGTCAGTGAAGATATGCATGCTCACTTCCAGCGCTTGTTCCTCCGGATTGAAGTCCATCGTCATTCGGCTCACATGGAAGTCATGCATTCCGGAGAAGGATAGCAGCAGGAATAACCAAAGAGCAGCCATAATCTAGAAGTTCGTGTCTTTAACAATATAGAGCGGTCGCTGTCGGATATCGCGATAGATTCTGCCGATATATTCTCCCAGAATGCCAATAGCGATCATCTGAACACCGCCCAAAAATAAGATACTGACCATCAACGAGGCCCAACCTTCCACATAGGAGTCCGTCAGCAACCTGCTGATTAAAGTATACATCATGGTCAGTAACGAAAAAACGGTTACCATAATTCCCATATACGTGACCAGTCGCAGGGGCGCTTCGGAAAAACCGGTCACGGCATTCATGGCGAGATCCAGCATCTTCTTGATAGAGTAACCTGTCTCACCTGCATGGCGCTCCTCTCTGTTGTAGGTCACATAGGTTTGGTTAAATCCGACCCAGGCAATTTGACCTCGGAGGTATTTACTTCGTTCCGGCATATTGCGGAGCACTTCCACAATCTTCTGATCTATGATTCGGAAGTCCCCTACATCGACCGGAATATCAAAATCAGTCAATTTGCGGAGGATGCGATAAAAAAGTTTTGCCGTCCATTTTTTCATGGCACTTTCTCCTTTACGCGATTTTCTTTTGGCGTAGACCACTTCATAGCCCTCCTTCCATTTAGCGACCATTTCCGGAATCAATTCCGGAGGATCCTGAAGATCTGCGTCAATAATAATACTTGCTTCTCCCCGTGCATGATCCAATCCTGCCATGACCGCGATTTGGTGTCCAAAGTTTCGAGAGAGATCAATATACTTGATGTATGTATGTTCTTTCGCCAATTGTTGCACCAGCTCCATTGAATCATCATAGCTTCCGTCATTTACGAAAATGAGTTCATAGCCGGTATCCATATCATTCAACACCTGCGTGAGTCGCTGGTGCAGAAGGCCAATGTTTTCTTCTTCATTATAGATCGGGATGATGACCGACAGTTCCATAGTGCATACTTTGAGGCAAAGCTAAAGATTTTCGATGAGCAGCAGATGCTTGATTTTTCAAGTTCAGCACTTATCTTTAAGATCATGACGGTCAAAAACCGATATATCTTTCTCATACTTTCTCTCCTTTTTGTGGGGCTGGGGTTGTATTTCTTTTTCAACATCATGGTTTACTTGTTGCTTGCCTTTGTGGTTTCCATGATTGGTCAGCCCATTATGAAATTGTTATTGGGTCGACTGGGTTTGGATCGATATAAGTGGGGCAGTCCCATTGCGGCGGTGATTACCTTGACCTTGTTTATTGGGTTGGGCGCTTTATTGGTAAGGATGTTGGCGCCGGTTTTGATCGACCAGGGGCAGCAATTGGCGGGTGCCGATTATGAGTTATTGATGCAGGCCTTGGAAGAGCCCTTGATTCGATTACAGGCTTTTTTAGAGCGGATAGGGATTGAGACACAACGCAACTTTTCTTATGAAGTGGTGACGAACTTTTTTGATGATTGGTTCAAACCGGAACGTTTGGGCCTCATTTTCACTTCCATATTTGGGTGGGCTTCTGAGATTCTGATCGGTTTGTTTTCGGTTCTTTTTATCTCTTTTTTCTTCTTGCAGGAACAAGGTATTTTAATACAGATCGTGATTGCTTTGGTGCCAACGCAATATGAGCGTTCCACGCAGAATGCGATTGAAGATACTGTTTATTTACTGCGTCGATATTTTGGGGGGATTCTGTTACAAATTACCATCATCACCCTGTTTATCACTATTACATTGAGTTTGATCGGGCTGGAAAATGCTTTTTTAATTGGCTTGATGGCTGCCTTTTTGAATGTCATTCCTTATCTGGGGCCCATTTTGGGTGCTTCCTTTGCACTGGCAATTACCTTGGTGACCAATAGTGAGTTGCCTTTTTATGATGTCATGTTTCCTTTGCTGATCAAAGTAGCGGTGGTGTTTGCCATCATGCAGTTGCTCGATAATTTTGTCTTACAGCCCTACATTTTTTCCAATCGGGTGATGGCCCATCCCTTAGAGATTTTCATTGTGGTTTTAGTTGCTGCTCAGGTAGGTACGCTTATAGGTGTAGGCGCAGTGATCGGCATGGTACTGGCCATCCCGACCTATACCATACTTCGGGTGATTGCCCGGACTTTCCTGAGTGAGTTTAAGATTGTACAGAAACTCACCCAGCGGATGAAGATGGAGGAGGAGTGAGACTTCTGATCACAAAATGTATTGATTCTGGAACCTTAAAGAATATTACTTATTGTAGAGCCTATTATTTGGGAATAGAAAAGGGGCGTCTTGTGATTGTGCAGTAATACACCAAGAAGACGATTTGATATGTATCTTTATCATCGTTATAACTAAGTAGATGAATCAGTTTTATGTATACATTAAGTATTTAATTGGATAAAATTAGATACGAAATGGATATCTCTGTTTATATTTACAATTGGATAAGATTGGATACAAAATGGATATGTCTAATAAAATAGGTAAAAAGCTTGCGTTTGGAAGTAAGAAATACTTGCAATTGAGCAAACTACTTAGTCAAATAGACACCTTCAATGGATCATGGCAAGAGATAGAGCAGAAAGACGCAAGATATTTAAAAGAGCTTCGACAATTGGCCACAGTGGCTAGCGTAGGATCGTCCACAAGAATTGAGGGAGTAACCTTAACAGACTCAGAAATCAAGAAGCTACTCAACTCGCTAAAGATCAACAAACTAGAAGAGCGAGATGAACAAGAAGTGGTAGGCTATTATGAAGCCTTGCAGCTGATCCTGGAGAATTATCAAGACATAGCAATGGCTGAACGATGTATCCATCAATTACATGGAATATTATTAAAACACAGTGGAAAAGACCAAACCCATAAAGGGCGATATAAGCAATTATCAAATAAGGTGGTAGCGAACTATCCAGATGGAACACAAAAGGTTATTTTTAATACCACAGAGCCCCACTTAACCCAAGGGGAAATACAACAGCTTTTAGCTTGGACCAACGAATCCATCAAAACTGAAGAAATTCATCCACTAATAATCGTTGGCACCTTTGTATATGAATTCTTGTCGATACACCCCTATCAAGATGGCAACGGTAGATTATCCAGATTATTAACGACACTGTTACTGATGCAGCAAGGTTATGACTTTGTTCAGTATATCTCTTTTGAACATGTAATTGAATCTAGAAAAGATGAATATTATAAAGCTTTGATGCAAGGGCAGAAAGACAGATATACAGAAGATGAAAAGATAGACGAATGGATGACTTTTTTCTTAGAATGCATGATCGATTTGACGGAAAAGTTGAAGATAAAATACAAGACTTACAGCAAGATAAAATTGGATCTAAATGATCGTCAAAAATCGATATTAGCATTTATCAAGCAAGAGAAAACAACAAAGGTTGGAGCGATAGAGAAAGCCTTGGTGGGGGAGTCACGAAACACAATCAAAAAAGACTTGAGTTATCTTTTAAAGGAAGGACTAATATTGAGAACAGGCTCAGGTCGAGGAGTTCAATATCATCACATCAATGAAGAGGAATAATAAGCGGCATATACCTAGGTCCTTCAAAGTTGATTGACCGACCTCAGCCAGTGGATAGGCAGTGACCTGCCACTCGTTTTAAACCCCAAAGAAATAGCAGTCAAATTGCAGGTTTCTCTTCTTTAGAACTGTTTTTTATTACCTCAAAGGTTTGATCTTCATTTTTTCAAAATATGGATCTAAACGTTTAGACAGTTTGACCCAGTTTTTATGCGGAACCATAGGATATAAGTGGTGCTCCAAGTGATATAAATGATCAAATGCGATCAGAGAATAAAACCATCCACGAAACAATCTAGTCTGATGTAATACATCCTCCCCATTTGGATCATGAACTAAGTATGAAGTTATCAGGGGTATCATCCAGCTGCCGGCAATCATTAATCCAATATAAATCATAAATACATAAGTGTAACTCATAGACCAAAGGCCGAATGCCAGTAGAAGTAGTATTCCAAAACCTTCCAAAAGTATGATGTTGCGTTGTTTTCGATTTGCCTTCTGAAGTCCCCAGAAGTATATTTTAAATTGAAATACTACTCCTTCCAATAAGCTACCCCAAAAGCTCATAGCTGCAGCTTGGCCTTCTATATCCTCATCACTAGGAAATTTTCTGTGATGGTTTAAATGACTTAAGCGATAAGCATGTCCGCTTCGCATGGAAATCAATTCTATTAAACTTAACAGGATGTCATTTAATTTTGGATTGATCTGTAGGTTTCTGTGAACTAAATCATGGGAGGTAGATCCATAAGTCGTAAAACTCATCGCCATGGTTGAGAGTACCGCGAGCACCCAAAAATCGTGAAAGGCGAACACAAAATACAGCGCAAAAAACAGGAAAGGCTCGGCGATTGTCTGAATAACCTTAAAGCGGCTAAGTTGTAACAAATCATGTCCTAGTTCATCTAAAGACGGATTATTTTGTTTCATCACGGTTCATCATGTCTTTATAGGTTAACAATAAGCCCGTAGCAGCCATAATGCATCCTAAGTAAGCAGGGGCCAAATGAATAAAATCTAAATAACCGATCATAAAATGAACTCCGATACTGGAAATGAATCCTGCACCGAGAGTGACAAATAGAATTTGCCATAAATTTTTACTTGGATGGCAACACTTAATAATTAGAAAAATTGTTAGTCCTGTACTGAATAGCCCACCTCCAAAAGAAGCTCTGTCATGAGCGATCAAAGGTGTTAGTCTTGGGTTTATTTGATCAAAATCAGTGGAACACATACTCATATAGTTAAGGTCTTGAGGGACATATACAAATGTCATACCCACCAGCATGATGACCAATCCGCCTAGTGCAATACCTATTGAAGTACTATATAGTAGTGAATAACCTATTCCGGTCTTTGAAGAAAGCCCTGCTCTATTTACTGTTGTGGCAAGCGATTGAATAGACGGTCTTCTCTTAAAACTCTCATAAGATTTATAGAGTCCGATACAATATATGGGAATCAAAAGGAGAGAGGAATATCCGTGGTAGGAGTCAAAATAACCATACCCTAGATAGGTAAGAAAACTTGCAAATCCTAAAACTCCTGAAATTAAAAACACCCACCACGCCCAATCTTCCTTGCGTCTGAGAGGGAATTCAGATAACCACATATAGAGCACTCCAATGGAAATGAGTGTACCACCAAAAGAAATTCTATCGTGAAACATAAAGTTCACTATTTTTTGATTCAAGCTGCCTAGTGTTTGAGCATTCATTCCTAAATAGTTGGTATCATGAGGAAGGAACTCACCTATGAATGATTGTACTATGATAAAAACCCCGGAGAAGACCAAAACGATTCCTGTAAAGGTCAATAAATTACGCCCCTCATAGAACAGAGTTTCGAAAATTCCTATTTGCTTTTTATTATTCACAGTTGATTATGCGTTTAAAACAAGTATTTTATCTAAAATAAATGCCTGAACATCAGAGTGCCCATGTAGCATTTATTGAGAGACTAAATTAACGAAAGATAATAGCCAAGAAAACATGTAACCCTTTCTTAAGGATACTCTTTATAGAGGACTATGATGCATAAATGTTGCTAATGATTATGGATAAGTCTTCATAATTTTGCCTTAATTCAATTTTTTAGGGTTAAGACATATTCAACAGGTATTTCACTTCAGACCGATTGATTTTTTATGATAAGACTCCAAGAAATCAAGCGTTTCTTTTGAAGCTGAGGTAATTTTTTTTTTTTTTTGCATAAAATCTATTTTATGAAATTTAAGTATCTACTCTTTGTTCTTCTATTTGCGCAAGCGGTCTCCGCACAGATATTTTCCGAAGAGAAAGTGATTTATGAGTATCAGACTAACACACCGACACGATATAGCGTTGGGGATCTCAATGGAGACCAATTAGATGATATTGTGGTGATGGCCGGTGGAGAGAGGCGTATGTACTGGGTGGAGAACTATGGTGATCTGGAGTATTCATTAGCGCAGCATCTTGAGTCATTTGAGGAGGCGCCTATTGATATTTCTACGCAAGACTACAATGGTGACTTCTTGGATGATATCTATGTGCTTTTTGAGAATTATATTTTGATTTATACCAATAACGGAGACCATACCTTTGAGAGGACGCGTATAGATCATGTGGTAGATGAACCCCAGAAAAGGATAGTGCATCTACAGATTACAGGGGATATAGGGAGTGACATTGTAACCTATGGCGCCCATACACTTCAAGTCATAGAACAGGCGGGGGATAATTATTTAGACGCTGTAGTGCTGGATAGTTTTGAGCAAGAGATCCAATCTGTAAACACAGTAGCCGGACAACAAACGGATTATTTAGGGATTTCCTTTCAATCTGATCGCACGTCTTTCCAACTCTATAGAGGAGCTATGCCCCTAATGGAAATTGAAGAAGTGCATTTGGATAGTTTTGAAGTAGGGGGTTTTGATTTCGCTTATCTGGATGAAGAGTACGATACTTTGGGTTTGTTTGTTGTGAGTGCAGATGGACAGCTGCTCATCCGATATCAAAAACCGGAGGGAGCGTTGTGGCAATTGGATACCCTCTATGAGGGCCCGGGAGAAGCGGTAAATACGGTTGTAGTAGGCGATTACGATAATGATGGAGATTTAGATGTGACAGCCGGTAAGACAAGGAACACTATAATTGCTTACCGGAATTCAGGGGGATTGTATGAAAGAGAAGTCATCGCATTTATAGAATTTCAGGGATTTAATCAATACAACTTAACCGATCTTAATCAAGATGGCAGTTTGGAGTTTTTAATTCGTGAAGGCAGAAGAACTTTAATTACGTCTTTCTTTCCTAACTATTACATTATCTTATCTTCTTCTCCTACAAGAGTACAAACAGCAGAAGGCGTTATGAACCCAATAACAAAGGCAGTTGACATACGCGCTTGGGCTCCCGGTGCATTTGGTGAAGTATTATTTAAAAATAAAGATGGTTTAGGTGATTTCGAGTCCTCTTATCAATTGTTAGTAAGACCACCTTTGGGATCTAATCCCGGGTTTTTCCCTTGGGGGAATTTTGCAGATATAGATGGCGATGGGGATTCAGATTATGTTTATAGGGCCTTAAATAGATTGATATGGTTTAAATATAGAGATGGCGTTTATGTCCGAGAAAGTGAAGATTTGGTCGATCGAGAGTCTTATGGTGATATGTATACATTTTCTGATATCGATGGGGATGGTGCAGACGAGGTGATCATGCAATCTTCTTCATCCGGGGAAATAGTAGTGTTTGAATTTTCATTTGTTGATAGCACGATTGTTCAAAAACAATCCTTTGATTTTCAAGGAGAAATCCTGATAATGGAAATGGCTGATATGGACAATGACGGTGATGAAGATTTGGTGATGGGGATAGAAGGGTATTTAGGCACCAACAACAATCGATTGGCAATTATGGAGAATGTCAATGGTTTGCTTGATATCAATACACTCAATGAAATACGGGGAATAACGGATAGATCTCTAGCACTCTTTTTGCAAGACTTGGATGATGACGGCCTGTTGGATATCATTTGGAGCGATACTAATCTACGAGCAGCATGGTTTAAAAACATGGGAGATAATCAATTTGAGCTTGAGGCCAGTTTTTCGGTTAGTAGTCTTGAGAGATTTTATGCAACGGACTTGGATAATGATGGCGATACAGATTTCATTGCTCATTACGAGGATATTTTATTTTTTGCATTAAGAGATGGATCAGACTTTGACCTTTCATTGATTAGAAGAATAGGAAGAATGGACATGATCAACTTTTCAGATCTAGACCAAGATGGGGATGTGGACATTATAAGAATCGATGAAGCAGGTAAACTGATGTGGTATGAAAACTTAACGCGTTGTCCGGAAGAGAGAGAAGCTACTGAAGTGGAGGTTGTGAGTTGTGGCCCCTATACTTGGATTGATGGCAATACGTATGAGGAATCTGCAAGGGTGGTGCATCGGATTCCACAAGCATCTGCCTGTGATAGTGTAGTGATTTTGAATCTAAAAGTCCTGGATACTTTTCAAACAGAAGTGATCCAATTTGAGGAGAGCTCTACTTTTTTAATTGCGAAATTTAGAACTGCAGAGGCGTATCAATGGTTTAGGTGTGAGAATGGTACCTATGAGGCCATAGATGGAGCTAGAGGTCGTGTGTTTGAACCGACAGCTTCTGGATTCTATGCAGTAGCCATCACGAACGAAGGATGTTTAGATACCTCGTCTTGTATTAATGTGACCACGGTGAGTAGTGAACAAGTGCGATGGAATCAAGAAGTCGTGGTTTATCCGAATCCTGTAGAGCAAAGCTTATTTATTAATGCTAAAGAAGGGATATCTTTTCAATCGGCACGTTTATTATCAGTGTCCGGACATGTCGTTCAACAATGGGATGTCATCAATGGGAATCAATTACAGGTTCCGAGTAGCATTCCTTCAGGCTTATATTTCTTAGAATTGAGGGATGCTAAGGATAGAAGAGTGGTGAAGAAGGTGTATGTGAAGTAGGCCAAAAAGATGGACTTAATTATGAGACTCTAATGTACTTAAATGAAGGGTACATTCGATTTCAGCTATTACCATCCTTCGGGTGATTGCTCGAACTTTCCTGAGTGAGTTTAAGATTGTACAGAAACTCACCCAGCGGATGAAGATGGAGGAGGAGTGATCTATACTCCCTATTTCCGCCCAAATACCTTCTTCAACAATTCTGTCGTTCGGGCAACTGGATTCTTGCGAATGTTGGCTTCTTCTTCGGCAACCTTAGCAAATAAACCCTCCAAAGCTTTATTAGCTACATAATCATCCAAACGGGGATTCATCTTTTTGACGAATGGGAGACTGTTGTATTTGTTGATGGCCGTTTCCCAATAGTCAACCGCATTGACCTTATTCAAAGAGGTTTCAATCTTAGGCTGAAAGGCTGCGTATAAGTCATCGTAAGTGGTGCGCTCCAAGTAGCTGGTCGCTGCGTTTTCTTCGCCTCTTAAGATATTCCACGCATCCTGAATGGTCATTTTTTGTATGGCGCTGACAAAAATGGGCTTGGCTTCGGTGGCTGCATCTTCTGCAGCGCGATTAATCCGCGTGATCATCTCTTGTTCGAAGTCAGAAAATCCGGGTATGACTTTCAGTTTTTGAACGATGTTCTGGGCCTCTTCCGGCAATAAGATTTTATAGGGACTTTCCAGATAGCCATTTTCCGTGGCCAATTCTGCCGCGCCTTTACTGATTCCTTTGGTCAAGGCTTCTTTCAATCCTCTGGCTACTTCTCCTTCTGAGAGTTGGTCGGAAGAACTGATGGCATCGGTGACGGTTTTAAGGTCACAAGCAAAGAAAGCAAGTAAACTAAAGGCAAAGATGGTAAGCTGTTTCATAGGTTATTTTTCAATTTCAATTAAACTGCGTCTTACTTTTCCCGGAAGGGGAGGGTTCCATTTAGAAACGCTGACCCGCACTTTTTCAATATGCGGCCACTGGTTTTTTATCTCTTCTGCGATTTCAGTTCCAATAGTCTCCAATAAGTCATATTCCAGGGCCATCACATTTTTACAAAACTGATACACGGTCTCATAATTGATGGTTTCATTCAAGTCATCAGAAGCGCCGGAGTCCGAAAGGTCGGCCCATATGGCCACATCAATGGTAAATCGACCCTTTAGGTCTTTTTCTTCCTGGTAGTATCCGACGGAGGCATAGAACTCCATACCCTCTAAAACAATGCGATCCATATGCCATTAAATTTATAAATTTGGCCACTGAATTTATAAGTGGAAGATAACAGAAAAGCATAAACTATGAGTGCACGAACAGATAAATACCAACATCATGATTATTTCGGTATAGATGATTTGCTGGAGCAAGATCATTTATTGGCTAGAGATGCCGTGCGTGATTGGGTGAAGCAAGAGGTGAGTCCGATCATTGAGGACTATTCTGAACGTGCAGCATGCCCCACCCATCTGTATAAAGGTTTGGCTGAAATTGGAGCCTATGGCCCTTCTCTGCCGACTGAATATGGTGGCGGTGGTATGGATGAAATCGCTTATGGGGTCATCATGCAAGAGTTGGAAAGAGGAGACTCGGGCATCCGCTCTATGGCCTCTGTGCAGGGTTCATTAGTGATGTATCCGATTTATGCTTTTGGTTCCGAAGAACAAAAGAAAAAGTATCTGCCGAAATTGGGAAGTGGAGAGTTGATCGGTTGCTTTGGTTTGACAGAGCCGGATCACGGTTCTAATCCGGGTGGTATGGTCACGAATGTAAAAGATGATGGCGACCACTATATTTTGAACGGTGCCAAAATGTGGATCACCAATTCACCGGTGGCAGATATTGCGGTTGTATGGGCCAAGCGAGAAGATGGCAAGATTATCGGTTTGATTGTGGAAAAAGACATGAAAGGATTCTCCGCACCGGAGATTCATGGAAAACTATCTCTTAGAGCGTCCATCACCGGTGAGCTGGTCTTTGAGGATGTACGCGTACCCAAAGCTAATGTGCTCCCGAATGTTACCGGATTGAAAGGACCTTTATCATGCTTGTCTAAAGCGCGTTATGGTATTGCGTGGGGCGCGATTGGAGCAGCTCTGGATTGTTATGATAGTGCCTTGCGCTATTCGATCGAAAGAACGCAGTTTGGTAAGCCGATCGGACAGTTTCAGTTGCAACAAAAGAAGCTGGCGGAGATGATCACGGAAATCACCAAAGCTCAATTGATGGCTTGGCGCTTGGGAACCTTAGCCAATGAAGGGAAAGCGACTCCGGCTCAGATCTCTATGGCCAAGAGAAATAATGTAGCCATGGCCCTGAATATCGCACGCGAAGCTCGTCAGGTGCATGGTGGTATGGGCATCACCAATGAATATCCGGTCATGAGACATATGATGAATCTGGAAACGGTCTTGACTTATGAGGGAACTCATGATGTACACCTATTGATTACTGGTATGGACATCACCGGTTTAAATGCTTTCAGCTAAAAATGATTGTTCGGAAATACACGAAAAGCTGACACAAACGTTTGAAAGTAAAAAAATGGAATGAGGATTCTCATCACCCTTCTTTTTTGGATCACCTTATCAACCGTCCTTCAGGGGCAGGATGAAATCCCCTTGCAGAATGGGTCTTTCGAAGATATTCCCAAGATGTCCAATCAACCCAGAGATTGGAGAGATTGCGGTTTCTTGGGGGAGACCCCTCCGGATGTGCATCCACGCTCCGATAGCTTGAGCTTCTGGGATGTTCAGCAAAAAGCTCAGGATGGCCGGACTTTTCTGGGGATGGTCGTGCGAGATAATGAAACTTACGAGAGTATTGCACAATATCTGCGTGCCCCCCTGGAAGCAGGAGAGTGCTATGAAATGAGCATTCAGTTGTGCCGAAGCATGGTATACCGAAGTCAGAGTCGATTGACCGGTCGCATGGCGAATTACAACCAGCCGGCTGTATTTCGAATATATGGAGGGAATAGTCTTTGCAGCCGTAGAGAGTTACTTTTTGAAACACCTGAAATTTCCAATACTGATTGGGAAGAGTATTTCATTGAATTCAAACCCCATGTGGACCATTCTGTCATCATTTTCGAGGCCTTTTATAAAACCCCCATTTTATTTCCATACAATGGAAATATTCTGGTGGACAATGCCTCTTCCATTCGAAAGGTAGACTGTCCCGAAGAAATCGCCCTGAATGAGGAGCCCAATCCACGCGACACGAAAGTTGTAGAAAAGGTGCAAACTCCTGCCAATGTAAATGCGCGCTCCACCCAAAAGGTGAAGCCTAAAGTGTTCAAAGCGCCCGAAATTCTTAAAGAATTAGATATTGCAAAGGTCGAGAAAGGTCAAACGATTCCTATTAAGAATCTCAATTTTGAAGCGGATAGTGCCAGTATCAACCGGCAATCTGAAAAAGTCCTGAACGAAATTTTTGAGTTTATGGACTATTACCCGGATGTGGTCATTGAGATTGGCGGTCATGCGAATTTAAAGCCGAAGCAAAAATATGCAGAGCAGTTGTCCTTAGCCAGGGCCCAGTCCGTGGTCAATTATTTAATTGAAAAGGGTATTGATCCCGAGCGCCTCAAACCGGTGGGCTATGGAAACACCAAACCCATTATTGAGAGTGTCAACAAAATTGCCAATCGCATTAACCAACGGGTGGAAATCAAAATCCTTTCTGTCGAGGGCTAGCCATCAGATAGCCCAGTTTACCCAATTCTTTCCAAAATCCGGGGAATGACTTTTCAACGACGGAAGGTTTTTGAATTTGGATGGCATTTCCTTCTGCAAAACAACTCAAGGCCATCGCCATGCGGTGATCTCGGTAGGTCTGAAAAGCAATCTGCCCTTTAGCAGCAGGGCTTGTTGGTACTAATTGCGCATTTCCATCTTGATCGTAGGTCAAATCCATCCCCACCTTTGCCAATTCCTGCTTCATCGCATGCAAGCGATCCGTTTCTTTGATAAATAGGGTGTGCAAACCACTGATTTGGATGGGTTGTTGAAGCTTGGCAAACAGGACGAACAGGGTTTGTGCCAAATCAGGCTGATCACTTAAGTCGATCCGATCCGTCCAGGCATACTGCATTTTATTCCGCTTCCGCAAAAGTAGACCTTGCTCTAGAAAAGAGCAGTCAAAATTTTGTTGGATCGCCCATTTGCCAAGGATTGAGTCTCCCTGCCAACTGTTTTCAAACAAACCTTCCAATAACATTTCCTGCATCGGCAAAAGGCAAAGATGTGCCCAAAAATAGCTGGCGCCGGACCAGTCCGCTTCGATCTCAAAGGCATCTTTTTCTTCCCACTTATAGTCAGCAGGGGGTATCTGAATGCTCGAAGGTTGGATATTCACTTTTGCTCCTAGTTGCTCCATCAAGCTGGCTGTCAGGCGCACATAAGGTTCTGAAGTCAAGGGCGAGGTCAATTCAATAGTGAGTCCATTCGGTAATGTCGGAGCAATCATCATCAATGCAGAGATGAATTGCGAGCTGATATCACCTTCAATCCGGACATGTTTTCCTTTTAAGGATTGACCATTAAAGGCAATAGGCGGGAATCCCTCTTTTTTAAGATAGGTGATTCCGGCACCCAATTGGTTTAAAGCAGATACCAGAGGATGGATGGGCCGTTCCAGCATTTTACCCGATCCTGTCAATATTCCCTTATAAGCTGTTGCTGCGAGAAAGGCCGTTAAAAAACGGAATGTCGTTCCCCCTTCACCAGCATTGATTAAAGGCTGTGTCGTTTGTTGCAGGGCATGCTCCAGGTGTCGTGTATCCTTAGCTTTCGACAAATGTCGTATCGGGAACGGAGATTCGCTGAGCGCCTGAAGGATGAGTATTCGGTTGCTGATGCTTTTCGAACGCTCCAGACGAATGACTACGGATTCAGGTACTATGTCGGGGCCCTCAATATTTAAGAGGCCCATATCCAGTGCGTTTTGAGCTGGATATCCGGAGACAGGGACCTACATACAGGACAGCCGTGTGCTGCAGATTCGAGTAATTGCTTTTCTTCAGGACTGTAATATTTGCCACGCATATCAATTTCCATAGCGATCGCGCCAATTCTGCGAGGCTTATTTGCCATCGTCTTGTATACTTTGACTTTAATGGAAGGAACTTCTAAGCCCGCCTCTTCCGCTTTAATGCCCATAATAGTTAATTGACAGCTGGCCCAACTGACGCATAGCAGGTCTGTAGGGGAGAAGGATTGACCTTTTCCTTTATTATCAATGGGAGCATCCGTATGGATGACAGTTCCGGAGGCGATATGTTGTGCGGCTGTTCTTAAGTCTCCTTCATAGGAGATGGCGGCCATTGCATTTTGCATCATTCTTCTTCTTTTTTACCTTTTTTCTTTCTGCCTAAAGCTTGCCTTCTGGCTTCGTATTTGTCAAAAGCTTTGATGATTTGCTTCACCAAACGGTGTCGCACCACATCTTCGCTGGTCAAATGAATACTGCCAATGCCTTCCACATGATCGAGCATTTTGATAGCTTTTTGCAATCCGGAATGTCCATGGTATGGTAAGTCGATCTGTGAAAGATCACCTGTGATAATGCATTTGGCACTGGGGCCTAGTCGTGTCAGAAACATTTTGATTTGCGGAAGCGTAGCATTCTGAGCTTCATCCAGAATAATAAAGGAATTATCCAGGGTTCGCCCTCTCATAAAAGCCAAAGGTGCAATTTCAATTACTCGATTGGCCATGAAATGATTGAGTTTTTCCAAGGGGAGCATATCATCCAATGCATCATACAAAGGTCTCAAATAAGGATCCACCTTTTCTTTGAGGTCACCCGGCAGGAAACCCAGCGATTCTCCGGCTTCGACTGCCGGTCGCGTCAAGATGATCTTTTTGACCATTTTATTCTTCAGAGCTCTGACGGCCAAGGCTACTGCGGTATAGGTTTTCCCGGTCCCCGCAGGTCCAATAGCAAAGACTACGTCATTGCGATCTGAAGACTCAACAAGCTTCTTCTGGTTTCGTGTTTTGGCTTTTATGGGTTTCCCTCCCCGTCCATGTACGATGGTGTTCCCCGGGCTATTAGCAATCAGTTTGTGCTCGAAAGGGTCACTCCCTTCAATCATATCCTTGATGGTAGAAGCTTTTAATTCCTTTTGGGACTTGAGGATTCGAATCATTTGCTCCAACATCGATTTCGCTTCCTGTGTCCGTTTTTTCATGCCCAGGATCTTCACATGATTGCCGCGGGAGGTAATCTGCAGATCCGGAAATGCATTGATGAAAAGATTGAATTTGTGGTTTTTCTGACCGAACAAATCTAAGAGATCCACGCCTTCAATGGTAAGGATGATCTCACTCAATTGTTTGTTGTTTTCAGCGATAGCAGTAGAATTTTTGATCATATCAAATTTACAATATATGTTGAAAAGGAAACCAACATTCCTGAGGGAATGACGTCATATAACAATCAATTAATTTAGAGGACAGCTGAGAAAAATGGAAGCACGGGGGTCAAAGTAGCCGCTTTTGGTAGATTCTGGAAGGATTACTTTCTCAACCCTAAGCTTTTTCATATTATTGAGTTCAATAATATTGGCATGAACGCGACTCGATTTTATACTTTAATTTCAGATGCTGGCAGTGATCAATTTGCTGTAGGGAAAATGAAAGGTTTATTGTATACCGCTGATCCGGAATGCAGGATTATTGATATCACTCATGAGGTGAGTCCATTCAACATTGTGGAGGCAGCCCATCAGTTGCGGTCCACTTATACCTACTTTCCGAAAGGTTCTACCCATATTATTCATGTGCATACTTACTACGACGATCCGGCCGAGTGGATCGCTTTTTCTTTTGATGACTATTATTTTATCGGTCCCAACAATGGCGTGTTTTCTTTGGTCTTTGAAGGACTGAACGTCCCTGTGTACAAGATAGGAGAGACCGGTACCCGTGCTCGCTGGTCGGGTCAAGTATTTGCAGAAGCTGCCGGTAAGGTTCACGAAGAGGAATTTTGGCAGGAATTGCCTTTGATCGATCAATTTGATCGAAGAATACAATTACAACCTGTCGTCAATCAGAAGGAGATCAGAGCAACAGTGATACACCTTGACAACTATGGCAATGTCGTCACGAATATAGATCAGTCGCTTTTTGAAAGAGTTCGGAATGGACGCCAGTTTGCCTTGTATTTTAAGCGTTATGACCCCATCACCTATTTGAGTCAGCATTATGGGGAGTCAGAAATCGGGGATACCCTTTGCCGATTTAATTCGACCGGGTATTTAGAGATTGCCATGAATCTGACTCCGGCTGCGGATAGCCTGGGGCTGAAATTGAACGATACCATCCAAATAGAATTTTTCTGATGATACGAATTGTAAAAATGACATTTGCGGAAGCGCATCAAGAGTCTTTTGTCGCGCATTTTGAAGAAATAAAGGAGCGTATCAAAGCTTTCCCCGGCTGCTCTAAACTGGCTCTGGTTCGCTCAAAGTCCGATCGTGGCGTATTTTTTACGATCAGTGAATGGGAGTCCGAAGAGGCTTTGGCCGCGTATCGAACGTCCACGCTTTTTCAAAGCACTTGGGCAAAAGTGAAACCTATGTTTGCAGCGAAAGCAGAAGCCTGGAGCACGGAAACCATTTGGGCAGCACCTAAGTTTGTGTGATGGATCTCAAAATCCATAGCGGTAATTGGGCTTCAGAACTTGAAGCCTTGCGGCAAAAGCAGGATATCAGAAAGCTTTTCTTTGTCGTCGATCAAAATTTAAAACCTTACCTCCGGCTACCGGGGGGCGCTTCGATACATTGGGTGCAAGCTTTAGAGCGCCATAAAAGTCTCGTGGTTTGTGAACAAATCTGGCAATCGATGGCCGCCGCAGACCTGGATCGAAAGTCTTGGATCATCAATATCGGAGGGGGATTGACGACAGATATCGGAGCATTTGCAGCCTCTACGTATATGCGAGGCTTACCACATGTCAATGTGCCTACTTCCGTTTTAGGGATGGTCGATGCTGCCGTTGGTGGGAAGACAGGAATTAATTTTCAAGGCTATAAAAACCGAATTGGTACCTTTCAGGAAGCAGCAGCAGTGCTCCTGGATACTACTTTGTTGAAGAGTCTGCCCGAGGAAGAATGGTGGAGTGGATATGCAGAAGCCAT
>CAZGGG010000057.1:13043-18058 GCA_964525165.1 uncultured Saprospiraceae bacterium | reverse complement strand
GCAAAGTCGACTTTCCAGTCCAATTCCTATACAGACCTCATTGAAAATAGACTCGTGAATAATCAATCGGCGGGTAGAAGTACATCTTTGTCCTGCCGTTCCGACCGCACCAAATAATGCTCCGGTCAACACCACATCCATATCCGCAGAAGGCGTAATGATAATGGCATTATTCCCTCCTAATTCTAAAATGGTTCTTCCCAACCGCTGGGCAACAGTAGCACCTACAATTTTACCCATGCGTGTACTTCCGGTCGCACTCACCAAAGGCACTCTTTTGTCCTGGGTCATCATTTCACCAACTCGATAATCTCCGGAGATGACGCTGCATAAGCCTTCCGGCAAATTATTTTCTACCGCTACCTCATTCCAAAGCTTTTGGCAAGCCACCGCACAGAGTGATGATTTCTCAGAAGGTTTCCACACGCAAACATCACCACAAATCAAAGCAATCATACTATTCCATGCCCAAACGGCTACCGGAAAGTTAAAAGCCGAAATAATCCCAACTATACCCAGCGGATGCCATTGTTCATACATTCTGTGTTGAGGGCGTTCCGAATGGGTAGTTTTTCCGTATAACATTCGGCTTTGCCCCAAGGCAAAGTCACAGATATCAATCATTTCCTGAACTTCCCCCCAGCCTTCCTGGAGACTCTTGCCCATCTCATAAGAAACCAGGCGGCCTAAGTCTTCTTTATGTTGCCTTAGTTTTTCTCCATATTGACGGACAATTTCTCCCCTTTTAGGAGCAGGTACGGCTCTCCAATACACGAAAGCTTCCTGAGCGGTTGCAATCACTTGTTCGTATTGCTCTTCAGTAGTAACGCTAAATTTTCCGATTAACTGTCCGTCAACCGGACTGTGGGATGCGATCGTTTGATCGCTATCCATATGGTTTTGACCCGTCCAAGTACCCGGATTTACATCCATCACACCTAAACGTTCTAAAAAGCTCCTATCCATAGTGTTCTAATTTTTTGCAAATGTAGAAAATTAGAGGGCAAGTTTTAGGGACGAGGACTTACTCTTCTTCAAAATGCTGATACAAGGCTTGTAATGATCGCCCGCGCTCATTGTAATCCATACCATAACCCACCACAAAATCATTCTCAATTTCAAAACCTACAAAATCCACCGGAATATCCAACTGTATAGCTCCGGGCTTTAACAACAAACTCGCCAGGTGAACACTCTTAGGTAAAACCGAGTGAACTTCTTTTAAAAATGCATTCATTGTATGGCCGGTATCAATAATATCCTCTACAATGATGACACGTCGCCCCCTCAAAAACCCTAAGTCAGAACTTAAAATATCAATCTCCTTTCCCCTTTTCATTCCCTTGTAGGAAGTAATCTTTACCGGAAAGATTTGTAAATCTGTAGAGCAGGCTCGCAAGAGATCCACTGCAAAAAAAGCAGCTCCATTGAGGATGGGAATAACCACCGGCAATTGTTCTTCACCTTCATAAAGTTGATCCACCCATTGCGCACAGGCATTTACCCGTTCTTGAATCTCTTGCTCTGAAATATAGAGAGTAAAGAATTTGTCTTCAATCTGGATCATATTACTCATCTGCAATTCCGTATTGATCAAGTAAATAAGTCAGTGCTGCCATGGCCGCTGAACCCAATTGTAACTCACGAGGGTGAACCGCCTCAAAAACATCCTGGTCAGTGTGGTGGTAGTCAAAATACCTTTGAGAATCCGGTCGCAATCCGATTAAAAAAGGACCCTGAGGCTTTAAGGGGCTTATATCTGCTCCTGAGCCACCATATGAGAATTGTATCCCGTAAGGACTCATCAAATCAGCCCAAGCATTCAACTGCTTATAGCCTTTCGTTAATATTGTTTCATCTCCATCACAGGAAAAGCCCCTTGGCACAAAGCCTCCGGCATCAGACTCAATAGCCGCTAAGTGATCTACAGCATTCTTTTCAGCATACTCAGCATACGCCAATCCTCCTTTCAAGCCATTTTCCTCATTCATGAAAAATACGAGCCTCAAGTGATGCTTCGGTTGATAGCCCAGGCTTCTTAAGATGTGCAACGCATCCATGATATGAGCACAACCGGCGCCATCATCATGTGCTCCCGTTCCCATATCCCATGAATCTAAATGCGCACCCAATAATATAATAGGTGCATTCGGATCACTTCCATGCCAATCAGCAATGACATTATGTGAAATCACAGGATCCTCATTTCTGCAATCCATTTCAATAAATAACTCCAGCTCAGGATTTTCTTTGAGTTGCTTACTCAATAGCTCTGCATCTAAAGTACTGATGGCGATACCCGGAGCTTTCGCATCATTTCTGTATCGTGTCACACCGGTATGTGGATGATCATCTAATCGTCCGGTCATGGAACGCACGACCGCTGCCAAGGCACCATATTCCGCTGCTTTTTCCGGACCGTATACTCGTTGATCCACGGCCCCACCATAGGCGTTGAAGGTTCTTAATTGCTTGTTATCGAAAGGCCGATTATAAAAAATAATCTTCCCTTCCACACCCGAACGACCCAGAGAATCCACTTCCTCAAGACTCTTCACTTCTACCACGCGAGCCCTAATACCGCCCTCAGGGGTGCCAATGGAATTTCCCAAAGAAGCAGCAGACAAGTCCATTGCATTGGATCCTTCAATCCGAACCGTTTCCTTCTCTCCTCTAATCCATCTAGGCACTTCCACCTCCTGTGTCCAGACAGAATCAAAGCCTTCTGCACGGCAATGTTTAGCTACAAACAACACTGCAGAATCCGCATTCGAGCTGCCACTGAAACGGTGCCCTACCTCTGAGGTCATGGTACCCAACCATTGATAAGCAAATTGCTCCTCCAGTGCCTGATCATAAATGCTTTTTATAAAAAAAGCATCTTCATCTTGAGCATATAAGCCCATTACGAACCCACTCAACAAGAATGCAAAAACATACTTCATATTTAACAATTTCCTGATTTGCACATGAAAATACGATTCCCATCGGGAATCGCCCATAGATACGCCCAAAGAGCAAAAATCTCCGAGGGTTTCAAGTCTTTCGTAGGTATGATACAATCAGGCTTCCGCTAAAAAGTTCATACAATGCGTACGAAACCTGCTTGTAGGGTACAATGGGGAGGCATATAAAAATATTCAGGATCCTAAGGACAACTGCAAGGGGGTGGCACCTGATCATATTTTTGACATAAACAATCACATTGTGCTTCCGACCCTTTGACTACTTCCCACGCTGCTGTAAAGACTTTTTTCGAGCCCTCCTCCGTATCTTTTAAATGAATCAAGTTCTGACCAGCTATTGCCATGGCACTTTGAAACAAATAAGCACAGGGAGGGGTCGATGAATCCGATTGCTCAGGTTGAACTCAAGCATATATTGCCCTATACGATCTATCGATGCCACATCCATACCGGACTTCATGGCGAACTGTTCATAATCATTTTGTTGGTCTACACTCATCAGGTAGGCTACTGCAAATAAAGCAAGCGTCCTGCTTTGCGAAAGCTTCCCTTTCATTGCTGTCTGGCTCTGCGCACATTGCTCAACAATATTTCTCAAATCGGAAGCCCCCATCTCCTCATGGGCGCATTTCCCCCAATCTGTCGCCCAATACGCTTCCATACTCAGCTGAGCAGCTTCCGCGCAATCCTCAATCACAGGAATGACATCGAACAATGCTATCCAATCCGATAAATATTGCTGCTCCATTTCAGTCAAAGGGGGGAAATCTTGATTGGGATTAAAGTCCTTTGGCAACCCCAACCACTGCAATCCTAACAGTAAAACGATGCCTACATTCAAAAGGCGAGTTGTAATAAAATTCATAATCCTTATTTATATAAATGAATGAACAATAGCTCTTAAGATAGCAAAATTAGACGAAATAAGAGCTCGAGAAAGAATCGGGGCGGACAAAAATCAATGAAAGCATATAAGCTCAAAAACTTGGCATGATAATTCCAAACTCATATTGTATTTTTGTATAATATTAAAAATACAACTTATGAAAAACGTTTGGATTGCAATGGCCCTGATGTTATCGACATCAGTTTGGGCACAAGTTAACTCTGCCCGCGCGGATGAAGTGGCCGGTATGTTAGAAAAGACGGACACTACCGGGTGGCAAAGAGGACTCGGTATAGGACTCGACTTCTTACAACTACTTCAAATCAACCCTAAGGTGGGTGCCGGTGAGGACCGAATTCAATTTGGTGGAGTCAGCAGCTTTTTCGCCAATTATAAAAACAACCGACTGAGTTGGGACAATAACGGGACGCTTCTTTTTGGGGTACAACGCCTAGGTTCCGGATTCACAACTATCGGAGGAAATCGCATCAAGAAGCCCTACCAAAAAACAATAGATGAGTTGCGGTTGATCAGTAGCTTTGCTTATCAAATGATGGAGGATTCCAAATGGTCGTACGCCATTAATGCTGGCTTCTTGAGTCAAGTAACACCCACTTATCCCGGCAACTTTTTATCGGATGTGACTTCAGAAGGTCAAAATCCTATTGCCCGTTTCCTAAGTCCGGCTCAGATTACCATAGCCCCCGGCGTGAAATATGTACAAGACGAACACTTTTCTGTTCAGATCTCTCCGGCTACGGTCAAGATGATTGTCGTGGCAGACGATGATATTGCTTCAGTAGCAGGCGACTCAAGTTTGCAAGTTGGACTGCATGGTACCGGATGGAGAAGTGGTACTGACTTCGATAATACCCTATTTCAATTTGGAGGTTCCATCAGAGCATTGTACCAGAATAAATATTTCAATGATCGATTCATCGTCAATTCGGACCTGACGCTCTTTTCCAACTATCTGAATGAACCTCAGAATGTGGATTTAGATTGGCGGAATGAATTTGCCTTCGAAATCTATAAAGGGTTGCAACTAAATTTAATCGTCAACCTATTCTATGATCATGACATTCCCGTACAGGAAACAGATTTTGATGCAACCAATGGAGTGGTGTCCAACCCTGACGGCAGCCCAAGATTAACCAGAGCAT
>CAZGGG010000057.1:6606-12901 GCA_964525165.1 uncultured Saprospiraceae bacterium | reverse complement strand
CTTATTTGCATGAAATTGGGATGGGCGCTGCTTCTCAGGCTCGAATTCTATCGGGAATACGCGCCTTCTTTAAATTTACCATACTCGAAAACGTGCGCGAGGACAACCCTGCAAACCTCATTGAAGGTCCGCGACAAAGCCGAAAACTCCCGGATATTCTGGAGCCGGATGAAATGCTCTTTGTCCTGGAATCCATCGATCTTTCGGCTCCTCAGGGGCATCGAAACAGAGCGATTCTGGAAGTACTGTATGCCTGTGGCCTTCGAGTCAGTGAACTCATCCACTTAAAACGCTCTAACATCTTTGCGGAAGCGGGATTGGTGCGAGTGATTGGAAAAGGCAACAAAGAGCGTATCGTACCCATCGGAAAAGAAGCCCTCCACTACCTTGATTTGTATATCACCTATGAGCGGGTTCATGTAAATATTCAAAAAGGAGAGGAAGACATTGTATTCTTAAATCGAAGAGGGAGAAGATTGTCCCGTCAGATGATCTTTTTAATGATCAAAAAAGTCGTTGCCGAAGCCGGCATTCCCAAAAAGATATCTCCGCATACTTTCCGTCATTCTTTCGCATCTCACTTGGTGGAAGGGGGGGCTGATTTAAGAGCTGTACAGGAAATGTTGGGACATGAGTCCATTTTAACGACCGAAATCTATACCCATCTCCAAAAATCATTTCTCAAGGAGACCGTGGAACAATTTCATCCCCGCAGCAAGTACAAGAAATCTTAATACAATTTTTCGGTTGCACCGAAGCGTTTACCTTTGTAACATGCATCGGTATACATTCTATTTTTTGGCTGTTCTTGCGGGCTTCCTTAGCTCGTGCGCAAATCCTGTGGCCCCTACCGGAGGCCCCTCAGACACTACTCCTCCGCGCCTCATACCGGAAGCCTCCACACCCAATGGACAGAAAAATTATATACCGCGCGTCATGGAGTTGACTTTTGACGAATATGTGCAGTTAAAAAATCCGGCGCGAAATGTGGTCATTTCTCCCCCGGTCAAGGAGAAGCCTGACTTCAGCCTTAGAGGTAGAACCTTGAGGATTGACTGGTCCAATGCCGACACTTTACGATCTGCAACGACCTATACGCTCAACTTTTCCAATGCTATCGAAGACCTGAATGAAGGCAACCCTGTAGAAGACTTGGTGCTTGCTTTTTCCACAGGTCCCTTTTTGGACAGCTTGACATGGAGCGTAAAGATCCTTGGGCCCAAACAAGAGCCTCAGGAAAAAATCACTGTGATGCTCTACGAAGATCTTCGCGATTCTGTAGTACGTAACGATTTACCTTACTACTTCGCGATCACAGACAAACAAGGCATCGCCACATTTCAATATCTCAAAGAGGGGACTTATAAAGTCTTTGCTATCAAAGATGACAATCTCAACCTGAGCTATGATCTCGATAATGAACTTATAGCCTTCAGTGAACAACCACTTCTGTTGCCGGCAGACTCATCTGCGATAGAAGAGATGAGACTCTTTTTGCCGGAACCCGTTTATAATTTGGCGGCGCCCCCGATGACAAGCCAAATGAAAACGACTTTTGTATTCAATCCATTGGACCCTTATGCGGAGCTTTACCCCGGCGAGTCTGAGGTCATCCTCACAGAAGAATGGATTCAAGACACCCTCGCTTTTTGGTGGAAACAAGCCGGAGGAGACAGTACGGAGTTTATTTGGAACAAAGAAGACACCACTTTGGCGTATAGAGTATCCGCCCCGGATTCTCTGCCCCAGATACCTATTGCACCCATTGAAAATAGCCTATCCTTCAAAGGGGGAACTGCATTAATCCCCTGGAAAAGTCCGATGAGTCCACCTTCTGACAGCTCCTTTTTCCGTAAGGATACCAGTGGGAATATTTGCTATTTCCCTGTTGTAGAACATCGTTTTTTCAGCACTGTCCTTAAGCTTCCGCAAAAGGAATGTGCAGGCCCAACAACGCTCTTTGCCTTGCCCGGAAGTTTGAGCAACGCCTACCGACAAGCCAATCAAGACACCTTGAGCTGGAATTATTCAGTTGTGGAGGAGGAAAACCTGGCTTCCATTCAATTGCTTTTTACCAAGGGTGATAGTATGAAAGCTTATATTGTGCGTCTCTGGAATAAAGACCGTTTGGTTTTTGAAGACTATCTGACCGGTGCTACCGTTTATGATCGGGTTCTGGAGTTTTTGGATCCCGGCAGCTACTCGGTGGAAATTGTCGAAGATCAGAATTTCAATGGTCATCAAGATGGTGGCAATTACTGGAAATCCAGACAACCGGAATGGGGCCGAAGGGTACCCCTGGACCAGTTAAGGGCTAATTGGATTTTAGACGAAGAAATACCGCTTGAAAATGAATCTACGAGCAGAAAACCTGGTTAAAATATATGGAAGCCGGAAGGTCGTCCAGGGGGTATCCCTTGAAGTAAAGCAGGGCGAAATTGTGGGCTTGCTGGGACCCAATGGTGCCGGAAAAACAACCTCCTTTTACATGGTGGTAGGCTTTATTCAACCGAATGAAGGCAAAGTATACTTGGATAAAGAGGAAATTACAAATTTACCCATGTATGAAAGGGCTCGGAGAGGGATAGGATACTTGCCTCAGGAAGCCTCGGTTTTTCGAAAACTATCTGTTGAAAACAATCTGAAAGCGGTGTTGGAAATGACTGCACTAAGCAAGAAGGAGCAAAAAGAAAAGCTGGAGTCCCTCATTTCTGAGTTTAGTCTGGAAAAAGTGCGACACAGCAATGGAGATACCCTTTCAGGAGGTGAGAGAAGAAGAACTGAAATTGCCAGAGCCCTGGCAACCGACCCTAAATTCATCCTGTTGGATGAACCCTTTGCAGGAATTGATCCCATCGCCGTAGAAGATATCCAATACATCGTAGCCAAGCTCAAGACTAAAAATATCGGTATTCTCATCACGGACCATAATGTGCAGGAAACCCTATCCATTACGGACCGGGCCTATTTGATGTTTGAAGGTAAAATCCTGAGGGCTGGCAATGCCGAGGAACTCGCAGCCGATGAACTGGTCCGAAAGGTCTATTTGGGCAAACATTTTGAATTGAAACGTAAAAAACTTGATCTGTGAGCATTCGATTCACTTGTATGTCCGTACTTATTTGCTTGCTCCTTGCCTGTGGCGAAAGAGATGTTCAGTTAGAAGAAGCTTATCGCAAAAAAGCAGACTCGATTTACGCCAGTGAAATTGATCGAATTGGTGACGAAATTGATTCCTTGTGCTTACAGATGCAAGACTCCCTGATTCAAGTAAAATATGACTCTATTGTCAGAACCCGAAAACAAAAGATTCGTGAACTCTCGCAATAAGTGGATGATTGTATGGATCTGTTTGATAGGATCTTCTTTGGCTTGTGACACCATTAGCCAGGAAGAATTACAGATGCAATACCTAAAGGAAAAGCGTAGCAATTTCCGAGCTTACAAGCAACGCCAATGCATGAAAAAGATTTTGGAGGAAGCTTCTTCCAAAGCAGATAGTTTTTTCATTGAAATGGCCAGAGAGCAAACCTTCGATTCAACGTATATACCTAAGCCCATCCGCAGGCCTGTCAAACCTCAGCTTGAAATGAAAGAAGACAGCTTGCCCCTAAAACCCATTATTAAGGATTCTATAGATCAGTTAACAGACACTTTAGAGTAGAATTTTTCCAAATGTTTATTGAGGCGCTCCACCAACTCTTCTCCGGTCCTTCGCCTATATCCATCCGGATTAAAAATAGCAAATAAGCCATTCAGCCAGGTTTTGTGGTTCAATTTCACATAATAAGGAAAGGGATCACTCAAGTCATTGCCTTCCTCATCTGTTATGATGATCGCCTGTACTCCAAACTGTTGCGCGCTCCGGGTCTTCCCAACCCGTAATCGATGGGTAAAGGCCGATAAATCCTCCACTGCAATAGGAGGTGCTTCCGCAAAGTTCTGTTCGGGTGCCTTCGAGCGTAATTGATAATCATAAATAAACGCATAGTCAGAGAAAGAATACATCGTATCGAAGGCGGCCTCCAGCTCTGCGTGGAAGGTATCTCGATCCGCAATCGTGGATTGATATCGCTCTTGTAGAGCTGCCTTCTGCTCTGGTGCCAAATCCTCAGATTGGCTCAAACGATGCAGTTCATTCAAGGTTTTTAAATGAGAAGGAATAATCACCAGCAGTTTTCCGGTTCTCAACTCTTTAATTTCCTTCTCGGCATTCAAACGAGCCTCCGATTGAGCCCAAAGTGATCCTGCCCCTAATAAAAGCAATAGACCCAGCAGAAATGTACGCCTTTGTATTTTATGAATTTGCATCTTTCCTATAATATTGTAGCACATTATTGTATTATATCAGGGTGTAAAGAACGGAAATATGGATGAGAAAATAGATGTTCAGGCATTGAACGAAAAGATCTATCGCGAAAGTGCTTTTATTGACGATTTGCGCGACGAATGTCAAAAGGTTCTGGTCGGGCAGCATCAAATGTTTGACAGCTTGATGATTGGCTTACTAACCAAAGGCCACGTATTGCTGGAAGGTCTGCCGGGGCTGGCCAAGACGCTTACGATCAAGACCCTTTCGGAAGCCATTCATGGACAGTTTCAAAGAATTCAGTTTACACCGGATCTCCTCCCGGCTGATATCATCGGAACACTGATTTACAACCCGGCCGATAATGATTTCAAGGTTCGAAAAGGTCCCATTTTCGCCAATTTTATTTTAGCAGATGAGATCAACAGAGCACCGGCTAAGGTACAGGCGGCCCTGTTGGAAGCCATGCAAGAACGTCAAGTCACCATAGGCAATGAATCGTATGAACTGGAAGAACCCTTCTTGGTCCTGGCTACCCAGAATCCTATCGAACAAGAAGGCACCTACAATTTGCCGGAAGCCCAGGTAGATCGATTTATGCTCAAAGTGACAGTGGATTATCCCAAAATGGAAGAAGAGCGCATCATTATGCAACGCGCTCTTAAGAAAACTGCAGCGGAAGTGCACAAAGTGGTCGAACCGGAAGTAATCCTAAAAGCGCGATCAGTTGTTCAGGAAATCTATATGGATGCAAAAATTGAGCAGTATATTTTAGACCTTGTTTTTGCCACTCGATACCCTGCTCAATATGGACTGGATCGATTGGTAGACCTCATCTCTTATGGAGGCTCTCCACGTGCCAGCATCAACCTGGCTTGGGCAGCAAAAGCTGCTGCTTTTATGGATCGTAGAGGATATGTTACTCCGGACGATATAAAAGCTACCATTTATCCTGTGTTACGACATAGAATTGGGTTAACTTATGAAGCAGAAGCCGAAGAGGTCAAAGTAGAAGACTTGATCGATCGCATCGTTCAAAATGTGCAAGTACCTTGATGAAATACTTTTTGCTGACAGCTTGGATGTTATGCTCTTGCTATGGTATACTGCATGCCGGTCCCTACCATTGGCAGGGATATGTCAACGGTGTCCATCCGGCAGAGATCTACCTGGAACAAGAAGGGCAGGCGCTGGGAGGCTATTGGATATTTGAACAAGATACATTTGGGCTTGAAGGCCAAATCAAGGATGAACGTATCCATTTGTTAGAATTCTATGATGGTCTGTGGACCGCCACTCTTCAGATACGTTTAAAACACCAAAAGCCGCATATCGGTTACTGGTTCTCGCGCGAAAAGAAAGAAACCTTCTGGCTGGGATTTGATGCTTCCTTCAAATCCATGCAAGGAACCTCAACTTATCGCCGCCCGTCGCTGGGATCTGAAATTGTCAGCAGTCGCATCAGCGCCAGAGACGGCTGCATCCATTATATAGATTCAAACAAGGAATGGCAATTCAGACAGTATGTGTATGAGGATAGCATAAGAGTTTTTGGGCCTAGCCCTTCGGCATTGGCCTCATTAATTGCCTATGGGAGAGCTACGGAAGAGCGACCTATGCGATCTATCTTAAAAGGAGATTATTTTCGGCTCGTCGAAATCTTTTACCCTCGTTTCCAAAGTCAGGCTTTAGATGAATTGCTCAATGAAAAAGCTACTCAGTTTTTAAGCGAATTAGAAACACAAGGGAGAAGCCTGGAATTGCGCATTCCGGCAGGGGATAGAGATCGATACCGATGGCATTGGAATGCCTACACCTATATTGAAGTGTATCAAATGGATAATCGACGTCTGAGTATGATTCTCCACAGTAAAGATTTCAAAGGGAACACCCGAGCGGAAGCCATACACTGGAACCTTAAAAAAGATCGAAGAATATACCTGAATACGGAACTTAAAAATCCGGAATCCTTTAAAGTTTTCAGGA
>CAZGGG010000057.1:0-6444 GCA_964525165.1 uncultured Saprospiraceae bacterium | reverse complement strand
TTCTGCCCTATCGAGAAGTTGGAAAATTTTATCGCTTTTTTTCAATCTTAAAATGGTGGAGATGACACAAGAGCGAAATACCAAAACCCTCATCAAAAAGGTCCGTAAAATTGAAATTAAAACGCGCGGACTGACCGATCAGATCTTTTCCGGTGACTACCACTCTGCGTTTAAAGGACAGGGCATGTCTTTTAGTGAAGTACGGAACTATCAATTTGGAGATGATGTTCGATCCATTGACTGGAATGTCACCGCCCGAACAGGGGAACCCCACATAAAAGTATTTGAGGAAGAACGGGAATTGACAGTGATTTTGATGGTCGATATCAGTCCTTCTGTTTTTACAGGTATGCAACGTTCGCACCATGAATTAATGGCTGAGCTCTGCGCGGTGATTGCTTTCTCTGCTGCACAAAATAATGACAAAGTGGGCTTACTCTTATTTAGTGACGAAGTGGAGCTGTTTATACCACCTGCTAAAGGCAAGAAACATATCCTCCGAATCATTCGGGAAGTTTTAGTCAGAGAGTCTTCCTCCGGACGAACGCGCATTGGAAATGCGCTCAAGCACTTATCGAATATCATTCATAAACGCTCGATTGTATTTCTAATGAGTGATTTTTTCTCAGAGCCTTTCCAAAAGCCATTAAACGTCGTCAGCCGAAGACATGATTTGATTGCCATGCACATCCGTTCAGAATTTGAGAAAGGGCATTTCCCGAAAGGGATCTATCAATTCCAAAACGCTGAAGATGGAACAAAAATGGAGCTGGATGCTTCAGACGAAAGACAAATGGAACAGTGGATCCAACATTTTGAGCATCATACACAGAAAATAAAAGATCAATTTAGAAAGCAAGGTGCAGAAATGATTGATCTCTTTGCCGATGAAGCCTACATCACTCGATTACATCAATTTTTTAGCAGTAGAAAGAAATGAAGATTCCAGTCCTCATATTATTTGTACTCTTAAGCCTGCACCTGTTCGGGCAGCAAGGCCTATTATTCAAAGCCGAAATTGATACGCAGGAAATCCTGATCGGAGACCACATCCATCTCCGTTTTGATTGGACCAGTCCGGTACCCATTGAGAAGATTCAAATCCAAACCGAGCGTTGGGACAGCACCAGCAAAGCGGAATGGGTAGGGGAACAGCCACTGATTCATCAGGAACGCTCAGGGATGCATTTTTACGAAAAGGAATTCACCTTTACCTTCTTTGATTCCGGAGCCTTTCAACTCCCTCCCCTTCCGGTCCAATGGGAACGGGAAGAACAAACAGAGTTTGGAGAAGCGAGCGCTTTTACCATCAAAGTTCGATATCCTGAAGTAGATTCCAGCGGCCTCGCACCGATCAAACCTATAGAAGATGAGCCGTTGCAATGGTCTGACTTTGATCAATATGTTTATGGTTCACTGATTCTTTTAGCCCTCCTTGCCGGTTTTCTGTATTGGCGTCGCCAACAGCCGGACAAAGAGGTGCTTCCGGTAGCAGAGCCGGACCCTAATGAGCAAGCTTTTATCAAATTGCAGGCTTTGGAACAAAAACAATACATCGAACAAGGTCATTACGAATCTTTTCAGGTGGAACTCACCCATATCATGAGGGAATTTCTGTTTAAACGCTATCGAATCAAAGCGCTGGAGTCCACCAGTCGTGAGATCCTTTATGCCATGAAGCAGACAGACTTCCCTCCCTACAAATTGCCGATTCTCCAAGAATTGTTGACCATCGCGGATTTGGTAAAATTTGCCAAGGCAGAAACCGAGTCTGATTTCCATAAACGCATGTTATTGGAAGCCAGAGAAATTGTAAAACTGACTGCATTATGATGGACGCAGTATGGCACACACCCTTTGAGTATAGTTGGGTGCTATGGGGGTTGGTTCCATGGACGATTTTCGCTTTAGGAATTTGGCGCTATCGGGCGGCGGGGCATAAGCGATTCAGCATCAGCCAATTGCCTGCCTTACGGCAAAAGAGCTGGCGGCAACAACTCAAAATATTCAGCCCACTCCTCCCCTGGTTGTCGGGCGTATGCATCCTGTTCGCTTTAGCCGGGCCTTATGAACGTGTACAAGAAGAAAAAGTAAAAGGAGAAGGTATCGATATTTTTATTTCGCTGGACCTGAGCGCCTCTATGCTGGCCAGAGATTTTGAACCTAATCGATTGGAAGTAGCCAAGAATGTAGCGGCCGATTTTTCATTGCGCAGGCCCTTTGACCGAATCGGGGTAGCCGCTTTTGCCGGGGAGGCCTACACAGTGACGCCTTTGACAACAGACAAACAGGTCATTACGCGCTTTATTCAGCAACTTAATGTGGGCCAATTGAAAGACGGAACAGCCATCGGCATGGGGCTCGCTACCGCTGTTAATCGCTTATCGGAATCTGACAACCCCTCCAGGGTCATTATCCTGCTGACGGATGGAGTCAACAACAGTGGGTATATCGCACCCCGAACAGCTATGGAAATTGCCCGTCAAAAAGGCATAAAAGTTTATACCATCGGAGTGGGCACCAGAGGTCAGGCGCCTGTCCCCTATGCCAAGCGGAATGGCAAATATGCTTATCGTATGGCCAAAGTTGATCTGGACGAAGCCCTGCTCCAGGAAATCGCCCAACAAACAGGGGGCCTATACTTCCGAGCTCAAAATGAACAAGAGCTCAAATCGATATACGCTGAAATCGATCAATTGGAAAAATCTGAAGTGGAATTAGAAGTGATTCAACGAAATGTACCGGCCCTTTTTCCTTTTGTGTTGAGTGCCGGATGTATTCTTCTCGTATGGAGCCTTTTGCATTTGTGGATTTTAAAACTTTGGCCCTGATGGAGTGGATGTATAAAAACATATTGTGGCTATTGCTTTTTGTCCCTCTATTTCTGGCTGCCGGCTATTGGCAACTCGCGAGAAGGACTCGAATCATAGAGCAATTTTGGACAGTCCAGGGAGCTTCCGGTAAGAGTCGGATTCTGAGACTATTACAGATCATCGCTTTGGCCTTGACATTTGTGGGCCTGATTCTCGCTGCAGCGCAACTCCGTAAAGGAGATCAGCCCATTCAAAAAGAGGTAGAAAAAGCACAAGTGATTCTGGCGTTGGATATTTCCAGATCCATGCTCACCCGTGATGTCACGCCCGACCGCCTGACACTGGCAAAAAATATGTGCATAGAACTCATCCGTTCCTTACCTCTGGATCAAATTGGTAGTATCGTTTTTGCCGGGAATGCCTACGTCAATATGCCTCTAACAGCCGATTTGTCGGCCCTGCCCTCCTTTATCAACAATGTATCTACCGAAACAGCGGGGACCCAAGGTACCGCCATCTCAGAGGCCATCGAATTGGCCATGGGACCCATGAGTCAAGGAGAAACAGAAGGGAAAATCCTGGTCATCTTTTCGGATGGCGAAGAACATGAAAGAGAGGCACCGGATGCAGCAGCTGAAGCAGCGGCTGTCGGCATGCAAATTCATACGGTTGGAGTCGGCACAGTCCGGGGAGGCAACATTCCCATACAGAAAGGGCGCCAAACAGAAGCTTTGAAAGACGCCTCCGGTCAAGTGGTGGTGAGTCGGTTGCAAGCAGAACTGTTGCAATCGATAGCAGAAGAAGGAAACGGCACCTATTTCGAGGGTTCAGACCTTTATCAAACAGTTGATGCCCTCGCCGCTCATATTCAAAATACTGCGCAAAGAGCGGTCGTCACAACAGAATTCCGCTCCTATCGTTACTATTATACATGGTTTTTAGGATGCAGTTTGATTTGTTTAACCTTGGCAATAGTACTAGAATGGAAGCTAAGATCTTAATCATATGTGCTGCCATCGCCTTTTGCGGAAGCATCAAAGCACAAACGGCTCATGAATGGATGCTGCAGGGGGAAAAGGACTACTTCAAGAAAGACTTTGAAGCGGCCGCTCAGAAATACAGCAATGCAGCCGGCACGGAGCAAGACCCGCGCGCTTTCTATAATTTGGGTAATGCGCTTTATGAGCAAGGCAACTATGAGGATGCGTTGGCAGCTTATCAACGGGCTTTGGAGGCCAAAGACAAGCCAGACTTACAATTCAAAAGTTGGCATAATACAGGGAATTCATTGGCGCAACAGCAAAAATATAAGGAGGCCGTAGAAGCTTATAAAAACGCGCTAAAACTGAGACCTGATGATTTGGAAACCAAACAAAATCTGATTCGAGCCTTACGGCAAATGCCCCCGCCACAGCAGCAACAACAACAGCAACAGCAGGAGCAAGAACAGGAACAGGAACAAAATGACTCTGAGAATTCGCCGCAACAACCGCCCTCTTCCGAGCCACAAGAGCAGGAGCAAAACCAGCCGCAACAATCATCCGACCCTAAAGAAATGAATGCTCAGGAAGCGGAAAGACTTTTGAAAGCGGTACAAAAAGAAGATGAAGAAGTCCAAAAAAAGGTGAAAAAGAAAAAAGCAGATCCGGGGAATCGCCCCTTAAAAGATTGGTGATTATGTAACTTTGCAAAAAGGTATAAACCCATGAAACAAACAATCTTAATATGGTGCATTTCTTTCCTGTGCGTGGGATTGCATGCTCAGGAGATTGAATTTTCAGCATCTGTCCAAACCCCAACCGTAGAAGCCGGTAAGGTCATACGAGTTGATTTTACTTTGAAAAATGTAAAAGGGGAGTTTGAGGCGCCCGATTTCACTCCTTTCAAGGTCGTCGGAGGGCCGAATCGTTCTACTTCTATGCAAATGATCAATGGTGTCGTAACGCAGGAGTCGACCTACAGCTACTATTTACAAACCTTCGAAGCGGGTATCTATATCATCCCTGAAGCGCGTCTCTTGACAAATGAAGGATTATTAGAAAGTCAAGCGATTGAAATAGAAGTTCTGGCAGAAGGGCAATCCCCTCAAGCCCTCGAGCGTTCCCAAAGCACAAAGCTTCAAAAACTACTGAAGAATCGGAAAGTGAAAAAATTCTGATATGCGATACCTGTTCGGTCTTTGGGGCCTTTGGTTGTTTCCTGTCCTGCTCACTGCACAAAGTGAGATCAGTTTTCTGGCTTCTACGGATGCTGATCGAGTGGTGCCCGGACAAGTCTTTACAGTGAGCTATCAGCTTTCGAATATTGATGTGGATCAATTCCTTCCACCGGGCTTTAGCAACTTTGAGATTATTAGCGGTCCCAATCGTTCCTCGCAAATCTCCATTGTAAATGGTCAGCGCAGTATGAGCTTCACCTACAGCTATCAATTAATTGCGGAGAGAGCCGGCCAATTTACACTGCCCCCGGCCAAAGCCAAAACAGAGAAAGGCTTACTGGTTTCTAATCAGCTGGAAATTGAAGTCGTTCCGGCATCTGCAAATCCTTCCGGAAAAGAGGATACAGATTTTTTCATTCGTTTGGAAACCAGTGCAGATACCGCTTATGTAGGCCAACAAGTCTTGCTGGACTATGTGCTCTATACCCGAGTCAATATTGAAAATGTATACACTTTAAAGGATGCGGAACTAGAAGGCTTGTATCATACAACCATCAATCGTTTTCCTTCTGCCGTGACGCAAAGCTCGGTCAATGGACAGGCCTATACTCGACAAGTTCTTAAGCGACTGGCGGTTTATCCCCAAAAATCAGGATCTTATACATTAGGACCGGTCATCCTTAGGCTAGATATTAGTGAAGGAACGAGCAATAGCCCTTTCTCTTTCTTTAGAAATGTCGTTAAAAAAGAAGCTACCGCACCCATCAAAGTACTAGAAGTACAAGCGATTCCCACTCCTGTCGCATTAGGTTTTAGTGGAGGTGTAGGCGATTTTAGTTTGCAAGCCAGAATCCAAGATCAGGAAACAGAGGTGGGATCTGCAGTCGAATTGGAAGTGCGTGTAGAAGGTAATGGTGACCCAAATGTTTTGGATGCCCCACAATTATGGATATCAGGAGCGGCCGAGTCCCTGGAACCCAACTTGCGTTTTGAAGATGAGCAGGTGTACCAAGGCCAAAGGACCTTTGTTAAGACCTTCTCTTACTTGCTGATTCCTGAGGAAACCGGCAAATTTGAAGTAACCCCTACCCTCATCACCTTAGACCCGGGCAAAGGTTATTATGACACCTTAAAAGCGGATGTGGTGGAGTTCTACGCGAATCCTAAAGGACAAAGTCCTCCGGATCAAAGCACCCAATACCTGCCGGATCAAGAAGATGAAAGCTCCCAAGGGATTTATATTGTTTTGGGTGCTTAACAGGATTAAGGTTCTCAGACATTTCTACCTTAAGATATGAGCACTTCCTGGGTGATTTTATTTATAAAAACATCCAAAAAACAAAAGACGAAGATGGTATCCCTGTCCTCCCTCAAGCCAAAGCAATTATTGACAAATATCGTGATGGCTCAATTTACCCATTACCTCGATTGTCGAACGTTAAACTTAATAAGTACATTAAAGATTGCTGTGAA
>CAZGGG010000056.1:6904-18502 GCA_964525165.1 uncultured Saprospiraceae bacterium | reverse complement strand
TACAGCGCGACGAAGAAGATGATCATAGTCGAGTAATCGAACGTTCATAAATCGAGTTGAGGAGAGCCCCTTTCATTTTGGAAGGGGCTCTTTTTTTATCTATACTCAGGGGTATTTTTTAAGATGTTATTACATTTGAAAAAAAATGAATCATGGGAAGAGCTTTTGAATATCGGAGAGCAGCGAAAGAAAAGAGATGGGCGAAAATGTCACGTATTTTCCCTAAACTCGCAAGAGCAGTAACAGTTGCTGCGAAAGCAGGTGGGACAGACCCTGATATGAATCCAGCCCTTAGGACAGCGATTCAAAATGCAAAGGCGGCCAATATGCCTAAGGACAATATTAAAGCCGCCATTCAAAGAGCAGAAGGAAAGGATGCAGCCAATTACGAAGAAGTGAGCTACGAAGGCAAAGGGCCTCATGGTATTTTGGTGTTCGTGGAATGCGCTACAGATAATACAACTCGAACGGTCGCAAACGTTAAAGCTTATTTCAATAAAAGTGGTGGAAGTGTCGTCCCAACCGGTTCATTAGAATTCCTATTTGACAGAAAAGCTGTGATAGAGTTAGAAAAACCTGAAGAACTGGATCTGGAAGAGTTTGAATTTGAGATGATCGATCACGGCTTACAAGAAATTCAAGAAGATGGGAATACCCTTTATCTCTATGGAGATTATACCAACTTTGGCAACTTAACGAGTGAGTTGGAGAGAAGAGGCATTGAAGTAAGTAAGGCAGCCCTGGAACGGATACCCAATCAGCCAGTTGAATTTACAGATGAACAAATGGAAGAGATTGAAGTCCTCATTGACAAATTGGAGGATGATGAGGACGTTCAGGCTGTATTTACCAATATGGCTTGATCAGAATAAAAAAAGGCTGCATAAAAGCAGCCTTTTTAATTTCAATTTAATTTAGAATTAGGATTCCATCATTTCAATACTATTCTCGATAAAACGATTGAGTTCTTCGCCCTGAAGCATGTTTTGATTCAATCGCGCTAAGTCAAACAAGTACTGAGCAAACCTCTCCTTTTTGTCTTCTGAACGCATCCTAAGCATCTTTTCTCCGACAAGAGGGTGATTAGTATTTACGATGACTTCATACATGTCCGGCAGCCCTTCCATCGACATTCCCTGCATCTGCTGCATTTCCTTCATTCTTCTCATGAATTCAGGTTTTGTAATGACAACAGGGTGATCATTTTCTGATAATGCCTCTAACTTCATTTGCTGATTTTCAGGAAGGATACCCTTGAATAGTTGTTGGACTTTTTCTTTCTCTTTATCTGAAAGTTTGTCCTCTGTTTCTGTTCCTTTATCAATAAGCTTGTCTGCCGTACTGGAATCTACCCTTACAAACCTCATTTGAGGATCTTTCTGTTCCACCATTTGTACAAAGTGAGTGTCAATCACCGTATCCAGTACCAGAACGTCATACCCCTTGTCTTTGGCAGCTTTGATATAACTGGTATGATGGTCAGGATGAGTTGTATAAATCAATACAAGCACATCATTCTTATCTGTTTGTTCGTCTTTGATCAAGGCTTTGTATTCATCCAGGGTGTAGAACGAGCCCTCTGTATTTTTATAAAGAGCAAACTTTTGAGCCTTGTCAAAGAATTTATCTTCTGACAGCATTCCGTATTTCACAAAGACATTGATTTCATTCCATTTGGTTTCAAAGTCTTTTCGATCCTCATTGAATAACTCGTTGAGTTTATCTGCCACTTTTTTCGTGATATAGCCCGTAATTTTCTTGACATTTCGGTCTGACTGCAAATAAGATCGAGATACGTTCAACGGAATATCCGGAGAGTCAATTACTCCATGCAACAAGGTTAAAAATTCAGGCACAATCTCCTTCACCTCATCTGTAACATATACTTGATTAGAATAGAGATGAATTTTATTTTTCTGTACCTCAAGCTGGTTATTTAGCTTCGGAAAATATAATATTCCCGTAAGATTGAAAGGGAAATCTATGTTCAGGTGTATCCAAAACAGAGGGGGCGTACTGTATGGATAGAGCTCCTGATAGAATGCATTATAATCTTCGTCCGTTAAATCCGCCGGGTTCTTTTTCCAAGCGGGGTTTGGATTGTTAACAATATTCGGGAGCTCGATTTCCTTCGCATCTTCCCCTTCACCTTCTGTTTCTGTTTTCGTTCCGAATTCTATCTCAATCGGCAAGAACTTGCAATACTTATCGAGCAATTCCTGCACTTTGGACTCTTTAAGGAATTCTTTTTCATCCTCAGCAATATGGAGAATGATGTCTGTACCTCTCTCCGAACGTTCTCCCTCTAATATCTCGTAACTAGGCTCACCCTCACAAACCCATTTGGCAGCGCTAGCCCCTTCTTGATAAGAAAGACTATCTACTTCTACCTTTTCAGCCACCATAAAAGCTGAGTAAAAACCAAGTCCGAAATGACCGATGATGGAGCTTTCATCCTTATATTTTTCTAGAAATTCATGAGCAGAAGAGAAAGCTACCTGATTGAGATATTTTTTCATTTCATCTGCGGTCATACCAATACCGCGATCTCTTATGATCAGCTGTCCTTTTTCTTCATTGATCATAATCTGTATTCGCTCATCTCCTATTTCTCCTTTGAAATCCCCTTTTCTGGAAAGGGTCTTGAGTTTCTGCGTTGCATCAACGGCATTGGCGATTAATTCTCTAAGAAAAATTTCTTGATCAGAGTACAAGAACTTTTTGATGATCGGAAATATATTTTCCGTCTGGACTGAGATTTTTCCTTTTTCCATACGTATCCTTTTTTGCCGTAAGGCACAAAGAATATTCCATATGAATAATTACGCCAAATTGACTGAATGCCTTGACATTCTGACTTTTGATTACTTATTCAACTGTCAAAATCTGATTTGATTCCGTTTCATAGCCCATACATAAGTGGGGCTTGAAGGGGTTAGATCTTCAACAGTGTTGCTCCAACGAATGGAAAGTTGGTATTCATCACTTAATTGATAGAGACCTATAGGCGTGTAAAAGTTTGAGATATACCCTCTCGTCCATTGATATACATCCAGGACATCTGAATCGGTAATGCTCCAGGAATAAGGGAAGTTTACAAATAGAGCATATGAGGGCTTTTTACCTTTTATAGCATTGGTGAATTCTTCTTGCATTTGCACTCTTCGATCATGTCTTTTATTCATAAAGCTTAGGAAAACATGTGGAGAAGGGGGATCAATATTCAGATAAAAATAGGCTTGTGGTTCGGATCCGAACACAATGAGATCCTCATCTTTAATATTCAGAGCTTTTAGTTCTTCACAAATCTTTTTGATCTCATAGTTAGGGTTCTTTCCATACACGATCCTCTCCCATTGAAGGATGTTCGGCTTCCAATACAGCTTGCTTTGATATGCTATATGACCGGCTAGATAGAGGCCTGTAGCGGCGACCAAGATCATCTTCCGTTTTGCCTTAGGTATGCGTTCTTGTATCGCTTCCGCAAATGCACCCACGGAAAGTGCGATAGAAGGTAGCCAAAGTAGCCAATAATGGCCATAAAACCGGAGCCCCGGACAAATGCTAAGAAAGCCAAATACAAAGCCCATCACTACATAAAGATGTCGAGCTGAAGAACTTTTCGCATTCCAAAAGAAAGGAATGATCAAGCCCAAAAAGCTGATCAACCATAGAAAAGGCGTCATCCAAAATACCTGATTGAAAAATGTTGAGAACAGATCCACTCCTTTTGGAATGCTGACAGATTGTGTGTAAATCTGAGAAGGATATTGGAAAACCCAATAGATAAAGTCCGACCAGGAACCTTGCAGCCATAAGATAGCACCCATTAAGAAACTCAAGCTAAAGATACCTGCTGCCATAACTCCTAAGCGAGTATAGGCCAATCGGTTCCGAATATTGAATAGCAGGAAGGGAATGAAATAACCAATGACCAGAAACAGTGCATTCTGTTTCGTGAGTATTGCCCAGGCAAACAAAATTCCGGGTAAGAAGGCAGATAATAAAAGTCCTTTTCTCATCTCCCACAGCCACAGACCGATTAGGAAAAATAACAAAACCAGAGGCTCAAGAAGCAGGGCCGAACTTAAAAAATGGGGAACCATTTGCATGATGATAAAGGTGAGTGCAGTCCAAAGAGCACCCCATTGCCACCCCCACTTTCTGGCTACCAGGAATAAGAATAGAATATTGAGCGTCGAAACGAGAAGACTCAAAAGTCGAACACTATAATCAGAGGATCCCACTATCATTCTGACCCATGCATAATTATAATAGACGCCGGGCGGCTTCATCTCATAGCTATCTGTATAAGGTGTGGCTCCATCTAAGATGGTTTGTCCCAGATATAGATAGGTGCCTTCATCTCTGTCCAGAGACTGCTCGAGGAATGGCCATTTCGCAACTATGAACCCAAATAGAATGAGCAGAAACAATAAGCTTTGAAGATTCATCCATGTTTTCATTACTCAATATTAATTAGATTCTTAGAAATCGAGTAAAAGATTGTAAAAATGCCAAAATGACGCACAATATGCGCCTAAGATGCCAAAATGACACCAAATTTTACATGTTTTGACACTTTTTGGGGGGTGGCATTTAAATTGATCTATTAGCTGTAAAACGATTATTCAAAAAAAATCAAATATTATGACACTTACACGTTGGAATGCCAGACCTAGAAATCACTTTCCGAATTGGGTAGATGAATTCTTCAATCCGGCGATCTGGGATCAGAAAGCGACACATCAGCCAAATGTGAATGTTTTGGAAAATGATAAGGCCTTCACCCTGGAGATTTCAAGTCCGGGTATGGATAAGGGTGATTTTAGCCTTGAAATTGAAGATGGAAGTTTAGTAGTCAAAGCGGAGCGCAAGCAAGAAAGAGAAGAAAAAGAAGGAAAGGTACTCAGAAGAGAGTTTGATTATCAATCTTTCGAGCGTAAATTCTTATTGCCTGATGATGTAAATGTTGAGGATATTTCTGCTCAGTATGAGAAAGGAATCTTGAGCGTAGTGCTTCCTAAGAGTGAGCCCGAGATGCCAAAGAAAAAGGTGATTCAAATAGGTTAATCGATTAGTTTAGTGGTTGAAAGTGGGCATGACGACATCAGTTATGTCCACTTTTTTATGAAAATATCTTCTAAACATATTTCTGTATTTCTCTATTAGATGTATTAAACTACCATCGAATATGAACAAGACAGCCGATACAAAATATTCTATCCATCCCTTATTAGCAGAGAGGTGGAGTCCTCGTTCTTTTGACGCTCAACGAGAAATCAGTGAGCAAGATATTTATGGGATTTTAGAAGCTGCGGCATGGGCTCCAAGCTCTATGAATGAGCAGCCTTGGAGGTATTATTATACCAGTAGAGCCGATGAGGCCTCTTTTAAGGCTTTATGGGAATGTTTGACAGAAGGCAACCAGGTGTGGGCGAAGGATGTGTCTATTTTGATGGCTGTCAGTATGAAAAAATACTTTCAACGCAATGGGAAGGTGAATCGAACCGCACAACATGATGTTGGATTGGCAAATGCTCAACTCGTTTTAGAGGCTTTACATCGTGGCATTCATGCCCATATGATGGGTGGTTTCCATGATGATAAAGCTCGATCCGTGCTCAATTTACCCGAAGAGGAGGAAGTGGTTTGTTTCATCGCACTCGGTTATAAGACAGATCCTGCTTACTTAGCTGACGAGAAGCTCCAGAAGCGAGAAATGGCGGAACGTTCGAGGTTATCCATTGATTCAATTGCTACTCGTCTCTGAGAATTCTTGGGTGCCGGAGATAAGAATTATCTCTTCACCTAAAGCTTTTAACCTTGGAGATGGCTGTAGGATTAGAGTTCAAAGTGAACCAGCTGTGTAAATTGTTGGATGCGGGCATTTATTTTTTCGTCATCCAAGCGAAGTAGCTGTTCAATGCTAAATTCTTCTACACAGAAGGAAGCCATAGCAGAACCATAAATGACGGCTCTTTTCATGTTCTCAAAGCTGAGATCTTCTGTCTTAGCCATATAGCCCATAAACCCACCTGCAAAGGTATCTCCGGCACCGGTGGGGTCTTTGACTACAGATAAGGGTAATGCGGGTGCAAAGAAAACATCATCTTTTTCATGAAAGAGCAGTGCACCATGCTCTCCTTTCTTGATAATCAAGTAAGTCAATCCCATATCCAGAATCTTTTGTGCAGCTTTTGCCAAAGCATATTCACCGGATAGTTGACGTGCTTCTTCGTCATTGATGATTAAGACATCCACCCTTGGAATCACTTCCAAGAGACTATCCCATGCGGTATCCATCCAAAAATTCATGGTATCCATAGCCACAAATTTTGGCTTGATGGCTTGATCTAAAACTCTGGATTGAACGGCAGGAGTGAGGTTACCCAACATGATATATTCACTCGTCCGATAAGCCTGAGGAAGAACAGGGTCAAAATCTGCCAAAACATTCAATTCTGTGGCAAGTGTCTCCCTGGCATTCAGATTGTGACTGTACTCACCAGCCCAAAAAAATGATTTTTGATCAGGGATCACCTTAATACCATCTGTATTGACGCCTCTCGAGCGCATTTCCTGCAAGGTCTCTTCAGGAAAGTCATGTCCAATGACGGAGACTACGTTTACCGGTTCACAGAAATAGGAAGCAGCTAAGCTGATATAGGTAGCGGCTCCACCTATAGCCATTTCAGCGTGTCCATAAGGTGTCTTGATATCATCGAATGCGACAGTTCCTACAGTTAAAAGGCTCATAATTCAGGCTTTGTTAAAAAAGATGAACAAATATTGCACAATTATACACAAAGTAATAAATTTGCCCTGCCTTTGAATAAAGGAACAATAAAAAGCCTCCTTAGCTCAGTTGGTTAGAGCGCCGGACTGTTAATCCGTAGGTCCTAGGTTCGAGCCCTAGAGGAGGCGCAAAAGGGAATTGGCATTTCGTCAATTCCCTTTCTTTTTTGGGGCTCATTTTCATGATTTGTGATTTTTATTTTAGAACTTTAAGAATATGCGTTTCAGCTTACTTCTAATCGTGTATGGGTATTTCATGTCTGTTTTGCTAGGTCAAACAGAGGTTGCTGACTCATTAGTAGCGCATTTTGACACCATGTCACAAGGCGAATATGAGTACGATGCGATTGGAGAATTGGATTACTTTCAGAATCAAAATGACAGCGTAAACTATCAAAGACTAAGGTCTTATTTGGACAATAGATTTGAAAGTGAATCGAATGGCAGAGGTGTACGAATACTGATGAACTTTGATGCCATTCATGCTATTCGGGCCGGAAATCTTACGCAGGCAAAAACCATTTTGAAGGAGGCCATTCAAAAATGTATCGAGGCGCAAGATACACTCGGCTGGGCGTCGAATAAAACGATGATGGGCAACGTCCATTATTTTGAGAATGACTATAAAGAAGCTATCCACCATTGGTCAGAAGCAGTCCAACTCAATCAAGCACTTCAAGATTCCATGAGAATGGTCAGAGCGCTTTCCAATATGGGGGCTGCATATTTAAATATATCATATGTACAAAGTGCATATGAACATTTTAAAAAGGCTATTGACTTAAGACCTGCTTTAGCCCCTAAGGATGATTCATACTATATCTCTCAAATAAATATGGCTGTCTGCCAGATTAGTCTTAAAAACTATGATGCTGCGAATGCAATGTTACAAGCCATAGAACAAGACACGGCATTAAGTAAGCATGTGAAGCTATTACTGTGGCTGAATAAGTCTGAGGTGGCTCATTGCCTGATGGATTATGACTCTTTTGAGTCCTCCATGGATTCGGTTGAGGTTTATATTGACGACCAACTTCAATATAAACCTGTTTATTTGGAAACAAGAGCCATTGGTTATTTGAAGTTTGGAAAACCGGAGCAAGCAAGCCAATGGATGGATCTGTATTATCAAGAAATAGGCGAGCAGTACAATGAAGAGGACTATGTAAACCTCTTGATTAATTATGCAGATTATCTCCATCATTACAAAGATGAATTATTATCGGACTCATTGGTCGATTCTTGGATTGCACTGACAGACTCTTCGATGAATTCCTCTATTCGAATCTCTCTTTATCAGATAAAGTCTGATATGAATGCTCGCGATGGAAACTACAAAGAAGCTTACGATTATCTCAGCCGAGTGGATTCTTTAAAGGACATTCAGGTGGACAGTGCAATGTACACCACCGTGTTGGATTACGGTGAGTTGTACCGCAATCATTGGCTTAAGGGCCAGAATGAAACCTTAAGCACTAACCTGGTTGAAAAAGAAGAACTATTAAGTCGAGCTCAATGGATGAATCTGATGGCGGCCATTTTCATTCTGGTGACACTTATTTCGATCGTTTGGGTTTATCTAAACTGGAAAAAAGAACAAAAGCTAAGAACTCAATTAAGAGAAGTAAATACGCGTGAAAGAGCTCTGAAAGAAAGAGAACTTGAGCAATTGAAAGAGGAATTGGCACAACAGGAACATGAACTACATCAAACAGCGACTCTTTTGTTAAAGGCCAGGAAAGTAGAACAAGACTTTTTGGAGCTGATCAAAAAGAATAAAGAAAACCTAGAGAATAAGGATTATAAGAAAATTATGATGATAGAAGGAGAAGCCAGAAACCTTTCACATATCCATGACGAGTTCACAATGGAACAGTCCCTTAAGAAAAATTTAAAGCCTTTTCTGGATAGATTATCAGAACAGTTTTCGGATTTAACGAATTCGGAAAAAATGGTTTGCAGTTTAATTCGTCTGGGGTATAAGACCAAAGACATAGCCAGTCTTCTGAATAAATCAGAAAAGAGTATAGAAAACTTTAGATCCAGGGCGAGAAAGAAAATGAATATTTCTTCTGATACTTCTTTGCAAGAGGAACTATTAAAGTATTGATGTAAGGAAGCGTTTTTTATTTCTTTTAGCAGTTATGTACATGATTTCAATGCTATGTACATTTGTTTTTTATCAATGAGTGGTTTTGAGGGGTGGAAAAAGGAGCTTTTGAGCCTTTAAAAATCTACATTAGTTCTGTTATTTGAAAATGATTATTCTATAGTAGGATATAAGATGCAATTAGGGGGTCGGGTAGATGCTTAAATGAAGTATTTGCCCGACATTTTTTTGTGAGCTCTTCTATTGATTTCCCCTTTGGTTTCCAGATTCACGTATTGTCGTCCTCCTGACTTGTTTTTTAAGCTTAGGTAAATCCAAACCAAGCTTCCTCCCGTAACTCATGTATCATCTTTAACAAAAAAGACCATCATGAGAAAATTGTACATCTTAGTTTTAACGATAGCTATGAGTTGGGGTACCCTTTGGTCCCAGCAAACTTTCGTTGCCTCCTTATCAGGTTTGCAGGAGGTGCCCTCAGTAAACACACAAGCAAGGGGAGAAGTCATAGCTGAATTATCCGGAAACCAACTTAGTATCAGTGGAAATTTTACATCCTTAGTAGGAGCATTCGATCCAAATATCGCCGGAGGCGCCCATATACATTTAGGGTATGCAGGAGAGAATGGGGGAGTAGAGCTTTCATTGACCCCCGAACTATTTGGGGACCAAAAATCAGGGGTGTTTAACTCCTCAGAAAACACATTTGATCTGTCTCAGGATCAAATTCAAGCTCTGCAGCAGCGTCAGTGGTACGTGAATATTCACACGACTACAAATCCTTCAGGTGAATTAAGAGGACAACTATTACCCGAGGCAGACGCATACTATTACTTTCCATTATCCGGAGAAGCTGAAATCCCTCCTGTAAGCACTCAGGCTATGGGTGCAGTCATAGCTGAATTGAAAGGAGACACCATATTCTATTCTGGCAGTTTTTCAGGACTGGAAAGTGCTTTTGATCCAAATATTGCCGGTGGAGCCCATATACACCGCGGCAGAATTACAGAAAATGGAGGGATCGCCTTTCAACTAGCGTCAGAATTAAACCAGAATTTATTAGCCGGTAGATTCTTAGCTGCACAAAACGCTTTCGCGATAAGTGAAGAGCAAAAAATAGCTTTGGAGTCGGGTCTGTATTATGTGAATATTCATACCCTTTTGAATCAAGGCGGTGAATTAAGAGGGCAGGCACAACCTCTAGGAACGCAGAGAATGTTTCAAGCCTCCTTAAGCGGAAAGCAGGAAGTGCCTACTGCTGCGACTCAGGCATCAGGTACCATTTCCTTCGAGCTTCTAAATAATATCTTGACGGTTGAAGGAAACTTCAAAGACTTGATGGGGGATTTTGATGCTTCTATAGCAGGTGGAGCCCATGTACATATCGGTTGGGCAGGTCAAAATGGCCCAATAGCGCTCCCCTTGAAAGCGGAAACTTCTGCTGACCTGGAGTCAGGAGCCTTTTTAGCAGATAGTAATCAATTTGTATTGGACGCAACTCAAGTCCATGCGCTGCTGGAACGAAGATTCTATGTAAATATTCATTCAAGCTCCTTTCCTTCCGGTGAATTAAGAGGACAGGTTTTGCCGGAAGGCTCGGCAGTATATTTGTTCGACCTCAATGGGGGCAATGAAGTTCCTCCGGTCATGACGACCGGTATGGGGAAAGCCATTGTTGAAGTCATGGATAATCATTTTATAATGACCGGTGCTTTTAGCAATTTGGAAGGAGATTTTGATGCCTCTATTGCTGGTGGAGCCCATATTCATGAAGGATCAACGGGGGAGAACGGAGATATAGAATTTGTTGTAAATAAGGCTGCTGCATCTGATCTGAAATCAGGTATTTTTTCTAGTAATGAAAATATTATCGAGCTCACGAATGATCAGAAGACTGAATTTGCTATCGGAAATTATTATTTAAATATCCATACCACGCTTCATCCTATGGGTGAAATTCGCGGAAATCTAAGTTCCATAAATGGAGAAACATTTGTGGGAATTTTATCCGGTCGACATGAGGCGCCTTCCATTGTTTCGCCTGCTCAAGGCAGTATAACAGCGGAACTTGTGGGGCAACAATTGATTGTAGAAGGACAATTTTCCAGGCTCTCAAGTGAGTTCGATGAGGATATCGCCGGAGGAGCTCATATTCATTTAGGGTATGCCGGAGAAAATGGGTCGGTTGTGCTTTTGTTGAATTCTGAATTGTCACCCGACAAACGGTCAGGGATGTTTTTACCTGATAGTAATGTTTTTGCATTGACTGAAGAGCAGTTGATGCAACTCCAATCCCGGCAGTGGTATGTAAATATTCATACGGCAGATTTCCCGGGGGGAGAGTTGAGAGCGCAATTATTACCGGAAGCAAATAATTACTATTATTTCAATCTTGCAGGTAGTCATGAAGTGCCTTCTATCATGACCACAGCTAGCGGTGCATTGGTAGCAGAAGCATACGATGATGAGGTGGTACTTACAGGATCTTTTCAAGGCCTGGAAGGAGACTTTGATCCTAATATCGGGGGCGGAGCCCATTTGCACCTTGGCATGGCAGGAGAAAATGGTCCGGTAGACTTGATCATCAATGCTGCGACATCTATGGATTTGAAATCAGGTGTTTTTCGAGCAGATGAAAATAGGTTAGCCGTCACCACTGATCAACTCATGAATTTCGAAGCTAGGAGATACTG
>CAZGGG010000056.1:0-6832 GCA_964525165.1 uncultured Saprospiraceae bacterium | reverse complement strand
CTTATCGAAATTTTGAAATCTACGCATTTGAACCTACACCAATGCTGTATTTAGAGCTCATTTGTCGGGAATAAACCAAGTGCCTGCCATTGTATCAGCTGCTGATGGTCAAGTATTGGGTGAATGGTTTGTGGACAGCTTGATCGTACATGGAGCTTTCAAAGAACTTGAAGGTGCTGTAGCGACAGAGATTGTAGGTGGTTTACATTTGCACACAGGCTTTGCAGGACAAAATGGGCCTGTGGCTATTCCCTTGAATGTGTCTTTGGATACGGATAGTCTTGGTGGCGCGTTGCGTATGGCCGATAACCAATTCAATTTAACTGCCATGCAGACGACGCTGCTTTCAAATCGTCAGATTTATATGAATATACATTCTAGAGCCTATCCTTCAGGAGAACTCCGTGGGCAAATGCTGCCTGAGGCTCAAATGGTTTTCACTTCCAACTTGTCTGCCGCTCAAACAGTGCCCGGTGCCTTATCCACAGGATATGGGGTGATAAAAGGGGAACTCAATGGCAATACAATGACCTTGTCGGGCTCATATAGTGGCATTGAGTCAGGAGTGGATACCTCCATTGTGGGAGGTCTACATTTGCATCGAGGATTGGCAGGTTCTACAGGAGGTGTTGAGATGGTGATTCAATCCTTCTTTACGAATGCCGATCTATCTTCTGCTAGTATCCTATCATCCGAAAATACTTTTGAAGTGAGTCCGGATGCTATAGAGATGTTGAGAAATAGAATGTTATACGCAAATCTGCACTCTCAAGAATTTGGGTCGGGTGAGCTTCGAGGACAAATGTTAGCAGAATCTGAGTATTATATGATTGCCCCTTTGTCCGGTGCAGCAGAAATGCCAATGCCAGTGGAGACAGAAGCAAGCGGAATGATTATTCTAGAGCTAACCGAAGGAAATGCTGTCGCAAGTGGAAGCTTCTCCGGCCTGAGTAGCCCACTGGATACGGATATAGCCGGAGGTGTTCATATGCATGAAGGCTGGGCTGGTCAATCCGGAGGAGTGGTGTTCTTATTGAATAGTATGAGCGAAATGAACGGTACAAGTGCAGATTTTCTTCCGTCGGAAAATATGTTCAACCTAAGCGGAGGACAAATTGATACATTAAAGGCCAGAGGTTATTATGTTAACGTACATTCAGAAGGAGTGCCTACCGGAGAGATCAGAGGCAACTTTTTAGCACCAGCCAATAATTACTGGAGTGCCACACTTGCAGGGATCAATGAAGTTCAACCTATCATGAGTGATGCTTCAGGCGCAATGTATGCAGAGTTAAACGGAGATCAGTTAACCTTATCCGGTTCTTTTAACGGATTAGAGGGAGAATTTGACGAAACCATTGCCGGTGGTGCTCACTTGCATATTGCCGGGGCAGACGCTAATGGGGGTGTTGATATTTTCCTTAATGCCTGGGTGAAGGATGACAGTTTAAATGGTGTTTTTTTACCCATGGACAATGTCAACAGCATAGACAGTGGCCAGCTTAGCAATCTAATGGCAGAGTCTTATTACGTAAATATCCATACCACCGCTCAGCCTGCAGGCGAATTGAGAGGGCAGTTGCTGAATGATATCAATTTTTTCCCAATGGATGCGCCTTCCATCGATATGCCTATGAATGGACAAGTAATTAGTCTTGAGGGGGACGACACTCAAGAAGCAACGATCCGTTGGGATGATACAGCTAATGATGAAAATGAGGTCGTATATATCTGGCAGGCGGCTATAGATGAAGATTTCGATACAATTGCCTTTCAAACAAATGTAGGGGCGGAAAATTCAGTTTCATTTACCTATGGTTCTCTGGATACACTTTTAAGCAGTTTAGGTGTGATGCCAGGCGATTCGGCTACCATCTATCATAGAGTACTTGCCTCTGATGGCGCTGTCCAAACGGAAGGCATGTCAAGTGCTGCTGTCTTCATCCGAAACCTGAATGTAAATAGCATACAATCATTTGCGGAAGCGGGGCAATTGAAGGTGTACCCCTCACACACTTCCACCTTCATTCAGTTACAATTGAAGTCTTCAGAATCAGTCTCTGAGGCACAATTGATTCTGCGGGATGCAATGGGAAGAAGAGTCATGCAGGATCAAATATCCTTTAGAGGTGTATACAGTGATCAAATGGATGTGAGTCAGCTCGCTTCAGGAATGTATACCGTTTCTTGGTTGTCCAATGGGCAAATTATTGAAACGAAACGATTCATGAAGCAGTAGGTAAGCTGTCATGGATAGGTGAGAGTGGCCTTCGGGCCACTCTTTTTTTTGCCAAAAGTTATAATTGCGCAGAAGTCGAATCCTACCGCCTAGACTTCGTATCTTAATTTTAACTGACAGCAGTCTTGAAAAGCTCTGGCGCAAAAAGTAAGCCTAGAATACTTGAAGCTTCATTTTCGCTAAAGGATACCCATCCGTTTAATCTATTTTTATAACTCTTTCAGTGGTCAACTCCTGATTCGAACCCTGTATCTGAAGTAGGTAAACACCTGCAGGGATGGAAGCTATAGGTAAAACCTGAGGAATGTCATTGCTCCATTCGAGAAGCAGCTTACCCCACTGGTCAAATAACCGCACAGCATTGATTTCTGAGAATTCCCTTCCGGAAATTTGTATGAATTCCTGAGTAGGGTTGGGATAGGTTTTATAAGCATGGGTCGGTTCAACAGAGGCTTCACTCAATTGGACCAGCCTCACCGGACTGAAACTACTACTTCCGTCGAAATCTACTTGTTGAATGCGATAAAAGTTAGCGCCTCTTTCAGCTCTCAAGTGAGTGAAATGGTAGGACTGAAGCGTATTGCTGTTGCCTGTGCCTCTGACTTTTCCAATTTCAGACCATGCAGTGCCATTGGTGGAATGTTGGACCACAAAATGATCACTATTTCTTTCCTCGGCGGTTTGCCAGTTGATATTTACGGTGGACTTAGCTTCAATATAGGCTTCTATTGCAATCCAGGTGACCGGTAAGAAGTTTGGATCTATGCACGGTGTAAGATTTATGGCGTTTGCTGAGTTGACAGTCCATTCCACTGCTGTGAAAGTATTATTAGGATCCATAATACCGCTATTTCTTGTAGCAGCTGAATTTTCGAAATCTAAACCGGCAAAGCCATCGTAAACATCGATTTGTGAGGTGCCATCATTTAACCAAAACGTTTCATTACCATTTGTAGAGATATTGCCACTTAACTCAAACCCGATACAGTCAGATAGATCTCCTGTAGGGAAGTTATTATTCCCAAACACAAAACACTCGCCGGGTGCTAAACTCACAGAGCCGGTTACATCAATTGTGAAATCAACTGTCGTATTTCCATTAAAATCACCTTCCAAAGAATAGTTGGAAATGTCAACAGTTGAAGAACCGCGGTTGCAAATTTCTACCATTCTGTAATCAGTATTATCACCCGGGTCTCCAACCTCTGTGATTAAGATTTGAGCCGCCGGCGCAATATCATCATCTAAAATGGTCAGCGTATGCACATCCGGGCTAATGTTGATCCCGGTTGAGGTGCTTTCTGTGAGCGTAATTTCAATCGTTTCATCATCAAAATCAGCATCATCGTTGATGTCGATGGATACATTTTGGGTCCCATTACCAGTGAAATTCAATGTACTTGTATTCAAGGTATAATCACCCACTTCAGCCGTCCCTCCCGTCACTGACACATCGAGGTCCACATTTTGGATGTAATTACTTAAAGTAACTGGGATTGTGATAGTTTGAGTTGAATTAGTTTCGTTGGTTGTACTTGAGGAAGTATTCCATCCAACTATAGGTCCTGCAGCTATACCTTCCAATCTAATATTATCGAAGAAACCATAGTCACTACCTCCATTCTGTTCTGCGCTCAGAACGATATAGCAACTTGTTGCTGATGCACTTATATTGATGGTTTCAGTGCCTGATGCTGAAAAATCACTCGATCCATCTACTATTTGAACTTGGCCGGTCCCTATGCCATTTTCAAAAACTTCATAGAAAACATCATCTCCGTTATCAAATTCGAATACCTCCCAATCAAATGAAAGAGTCACATTGGAAAAACCCGAAATATTTTGGGAACTGAAGGTTAACTCATGTAAGAAACTTCCTCCTCCATTTGAATTATCCAGGTCTTGCATAAACCAAAAATTACTACCATCAGTTGCATTCAAACCGTTTTGTGGACTAGCTACAATATCCCAAATATCTCCGGAAGTATTATAAGGAGTTGGGTTTGGAGTATAAGACCAGCCAGATCCTTCAAAACTCTGACTTGCAATTACCGTTTGCCCATTTAAACTAGTGGTCAAGACTAGTAGAAAAAACCCTAAAATGTAAAAATCCTTCATAAGTCTAAAATTTGTTCAAAAATATAGATTTTTAAAAAGAGAACTATTTAGCTACGTATTAAGTCCTCGTGAAAAATAAACCATGTTCCGGAGTATAGAACTAGGCTTTTTGAGCTAAATGCTTTTAATATAGTCGTTGACGATTGCATAGTTGGGAGAACAGAATTTCCTTTGCCGTAAGGCAGAAAATTTAATATCGGGGAACTCAATGGAAGGAATTTTTATTTCTATCTTACTAAACCTATGGAAGCACTAGCACCCTATATGCCTTATCTGCTCTGGATTGGACTCGTATCCTCCGGAGTTGTCATATTGCTTTTTGTATTGTCGATTGTTACAGGTGCAGATGCTGATTCGGATATAGATGCAGACGGCGATGGGGGTGGCTTAGGGGCAGTAAAATCTATTTTGGTTTTTATTGGTATTGCAGCGCTGACCATTAGAGGAGTAGGTCTGAATTATGAAATGAATTGGCCATGGGTGATTCTGGCCGGAGCGATAGCAGGTTTAGCGTCTATTTGGTTACTTTCTTTATTGCTTCACTTTTTATTGAGTCGCCAAGAAGAAGGTAATTGGTACTTCCACGAAACAGAAGGGAAAGCCGCAAAGGTATATATCCCTATTCCTGCAGAAGGAAAGGGAAGAATCCTGGTAGAAGTGAGAGGAATTGAACGTGAAATGGATGCCATCACCAAAGACCAGCAGGCATTGCCTTCTAATAGTGATGTCTTGGTGGTGCAAGCCATGGAAGATTATGCCATCGTTGTTCCTATGCAGGAAGAGCCCTAACTTAATAATGATTGACTATGAAACGAATGAATAAATTTTTATGGACTGTTGCATTAGCTTTAATGAGCAGTTCTGTACTGCTAGCGCAAGATGGACTTTTAGGAAAGTCCGGATCGATTGCTTTACCATCTATACTGATTGGAGTACTATTTATCCTATTGTTACTCTTTTTTATCAGCCGATACAAAAGATGTCCATCAGATAAAATTTTGGTTATCTATGGAAATACAGGGAAGGGGAGCGCCAAATGTATTCATGGAGGAGCGGCCTTCATTATTCCTGTATTACAGGATTATCAGTACCTAGACCTTTCACCTATTAATATAGATGTGGATTTAAGGGGTGCCCTGAGTAAGCAAAATATCCGGGTGAATGTGCCCTCTCGATTTACCATTGCCATTTCCAATAGCGATGGGATCATGCAAGCAGCAGCAGAACGGTTGCTGGGTAAATCCGTGCAGCAAATCAAAGAGATTGCCACGGATATTATTTTCGGACAGTTAAGATTGGTTGTTGCCACCATGGACATTGAAGAAATCAATTCAGATCGGGATAAGTTTTTAAGTTCAGTGATGAATAATGTAGAAACTGAATTAAAAAAGATTGGGTTGACCCTGATCAACGTTAATGTCACTGACATCCAGGACGAGTCCGGATATATTGAAGCCTTAGGAAAGAAAGCTTCCGCAGAAGCGATTAACGCCGCAAGAGTAGAAGTGGCGCAAGAAAACCGAAAGGGTTCGATAGGTCAGGCGCAAGCGGATCAGGAAATGAGAACGATGGTGGCAGCGGAGAATTCCAAAGCCGAGATTGGAGAGGCTAATGCCGCGGCTGATGCGACGAAAGGGAAAAACCTTGCAGATATCGAAATTGCGGACTCTGACGCCCAAAGAAGGCAAAGAGTGGCAGAAGCGAATAAGATTGCAGAAGTCGCAGAACAAACAGCCAAAGCACTGGCTGAAAAAGAAGCACTTTTAGCTCAGAAAGAAGCGGAATTGGCAAGAGCTGAGAAAGAATTGGCTGCGCAAAGGGCGCGTGAGATTGTCGATGCAGAAATCGAAAAGGAAAAAGTCGTTTTGGCAGCCCAAGCGGAAGCGGAACGTAAACGAGAAGTGGCCAAAGGGGAGGCTTCTGCGGCACTGGCGGCCTACCAGGCTGAAGCGGAAGGTTTGAAAGCGGTTTTCGAAGCGCAGGCCGAAGGTTTTGCCGAAATCGTTGAAGCTGCCAATGGAGATCCGCAAGCAGCTATTGGTCTTTTAATGATCGATAAAATCCAGGAATTAGCAACCATACAGGCAGAGGCCATTAAGAATATCAAATTTGATAAAGTCACCGTATTTGACGGAGGAAATGGAGACAATGTTTCCGGCTTTGTCAACGGTGTATTCAAATCCATTCCGGCATTGAGCGACTTTATGGAGCAATCCGGATTAAATCTTCCCGAGTACCTGGCTAAAAAAGCTGATTTAAGCTCAGATCAAGATCATCATCAAACAGATGCTGCAAGTATCGATAAAAATGAAGATGATCCATCACCAGAGTCGGATGAAAACGAATAGAAAAGTTGTATGAATCTAAAGCCCTGTATCTTCGGATATGGGGCTTTTTTATTTAAAGTTTTTTCTTTTATCCGACATTTTTTTGTTTCCAAATACCCAAATACCCAAATACCCAAATACCCAAATA
>CAZGGG010000055.1:0-18886 GCA_964525165.1 uncultured Saprospiraceae bacterium | reverse complement strand
AGGATCCGGTTGACGATCTGGCCAAAGCGCCCAATACCGGCGACCACGACCGTGCCCTGCTCATCGATCTCGTATTTTCCATGAGGCAGGGTAATGGCATAAAAAAGAAAGTGGCATTGTTAACTTTCTTTAATGAATCTCCAAATTTAATATAACTATGCTCATAAACGTGAATTCGACCTAAGTGTTTTCTCATTGAAATTTAGTTTCAAACCCTCTTGCCTCTCCCTTGCGAAGGGAGAAATTGTCTAATTTTGGTAACGACTCTGGACGTTAATATTCAAGATATCACCCATCATGCTTTATTGCGTGCCTTGGAAGAACACCAAGCGGAATGGGGAACAGCCATCGTTATGGATGTGGAAACCGGTGCGATTAAAGCAATTTCTAATTTGGGTTCGGTAGGTGATGGGAAATATGCAGAACGATACAATTATGCTGTAGGAACGGCTGTGGAGCCAGGATCGACTTTTAAGTTAGCGAGTTTAATGGCTTTATTAGAAGACGGTAAGATTGACCTTACGGATTCTGTAGACCTCAATAAGGGCTATGGTCGCTTTTGCGGAAGCGATTTGAAAGATTCAGAACCGCATGATTACAATCAAACCACAGTCTTGAAAGCTTTCGAGCGATCCTCGAATGTGGGTATGGCTAAGTTGGTGAGAGCAGCTTATGATGTGGATAAAGAAGCAAAGAAATTTACAGATCGATTGAAGTCCTTTCAATTAGATCAATTGACCGGAATTGAAATCGAAGGGGAGCACAAGCCATTTATTAAAGATGCCTTTAGTCAGGAGGAAGATTGGAGCTGCACCTCCTTGCCATGGATGGCGATCGGGTATGAGTTGACCATGACGCCTTTGCAGATTGCCACTTTCTATAATGCAGTGGCAAATGACGGGAAAATGATGGCTCCTTACTTAGTTTCCGAAGTCGTGAAAGATGGTCATATCGAGAAAAAAGTAAAACCCAGGGTGTTGAAGCGCTCGATTGCGAAAGCGTCGAAGATTGCAGAGTAAATATTACACATTTGCGGGAAAAACCGGAACGACACAAGTAGGGTATGGATCAGCAGAGGGTCGGAAACACCTTAAGTACCAAAGTTCTTTTGTGGGCTACTTCCCTGCAGACAACCCCAAATATACCTGTCTGGTCATGGTTTATAACCCGGATAAAAAGACTGGTTATTATGGCTCTGTTGTAGCAGGCCCGGTGTTTAGAGAAATTGCTGATCGTTGCTTCGCTACAGAGCTGGAGATGGGGAACCCTTTTGACTTTGCGGTCAGAGTGGCTAATAAGGAAGAAGCGCTTCCCGCAGAACACAAGTTGATGCGAGAAGACTGGTTGGCCTTTCAGGAAAAATGGGAAGTGCCCTATAGAGATGAAGCCGAGAGTGAATGGGTGTATTTGAAGTTGAAAAAAGACTCTTTAGAAGGATTGCCCTTCTTCAATAGTGAAGAAAAGGTGCCTGATGTAAGAGGCATGGCTCTAAAGGATGCCGTATATCTCCTGGAAAATGCAGGGCTGAAAGTTCAGTTTGCAGGTCTGGGAAAAGTAGAATCACAATCCTTACGTCCGGGAACACGGATTGAAGGACAAGTGATCAGTTTGAAATTAGGTTAGTTCTTTGAAATATTGTTTGCATGAAATCTGTCGCAGAATTATTGGAAGGTGTACAAACCTTGTCGATCAGCGGAGATCTTCAAACCCTGGTGAATACCATTCATTCGGACTCCAGAGTGGTAAAGCAAGATAGTTTGTTTGTTGCCTATCTAGGAGTACAAATAGATGGACATTCTTTTATCGATCAAGCTTTGGAACAGGGCGCTACGGCGATTGTCGCAGAGCAGCCGGCACCGGAGGCTAGTCTTGCAAAAGTTTGGGTCCAAGTGCCTCAAGGTCGGAAAGCATTAGCGCAAATAGCTGCTGCCTTCTTCGATCATCCTTCGCAGGACTTGAAAGTCGTAGGAGTCACCGGTACGAATGGAAAAACGACCATTGCGACTCTTGGGTATCAGGCTTGCCGGGCTTTAGGTTATAAAGCGGGCTTGATCAGTACGGCCGGTAATCGAATTCAAGATCAGGAGTTAGATGCAACGCACACGACACCTGATTCGATTCAATTGCAGTCACTCTTCAGTCAAATGAAGGATGCAGCTTGTGATTGGGTTTGGATGGAGGTTAGCTCGCACGCATTAGATCAGGATCGGGTGCAAGGAGTACATTTTGTAGCTGCGATCTTCTCCAATTTGACACATGATCATTTGGATTATCACGGCACCTTCTCCAACTATCTCACGGCTAAGAAGCGATTGTTTGATAGTTTACCTAAAGAGGCGGTCGCTATATACAATGCTGATGATAGAAATGGAGCGGTGATGATGCAAAATTGTGCTTCCAGGTCTTATTCCTATGCCATGCGACAAATGGCAGATTACAGGATCAGGATCTTGGATCAGACTTTTGAGGGGATGCAGCTCCAGATTAATGAGTATGAATTATTTTGTTTGGTTGAAAGCGGAATTCCATTTGCGGAAGCGATGGTGGCATTGAGTCAGGTAAAGGGAGCAGAAGGCAGATTTGACAGAGTCTTGGATGAGCAGCAAAAAAGATTAGGTATTGTTGATTATGCCCACAGTCCTGATGCTTTGGACAAGATTTTAAGATCCATTCAAGGTATGAATTATCAAAAAGGTCGCGTCTACACTGTGGTTGGATGTGGAGGTGACCGGGATGCTACGAAACGCCCGGTAATGGGCAGGATTGCAGCAGAACTTAGTGATAAGGCGATCTTGACCAGTGATAATCCCAGGAGCGAAGATCCTGAGGCCATCATTGAAGACATGAAAGCGGATTTAGATTCAGATTTGAAAGCTAAGGTGCTGAGTGTAACGGATCGAAAGCAAGCAATAGAAGTTGCCTGTGCAATGGCACAGAGCGGAGATATTATTCTCGTAGCCGGTAAAGGCCATGAGAAATATCAGGAAATAAAAGGAAAAAAATTCGTCTTTGACGATAAGGAGGTGCTTAAAGAAGCACTTCAATAAAGAAGTTGGTTTTATTATCAAAATCAGGTTGGTTTTAACAGTTATAGCGGGTATACTATGCGTACTGTGGTTGGGACGTTCAACGGTGCTCGCTATACTGTTAATTTTTAAGAAAAAAAATGACAGTCGTAGCAGATGCTATATCACATATTCGAATTTTTCGAAAGTCATAACAGCTTCCCGGGAGCGGGGCTGTTTCAGTATTTGACCTTCCGTGCCGGAATGGCGATCATCCTATCATTGGTGATCTCTATTTTATTCGGAAATCGTCTGATACAGTATTTGAAAAGGTTGCAAATAGGAGAATCCGTTCGAGACCTGGGTTTGGCAGGTCAAAAGGCAAAGGAAGGGACCCCCACGATGGGAGGAATTATCATTTTTCTCTCGATTATGGTTCCCTGCTTATTGCTTTCTGATCTCACAAATGTATATGTTCAACTCATGTTGCTTTCTACACTTTGGATGGGTGCCATCGGTTTTATCGATGATTACATCAAAGTTTTCCGGAAGGATAAGAAAGGGCTCAAGGGCATATTCAAGGTGGCCGGCCAAATTGGCTTAGGTTTGATTGTAGGAATTACCATGGTGGCACATGATGACATAGTGGTAAGGATGACAGCCAGTGAAGCACAGGGACAGGGATTTGAAGTTGTAGACCGTATCAGCACCGTTGACAGTGAAGGAGCAGTGAAAGAGTTGGTGTATGTGAAGACCACATTGACCAACATCCCATTCATCAAAGGCAATCAATTCGATTATGCCGATCTTCTTTTCTTTTTAGGTGAAAATGCGGCCACTTGGGTGTGGATTATTTTTGTACCCATTATCATCTTCATTGTCACTGCCGTTTCAAACGGTGCGAACTTAACAGATGGATTAGATGGTTTGGCCACGGGTGTGTCCGCCATAATTGCCGGCACCTTAGGAATCTTAGCCTATGTTTCCGGTAACCAGATTTTCGCAGATTATCTGGATATTCTGTTTTTACCCAATTCGGGTGAATTAGTGATTTTCTCAGCTTGTTTGATCGGAGCCGCTATTGGTTTTCTCTGGTACAATGCCTATCCGGCAAAAGTATTCATGGGAGATACGGGTTCTTTGATGCTGGGAGGAGTGATTGCGGCATTAGCCATTGTCATCCGAAAAGAATTGCTGATTCCCTTATTGTGTGGAGTCTTTTTGGTGGAGAATTTATCCGTCGTTCTTCAAGTTGCCTATTTCAAATACACAAAACGAAAAATCGGTGAGGGGAAGCGCATCTTTTTGATGTCTCCGCTTCACCATCACTATCAAAAACTAGGGATGCATGAATCAAAAATTGTAACCCGGTTCTGGATCGTGGCGATTATGTGTGCGGTATTGACGATCATAACTTTAAAGATCAGATAAGAGCATGAGCACTTTAGCAAATATAAAACAACGATTAAAAGGAGACCGAATGATTTGGGTGATCCTCTTATTGTTGTCTGTAGCTTCGCTTTTAGCGGTCTATAGTGCTTCCGGCAGTATGGCTTACAAGTACGAGTCGAGCACTGAATATTACTTTGTCCGACAGTTGGCAATCATATTAATCAGTTTTGTAGCAGCATATGGTATCCATAATATCTCCTACACCTTTTTTCAAAAATTAGCACCTATTCTATATGTAGTGGCAATGGTATTGCTATTCATCACGATGATCTGGGGTGTTGAAATCAATGAAGCAAGGCGTTGGATCAGAATTCCGCTGCTTGGGTTTACCATTCAAACCAGCGATTTTGCAAAAGTAGCCTTAATCATATTTGTTGCACAAAGGGTTGCGGAATATCAAGATCAGATTCATGATCTCAAAATTGTCATGTTGAAAATCGTGCTACCCATTTTATTTATGTGTGCATTGATTATCCCATCTGATCTTTCTACAGCTTTGATGATGTTTACCACCTGTCTGATCATCTTATTTGTAGGACGAATGGCCTTATTGCATATGGGCGTCATCGTCTTAGGAGGGGTATTATTGGTTTCCGTGATCATGGTAGGCGGCACTTTGATGCCTAATTCTGAGGTTCGTTCCAACACCTGGATCAAAAGAATTCAGGATTTCACAACCGGCGGCTCGGACACCTATCAAATCGACCAGGCTAAAATTGCGATTGCGGCCGGAGGGTTGACAGGGCTTGGACCCGGCAATAGCCAGCAAAGGAATTTCTTGCCGTATGCATATGCGGATTTTATATATGCCATTATTTGTGAAGAGTATGGTCTGGTAGGAGGATTTATTATTGTAGTCATTTACCTCTATTTCTTAGGGAGGTGCATAAGGGTAGTCACGCGCAGTACTCGAACTTTTGCCGCCTTGCTAGCCGTAGGTCTATCCATCAGTCTCACCATACAAGCCTTACTCAACATTGCCGTTTCCGTCAATTTGGTTCCTGTAACCGGTTTGACATTGCCGATGGTGAGTATGGGCGGGACCAGTACCTTATTTACAGCGATTTCCTTCGGAATTATATTGAGCGTGAGTCACTTTACCGAGCAGCAACGGAAGGAAATGGAAAGAGAAGAACGATTAGCCCTCGAAGGAGGACATTTAGATATCAAACCGGATCCAGGATCCATGCCTGATGAGAGTCATCATTAGCGGAGGAGGAACCGGAGGACATATTTACCCTGCGATTGCGATCGCAGAAGCAATACAAAAAGAATTTCCGGATGCCCGCATCCAATTTGTGGGTGCAGAAGGGAAAATGGAAATGGAGAAAGTACCGAAAGCGGGCTTTCCTATAACAGGTCTACCGATCAGGGGCCTGCAAAGACGATTGACTTGGAAAAATCTCATGTTGCCTTTCAAGCTTTGGCAAAGTATTCGTATCAGTAAACAACTGATCCGAAACATCCAACCGGATATTGCCATTGGTGTAGGAGGCTACGCAAGCGGACCCTTATTGTGGGTGGCAGGTCGTCAGGGTGTTCCCACTCTGATACAGGAACAAAATTCCTATCCCGGCATCACCAATAAAAAGTTGGCCGCTAAAGCCAATAAGATTTGTGTAGCCTTTCCTGATATGGAGCGCTACTTTCCGAAAGAAAAAATTGTTTTTACAGGAAATCCTATACGGCAAGATCTACTTGACATCCAAAAGAAGAAGCGAGCGTCTCAGAGCTTTTTCGATTTAGGTCTTAAGAAAACGCTGTTGATATTTGGAGGAAGCCTGGGAGCCAAAACATTGAACGAAGCTGTTCTGGCACAGGAAGAAACATTGCGAAACATGGATGATGTGAACATTATCTGGCAATGTGGGTCCCGTCATTTCGAAGCGTGCAAATCTACTGCGGTGGCTCAATTGCCACATGTGAAATGTTTGCCGTTTTTGGAAAGAATGGACCTCGCATATGCTGCTAGCGATGTGGTTCTTTGCAGGGCAGGAGCTTTAACCCTCTCAGAATTGAGTGTGGTGGGCAAAGCCGCTGTTTTGGTTCCCTCCCCAAATGTCGCCGAAGATCATCAAACGAAAAACGCTCTTAGCCTTGTCCAGTATAACGCAGCCAAAATGATCACAGATCAGGAAGCTGTGCAGAAAGCCCTTCCCACATGCTTTGATCTTTTAGAAGACCAGCAAGCACGGGAGGAACTAGAATCGAATATTAAATCATTTGCCAAGCCTCATGCGGCTGAAGCGATTGTAAACGAAATTAAAAACATCATCAACAAATGAGCATGAATATCCACATACCCAAACCCGTACAACAAGCCTTCATGGGACTCTTTATCCTTGGAGTAGCGGTGCTTTTGGTATCGGCGACTCATTTGAAGAAAAACGTAACGCCTTCAGATTTTGAAATAGAAATTGAAGCGCTGGAGGATGGTAAGAATTTATTGACGGAAGCGGAAGTGTTTGCTCAATTGCAATCTTCCATCGGGTACCATCCGGTCAAATTGCCGATTGGTGAAATTCCATTATCTCGTTTTGAAGAAATTTTGAAGTCCAATCCTTACATCAAGGATGCCAAAGTATATGTTGACCACAGAGGGGTATTACACTTTAAAGTAGCGCAAAGATTACCGGTATTGCGGTTGATCGAAAGTGGCAGTACACACTATATCGATTCAGAGGGGCAATGGATGCCTCCATCGGAGCACTATACTGTACGTGTTCCTGTCTTGCATGGACATATTCCGAAAGGTGCGCAGCGCGAAGATTGGAAAAAGGACGAACTCAGCCTGATTCTGGAAAGTCTGAATCAGGAGCATGAGATGACTCAATGGATTGACCAGGTGTATAGAGATCAGAATGGATCTTATGTGCTGATACCATTGCTCAGCAAATTGAAAATTGATTTCGGTCCCTGGAATAATGTAGGTCCGAAATGGGAAAAAATGAAACGGTTTTTTAAGGAAGTTCTTCCAAAGAAAGGCTGGAATAAATATGAAAGAATTGATCTGAGATTTGAAGATCAAGTGATTGCAAAAATGAAAGTTTAAAACCTGATATTATGAACCACAATAACAAGTATACCGACAAACTGGTGGTGGCCCTGGATATAGGGACGACCAAAGTTTGCGCCTTGGCAGGTACTTTAAACGAGCATGGAAAACTCGAAGTTCTGGGCTTGGGCAAAGTGAAATCTACAGGGGTGATGAGAGGCGTTGTTGCCAATATTGATCGCACCGTAGAGGCCATTAGAGAAGCCATTGGAAAAGTGGAGCGCACCACCGGAATTCAAGCGAAAGAAGTGTTTATCGGCATTGCCGGTCAGCACATCAAAAGCTTTCAGCATCATGGGGTGTTGCCACGCGAAAGTGCAGAGCAAGAGATTTCCAATGAGGACATTGAGGAATTGAAAAAATCTATGTACAAAATGGGTTTGCCTCCCGGCGATAAGATTCTTCATGTCATACCTCAGGAATATACCTTGGATAATGAGCAAGGTATTCGCGATCCGAGAGGGATGTCCGGTATTCGTTTGGAAGCGAATTTCCATATCATTACCGGTCAGGTTTCAGCTTTCCGAAACCTAGAGAAATGTGTTACCAAATCTGATCTGGAGGTCAAAGATATGACCCTGGAGCCTATCGCTTCCGCAAAAGCAGTTTTGACGGATGATGAAATGATTGCCGGTGTGGCATTGGTGGATATCGGAGGAGGTACGACAGATCTGACCGTTTTCCATGAAGGAATGATTCGGCATACAGCAGTGATTCCTTTCGGTGGTGATGTCATTACCAAAGATATTAAAGAAGGATGCACGGTGATGCAAGATCAGGCGCAGAAGCTGAAGCATGCTTTTGGATCTGCTTTGGCGGATGAGCTCAAAGACAATCGAATTATTGTGATACCGGGTTTGAAAGGCCGAGAGTCTCGCGAGATCTCTGAAAAGAACTTATCGCTGATCATTCAGGCGAGGGTAGAAGAGATTATGGATTATGTATACCTGGAGATCAAGCGCTCCGGCTATGACCAGAAGTTGATTGGAGGTATTGTGTTAACAGGTGGTGGTTCCCTGTTAAAGCATATCGATAAATTAGCCTCCTACCATACGGGCATGGAAGCAAGAATTGGCCATCCCGTGGAAAATTTAGCTCAGGGCTTCCCCAAAGCATTGGAAAGTCCGATCTATTCCACTGCGATTGGGTTATTGTTAAAAGCTGCACAATCCGAGCAGGTGAAAAGAACGACCCAAAGATTAGGTGCTTTAATGACAGTGGGGGAAAGTCAGAAAGCGAGCACAAATGTTGCAGCAATGAGTGTAGAGCCTGAAAGTGGGAATACTTCTGATGATTCAGATATAAATGCACCCGGAGAAGATGATATCCAGCCGGAACCTGTTGATCAAGATTCAAACGATAAACCGGGCCGCTTTGCCAAATTCTTTAAAGGGGTCATAGACTTTTTTGAAGCCAAACCCGATTCGTCACTTTAATTCATTCAAAACGACTAAAACTTAGCATTATGCCTTTAATGTTCGACATACCAAAAGAAGACAGACCTGTAATCAAAGTCATCGGCGTCGGTGGCGGAGGGTCCAATGCCGTAACCCACATGTTTAAACAAGGAATTGTGGGCGTAGATTATGCTATCTGCAATACGGATCAACAAGCATTACAATCTAGCCCGGTACCTAATAAGATTGCCTTAGGACCGGAGCTTACGGAAGGACGCGGAGCAGGATCCAAGCCTAAAGTGGGTAAAGAAGCCTGTCTGGAATCCGTAGAATTGGTGAGAGATTTTCTTCAGGATACGAAAATGGTCTTCGTCACTGCCGGGATGGGCGGAGGAACCGGAACCGGAGCGGCGCCCATCATTGCCAAAACGGCAAAAGAAATGGATATCCTTACCGTGGGGATTGTCACGATCCCTTTCTCTTTTGAAGGAAGACGCAGAACATTGCAGGCTGTCGATGGATTGGAAGATTTGCGCAAGAATGTAGACTCTTTGATTGTCATCTCCAATGACAAATTAAGAGAGATGCATGGAAATTTAGTCTTGTCTGAAGCATTTGGACAAGCCGATAATATACTGACTTCGGCTGCGAAAGGTATTGCGGAGATTATTACAGTAGAAGGTTATGTGAATGTGGATTTCGCTGATGTCAACACAGTGATGCGCGATAGTGGGGTTGCCATTATGGGAACTGCCACAATGGAAGGTGAAGATCGTGCAAACCGAGCGATTGAAGCAGCATTGACTTCTCCTTTATTAGAGGATAATAACATTCATGGAGCCAATCATATTCTTTTAAATATTACCTCTGGATCAAATCAGATTACCATGGATGAGATCGTGGAAATTACTGATTATGTCCAGGAGGAGGCCGGATATGGCACGGATTTGATTTGGGGGCATTGTGAGGATGAAAATCTGGGTGAAAAAATCAGTGTTACCATCATCGCTACGGGCTTTGATCACACCAAAGAGAAAAAGACCCAAAAGGAAGAGGAGTATGTTTTCATTTCTCTGCCGGAAGAAGAAAAAGGGGATCATGAAGACGATCTGCAGCCCAGAAGAGATGCCATTACTATTGATTTAGATGATGAACGTATCGATGAGGAACGCAGCAATCGACCGATTTACATGGAAAATGAAAGTAGCCCTTACGTTAAATCTAATCCAGCCAATTTGGGAGCAGAGGAGCGAGAGCGAAGAAAGCAGTATGCTGAAAGAACGAAAAAACAGAGAAACAACCGAGGTTTGAATGATCAAATGATTCGGGATTTGGAAAACACGCCTGCCTATGCTCGTCGTAAAATTGAATTAGATATAGAGTCCAATGATACGGAGCGCATGAGTACCTTCCATATCAGTGAAGAAGATGGCAATATTGAGCGCGGAAACAGTTATTTGCACGATCGTGTAGACTAAGAAAAATGGGGTAGGACATGATTGTCCTACCCATATTTTTTCATATGTGTAATAGGGTGAAAAAAAGATGCATTACACATTAAAAAAAAGTTCAATTTATTAGGTTTTTTAATATGAGTTTTCCTATATTTAAATATCAGTTAGAAACAACAATTTTAATGATATAGCACATTTTTTTGTGCAAAAGATGGTCTTATTAATCTCACCTGTTGAGATTGGTTTATTGGTTCGTCCGGGGGTGGTTCCCCGGACATTTTTTTTTGTCCTCTAATGAACGAATAGATTGCTTTTGCCGAAAGGCTGAGGTGCTGTTACTGAGTGGAATAAACGGTCAAGTCAATACCCAACCAATCCTGTACATTTTTACACCAAATATCCTTACCCTCCTGTTCGGTAAGAATTCCTGTTTCTACAGCATAGTCTACGACACGTCCCGGATAAGACGTTCCGACTCCGTCCATTTCACCCAAAGGGTAGGGGTCATCCAATGCCATAATGATTTGACTGGCCCCCACGCGTTTTTTTAGAAGTTCTAAAGTATAGGAGTCGTGTACTAGGGTGTCATAGTACAGATTTTTATGTCCCAGTGTTTTGCGCGGGTCGTGATATCCCTTGAAAATATCAGGTCGTCCATCAAAGCCTTGTATCCTTCGACCGTAATTGGCAATTCCGAGCATGCCGCCGTGCGCAAAACTGAAGCGCAGATTCGGATATTTTTCCGGAAGGTTTCTGAGGGCTAAAACATGTATGGTGTCCGCACATTGGGCCATCATCCAAACCAGATGGAAACGCCAGTATTCATTTTTGAGTGCAATCATTTTTTCCCCGTCATAGGGGTGCACTTGAACCGCGAGCCCATATTCATCAGCCAATTCATAGATGGGGTCCACCTCCGCATCAGCAATCGACAACCATTCTCCCTCTGCATTGAGAAAATGCGTCGGCAGGCATAAAAGCTTTAAGCCCAGCTCGTTAACGCACTTGTCTATTTCTTTGAGCGCCTGATCCATGTAGAGCGGCTGCACCACAAATCCGCAAGTGAACTTGTCCGGATGTTGATGTTGTATGGAGGCATTATACTCGTTTTGAAATCGGATGGCATCGGCACAATCCTGCTCCGGCCATCCGTTGCAATATAATTGTGACAAGCAGAGCATTACCCCGTGATCAATCTGATAGCGCTCCATCCATTCCAGCTTTTCCTTTAGAAAAAAACTAGGATCTGTGATGGGCCGGGACCATGTACCTTGCCTCATGAATTTCTTATCCTCATCAATCCAGAAGAGTTTCTTTTCCTTCATGAATCGGGGGATCTGCGAAGGTTCAGGAAGTATATGTCCGTGTCCGTTAATGCGCATACTGCAAATATAGCATAGCTATTCAGAAGAGAGAGGATTTTTTCGAGCGATAAGAAAGTAGCAAAAGTGTAGGCTTCATGAGGAAGATGGAGCTGGGCATGCGACGGCTAAAAGGAGGGCGGTGAAGGTTTCACATGCCTCGTCAAGATATTTTTGGTTTCCCCTTGAATCTTTTCTAGCTGTCAGTGTGTCCCTGTCAATTAGGTAATTTAGGCTGCTGCATGGTCACGCAGTGAATGCCCCCTCCTCCATAATCAGAGTTTAAAGGACGGACATCCATCATGACAATCTTCCTTTCGGGAAAAGCTGTTTGTAAGATCTCTCTGGCTTCCTCATCCTTGTCTTTAGAACCATAGTCCTCATATTGAGCAACGAGTACGAGATCATTGGTAATTAAAAAATTGAGGTAGCCGGAAGCTGCGACGCCGTAGATAGTATCTCCAACTGATACTTCGTGTCCTTCAATTAAATCAGTGATAGCTATTTTTTTTTCTTTCCTATCCATAGGCCCTCTTTCTGCTACAACGGTAATCGCAGTTTCGATGGGTCTAGGTAGGGGCACTTTAATGATCTGAAAAGGTTCCCCATTGATATTCGTGGCTTTTTTAAGGATTTCATAATTCTTGGACATCCGATCATAATTCTCCCGATTTAAGGGATGTTCCTCTATTTCGTCTTCTTCTATCCAAGCTAATAAAATTGTGTTTTCATTGGCAAAGCGAACAAACTCATCGGTATGTCCTCCGGTGCCTCCGACCATGTATTTGTTATTGATCAACATTTCAAAATGTTCATCCTCCACCACTCCTTGTGGAAGCCAAATGACCTTTTGAATTCCGAAGGCCTGATACGCTGCTTCGATTTCTTCTTTTGTTTTACCGGGATTCCGTTGTAGGGTAACGGCTTCTGATTGGATCAAAACGCCATTTCCGTTATACTCAAAAGAGCCTCCTTCCAATGTGACATCAATTTTATGATGGATAGCGCCTGTGCTGATCCCCATCAGGCTATCTATTTTACTGATGGGAGCGTGGGCCACAACCGATTTTATAGAATCTAAATCTGCGCCTTCAAAATACGCTGGCCACCTTTCATACACCCAGTCTATCTGCCCGTATTGATTCCATTTGAAATCTACCACTGCTAATTCTTGGGTGCTGTCGATGGCAAATACGGCACCATAATCACGAATCCACGAAGTGGCACCCGTATAAATAAAGGATTCAAATGCTGAGCTATCTACTTGCAGACTATCCATGATTTGTAAGGCTACTTGTCGACTCGAATCACTTGGGAAAACGACTTTTAGAGGCACTGTACCCTCGAGATTTTTTATGATCTGAGTAATTACCGGGTTGTTACTTGCTCGTCGATCATCCCAACTCAGCCAAACTGCTTCCTGGGGTTCCCATTCTGCCGGAAGTCTAAACTTTTGCTCAGATTCACGATGGCAACTGATAACTGTTATCACAATAGTGAGTAAAATAAGGCATCTCATAAGGGATCGTTTTGATAAAATAGGATTATGCTTGAGTATAAGGTTGCAAAAGAATTTATGTCACTTCTTCCCTCCATCCTAAAGTAGGGATTTCATTAGATAGAGGAGTTGTGTAAAGGGGGGATTAGCTTCATTCCTTCGTTTTTAAGTTATCCAAAAACTGAAATATCAAGGAGTAGGCTTCTTCTAGTTCAGTCGCTGAGGGGCTATGCTTTCCATCCGGAATGTAGGTAAGAACATCTTTGTTTTCTCTCAATTTAGCAGTAAAAGCTGTAAAGGTTGGAGGGGGTATTTGCACATCTTTTCCGCCATGCCACAAAAAGATAGCCGGGTCATTTTCATCAAAATAGCTTATCGGTTCGTAAACAGCAACTACCTCTTTAGATGCGTAACCCTCCGTTGGGAAAAGAGCTTTCCCGGCTTTACTAAAAAGTTCATAGTCGTAATCAATGAAAATCTTTTCTATAACATCTAAATCATCAACGGGTCCTGAAAAGTTAATGATGCCTTTGATTTCAATTTCCTGGTCGAGCTGGTCCGGGAAAGAATCATTGTTTTGTGATAATCCTACATTTGTCGCAATTTGCGCTCCTGCAGAAAAACCTGTTACAATAACCTTTTGAAGGTTCAGAGGGTAGATCGCATTGTTTTCATTGAGGAAGTTTAAAGCATGTGAAAGGTCACTGGTGGCCATCGCTACCCCTTTTTTAAGACGATAATTCATATTGACAACATTCAAACCTTTCTTAAGGTAGGGTTCAATATATTTTTCCTCTTTAGATTTATCACTCAGGTAAAAAGCGCCACCATGGAGAAATACAATCGTATAGTTTTTATCTCTGTAGGAAAGAGCATCTTTAGATAAATAAATATCCATTATTTGCTGGGTATCCTCTCCATAGGGAACATCTCTTAATACCTGATAGGTAGCCTCTATTTGTGCTGCTGATTTATCAGAGACAGATGATATTTTTTGGGTACAGGATGAAAAAATGATCAAACTGATCATTGAACATAAGATCAGATGATGGCTCAAATTCAGTTTTAAGAATCGCTCATTCATGATTTTCTTGAAGGATAGTGCCATGAGGTATTGCGTAAAGGAGTGTTTCATAGCTATGTCTTATGCTGTGTCATCAACAAAATAAATACTTTCTTGATGAATTCTATTTCGACCACTGAATAAATTTCTTGCATTTTTTACCTGTCCAGTTTTTGGGGTAGCTTACACACCTTGGCGGCTGAGGCGACTATGAGCGCCGCAAGCGGCTTTGGGTATTCGGGTATTTGATTATTCGGAAAAAGAAGAATTACTTTAAATCATAAAAGCCCCGGAGGGGCAAAATGTTTGTAGCTATGGTAATTATGCATTTAAGCCCCGGAGGGGTGATATGATTATCATACTGTAGACAGTAGCTGTCAGACAGCCTTTGGATTTAAAGGTATATGTGGATTATTGGCGGGTAGGCAGAGGCGGCTTCCGGGCAAAACTCTATCTTCTCTAGGCATTTTATTTATATTCTAAGGCTTGCACCCTATATTGCGAAAAGTACACTATTTTGCGGAAGCAAAGACAATAAAAATATGAGTTTTAAGGAGTTAGGGTTGGATGATTCAATTATAGAATCGATTGGGTATATGGGGTTTGAAAACCCAACCCCCATTCAAGAACAATCAATCCCCAAAATACTATCAGGCAAAGATTTGATCGCTTGTGCACAAACAGGAACAGGGAAAACGGCCGCTTTCCTGCTCCCAGTGATCCAGCAAATCCAAGCTCAGGACAATCGATCCGGAGTGCAAGCTCTGATTATTTCGCCAACCCGCGAACTGGCGATTCAGATTGAACAACAAGTACAAGCCCTGGCTTACTTTTCAGGAGTCAGCTCCTTTGCCGTTTATGGTGGAGGAGATGCAGATGATTGGTTGGCGCAAAAAAAAGCTTTGAAGCAGGGGGCAGATATTATTGTGGCGACTCCCGGAAAGTTTATTTCTCATCTGAAAGCCTTGAAGCTTAATTTCAAAGATCTTAAATACCTGGTGCTGGATGAAGCGGATCGTATGCTGGATATTGGCTTTTATGATGATATTCTTCAAATCATAGAGTATCTACCCAAAAAGCGGCAAACGCTTCTGTTTAGTGCGACCATGGATCCGGGTATTCGCAAATTATCCCAAAAGATCTTACATCAACCGGATGAGGTGAATATTTCGATCGCCAAACCTGCTGCCGGGGTGTTGCAAGTAGTCTATGAGTTGCCCGAAGAACTGAAAATGGATTTGGTGCTTCACTTGATTGAAGACAAGCCACAGTATGAGCGCATCCTGATCTTTTGCTCCACCAAAAAGAAAGTTTCCGACCTGTCTCGTGCTTTGAACAAAAAAGGTCTTTCAGTCAAAGCGATCAGTTCGGATCTGGAGCAAAAGGAAAGAGAAGATGTGTTGAATGGATTTCGCTCTAAGCGGATCCGTGTCTTGGTCGGAACAGATGTTGTGTCGAGAGGGATTGACATTAAAGACATCAACTTGGTCATCAACTTTGATGTGCCGCAAGATGCTGAGGATTATGTGCATAGAGTTGGACGGACCGCCAGAGCCAATACAACAGGTGTTGCCATTACTTTGGTCAATCGAAGAGACGGAGCCGGTCTGCGAAAAATAGAATCATTGATCGAAGAAAAGATTCAACGCGCGCCCCTCAGCCCGGAAATGCAGCAAAGAGCGGATCAAATGAGCGCTGCATCATCTAAAAATAATCGGCACAAGGGGAATCGTAATAAGGGACGAGGCAGAGGTCGATCTTCTGGCCGTGGAAGAAGAAAGTAGCTCTATTTTAAATAGTGCTTTTGCAGCCATCCAATCAACCAGGTGCTGAAAAAGGTGAAACTGCTGTAGATGACCGCTACAAGCGATAAATCAGAATTATTCAGGACAGAAGTGGCGATGAAAATTGCTAGGGCGCTGTTCTGTAATCCCATTTCCACCGCAATCGTAAAGGCTCCCCTGTGATTGATGCCTACCCACTTGGCAAAATAATATCCCATCATCATGGTACTCACATTGAGTACAATCAAGGGAATGAATAGTTCCAAATTATCCAGCAGCGCAGTGGGTTGCTCACTATTTTCAAAAAAGAGGGCGTAAGCAAACACCCCTAATAAGATTGCCGGTAGCAAGTATCGCAATGGACCTTTCAACTGATCGGTATAGCGATCCGGGATGTATTCATTCATTAGGACACCCAATATGACAGGTGCGATCACTGTCGTGAGAATTTCTCTGAAGGTTTCTGAAAGAGAAAGTGCGATTTCGGCCGATTGACCCATGAAAACAGACAATGCCAAATTCACATAGAGCGGAATAGTAAAGAGTATAGCAAAGCTGTTGAAGGAGGTCATGGAAACGGATAAGGCCACGCGTCCCTTTAGCATATTGGTCACCAGATTAGAGGCAGTGCCTCCCGGTGCTGAGGCGATGAGCACAATGCCTACTTTGTAAACAGGGTCCACCGGCATCAAGGCTGCCAGACCAAATGCCACGGCAGGAAGCATCACCAATTGCGCGAAAAGACCCGAAAAGATGGCTTTCGGACGTAAAAAGACCCTCTGAAAATCTTTAAATTTTAAGGTGATTCCAATGCCAAACATGATGATGGCAATAGCAATGGGCATGATAAAGTCCGTTCCCGACATTCGTTATGAATCTTGGTCTTAAATGCTGCGTTTCCGCAAAAGTAAAAGAATAGAATTAAGCAGAAATGGTTCAGTTTATTCTTACGGCCGGCGTATCGGAATCTTCCTGTAGGGGAGTGAAAGTTGCTTCCCATTGTCTAAGGCCACCTGTAAGGTGTCTTTGGACGCTCTAATATCTTTCATGAATTCCCGGACCTCACACAGACTTTCAAAATTTTCCATTTCTCGACCATTGATGGCGACTACTTCTTCCCTGTAGACAGACTCAAAAGAACCTAGTTCCGGGATGTAAGAGATGACTGTATATTTTCCCTGAATCGGATAGATCCCGATTCCGTGATTTTCTAGTGCCCATTCATTTTCTTCTACTCTGGGCTCCAGAATATAATAGGGCCCCTCAGAATTGATGGAGAAATTATAATTTTTTAAATAGCCGACTCCCACGCGACCATTGTATTTGAGGTGACGGGTAATATCTATTTCCCCCGGAACCGGTAAGGCCTTGCCCTCTAAGGTCAATCGACCTTCGTCTCTAGCAACATAAAGGGTGTCGGCATTACCGATGCCACTCACCGATAATGAATGAATACCAATGGAGGTATATTGAGGGAAGTTTTGAAAATTTCGATAAAGGCTCTGCTTTTTAAATTTCCACTCTCCGGTATATCCCAAATCTACTTGCGTCGGTATGCTTAAGGAATCCAGACCAACCTCTATTAAGTGACTATTGTTATAGCGGTAGCGCACCGGAATGCGCTCGCCCTGATGCTTAAAAGGGGATTGAGAGAGATACAGCTCCATACTGTCCATATTGAAATGCCAATTGAGCTTATTGAATACTGAGGAGCCTATGATTCCGTCCAGCGAATCGCAGGGTAGGAATTTCGTCATATCTATAAAGTAGGCTTGGGTTTTTCGGAAGTCAAAGTCCCCCATTTGGATACTTTTGAGGGTGGTGCGCTTTAAAGTGCCAGAATTGTTATTACCATCATTGACCTTAGAAGATTTTCGGGAACGGAGGCCTAATTTTTGGGCGAATCGCTGGTCCAAACCTGATAGAGAAAACCCATTATCCAAAATAAAAGTACCCGGATGCCCATTTACTTCGATTTCGACAGCTAACAATCCGGAAACCCATTGCAAAGGCAAGGTATCCGTTTTCTGTTTAGGTCCCTTGACAGAACCGGCTTGAAAATAGGATCCACAAGAGCTGAGCGATAAAGAAATAATTCCCAAGAAACAAAATAAAAGAGCCGGACGTAACATACCTACATCTTTGGTTTCATCTACATAAATACGAAGGAAAGCCGCTCTGCGCAAGGCCCCTGTATGTTTTCTTGCAGCTGAAGGCATATTTAAATATTCTGATACCAATTAAAGCATTATCTTTAAGGGCATTGTAAGGTAATAAGTGTATGAAGTTCAATCGGATATATATCATTTTTATTTTTCTTATGACTATGCTTTTTAGTAGTCTTGGAGCATGGGCGCAAGAGATTTGCGATGATGGAATAGATAATGATGGAGACAATTTGATTGATTGTTTCGATCCGGATTGCTGCGCTAGTTGTGCAGACCATTATTTTTTCGATTGTGATACCGTCTGTTCGGCCCTTCAATTGAAGGACTCTCTGGTACTGCGTACTTTGTGGCGGCAAGAGAACGAATGGAACCGGGTAGCTACACCGATAGTCGGTCGATTTGAAGGGCAGTCCGCGCGCATTGTGGGCCTTTCGAATTCAAATTTTTCACCCCTCAGTGATCGTGGTTTGACCATAGTGGATGGAAACACAGGAGCCATCGTCCGTCAGATCCCTACAGCCGCGATTTCCAGGTATGCTCAAGGCTATGCAATGGCGGATGTCAATCAGGATGGAGAAGGGGAGATCATTGCGGCCTTGTCAGATGAAGCGATCAATGACAGGCGCCTGATTTGTTATACTCCTGCCGG
>CAZGGG010000054.1:6990-19013 GCA_964525165.1 uncultured Saprospiraceae bacterium | reverse complement strand
CGCTCAACTTGCCGGTTAACTTCACTCCTATTAATTTAGGCATCTTTAATTCCCAAGGCATCCCAGCCATCACATCTACTGCATCAGCACCTCCTACTCCAATAGCCACCATACCCAATCCACCGGCATTCGGTGTATGAGAGTCAGTACCAATCATCATCCCTCCGGGAAATGCATAGTTTTCCAATACTACCTGATGAATAATTCCGGCACCCGGCTTCCAAAAGCCTAAGCCATATTTATCACTCACAGACGATAAGAAGTCATATACCTCTGAATTTTGAGTCTTTGCCGTGGCAAGATCTTCGTCTGCACCGATTTCTGCCTGGATCAAGTGATCACAGTGAACCGTAGAGGGAACAGCAGTAGTATCCCTTCCGGCCATCATAAACTGAAGTAATGCCATCTGTGCCGTTGCATCTTGCATGGCCACTCGATCCGGAGCGAAGAATACATAATCTTCTCCTCTCTTATATTCCTGTAAAGGCGATTCTTCATTTAGATGCGCATACAGAATCTTTTCAGTCAAAGTCAATGGCCTTCCTATCTTTTCTCTGGCAGCATCCACTCTCTCCTTGATCGTAGCATAATGCTTTCTGATCATTTCAATATCAAACGGCATAGTTTCTTGCATTTAGTCGGGTTCTTTAAATGGTCCACAAAATAAAGAATTTGATGGAATGACATTCATCAGACCAAAAATTCTATAGACATAACCCCAAAATGGAATCTGAAGTTTGCTTTTTCGCTAAAAATCTAGTGCTCCGAACTATTTTAATCGCTCCATCAATCGACTACTGACGCGCATAAAGTCCTCTTCAGTAATCAAACCGATCAACTCATTTTGAACGACCACCGGCAGACAGCCGATTTTGTTCTCCCGCATAATGTTCATCGCATCCATAATAGTAGAATCAGGACTGATCGTAATCGGTCGCTCTATCATGATATCCTGCACCGTTTTGACTTTGCGGCTCTTGGTTTTACGTTGTTCCATAAAATACCTCAAGATGAGTCTGGACGAGACTAAGCCGACCAAATGACCTTTACTGTCTTCCACAGGTAAATACCTGATTTTTTTCCAAAGCATCATTTCCGTGACGAGATCTATGATATCATCTTTCTGTACTGAAAAGATATCCGTCTCCATAAATTCTTCCACCTTCAACAAATGAGGACGGTAATCCGCCAAATCTGTTCCCTTTGGCACCTCCCATTCATGGACGGGCAAACTTTCATTCTGGTGCTTCATCATAGATGCCGTTAGGACACAAACTGCCTCATCTCTGGGCATTTCTTCTATCAACTCCGTGAAAGAGCTCAACATCCATCGAGCCCCGGTAGCATGCCTTTTCGTTCGCTCTTCGATGATACCCAAGTATTTATCAATATCGGCCGTTGCTACCTTTTGGTTTTTCAATCCTTCTCTGGCCATAGGGATGACTTCCTTGAGGATTAGATCTTTGGTGGTGATTTTTTGATTATTGAGCCAGGTGAAGCTGTTGTCCATCCCATATCTTGAAGCTTTGACAAAATTGTCTCTCGCTTCCGCAAATGAGATATCCTGTGTAATATCATCGAAATGAGCAGCATAGCCTTTCATCGCTCCCAACCAAAGGGCCGCATTGGAAACTTCATCCACCACTGTGGGACCTGAGGGCAATACTCTGTTTTCAATCCTTAAGTGCGGCTTCCCATTTTCACTTACTCCATAGCAGGGACGGTTCCATCGATAGACTGTCGAATTATGTACTTGCAGCGCTCGTAACTTGGGCACCTTGTGCTCCTTGATCATTTGTAAGCTTTCTTCTTCTACATCAGCGCTTAAAAGAACTCGGAATCGAGAAATATCTTCCCTGTAGATTTCCAAAATAGAATCTTCCAGCCAACCGGATCCGAAGTTCACACGTGGACTTCTTTCCCTCAAGTGTTCATGTGATGTTCGCGTATCTAAAGCCTGTTGAAAAAGAGCAATACGTGATTCATGCCATAACCTTCTTCCAAAAACGATAGGTGAATTAGCAGCTGTCGCAAGAATAGGTGCGACCAATACTTGAGAGATATTATATAGCTTCACAAATTCTGAAGGGGCTACCTGCAGATGTACTTGAAAACTGGTATTACACGCTTCCAACATAGGAGAGTCATGTTTGACAGATATCTCATCAATACCGGATAATCTAAGCTCATAGGCCGACCCTTGAAGTTGTGCATTAATGGCTTCCATCAAAGCAGCATATCTCTTTTTGGGCGTCAGAAAATCCATTTCGAGATTGAACTTTCGGAGCGTGGGTAAAATCCCGGTCAGCACCAAACCGGCGTCAAATTGCTTTAACCCTTTGTTCAACTCTTTCAAATTAGACTGAATCTCTTTTTCTAAAAGACTTAAACAATTACCTTCAAAAAGCTGCGGATTGAGATTTGTTTCCAAATTAAAAGTAGCGAGCTCCGTCTCCAACCAAGGTTGATTTAAGGCCTCGATAACATCCATCGCAATAGGTGCCGGCTTGTAGGTGTTTAAATCCACCAAACAGAGTTCTTGTTCGGCACCAATTCGAACAACATCGGATTCAAACCAGTCGTTATCCAACATATGTTCTAAAGCACTGACATCATTCAATAGTGAACGGACAAATTTTTGCATTTGCCGTTTGCTGGATAGTAGAGAAACTCTTTGTTCACCCATGATTGGTTACTTTTAATTCTAATAAATCAAAGATTAAGCCATAATCTTGCATTGTACTGTATAAATATAATTGAAAAAGAATGACGCCAAAATCCATTCGGCCCCTCACGATGATGTTCTCAATCCTTCTGCTGATGAGTGCTTGCAATGACGACAATGTCAATGTCGTGCGCATACTCCCATACACGCTTAGTTGGGAGGTGCCGGCTGGCTTAAACAATTTTGATACTCATTTCTTCGAATTTAACGGGATAGACAATCGCAGCAGCGAATTTTTTGGATCAGAACTACCCCTTTCCGAAGTAAAAAGTGTGCGGGCCCGAAGGGCGGATCTACTCTTGTTGGGCAATAATATAAATTTTGATGAGGTACGCAGCGTAGAAGTTTGGATCTATTCAGATCAAGACCGGGAAAAAGACTACGAAATATTTTACACGCTAGACTTGAGAAATCGTTCGGGAAGACAAGCTATTTCTTTGATTCCCTCACTCTCAGACATCAGTGATCTCTATGTAGATGATAGTTTTACGGTAGAAGTGAGAATAAACTTTTGGACGGTATCCAGCACTACACTTCCTGTTCGCATGGAATGGGAGTTTGAAGCTATTCAATAGAAGTCACGCCCGAAAATATAATTTGAAACACTATTGCCTGCTTGTCAGGTATTAAAGCTACCTTTGCGCTTTATTTCAGACAGCACACCTATGGCAAATATCAGAAACATAGCGATTATCGCTCACGTTGACCACGGAAAAACAACTTTAGTAGATAAGATTCTTCAACAAACTCAAACTCTGGATGGCAATTCAGAAGGAGGAGACTTGATTCTTGATAACAACGAGCAAGAAAGAGAACGAGGCATTACCATCTTTTCCAAGAATGTATCCGTAACCTATAAGGATGTAAAAATCAACATCATAGATACACCCGGTCACGCCGATTTTGGAGGAGAAGTAGAACGCGTCCTCAACATGGCCGATGGGGTGATTCTCTTGGTCGATGCTTTTGAAGGTCCTATGCCGCAAACCCGTTATGTTCTTGGTAAAGCAATAGAGATGGGTAAGAAACCCTTGGTGGTCGTGAATAAGGTGGATAAAGAAAACTGCCGGCCCGAAGATGTGCACGAAGAAGTATTTGACTTAATGTTTGCGCTGGATGCAACAGAAGACCAATTGGATTTCCCGACCTTGTATGGTTCAGCAAAGAATGGCTGGATGAGTGAAGATTGGACCGAGCCGACGGACAGTATTACCCCTCTTTTAGATCAGGTAATCGAGCATGTTCCCACTCCTGACACCACTTCTGAAGGTAGCTTACAAATGCAAATAACCACTATTGACTATTCCAATTATATCGGAAGAATTGCAATTGGTAGAGTCACCCGTGGCATTTTGAAAAGCGGAAAGCAAGTAGCCATCATCAAGCGGGATGGTGCCATCAAAAAGGCCTCTATCAAAGAAGTATACACTTTCGAAGGCCTGGGCCGTAAAAAAGTGACAGAAGTTCCTGCCGGAGAGTTGTGTGCCGTCAGTGGTATCGATGATTTTGATATTGGCGATACCATCACGGATCCGGAACATCCGGAAGCTTTGCCGACCATTGCCATTGATGAACCCACTATGAATATGTTGTTCACCATCAATGATTCTCCATTTTTCGGAAAAGAAGGCAAATTTGTGACTTCACGTCAAATCAGAGAACGCCTAGAAAAAGAAACGGAAAGAAATTTAGCATTACGTCTGGAAGATACAGATTCACCGGACCGAATTTTAGTATATGGACGAGGGGTCATGCACCTTTCTGTCCTGATTGAAACCATGCGCAGAGAAGGCTATGAATTACAAGTTGGAAATCCACAAGTGATCATCAAAAACATTGATGGTGTCAAACATGAACCTGTGGAATTACTCATCATTGATGTGCCTGAAGCCAAAAGCGGTAAGATTATAGAAATCGTGAACCAGCGAAAAGGGGAAATGAAAGTCATGGAGCCAAGAGGCGATATGATGCATCTAGAATTTCATATTCCTTCTCGAGGCATTATGGGACTCAGAACTCAAGTTTTGAACCTTTCTGCAGGAGAGGCCGTAATGGCGCACAGATATATTGAGTACCAACCTTGGAAAGGAGATATCCCTTCTAGAAATAAAGGAGCTTTGGTCGTCCATGAAACCGGTACTGTTCTCTCTTATGCCTTAGACAAGCTTCAAGATCGTGGCACCTTCTTCACAAAACCACAAGAAGATGTTTACGAGGGCCAAGTTGTGGGAGAGCATATCCGCGAAAATGACTTGGTCGTGAATGTAACCAAGGCCAAAAAACTAACCAACATGCGTTCTTCAGGGGCTGATGATAAAATGAGATTAGCGCCCCCTCGTTTGATGTCCTTAGAAGAGATGATGGAATATATCAACGAAGACGAATACCTGGAGGTTACACCGGAAAGTTTACGCTTACGTAAAATTCTATTGACAGAATCAGAAAGAAAGAAAAATGCAAATCCTGCATTGAGAAATCTTAAAATGTAAGCAGCTAGGCGGTGATTTTTTATATTTCACCAACCTTTCATGCCCATTATTCAGTATTAGAGAACAGACAGAACCTCTTCAGAATATGATTAGGCTGAAGAATCACTTTATGATTTTCTTATACACGAACACTCTATGACGAAATTGCTCCTGAGCTGCCTCCTTTTGGCAAGTCTGAATGTTTATGCTCAAACAGTAAGTGTGAGCGGAACATTGACAGATGCTCAAAGTGGCGAAGCTTTAATAGCTGCCAATGTTTTCCACATGGAATCGAATAGTGGGACCAGCTCCAACACCTATGGCTTTTATTCCTATACCGCTAGTCCGGGACAATGGAGTATTCAAGTCTCTTACATTGGATACCAGGATACGACCCTTGTGCTTCAAGTCAAAGAAGACACCCGCCTTGATATTGCACTTCAACCTAGTATTTCTCTTGATCTTGTGGAAGTAAATGCATCTGAAGTATCCAGGATTGAAGAAACCACTCAAATGAGTACGGTGAGTATTCCGGTTCAACAAATCAATCAACTTCCGGCATTATTAGGAGAACGAGATGTTTTGAAAGCCCTTCAATTAATGCCCGGGGTGCAATCCGGAGGCGAAGGCCAAGCCGGATTATATGTAAGAGGCGGAAGTCCGGATCAAAATCTCATCTTATTGGACGGCGTACCTGTATACAATGCAAATCACGTATTTGGTTTCTTCTCTGTGTTTTCAACAGACGCCATAAAAGATGTGAATCTTATTAAAGGAGGCTTTCCCGCAAGATATGGAGGAAGATTGTCTTCTGTCCTAGATATCAGACTCAAAGAAGGAAATCAAAAAGAGCTGAAGGGTGCTGCAAGCATAGGCTTAGTAGCTGCAAAATTACTTTTAGAAGGCCCCATTGATAAAAATGGCAATACCTCTTTTTTAGTTTCAGGAAGAAGAACCTATATAGATGCTCTAGCCAGACCCTTTATCCGTTCCTCTGCGACCACTGAAGTGGACCCTAGCTTGTATTTCTATGATTTTAATGCTAAAATCAGACATCGTATTGATGATCAAAACGAGTTGTTTTTAAGTACTTATTTAGGTCAGGATAGATATGGATTTAAGGAATCCTATCGACAAAATCAAGTGATCGAAAACACCTCAGTAGGATTAGACTGGGGAAATACTACCGCTGCATTGCGATGGAATAGAGTATGGAGTTCGAAAATTTTTTCGAATGTAACCGCCATCTATTCTAATTATGCATTAAATAATGATATCAATAATCAAGAGATTGATAGAACCGACGGATCTGAATTTATCGAACAAGAAGTGGGACTAAATTATGTTTCAGGGATTAGAGATATTGGTCTGAAAATAGATGTAGATTATCTGCCCATTCCATCCCATAGCCTGAAAGGTGGAGCGTCGATAACCTACCATACTTTTAATCCGGGGACATTTCATTTATTAGCTATAGCAGAAAATCAGGTTGAAACTGATACCCTAATCCAGCAAAATCAATTAGACGCCTGGGAAACGGCCATTTATATCGAAGATGATTGGGAAGTAAATGATCAATTAAAGGTTAATGGTGGATTACATTTCTCCTCTTTTCATGTTCCCGAAGAAGATTACTTTTCACTTCAAGCTCGTCTTTCCGCTCGATACCTAATAGGGAATCAATGGTCACTAAAAGCTTCCTTTGCTAATATGCGCCAGTATATACAGCTATTGACGAATGAAAATCTAAGTCTTCCTACAGACCTTTGGTTGCCCTCCACCGAGCAAGTGCGTCCTCAAGACTCCTGGCAGCTTGCATTAGGATTGGCCAAGTCTCTGGGTAGAACCTATGAATTCAGTACTGAAGTCTATTATAAAGAAATGTCAAATGTTTTGTCTTTCAAAGAAGGAGCCTCGCTGTTTGCTTTCAATGACTGGCAAGAGAGAGTGACGCAAGGCAATGGACAAGCATACGGCTGGGAGATGCTACTGCAAAAGAAAAAAGGGCGTTTCACCGGATGGATTGGGTACACCCTGGCTTGGTCATGGCGCCAATTTGATGATATTAACTTTGGTAAAAAATATCCTTTCAGATTTGATCGCAGGCATGACCTTTCCGTAGTGGGTATTTTCAATATTAATTCAAAAATCAGGTGCTCCGCTACCTGGGTATATGGAACCGGCAATGCAGTCACCCTTTCAACACATGAGTTCTTTTGGAATCAAAATGTCCCTGGCTTTGGATCTAATGGAGTCTTGATTGTTGAAAATTTCAGTTCTAAAAATAACTACAGAGCCCCGGATTATCACCGGTTGGATATCGGTTTTGACTTTATCAAAGAAAAGAAATATGGTACACGCACATGGTCCGTAGGAGCGTATAACGCCTACAACAGAGCCAATCCATTTTTCATTTTTGCGGATAGCAAGTTCAACCCAAATACCGGGGAGTCTCAAAATGTAATCAGTCAGGCAAGTCTGTTTCCCATTATCCCTTATGTAAATTTCAGATATGAGTTCTAAATCATTCATTCTATTAGCATTTCTCATAGGTAGCTTATGGCTCACTTCTTGCGATGCATCCTTTTTCTCAAAAGAAATAGATAGTCAATCCATCAGCGATCCCCTGCCTGCCGTTCAGTGTGAACTTGATGGTAGATCCAATCAAATAGCCGTCACCCTTACAGAAGCAATACCTAAATATGGTACATGGACTTCCGGTAACTTTTTTAACCGTTTCGAACCTATAAAGAATGCTGAAGTCTTTCTAAGACAAGAAGACGATTGGGTAGAGCAAATACCGTTGAATCAAGAGATGGACAGCCTCATTTTCACTTATAAAAAGACAAGCAATCAATCCTTTCCCCCCGGTAAGGAATATACCTTGGAAGTGAATAGTCCGACATATGGCCGTCTTCGTGCTCAGCAGTCCTTACCTCTGGCACCTGAACTTTTAGATTACAAATGGCTTGAAGGATTGAGAACAGATATTGACTCAGAGGTAGACTATAAAGCATTGGAAATAACACTAAACAACAGAAATGAGGAGTACTTTACACTTCATTTTGGAGCTTATGATCCCAACGCCGGACAATCAAATTTTCTATTAAGCAATTTCAGAGAACCCATTTTTAAAGAAGCGTACTTCAGTTTCAATCAAAAATTCTTTGCCTTCGAACCTAAACAATCCGAAACAACAAAGATTCAAATCGAATTTCCGGTATGGCTACTCCAGGATCTCTCACAACTCGGTTCTATAGAAGTGTTTCTAGCTTCTTGTACTTCAGAACACTACGATGTACATCGTTCCATTCGGGATCAATCTCAACTAAATGATGGATTCTTTACAGAACCGGTTATCGTAACTTCCAACTTCAATAAAGGATTGGGACATTTTACCATGTTACATAGCATGGAGCCCTTTATCATTGAAGTGCCTGAACTATGATTTTAGGAAAAGTATTTTAGGTTCCTGACCTCTTCTGGACTGAGGGTACGCACATGGCCTCTGCCTAGAGCTTTTTTCGTTAATCCGGCGATCATCACACGATCTAATTTGATGACTTTGTAGCCCAAATGGTCAAAAATCCGTCTCACAATTCTGTTTCTGCCAATATGTAATCTCACGGACACCCATAGAGGAGAACGTTCATTGATATGATTGGCGGCATCAACCTGAGCGGGTCCATCTTCCAACATTAATCCATTTCGCAATCGGGTCATATCTGCTTCCGCAAAAGGGCGATCGAGTTCCACCTCATAGACCTTTTCAACTTCATGAGACGGATGCGTAAGCCTTTTCGCCAGATCACCATCATTCGTAAGAAGCAATAAGCCGGTCGTATTCCGGTCCAGTCTGCCTACAGGAAAGATTCGAGCATCTGTCTTACCTTTCATCAAGTCCATTACAGTTCTTCGGCCACGGGGATCGGACTTAGTAGTGATCGTATTTTTGGGTTTATTCATGAGGAAATATACTTTTTCCTCTTCCAAGCCCAGCTGTTCGCCTTTGTATTCTACCCGATCGTCCTCCTGGACTAAGTAAGCCGGGTTGTCTAAGACTGTTCCATTTACTTTAATCTTTCCGGACTTCACTAATTCTGCCGCCTTCCTGCGGGAACAAATACCACAATGAGCTACAAATTTATTCAAGCGCATGGGCTCAAAAGAGTCTTTGGATTCACTGCCTTTTCCGGAAAAATCTTTAGAACGGGACATCTTCGTCCTCATCATTTAAACGTGAAGAAATGGTGATCGTATCAGAAGCACCACCGGCGCCAAACTGTCCAGGATCAAAACCATCAAACTCATTATCCCAATCTTCAAATCGGGTATATTGCCCCACAAACTTGAGCGGAACGGTCGCAGTGGCTCCATTTCTGTGCTTGGCGATATCTATCTCAGCTTTATCCTCCTCTCCTACTTCTGCTTGTCCGTAATAATCTGCTCGATAAATGAAGATCACCATATCCGCATCCTGCTCAATGGCACCGGACTCTCTCAAATCGGAAAGCTGAGGACGTTTATCCGGACGATTTTCAACCTGTCGGGATAACTGAGATAAAGCAATAACCGGAACGTCCAATTCTTTCGCCATCGCCTTTAAGGATCGAGAAATCCTCGAAATCTCCTGCTCACGGTTTCCACTCTTATTGTCCGTACCTCCACTCATCAACTGCAAATAATCAATGATGATAAACTGGATATCGTGTTGCATCTTCAATCGACGACACTTCGCTCGAAGTTCAAAAATATTGATCTGAGGAGTATCATCTATAAAAATAGGCGCCTCTGAAAGTCTCTGAATAGAATGATTCAATCGGTCCCAGTCACTATCACTCAAATTTTTGGACTCTTTGATCTTACCGGAGGAAATCCCCGAATCCATGGATATCAAACGATTGGTTAATTGCACTGCTGACATCTCCAATGAAAATACCGCTACCCCCTGCTTGTAATCCATGGCGGCATTCTTAGCCAATGCAAGCGTAAAGGAAGTCTTACCCATACCCGGACGGGCAGCCACAATAATGAGGTCTGATGGTTGCCATCCTGCGGTGATCTTATCCAGCGCTTTGAAACCACTGGCAACTCCCAAGGGCCCCTCCACCTGTTCCGCTGCCTTTTCCATTTGCTTTCTTGCCTCTACCACCAATTCTGAAATGGCCATGTAAGACCTGTTCAGATTGCTTTGAGTGATATCAAACAATCCGGATTCTGCTTCATCCAGAAGGTCAAAAACATCCTTCGTCTCATCAAATGACTTATTTATAATATCTGTTGAAACGCGAATGAGCTCTCTTTGGATATGCTTTTGTACTAAAATCCGGGCATGATACTCAATATTGGCTGAAGAAGCGACTTTGTTAGTTAGATCCACCAGATAATGAGGACTTTCTAACATTTTGATATCTCCCGCAGACTTCAACTCTTCATAGACCGTGTGTAGATCAACCGGCATATTCTTCTCAAAAAGTGTCCTCATGGCCTTATAGATAACCTGATGAGCAGGCAAATAAAAACTCTCTGCTCTTAGGTAATCCATCACAACTGCCAAGGCATCCTTGTCAATCAAAAGCGCACCCAAAACCACCTCTTCTACAGGTATAGCCTGAGGTTGAACTTTTCCAAGGTTCATCCCATCGCTCTCTGAAACCCTTATGGGCTTAATATTTGTTCCGGATGTGGCAGCTCGCATAGGCTTATAGGATTCACTCATGGATGAAGACGACTTTTCAATTCTGTTGGGTTCATTGCAAATGTAATTCAAGAACCTCAATACTCAGACAAAGAAAAATCTTTAATCTGTGTATAAATTACATAAAGCTGTCAATAACCTGTGGATAAAATGTGGAAAACAAGCAATTAGTTCCACTACAGCTGAAATTTGACACATATTATATATAAATTATATAATAATATGTCTTCCGAAGGCTCATATATCAATGCTTATCTGAATACAAAAGCGCCTTGAAAATCATATAAAGAATTATTTTATGTGTAAAAGACAATATTAGCAGAGCCAAGTTAGGATCACTATTAATGATAAACCGCTACAAGAATCCTTCAACTGTTAATATTAAGTTCACATATAATATTTCTTAATATATTGATTTGGAAGAAATGAGAACTTTTGCTAATGTAAGTAGCTTCGATCGTTATTGTTTGGTTCTCAAATCATTAAGCATTTGCAAAACTTTCTCTACGATTTGCTTTTGCGCTTCAATTTCAGTGGTTTTGGCTTCCTGTAAAGCTTGATTCTCCTCAAGGTTTTGCTCGTTATCCTCTATAGCCTTTTTAGCCCGTTCGATTTCTTTTTCATAGCGCTCTTTTAATCGCTCCAACTTGCCCAACTCTCGCTCGAGGTCCTTCAGCTTTTTTTCTTCTTGCTCCATTTGCTCATTGGCCAAATGCACCTTAATCGAGTGCTTAAAATCTGCAAGTAAGGTCTCTACTTGTTTTTGCATCCCCGGATTGGAAGAGAACTCCAAAAATGCTCCATCGGTCTTAAACCAAACAGAAGCTCTGGAATTATCACCGAAGTCTTCTGCTTTAAAAAATACATTCACTGGTTTTGTGCCGGTCAATTGTACAATACTGGCTCCTTCCGTCTGATACTCTCCTTCTCTCCTCTTTCTCTTGGTCTTTCCGCCGAATTCGTCAATAAAATCATCCCATAACTTTTCAACTGTCCTGGAATCCACTTGATTAATATTGAACAAGACAGCTTCGTGAATACCTTCTGACATGGTTAAAGCCTGATATTCAAACTGGCCATAACCTATCACAGAGAAACAACTAAACAAGAAAATCAGGAAGAATTGGCGAAT
>CAZGGG010000054.1:0-6980 GCA_964525165.1 uncultured Saprospiraceae bacterium | reverse complement strand
AACAGTTTTATTTTTAATGTAAGCAATTTTGTATTGCCTGTAAAGAGTTACACATCGTAATTAATCTTGACTTTATAAGAAACTGGTCTTGCCTGACAAGTCAGCACGTAACCGTCTTCTTTTTCTTCGTCACTCAAGGCAAAATCTACATCCATTTCAACCTGTCCTTCTTCCACCTTAGCCATGCAGGAGGCACACGCCCCACTTGTACAACTATGCGGTGCCGGCAACCCCTCATCCAACAATGCCTCCAGAATAGGTTTATTCCCACTCAATTCTATTTCTTTTCGCTCACCATTCAATTGGACCTCTAAATAAAAAGACCCTTCAGCGGTACCTTGCTCTCGTGCAGCAAACTCCTGAGCAGTCATAAACGATTCAACATGAATTTGTTTGGATGGAATTCCTTTGTTCTTCAAGTATTCATACAGATCTAAATTCATATTTCCGGGACCACAAATATAGTAGTGGGTTTCTGTCTGTTGGTCAGAATTTTTCTTTAACCATCTGTTCAGCTTTTTAGAATCGATCCGACCTGTCCAATCTTCATCGTCTGAAATGGAAAAGATCTTCCATCGCGAGGGCTTTTTCGCTGAGAATACATGCTTGACAAAAAACTGCCCTCTAAATTGCTCTTCCAAAGTTTCGAGTTGCGCATTGAAAATCACATCCTCTTCTGTCCGGTTACCGTAGAGTAAGTACACTTCACTCTTCGGCTCAAAATTCAAGATATATCTGATCAGACTGTAAATAGGTGTAATCCCACTTCCGGCTGCAATAAAAAAATGCTTACGTCTTTTTGATGGATCTGCCGAGATGGTAAATCGCCCTTCCGGAGGAGCACATAAAAGCTCATCGCCCTCTTGCAGCACATCTACAATATGAGCTGACACTTTTCCCCCTTCTACTTTCTTGACAGTAATACATAAACCTTCATCAATATTGCTCGATGACAGACTGTAGGAACGCTCTTCATCCTGACCATTCAGCTCCATTTTGAGACCTATGAATTGCCCCGGTTTGAATTCAAATTTTTGAAGCTCTTGTTCCGTAACATCAAACCTGATGGTTCGAGAACTAGGTGTTTCCTGCTCTATTTGGTCTACTTTTAACTTAACCCATTCTGACATGTAGTGTCTATTTTGATTACTAACACAAATAAAGGCGTGTTGTTGCTCAATAAAGAATCGTTACAATAACATTTCTGGAGCGAGGCCGGTTTCGGAATTCACACAAATATATGCCTTGCCATTGACCCAAAGCTAATTGGAAATTCTGAATAGGTAGGGAAACATGATGTCCCACTAAACTTGATTTAATGTGGGCAGGCATATCATCCGGTCCTTCCAATGTGTGTTTTAATCCCGGAATATTTTCTTGTACGATGCGATTAAAATATAACTCAAAATCCTCCAAAACGGTGGGATCTGCATTCTCATTAATGGTCAATGCTGCTGAAGTATGCTGAATAAATAACTGAAAGAGTCCTGATTCCGGCAGATTTCTTCCTATGGCTGATAATACTTCATCCGTTATAAGGTGAAATCCTCTGGATTTAGGCTGAAGTCGGATCAAATGCTGCGTGACCATATCGTATTAGTACAAGGGAGAAATCCGCGGACAAGTGACATGCCCGAAATAATAATACATCCCTACTGTCAGATGGGCAAATGAATCATTGTTCCTTCCATTTCCTCTTTGCCGTCCAGGCTCACCTATTTGCGGAAACTGGTCGCTGGGAATCGATCGATCAGATAGTGCGACAGCCACATCAACATCTACCGTCCGTAAATCTCTGATTTCCCGCTCCCCGGGGAAGGTGCCACTGACATCATCTAAAAAGTCGGTTCCTAGTAAGCGCGCACTCAAATCAATCTGCATGCTCCAGCGATAATTAAAATCGATCTTTAAACCTGCACCATAAATAAAGGAAGTCGCGAGGAAAAAATACTCTTCTCCCGGCACTTGTCCTTCCGTACCCAAAGAGCGCAAATTGTACCGTTCCCCTTCATATTCTGCTGTAGGCCGATAATAGAAAACGCCTAAGCCTCCATGCAGGTAAGGTGTTACTCCATAGTCCAAATCCCCATGTATATACTCTAAAAAATTAAACTCGAAACGAGCCGCCCATTCCAACATATCCGTTCGAAAACTCAAATTCCTTGCTTGTTGAAATAAATTGTCAGAGAACTCATCCCGATAATAGATTCTACTTCCATTAAACATAAAGGACAGTGCCAATCGATTATTGATATTATATCGGGCCCCTACCCCCAATATGGCTCCGGGTTTCGTTAAGTCAAAATCTGTATTGAGATCCCCAAAGTAGTAGGATACGCCGGCTCGTCCGCCCAGCTCCCATCCCCGGTTCTCATATTGTGCCTCCAATGAGACAACAAAACCCAAAACAAGTAAAATAATCCAGTTCCATTTCATATGGCAAAAATAAACAATCCATTCAAAGGTGCTCTTTCCGTGGGCACCTTTAAGAGAGGATACGTAATTCGTCTTTTAAATATTGTGCGGTATAGTTATCCTTTTGCTGAATCAACTCTTCCGGCCGACCGGAAAAAATGACTTCTCCTCCTTTCCTACCACCATCAGGACCCAAATCAATAATATGATCCGCTACTTTAATGATGTCTAGATTGTGCTCAATGATGATCACCGTATTTCCTTTGTTGACCAGTTTATGCACTACGTTTAGTAAATGCTTGATATCATGAAAATGAAGACCGGTGGAAGGTTCATCGAGAATATATAGGGTCTTACCCGTATCCTTCTTAGCCAATTCCTCCGCCAGCTTGACTCGTTGCGCCTCACCTCCGGACAATGTGGGTGCGGATTGGCCTAAGGTGATATACCCCAAACCTACGTCTTTAAGCGTTTTGAGCTTCCGGTAAATTTTAGGAATGGGCTCGAAGAACACGACTGCCTCTTCCACCGTCATATCCAACACATCATGGATGTTCTTTCCTTTGTATATTATTTCCAGCGTTTCTCTGTTGTACCGGCGCCCCTGACAGGTCTCACAATCGACATAGACATCGGGGAGGAAGTTCATTTCGATCAAGCGCTGTCCGCCCCCGGAACAAACTTCGCATCGACCTCCTTTGACATTAAAACTGAATCGCCCGGGCTTGTATCCTCGGATCTTTGCTTCCGGAACATCCGCAAATAATTTTCGAATATCATTAAATACATTCGTATAGGTCGCCGGATTAGATCTAGGCGTTCTGCCTATGGGCGATTGATCCACTTCGATCACTTTGTCAATCAAATCCAATCCTTCGATGGATTCGTAGGCCAAAGGAATTTGCGTAGAGTTGTAAAAATGCCTTCTGATGATCGGATATAAAGTCTCGTTGATTAAGGAAGATTTTCCACTTCCGCTGACTCCTGTAACACAAATTAACTGCCCCAGCGGAATCGTCAAGTCGACCTTCTTTAAATTATGTCCAGTGGCTTTGGTCAATCGAATCTCTTTCCCGGTATACGGTCTTCTTTTTTCCGGAAGGGATATTTCATCTCGCCCATCTAAATACATGGCCGTTTTTGAATCCAAATGCTTAAAGGTGTCTGGTGTTCCTTCTGCCACAATCGCGCCGCCCTTCTTTCCGGCACCCGGGCCGAGATCGATCAGATAGTCTGAAGCCAGCATGATGTCTTTATCGTGTTCTACCACCACCACCGTATTCCCTATCACCGTCAGATCCTTCAGGGCTTCAATCAACCGGTGATTATCTCTTTGATGTAATCCTATACTCGGCTCGTCCAAGATGTAGGTAATCCCTGTGAGCTGACTTCCAATCTGCGTCGCCAGCCGCGTCCTTTGTGCTTCTCCACCGGAAAGCGTCCGTGCAGGCCGATTTAAGGTGAGGTAGTCCAGCCCCACCTGAAGCATAAAGTGCAAGCGAACGCTGAGTTCTTTAAAAACCTCCTGACCGACGATTCTTTGTTTTTCGCTGAGATGGGGGTCAACCTTTTGAAACCAATCATATAACTCGTCCAAATCCATGGTGGCTAATGCTCCGATATGTTTGTCGTGAATCCTAAAATGAAGCGACTCTTTCTTAAGGCGATAGCCGTCACATTCAGGACACAATTGCTGGGTCATGAAGTTTTCCGCCCAGGATCTCAGATGCTCGGAATCCGTGTGCTCGTAAGTTTTCCTTAAGATGTTGACAATTCCATCCTCAGCCAAATTGATACTGTAATCATTATTATATCGTCGGGAGCGTCTGAAATTCAAATCGTCATTTCCGAAAAGGATGGTCTGAACGGCCTCCTTCGGCATATCTTTAATCGGAGTTGAGAAGGTGATATCAAAATGGCGCGTGATTTTCCTTAACTGCTCAAAAGTTTGATTCTTTCGCACCTCCCCAAAGGGCGCTATGCCGATCTCATTAATGGACAAGTCCTCATTCGGCATTACTTTGTCCATATCCACATCAGGAAGCACCCCTAAGCCTTTGCAATGCGGACAGGCCCCATAAGGGGAGTTGAAAGAGAAGGTGTTGGGAGAAGGGCTTTCATAGGACAATCCCGTCTCTGCATCCATGAGTTGCTTGGAAAAAGGTGTGACCTCCTTGCTATCCCAATTCATGACAAACACCATATCATTGCCCATTTTGAAGGCTAGCTCCAAAGAGCGTTTGAGGCGGTTCTTCTTCGATGCTTCCACCAAAAGTCGATCCACCACGACTTCAATATCATGGGTCTTATAACGATCCAAAGACATTCCTGCCTCTATATCCCTGACCTCTCCGTTGACCCGAACTTTATTATATCCCTGCTTCTTGACCTGATCAAATAACTCGCGGTAATTTCCCTTTCGGGCACGCACTAAGGGAGCCAACAGTGCGACCTTTTCACCCTGAAACTGTTCCAGAATCTCTTCCAAAACCTGTTGTTCCGTATACTTTACCATGCGGGCACCGGACTCATAAGAATACGCATGTCCCACTCGGGCAAACAACAGTCGGAGAAAGTCATAGATCTCCGTAATAGTCCCCACGGTCGATCTGGGATTCCAACCAGTTGTTTTTTGCTCAATAGAGATGACAGGACTCAAGCCTGTTATTTTTTCAACCTCCGGACGCTCCATTTCCCCGATGAACTGTCGAGCGTAAGAAGAAAAGGTCTCCATATATCTCCTTTGGCCTTCGGCATACAAAGTATCAAAGGCTAAAGAGGACTTTCCACTGCCACTCACCCCGGTAACTACCGTCATTTTATTATGCGGAATGCGGACATCTACACCCTTCAAATTATGCTCCCGGGCATCCCAGATATCTATATAAGTTGGCTCTTTTTTCATTCGTCTCCCTCAAATTCATTCACAAATCGATGCGCTACCTTTTCTAATTTAGGTGTGGTTTGTTGGACCACCGCAATCACATCTTCAACTGAAGTTTCCCGAATTCGTTCAAGGGGATAACAAACATTTGAAACCACAGAACTGACCATTACCGGCGTATCCATGTGCTTGGCGACCAAAACTTCGGGAATGGTAGACATACCGACTACATCTCCGCCCAATCGATGGATCATTTCATATTCAGCAGGTGTTTCCAAAGCCGGTCCCTGCCAGCCGAAGTACACCCCTTCATGAGCACCTAAATGCTCTTCTGCAGCGATGGCCATGGCTTTCCGATTCCAGTCTGCGCGATACGTTTTCAACATATCCGGAAATCGGGGCCCCAGCCGTTCATCATTGGCACCTCTCAGAGGCGTTTCCGGCATCATATTGATATGATCGCGCACAAACACGACATCTCCGGACTCATAGGCTTCATTGACGCCTCCTGCCGCATTCGAAATCCACAGGAATTTTAGGGGGTAGAGACACATCAGCCTTACGGCAAAAGTGACTTCTTGCATCGAGTAGCCTTCGTAAAAATGAAAGCGACCGCCCATCATCAGGACAGGCTTCTCCCCAAAATAGCCAAAGAAAAAGGCACTTTCGTGAGCCGGCGCAGTAGGCGCAGGAATGCCCGGAATCTCGGCATAGGGAATTCTGATCGGTCGTTCCAATTTATCTTTTAATCCGGATAGGCCGGTACCTAATACAAAAGCGAATTCAGGAGGTTCCGGAATCCTTTGCTCTAATTTTTCCCGGGCAGATGCCAGTTGCTTATACACATCATTCATCAATCGACAATCAATTGCTCTTTATCCAGCTGCTGCTGTTTTATATTTTGGGGAAGCGCACGGAACTCATATTCCTGTGTGCGCAATTGAGGCTCATAGCCTGCTTCGCGAATCGCACTTTGAATCCCGTCTGCCGTAAACCGGAAGGACGCACCGGCTGCCGATACCACATTCTCCTCGATCATGATACTGCCAAAATCATTGGCTCCGGCATGCAAGCTCAATTGTCCGATTTGTTTTCCTACCGTGAGCCAGGATGCCTGCACATTGACCACATTGGGCAACATGATTCTGCTCATGGCGATCATGCGCACATACTCATCGCCTGTACAATTATTACGCGCTCGCTTGAGCTTCTTCAATAAGGTACCCTCGTCCATGAAGGGCCAGGGAATAAACGCCAGAAAACCCTTCGCATCGGCGGGCTTCTCCTCTTGCACTTGTCGCAATCGGACGAAGTGGTCCATGCGCTCTTCATTAGTTTCGATATGCCCAAACATTATGGTCGCGCTGGTGGTGATGTGCAACTGGTGGGCCGCACGCATCACATCCAGCCATTCCTCACCACCACATTTCCCTTTGGTGGTTCCTGAAGAGTGGAAGCGCTTTGATCCTCAAAGTCTGGAACTTCGGTCTAATGTTCCGGAAGAGCAGGAGGATACAATGCGTGAGTTTCTGGCACTTTATTACGCAATGATTGAGAATCTGGATTACAATATGGGAAGACTGCTGGATACTATTTCCCACAACAACTCAACCGCGATCCTGACTCATACTAAACCAGATGGTGACGGCATTGGGGCTGCCCTGGCTCTGCAGGAGATCCT
>CAZGGG010000053.1:14271-19020 GCA_964525165.1 uncultured Saprospiraceae bacterium | reverse complement strand
TCCTGATCAAGCTGTCGCTTGGCCTTTTTAACCAACCTGTCTATTTGCGGAGTAGTCAACCGGGAACCATCGGTACAACCCCATGTATTCATACCGGCAAGATATGGTAGAGGAAATAATAATATTCCTATTAGTAAAACACAAATGAATTAAATTATAAATATTTACATATGTTAAAGTTATTCACATTTTTAACTTTTTGAACTTCATACCTTAAATTCAATTTTAGTTACATTAAAGCTTTTTTGAGGCGGGAGAATTATCCTGAATCACTCGCTATTTAAATATGGAAGTAAGGTTATTTTAAATTTTTTTTAAGATGAAATTCAATAATTTCTCAGCAGGAATATTATGTCTACTGCTTATAGCTCTATTCATTTTTGCCTGCTCAAACTCAATAAATCCAATATCTGACCTCGTAGAAGCCGATTCAGAAGTACAGTTAAGATCTAGTTTATCAACATGTGCTAGTCCAACCTTTGATAATGGTACAATGGTGTTTAGCGATTCGGCCCACTTTTTCTGTTACTATTCAGATTTAGCAGATAAATTGGATGATAATGACTCAGTATTCATTGACGCAATTATTAAACCATCTGAATCTAATAATGATTTCGAAAGTGTATTTTATAAGGTGATGCATGATTCATTTGAAATATAGCCGACAGGTATCAGCCCTTCATTGCAAATACAATCTTAATGGCTATTGTAAACGAAGACTTTGAATTTATTGTCGATGATGTTCTTGTTACCGTGGTGAATAATGAGGTTCTATTCACATCAAATCCCAGCGATAATTCTACTAGAACAACTATCAATAATATGTCTAAAGGCGTACCTATTGATTCAAGTGATGTGCCAGATGGTGTATTTTGGACTTCATTCGATGACTTAAGGTTTGCAATTAGAGGTAGGTCTTGGTGCGGGTGTACCACTAATATTAAATATGAAGATTGTGATGTTTTAAAAGTTTGGGGTTACTGCAAGAACGCATTATGGGGTGAAGGAGATGGCTCAATTAGTTAAGGCTTTCACTATCGTGTTAAATACTATTATGGGTTTTTTGCTGCCTGGGAAGAGGCAGAGATGCATTCTAAATGGGATAACGGATCGATATGGAAAAGGGGAAGAGCTGCTACTATGGATCTTACTATAGACGCTACTAGAGGATTTAGAGACTGTGGCGCTGGAAGCCCATCTAAAGTGCAATCAGATGATTGTAATGACTGTTATGAACTTTTAGAACGAGTAAATGTGTTTTCACCATACTGGTATACAAGTTCCATTAGAGATGGAAGACATTGCGATGGAGACGTGGTAGGTGACTTTGAGAAGGTCAAAAATGTGACAATAACAGAAAATGGTGTCGAAGTCGATTTTGAATGTTGTAATTAAAATTGTTATTAAATAACCGAAACAGGAGAGCACATTTATGTGCTCTCCTAAACATTAAATCATGAAGCACCTCTACACAATATTGTTGACTTTGTTATTATTTCAAGTCTCGTCAGCCCAATATCATGGTTATGAAATTGATACATTTTATGAGGAATATGTACCACTTGAAAGTTACCAGTCGATGCTAATCGAAAAAGCAAACGCCAATGCATGGATAAAGACTTTCCAATTGCCATTTGAGTTTCCTTTTTTTGATACGACCTTTACAGATTTAATAGGGTGGTATGATAGTGTTTGGGATTGGCAAGAAGCTGATGATTTTATAATGTATTTATTCTCTTATGAATACGAATTTGATCGTTTAGAAAGCGTTAACGATACAAATAATATTCAATCGGATGTCAGATATTCATATACTGTAAAAGATGATAAAGAAGTCTTAGTGGTTGAGTATTTTAACAATAGGCTAAGTGATGATCCTTCGGTTGATGAATTTAATAGTTATGTTAACTTTCAAAACTGGTTTTATGAAGACGGAACAATTGAAATACGATTTGGAGATTTCAATTTAGATAACTCGACCTACTATGTTCCGGGAGAAGGATTTTGGCTGCATGTTAATGGCGATGATAGTATATTAACTGGTCCGGTTGTCGGTATTAGTGACCCCTTCGATCCTACAAGAGAAATTGGATTTCGAGAAGACTGGGAAATAGTGCCAGAAGCTAATGGTGTAAATACAATTCCGGATTCAGGTTTCGTAGTAAGATTTAAAAGAATAACAAGTTCAATACAATCTGAATCAAAAACATTAGATTTAAAGGTTTTCCCAAATCCAACCTCAGATAAACTACATATTGAAAGTCTTGACCATTATTCAATAAAATCGATACAATTAATTAACACTGAAGGGATAACATTTCCATTGGAAGAATCATCTAAGGTGATTGATGTATCGTTATTACCTAAAGGTCAATATATACTAAAAATTATGACAATAAATAACGAAAAATTTCTAACCAAAATTATATTACTATGATAAAGCCGTACTATTTAGCGCTAATTCTAGTCGCTTTTATCACAAATATCGCTTTAGGGCAAAGTCCAACAAAAAACAATTCAATAGGTGCCAGTATAATAGGCCTAGGTGCCTTTAAATACGGTCTCACGCTTGATTATGATAGGATACTTTCAAAAAGGGTTACTGTTGATGCCTCATTTATCCTACAAGGTAATTTGAATCCGGGTCTTATGGTTGGGTTAGACTATGATATATTGCAATTCAATAATGAAAAGTCCTCTTTATATGGCGGAGCATTTTTTGGACTTGGTTGGCCTCTCGACGCTCAAGATTTTCCTGTCAAAACTTCATTGCTTGTTTTCACAGGAGTCCGTTTAGGCTATGAACATCACTTTAATTCGAAATACTCAGGCTTTATTGAGGCATCTACTTCTTACAATTTATCAAAATACGAACCGGAAGACCAAAACCTGGTACCGTCTTCAAGGTATTGGCCTCTTGGCTATATCTCTCTTGGAGCTAAATACAAATTCTAATCTAAAAAATATGGTGAGACAATAAAAGAATTTAATGGTCTTATTTACATCTAACCATTAGGGGTGAACCGGGGTTATGCAAATTTGTGGGGCTCCGGTTCTTTTTAAGATTTATTAACCTGAGTATACTTAGAGAATTCCTCAGCTTAAGTGAAGGCTAGAGAGATCTAGCCTTTTTAGATTAAAACATCTTTCTTTTTAGCAGGACAAATGCTCTAACCGTATAATTGAAAATAAATCACTATAGAGCCATATAAACGCAATGAAGATTCCGATTTTTGTAAATTAGACAATTGCTCAGCCTAATTTTACAAGAGTAGAAACAATAAAAATGTAGTTTTGAGAGAGGTCATTTGGTGACTTGTTATTTGAAAAAGAATCAAAATTAAAAAGGCCCAGAGGGCTGAAATATTTGCAGGAAATAGGTGGGAATGTATTTGAGCTGCTGAGGAAAGCTTCGCTTTGTCTGAATCTGTGACTTGGTGAATTTGGTTTGGCAACTTACAACAGGGTATGGGGTTATTGAAAAGGCCCAGAGGGCCGAAATATATGTAGTAAATGAGTAAAAAGTATCCTAGTCCCGATAGGCCGCGCTACGCCACAGGCGTGGGTGACATGTTTGTACTTTCAACCCGGAACGCATTCAATGCGTTCCGGCGGCATCGTTGAAAGACAAGCCTCGTTCATATTTTGAACACGAAGGAGAGGATAAGCTACGAAGACGAAGACTAAAACAAAAACCGACAGCAATTACTTCGGAGGTTTCTGTCAACAAGTTTTCGTTTTGGTCAAAGTTTTAGTTTTAGAAGAGACAGAATAAAATTACGTCACTGCGGGCTCCGACCCGCAGTCCCATTAGTTTTAGACTGATTTCAATGAGATTGCGGGTCGAAGCCCGCATTGACCCTTAATCTTGATTGTGAAGAGTTGAGGTTATGTGGCCTTCGCTCTCCTTCGGCCCCAAAAGGGGAGGGCCCACGCTTGCAGGGATTTGATTACCGTGTTCGTCTTTGGCGAATTTGGTGAGTTGTTGATTTGAATAGAGTGATATAAAAAGCCCCGGAGGGGCGAAATGTTTGGAGCAAAGAGGTGGAGATACATTCGAGTCCCGATAAGGGTGACATATTTATAGCTAGAGCTTTATATCATTCGAAAGGCCCCTACGAAAGCTCTGCATCGTCGACATCTGCGACATTAGAGCATACGCACCTTACTAATCTAGGGCGTCAGACCTAGGATAAGGGTAGAGCATGATTCAAGCGCTGGAGGTGCGCCAACAACGAATGTGCACTTAGCCTGCGCCACTCTTCAGATGCTCGAGTAAGTTATGGGTCATATGATGCAATGAGATTCAGGCTGACAGTTCAAAAAGGGCCGTCCACTCGGACAGCCCACATCCTAACCATAAACATGAAAAAACAAAAACCTAAAAAAGAATCATCAATAAATAGAATCATACATACCGGATCAGCTACGCCATATCAAGGCAGCTCCTTGTTGATGCAGAGACCTTACAAGAAAGAAAAGTCTCCATCGAAGAAGCAGCAATGTGAACACTTTGAGGCGGAAGGATACTGATCCGTGCCTTATACATATATCCTCAAGATAGAACATGCTGAGAGGCATAATTTTGCAATTTTCGCGAAAGACATATATTTTTTTATTGAATATCGATTGTTTCAGGATTTGAGGATTTGAGGATTTGAGGATTTTGATGATGCGATGAAAGTAGTAATCAGTAATCAGTGATCAGTTTTCAGTGGCTAGTGTGGCCAATATGAGATGAGAGAGATG
>CAZGGG010000053.1:3617-14261 GCA_964525165.1 uncultured Saprospiraceae bacterium | reverse complement strand
TATGGTGAAAACTGATTTAGAAAACTTGCAAAGTGGTAAAATTTCACCCTATGGTAATCAGTAATCAGTTATCAGTTATCAGTTATCAGTTATCAGTTATCAGTTATCAGTAATCAGTAATCAGTTATCAGTTATCAATGGCTAGTGTGGCCTATATGAGATGAGAGAGATGGTGGGATTATTTGGTTATTTGGTTATGCGATGATTTGATAATGCGATGAAAGTAGTAATCAGTAATCAGTTATCAGTGGCTAGTGTGGCCAATATGAGATGAGAGAGATGAGAGAGATGAGAGAGATGAGAAGGGTGGAGCGATTATTGAGTTCGCTGCAGACGTAAGCTCTGCTTTGTAGGCATCTGCGACCGTGGAATTGCGGTGATCAAAGTAGTGATCAGTTATCAGTGATCAGTGGCTAGTGTCGCCTGTATGAGGTGAGAAAGATGAGAAAGATGATAAGGTGAGATCGGTGAGAAGGGTGGGGCGATTGTCTAAAAGAAACTACGAAGAGACTGGTAATAGGTTTATAAAGGTTGATCAGGGTTTATGGTGCTAACAGCTGTAAGCTTTATTCGATAATAGCAGAGGATGAAGAGGTGTAAGCAATTGGAATGTTGATTGGTCTTATAGAGTAGCAATAGGAATACTTTCGTGCCCCACGATAATTGTGGTCAGTCTTATTACAAAGCAATACACTTATCTTTGAATATGTCATCACAAGACCGACCGGCACCGATAAAGCGTCATCCTCGATTGCAGCCCATAAGCAGAGCGAATCATCAGGGTCTGATGTTTTGTTTGTTGTTGGAGAAGGGGGTGCGCCAGTCGATAGAGACTGCGCGTTTGGCAGATTTTACGGAATACTTTTGGACCTCCTTTTGGAGTGGCCATCGCCGGCGGTTACGGGATAGCCTAAGGCAATTCATGAAGCATTCTGATCCCTTATGGGAGGCCTATTGCCAAGAATATGATACACTAACAAAGCTTTGGGGAGAGGGCACTCCTTTGGCAAAGTCTGAGTGTATTACTGAACTTAAGGATGAATTGCGCTCCTTTATTCGCTGGCAAGAGCGGAGCTTATTCAAGAATATTCAAGACTGCTATGCAGCGCAACTCGAGCAGTTCTCCTTCCCTGAGCCAACGCATGAAGTCTGTGCTCGCTGGTCAGATCCTTTTTGGGATTAGGAACCGGAGCTTATTCTTTCTTTTGGAATTGATGGGTTTGTCCTCCTTGTTGCAGGATGACCGTTTTTTCATCAGTTTGAAACTCTAAATGTATCCCTGCCGGGTCAAAGCGAAACACATTCGGTGCTGCGGCTTGGAGTTTGATGGGGGACTGGCCGGTGGCTGTGCCAATGAGTTGATTACCTTCTCTTGTAAAACTGAGTTCTAATGGAAAGGTCTCAGAACGGTAGGTACCCAATAAGGGCTCTAGCTCTACTGCGGAAATATCATAACCCTTAAAATCAGGTATTTGGTAATCCATGTCAAAAGCAATATTCAATAGTCGGATCATGATGTCATTGATCGGATAGTTACTGCCATTGGAACAGTAGGCAAAGTAGATATCTGCCTCAGGAAAGTGAAAGGCCTGAGAAATGAAGGCATCAATTCCTCCGGTATGGCCTATCGCCTGATGGTCATGGAAAGGTAGCTCGAAGAGTCCCATTCCAAAGTCTTTTTCTATGCGCTTCATGTCTGCCAGTAGCTCAGGCTCCATGAGTTCTTTGCGAGCGAACAAACATTGATGAAATCGAATCAGATCCGAAGGCGTTGATACAATGGCGCCGGCTCCTCTCGGAATAGACATATGTGTTTCCGTTCCCTTTTTCCAGCTTTCTTGCATTGTGTATGAATAGGCTTCTCCCTTTGCGGAAGCGATGGTATCTCCCACATAAGTAGATTGCAGTTGACAAGGTGTGCAAATGGAGTCTTGAAGGAGCTGTGCATAGGTCTTGCCACTGACGTCTTCGAGTATGAAGGTGAGTAAGACAAAGTTGGAATTCGAGTAAGCAGATTGGCTGCCCGGTTCGAAAACAGACTGATAAGAAGCTATTTTTTCAATCAGGCTTTCTCGACTGGTTTGTTGGTGCATCCATGTGAAGTAGCTCAAATCACCGGTTAAATTAAAGATTCCACTTTGGTGACGCAGAAGGTGTTCTACAGTAATCGAATCCGCATTGGGAATAGCAGGAAAGAAGTTGGAAAGTGGAGTAGATAATTTCAAATTGCCGGCCTCTACTTGCTGTAAAGTCAGGACTGCGGTAAAAGTCTTGGTGACCGACCCGATACGGTATTTGGTATCAGGGGTTGCTTCGATTTGAGCTTCCATATCTGCCCAACCTATGGCTTTTTGATATAAAATGGAATCTGCGGTACCTATAGCAATGCTGCCCATCGCTTTATCATTTCGTTCCAAGGCTTCAAACAAGCTGTCGAGGGCCTTGGTATTCAAACTTTGAGCCTGAAGCAGAACAGTCGCGATGGTACAGATGGAGATCAGTAGGATACGTTTCATAAGCAATCGGTTATGGAGTCTCATTCAAATATCGGATGTCTGCCTTTAATAGAACGAAGCTTTCGACTAAACTTAAAATGAAATCGAGGAATAGCATAAAACTCGTTTTGCGAGCTATAATAATGTCAAATTGATTAAAAAGCTGTCTTTTTGAATAAAATGCAACCAAAATTGAACGGAAATTGGATTCCTGCTTCTTTTGTGCAAAGAAGGTATTACAAGAAGGCCAATTGGTTTGCTTAATGTTTATTCCTAATAACCTAGACTCATAAGGCCTGGAATAGCTAGTTTTTCTGTAAACTATAATATCATGATCAAGAACAGTATGAAGGGAAATATGATGCTTATACTCTGATAAATCCAATACATATTATTGTAAGGAGGGACTTCTACCAATTTGGTGATTTCTTTTTCCGAAGACATGGTAAGTTGAATTCGTTCGTCCACCTTATCCTGAAGATTCTGGCTGTTGACAATATAGTGGATTTGATGTTCACCAAAAGGTACATTTTCAATGGTCAAGGATCGAAGATTTTTCTCATCTACCAGCAGTGTGTCATTCATGCTTACTGAGGTTTGATAAGTCCGTCGAGAAGTTTTAATCACTACAGTTCCTGTCTGAGCGGCATCGTCCTGATACACTACCGTAAGGTCTTGCGCACATCCGCAAAAAAACCATAACGAAATTAATACAAACAAGCTGCGTTTCATTTTTCTAAGTTTTTAGTAAGTCTTTTCGATTGAGCGAAGTCTTTTTTATTAGATCAAGCTGGAAATATTCATATCGAAAGACTATAATGTAGGTTCATTGCTCTTCTTTCATTTCCCCGAGTTGAAAGGGAAGAATTTGATATTTGCAAGCGATAAAAAGAGGCGCTGTAAGTAGAATCCAAACCTTCATACTATGGCTAATAATTTTTAAGATTGATTCATCTGGGCTTATAAGGAAACCTATTATGATTGAGGGAAATACGCCAAAAAACAACCATAATCTCCCTGTACCATTGTATTTATATCTTCTTTTGGTCCTGCGATCTCGCCATTCTTCCCATAAAAACCAAAGTAAAGCTAGTCCGGCAAGAATTTCAATATAGGTTATGAACTTCATGATTGATTAGAAATTAGTCTAATTGATTAAATTGTAATCAAAATCTGCTTCAGATTTCTATTTCTCCCTGTTTTCATCAAAGAGTCTTTTGCTAGAAATTAATCCAAATATTTTTCTTTTCAGATATGCCTATAAGGTACCATAAAATTGCGAATCTAGCTTTGGGTCTGAATCATCGATTAAAATATAGGATTGCAAAATCTAGTGTTTCGGGAATTATTATGTCGGTTTATTTGTCTAGGAGATGTTCTATTTAGTTAACTTTTATTTTTTCATTATGACTTTATATCAAGGCAAATATAGATCTGATAGTCCTCGCTTGAAAGGTTGGGATTACAGTAATCCGGGATTTTATTTTCTAACCCTTTGTACACAGCATCGAATTTGCAATTTGGGGCGGATTGAAAATGGAAAGATGATCGATTCTTCATTTGGAATCATTGCACGTCAGGAATGGGGAAAATCCTTCCAGATTCGAAAAGAGTTAGAATGCTTCGCGTTCGTATTGATGCCGAATCATTTGCATGCAATCGTGGCGATAAAAGGTTCGGTTGAGACGAACGGCCGTTCGCCTCAACCGAATACCGGTAAGAAGCCAATACCGCCACGATCGAAAAGATCGATATCGTCCTTCATCGCCGGATATAAATCAGCCGTAATTTCAAAGATTAATGACTTCATTGATGAGGAAAGATTACCCATTGAAAAATATAATAGAGAGCGTAGATTTTGGCAACGGAATTATTATGACCACATCATAAGGAATGAGCGCAGCTATTACAATATCAAAAGATATATTGAGCTGAACCCTAAGAAATGGGGTGAGGATAAAAATTAGGGCGCTTATGTGTGATTGAGAGCCATGGGTGATTATATACGCCAGAACGGTTTCTAAGTCATGGAAACATTTGCCAATTCTGCCCTACAATCCCGCCGAAATCAAAAAGGTCGCCGCAAAAGCTACAATTGCATACAATTCCGGAAATACAGCCAGGACCATCGTTCGGCCGAATACATCATAACCCGAGCCGATGCCCTCGATGCCATGTGCACTGACTTCGCCTTGCTTCATGCCCGAAATGAGTCCCACCAGACCTAAAGCCAATCCTGCGGCAAACACCATCCCGCCTTGAGTGACCGTTAGTTCTGCGATTTCTGTCAATTTACCATTGATGATGAAAAAGCCGGCAAAGCCATACAAACCTTGTGTTCCTGGTAAGGCACTGAGGAGCATATAATTTCCAAAGGCTTCTTCATTTTTTTTCAAAGCTCCCAAGGTGGCTTTCCCCCCGATGGATACGCCGATGGCTGAACCCATTCCGGCCAGCCCAATCATTAATCCGATGCCTAAATAGGCGAGAATAACTGCTGTTGTCATGATTTATCTTCTGTTTTTAAGTTTTGTAATGGTTGATAGGTTTCTCCGCCGCCTTTGAATCCGGCATTTTTATAAAATTCCACGAAAGTCAGACGCATAGGATGTACAAAAGCTCCCAGGGTCGCAATGAAAATATTCAATCCGTGTCCGACGATCAACATGACCACAAAGAAAATCGGTCCCAATATCTTGTGACTCCCTAAAATGGAAAGCGCAATGTCATTCACCACGAATCCCAAAATAGAACCGGCAAGTCCCAATGCAAAGAGGCGAATGTAACTGAGTAGGTCCCCAAAGAACCCGGTGATGCCATACAGGTCCCACAGACCCTTGCCTAAACGGGTAAGAATACCCGCTTTGGGATCGCTAAAGATCACAATGAGTCCAAGGCCCGACCAACTTAAGGTGGTTTGTATCCATCCGAAATCGGTTAAGTAGCCCCAGCCCAGTCCACTGAGCAAAAGGATCCATCCAAAAGGTGAGAAGGCATAGCTGACCCCAAATTGCCGCCATTGATTGATGATTTTTAACACCAGGCCAAAAAAGATTTGGAGTGCTCCAATGACCAAGGCAGCTTGAAAGAGGGCATCTGCATCCAACATGAAGGGACGCAAAGAGCTCAATAAGGGCACCTCTGTTTCAAATAAATTGATTCCGAAGAAGGTGCCGGCCAAAATGCCCACGGGGAAAGCCACCGCTTCTAAGGCCAGCGCCAGTCGCCATAAGCCTTTATATTCCGCGGGTACTTTTTGCCGTAAGGCTAATAAAACGATAAAGAGCAAGAGCCCGTAGCCCCCATCCCCGAGGCAAAAACCGAAAAAAAGTAAAAAGAATGGGGCAAAGAAAGGGGTCAAATCCAACTCGTGGTAATCCGGTAAGGCAAATAAGTTGGTAATCGGTTCAAACCAGCGCCCAAGGCTTTTATTCTCCAGTTTTATCGGGGGCGCGTCAGAAGGTTCAGCTAGATTGCGTTCATAATAATAGTCGGTAGCATCCAGCGCGGCTTCCAAAACCTCCGCTTTTCGTTTGGGAATCCAACCTTGAAGCATAATCACTTTTCCAAATCCCATGCGAACAAGTTGATCTGTAGCATTGACATCTTGCATCTGATCCAGTGTCTCCAGATCATGTTCTTGTAGGAAATTGCGAATTTCTTTTTTGTGCAGGAATAAAGACTGTCGCAGATCATCCTGCCGCTGTCGCATGGTCTTCAGCTGTTGACTCGTCTCAATCAACGGCCGCGTAGGAAAGGGTTCCGATTGGGCTTTGATCGAAGGTGGATTGGAATCATCAGAGGCAATCAGAAAAAACGATTTCCGACCTGTATCGAATAAGGGCTCCAGTGCATATGCACTCCGCCATTCATCTTTAATCTTACCAATTCCTGTAGAGAAGAGATGGAGATGTAGGCCATGGTGCCCTAAGGTTTCAATTTTCTTGGGATCATAAGTACCAAAATGTCGATGATGAAACTCTTCTTCCTCAAGTCTTGGAATGGATTTGTGTAACTGTTTGAGCTCATCAAGATAGTGATCCAGTTCTTCCAAAGAAAAGTCGTCAATCCCCGAGCTCCCTTTAATCGGCTCCTTTGGAACAAGGCGCTCAAAGCGCTTCCGCTCTTGCTTTAGGTGTAACTGAGCACTCTTGAGATGCATCATTTGGCCTTCGGGATCGTGCTTCATCTTTTTGATGTGCACCAGGCCGAGTCTTTTGAGCATAGCAATCAGGTGCTCTTGGTCAGCATGAAAAGCCAGGATTTTATATTTCAGCATGGGTGCGATCATGCTTCCATCTTTCTTGATTTAACAATTTTCTGGGCTGCTTTGGACAAATTTTCTTTGTCTTCGAGAAACCGCTTGATCTTTTTGATCGCGTCCTTCAATTCAGGAATCTGCACTTTTTCGTACAGGTTTACTTTTTGCGTGGTGCGTTTTCGTTCCCGCTCTAGTATCCCCAATTGCCGCCGCGCAAGTTCATATTTAAGAACTCCTTCTGCTTCCCGTTCCAGATGATTGAAAACATCGGGATACCAATGAGGCGCTTCATGCCAGAGGACTTCCTGAAACCTCAGTTTTAGGGTTTCGAATACAGGAATACTGACGCCCGCAATCTTTCGTTTTTGAATTTGCAATACATCTATGTCCACCCGTTCGATAGGGAAGCGACCCGTCAATTCCAATAACTGCTTGCCCTCTTCTTTGATGTTCTCCGCCTCTTGTTTTGCTTTCCGCAAAAGGGATTTGTGCTTGATGACTTCTGCTCGCAAAGCACTTTCTTTGTTTTTCAAAATGGGCAAGGCCCCCTCTCGAATCTTGAGTTGTTTGCCCAGATCGTTGAGGGAAGTCTTATTATATTGAAATTGAAAGGCCATTATGCTTTGTAGTATTGATCGGTAAACTTGGCTTTAATCCCTAATTCTTCCAGTTTGAAATACTTGCTGAATAGCTCCCAGGTTTTATCCAGCATAGAGTCTGTGGTGAGTTGCACATCTATGCTGAGTATATCGCGCGCATATTCACGCGCAAAATCTAATGCCCTTTGGTCATAATCGGTCAAGTCAAATCCATTTTCCATTTTGGTTTTCGCATTGGCGGCATCGGCATAGAGCCGAACGGCAGCATTCATCACTTGAGGGTGATCTTCCCGGGTCTTTTTGCCAATGACTAGTTGTTTCAGCCGACTCAAAGAGCGAAACGGATCGACGATGACCTTTCCAATCTCTGCATCTTTACGCAGGAAAAGCTGCCCTTCAGTGATATAACCGGTATTGTCCGGGATTGCATGTGTGATATCGCCTTCGCTCAGTGTGGTCACTGCCACAATGGTGATTGACCCCCCTTCCGGAAATTGGGCTGCTTTTTCATATAAGCGTGCCAGATCAGAGTACAAAGAGCCCGGCATGGAATCTTTAGAGGGAATCTGGTCCATTCGATTGCTCACGATACTCAAGGCATCTGCATAGAGTGTCATGTCGGTCAGTAAGACCAATACATTTTCGTTTTTCTCCAATGCAAAATATTCTGCTGCAGTCAGTGCCATATCCGGCACAAGCAGTCGTTCCAAAGGCGGATTTTCGGTGGTATTGACAAAACTAACAATCTTATCGAGCACCCCTTCTTCTTCAAAAAGTTGCTTAAAGAAAAGGTAATCGTCATTGGTCAGTCCCATTCCGCCCAGAATAATTTTATCTGCTGAAGCACGCAGGGCGACTGTGGCCATGACCTCATTGTAAGGTTGATCACTATTGGCAAAAAACGGGATCTTTTGTCCGGCGACCAAAGTATTATTGAGGTCAATGCCGGCTATTCCGGTAGGAATCAGCTGGAAAGGTTGTTTCCGACGCACCGGATTTACTGTCGGTCCTCCGATTTCAACTTCTTGGCCCATAAGTTCGGGGCCGCCGTCAATGGGGTCGCCATATCCATTGAAAAAACGTCCGATCAGATCATCACCGATCTTGAGGGTTGGTGCTTTGCCCAAGAATACGGTTTCTGAATCAGTAAACAGCCCTTCTGTTCCCCCAAAAACCTGTAAAGTAACCTCGCGATCAATGATTTTTACGACCTGAGCCAATCGCCCGCCCACCAGGGCCAGTTCTTCATTGCCTACGCCATCGGCTTCCAGGGTGCAGGTTGCCTTGGTCATATTCTTAATGGTGGTATAGTGCTTGGGTAATTCCATACTTAGGTCATTTCTTTCCGGGCTCGATCCTGAACGGCAGTTTCTATAGCTGCTTTGCGCTCTTGATAGGCATCCGAATGATAAGCGGTATAATTCAACTGCTTACCATCGTTGATCAGTTTTTTAAAAAAGCCGGAAACTTCCTCGAAATGTTCGAATGGAAGGTCTCTACGGCAAATATCAAGGACCATATCGATCATCTCCATTTGACGTTTCATAGGAGTCATGGCATCGATTTCGTCGAATGCATCTTGTTGTAGTATGATAAAATCGATCAACTCTGACTTCCAGAAATGTAAATGGTACTCCAAGGGTACTCCATCATCACCCAGAATATTGATCTGATCTTTTGATTCACCCCCGCGCTGCAATAAATTTTTCATTTCCTGAATGGCATCGATATAGACTTCTGAAATATGTTCTTTTGCATAGGCTTGGAATTCAGGGTATTCCAAATATTTGGAATAGCTCATGATGGGGCCGATTGCGGGATAGCGTTTACTGTCAGCACGTTTTTGCGCCAGGGCATAGAAGCAGCGAGTCGCTTTTTTGGTGGATTCCGTAACAGGTTCCTTCAGGTTTCCACCGGCAGGTGAGACCGTACCAATAAATGTGATGGAACCGTGTTCATTATTGTATAAGCGCACTCTCCCGGCCCGGGCATAAAAGTTGGAAATGATGGCAGACAGATCCATAGGAAAAGCATCCGGTCCCGGTAGGTCTTCCAGGCGGTTACTCATTTCCCGTAAGGCTTGTGCCCATCGGCTGGTAGAATCGGCGAGGAGCAGGACTTTGAGCCCCATCTGCCGATAATATTCCCCCAGGGTCATGGCTGTATACACCGAAGCTTCACGGGCGGCCACCGGCATATTAGAAGTATTGGCAATAATGATGGTGCGGTCCATCAGTTTCTTGTCTGAGTGTGGGTCATCCAGTTCAGGAAATTCTTTGAAAATTTCGACCACCTCATTGGCTCGTTCCCCACAAGCCGCTACGATTACCACATCTGCCTGGGCTTGTTTAGAGATCGCATGTTGCAACACTGTTTTCCCGGATCCAAAGGGTCCCGGAATAAAGCCTACACCTCCTTCGAGCATTGGATTCAGGCTATCGATGGTTCGAACGCCTGTTTCCAGCAATTGGCTAGGGCGAGGTTTGTCCTGAAAGCAATGCATGGGAACTTTTACCGGCCACTTTTGGATCATATCGACCTCAATTTCTTCCTCCTCCCTTTGCAATACAGCAATGGTTTCTTCAGCGGCATAGTGACCCTTTTCTACAATGGATTTTACCTTCCATTCTCCTTCCAAGTACAGGGGTGCCATGATTTTATGGGCCAAGCCATGTTCATCGACTTCGCCCAACCAATGTCCGGCTTCAACAGTTTGCCCGGGTTCCGTCAAGGGTTGAAAGTCCCATTTATGTTGTGGGTCAAATGCTCTGGAACGTGCTCCTCGATTGAGGAATAGGCCTTCTATTTCTTCCAGGTCATTTTGAAGGCCGTCATAGTTTTTCGATAACATACCGGGTCCGAGTGTAAGTTCGAGCATGGAGCCTGTAAAGACCACTTCCGTGCCCACTCGTAAGCCACGGGTGCTGTCAAAGACTTGAACATAGGCTGTTTTGCCTTTAATTTTTATGACCTCTCCCATGAGTCGGATATCCTCGTGCTCTATACTGCAGATTTCATTTTGGCCTACAGCCTCCTGCGCTTCGACCATCAGAAGGTTGGCAATAATTCCTTTTATGATGCCACGCGTCTTCATAAGCTGTCAGGTATTTGTTGAATGATTCGATCTTCGAAGGTTTTTTGATATTGGGCGCCTCGTTCAGCATTATTTTGTGCCCACTTGGCGAGATCCAGATATTTCATGAGCCATGCAAATAGGCCTTTCAGACCAAAAGGGTCAAAAAAGGCAAGTTGATCCAGATAATTCCATTTTACTTCCAGCATTTTTCGT
>CAZGGG010000053.1:973-3607 GCA_964525165.1 uncultured Saprospiraceae bacterium | reverse complement strand
ATGGATCGGTTTCTTCGAAAAAAGAAAGCACCTGAGCGATGTAGGGGTATTCTGCCTGTATATCTGCGATCATCAATTTGTTGTAACTAAAGCGGTCAAACAGACCTCCGGATAAATAGTGAATTCCTTCTTTGGCTTCAATTTTTCGTTCGATATAGCTCTTGAAAAAGTTTTTCAGTGTTTGATCTGATACCAGAAAGGCATCGAGCGCTCCCCCGGAGCGTTCGCTCATGATTTTGTAATAGGTTTCCCAATGGTCCTGTATACGCTGGATATCTGATTTTCTTTCTCCCAATGCTGTAGGAGCCTGCTCCCCAAAAGGGGTGCCGGGCGCTTTGTCTTTTTCGAACCAGTCGGCAATTTCCGCTCGATCCATATTACCGCCTTCCATCCACCAATCTTTATTTTGAACATGCGCATTATAGTTGGTCAGGTCCCATTGGTAAAAGAAGTGGTATATGATTTCCGCGTCGCGTCCTTCCGTGTATTGATCCAACAAGCTGCGCAACTCCAATACCGGAGGTTGTGCTGGCTTCATGATCTTTAGCCCCGGCAAACCGCTGATAAGTCCGTAATACTTCATTCGGCCAGCAGATTTTGTGTTTCAAGTTTTAAAAACTGATTGAAAAAGGCCACAAATGTGTCTTCGTCGAAGACAATTTTATAAGCGCCATTTTCTTCCTTTACGGTAAATCCGCCCGATTCTGTTCCATCCACCTCAAGACTGACCCCTTCTGAGAGTACTTGATGCTTTGTTTGTTCTGTGACTGCTTGCAATCGACGGTGCAGCTCTTCTGAAACCAGAATTTGCCAGCTGCCGCTTCCATTTTGGGTGAGTGCGGAGGCTGTGGCTTTTAAGATTTCTGCCATCACTTCTGTTTGTTGCAGGCTTTCTTGTACCGGTTGCCGTATGGCTTTTTCGACCAGCATGTCGTGTAGTTCCTTTTTTATTTGATTTGCCGTTTTGCGGGCGCTCATTCTGATCTCTGACAAAACTTTTTTTCGGTAGGTTTCCATTTCCTCCTTAGTGGTCCGGATCAGTTCTTCTCGTTCTGCGGTCGCTTGCGATCGAATTTCCTCAGCTTTTATTTTGGCCTGTTCGAGGATTCGATCGCTTTCATATTGAGCTTTTTCGATACCCTCGTGGTATATTTTCTCAGTTAGGATTTTTAATTTTTCACTCATATTTACAAAGCTTAGCGCAACTATAAATGGGTAGTTGCAATATCGGAATACTCAAAATATCAATACCTTTCGAGTTCAAAAATGACCTAACTCATTGTAAAAGATGATCTTGAGACGAGTGTGCTTGATTCAGTTGTAAATGAGGTGTTTTTCTACTTCACGGCCTTTTACAAGTTTTCGATTACTTCACGGACCACCCGTTCGCTGTAGCTATTAATTTTCCAATGATCCGGACTCCAACCTTTGAGGAAGCGGTGGAAGTCTGCCCAGGCCAGTCTGTACAAAGCGCGCCACTCCCGTTCCAACGGTTCATTCTTTTGCCGTAAGGCTTGTTGTAAAGAAGCAAAATAGGTATCCAGAATCTTTTCTTCTAGCCGCTCACAATTGGTTTCATCCATGCAGCTTCCTATAAAGTAGGCGACATCTTTCATGCCACAGCCTCCGCCCACATATTGGAAATCTACTGCAGCAATGCTGCCATTTGGTGAAAAACAAAAGTTAGCCAACTTGGCATCCCCGTGTACGAGCGTTTTGAATCGGCAAGCATTGAGTTTTTGATCGATGAGAGAGGCGGCTGCTTTGAGCTTTTCGTCCTGTAAAGCTGACAACTCATGGGGTCGCGTATCCAAATGCCAATAGGTTCCTACCTGCCATAGACCCTTAGGCTCGATGCCCAAATAAGAAGCATGGAATTGAGCCAGCCATTTTAGACAGTCCTCGATTTCTTCCCATTCCAGTTTCGTTTTGCGCAGCGAAAATCCACTTTCATCCAAATCTTCTAGTACCATTAGGATTTGATTTTCTTTTTGCTCAATGGTATAACAATAGGGTAGTCGAGCTATACAGTGCCGGCTGTATTGTTGATACCAATTCATTTCTACTTGATAGGATTTCAGCTTACGTTGATGGCTGAGATCTGTATTCCAACCTCTAGGGTGATTTTGAAGGGAAGGTATTTGTACATGCTTGACGACTACGCTTTGTACTTTTGCTCCTTCAAGAGAAACGCGAAGGATTTTGCCATAACCACTCCATAGCTCCTGCACTTGCTCTTTGATGGTCAGGCTCCGGGCGCCGGTGCTCCGTAGGATGAGGTCTTTGAGGTGGGCGTTCATAAAAACAATGGTTTTTTGAGGACCAAAGGTACGATGCCATGAAATTTGGGAAGAATGGATAAAGACAGGTTTAAAGGATTAAAAAGCTGTCATATGGATAAAAAAAAGTCATAGTGTACCATAAGCTTTTGGATCGATATTTTAACGAAGATGCAAATAACCATTAGTAGCGCTTGCACTATACTGTGTACATCTTCCTTACCATTGCTTTTCAAATGTCGCACTGATAAATTTTAATATGCACCTGATTGCCCTATCAACCCTGCAGCAAATTAAAGTAAGCCTGCTATCAAGTATCAACTGCAACAAGTGAATAATATTTTTCGTCAGGAGT
>CAZGGG010000053.1:0-963 GCA_964525165.1 uncultured Saprospiraceae bacterium | reverse complement strand
GATTGTTGATCTCAGCAAGCAAGTATTTCGATCTAAAAGTTTTTAGTCATTAGGGTTCTCCTTTTTTAATGTCTAATGGTCTCCAGCATGAAACGATTTACAGGTTTATACGCTCTGTTAGTCTTTCCTTATTTTATTCATTTTCTTGACATTTTAACTCTAAAATATCCTCTAATGCACGGATTTCTTTAAGCATATAATTATAAAGTTCAAGCTGCCGGGTATTCACTGAAACATACTCTAGTGCTTCATTAAAAAGTCTTGTTTTCATCGGTTTAGTCAAAATATCATCTTCATCTGCTCGAATCTTGGCTTTTATATCTTCGGCCAAGCCTTTTGAGAACCTGCCGGTTTTGAGCGATGATTGGTTCAAGCCGTTGGCAAAGTTGTCACTATGAGCAAACAAAAGGTCAACTGCATACTTGCCATTTACCATTATTATACTCTTTAATTCTTCAACCTTATTAAAGTATTGATTAAGTGCCTTAATAATCGGTTTATCACTAATAATATTCAAGTTAGCTCCCGACTTTAAATCTACATATGCTGAATTATTCGGTTTAAAGTCAGAATAAATGGCCTTGGTCGCAAGGTGTATTTGAGCACCGATCTGTTCTTTTTTCACTTCATCGGTAAGTAGCAGCCTCACTGCTTGATTAGATGCTGTTAGACGATCTTGTGTTAAGCTTAAAAGATTCTCTATCTGTTCTTTGTCTAGTACAGCATCTTCTAATAACCTACAGTAATATTCTTTTTCTAGTGCTATCTGCTTTTGTTGCTCATTCCAGTTATTGAGCTGTAAAGCAATGAGGATACCAATTACAACAAGTATTATCTCTCCAAGTGCATAGAGCAGATATTTACCAAATCTGCTTTCTGAGAGTAATCTTTGTCTAATTGTTCTAAAAAATTTTATCATTGGTTAATGGTTGGTCATAATGAAGCACAACGGTTTACCTATGC
>CAZGGG010000052.1:0-19249 GCA_964525165.1 uncultured Saprospiraceae bacterium | reverse complement strand
ATCGGGTCGCTGGAATCGTACGGAAGTGCCATTCCATTCATGATCTGGTCTGGGACCTGTATCTCCGGCTAGCCCTCTTGGACCTTGCGGCCCTTCGGGACCCTGTACCCTGCCTATATTTAGCCATTCTGTCCCCGTCCAGATGTAACCATCTCCGGTAGAGCGATCGAATAGCATATCTCCAATGTTCCCATTATAATTTGCCGGAAGGTCATTTGGCGTATCTACCGCACCAACGACCTCTACACTGTTGCCCTGCTCTCCTTTGAGATCCACCCAATCCCCGAAAGATCCATCCGGTCGCTCAAAACGCAATCGGGTACCGTCCCATTCATGCCGGGGTGCCGGGCCGGGTAAAGAACTCCCGGAAGTTTCAGCATACAAAGCATATGGTACACTCGCTAAGTCCTGAGTGCCCAGGGATAAAGAATTTGAACCTGAAGCGATGGAAACACTCATTTGTGCATTTCCCTGTGACCAATCGATCGACTTCAGATCATCACCTCCAATCTGTAAATTCGCAATTCCAAAAGCATCGGTCATCACATCCTGCGATTGCATAAATGTACCTCCATCCGTTTGAATCTGGACATTCACAGTGACCATTTGCTCAGAAAGAGGAACCCCTTGTGCATTCTTAATAGCCACTTGATAATTAATCTTATCCGGCGTTTGCGCAAGGAGTCCCAGCGGTAAAAAACATAGCAACAAAAATCTTAGACTCCATGAGGATATTCTTGTATTCATAATCATTGGATTATTGGATAATGAGTGTTTGAAGCGTTTGCTCAACAAGACCTATTCTGGCTCTCAATACATATATGCCTTTCGGCAAATGAGCGATCAGGTAACGCTCCTCCGCCTGAGGCCAATGAGCCATCAACCGACCATCCAAATGATAGCATTTAAGGTCTGTATAGGGAGAAGCCATTTCAATTTGAAAGTCAGTATGACAAGGATTGGGATATACCTTTACTTGAAGGGCATCCTGCTTCGGCTGAAACACCCGGGTCAATAGCTCTGTACGATTTCGCTGAAAACCTTGAAGTGCACGAACAGGCCCATCTGTTCGCCCAAAGATCACTGCCTCTCCGAAGGTAGTGCTGACCTTTACTTTGGGTCTTTCAGCATGCAAACCCAAAGCACTGATGACCTCTCCATCCGTCAACCATTGTGCAGAGATAGATGAAGTGTTGAGCAGGAAGAAGATCAAAATCAATAAGCGATTCATAAGAACAAGCTTTCATTTTCTTAAAAATGATGTATTTGTCATTCGCCTCTATCACCCTTTTGGGTGAAATTGTTGAAGTGACAGAGTTCTGAAGCTGTTCGTAAGGACCTCATTTTTGAAATTCCCTACCTTCGCATCTATGAACACCTTACGATCTCTGTTTCAACAATACGTTGGCCAAACCAGTGATGAGCCTTTCGGCCTCGAAGTGCAAAAAGCCGAAGGCATCTATATCTATGACCAAGATGATAAGCCCTATATCGACCTGATTGCCGGTATAGGACCGGCTTCTGTGGGTCACAGTCACCCAAAGGTGCTCGCTGCCGGCAAACAACAAATGGATCGATTTATGCACACCATGGTCTATGGGGAGCATATCCAGCAACCGCAAATTGAACTGGCCGAGTACTTAGCTGCACTCCTACCGGATCCTATTCAATCTACCTATTTCGTGAATTCCGGTGCTGAAGCCGCAGAAGCTGCGATGAAGCTGGCCAAAAAAGCCACCGGCCGGTTTGAGATCATCGCCTGCCAGAATGCATACCATGGCAGCACTCATGCCACCTCTGCCTTGATGTCCGATGATACCTATGCACGGGCTTTTCGTCCCTTTGTTCCCGGCGTACGATTTATTGAGTACAACAACAAGGAAAGTTTGGAGCGCATAACAACGAAAACAGCGGCGGTCTTTATCGAAACCATGCAAGGAGAGGCGGGTTGCCGGGTTGCCAGTGCCTGTTTTATGAGGGCCCTGAGGGAAAGATGTCATCAAACCGGCACCTTATTGGTCATGGATGAAATTCAAACCGGCCTGGGACGAACCGGCAAACCCTTTGGTTTTATGCATTACGAGATACAGCCGGATATTCTTCTATTGGCAAAGGCTCTGGGAGGAGGAATGCCCCTGGGTGCTTTCCTGACCAGCCGTGACTTGATGGCTGAAATGTCCCGCAATCCCATTTTAGGACATTGCACCACCTTTGGAGGTCACCCGGTCAGTTGTGCTACCGGAAAAGCAGCGGTGGAAGTTATTATGGAAAATCGGTTATACGAACAAGCTGAGGATAAGGCGCTACGTTTTCGATCCGCTCTCCAAAAACACCCTATGGTCAAGGGCATCAGTGGAAAAGGCCTTTGGATGGCGGTGGATGTCGGCACTTTTGAAATTGTCCAACAACTCATGTGGTGGTCCAAAGAAGAGGGTTTGATCACTGATTGGTTCTTATATAATGACCACAGTTTCCGCATTTGTCCACCCTTGACCATTTCTGAGCTGGAGATTGATCAGGCACTCGACATTTTACTTCCCGTTCTAGATCGTTTAGAGAAGAAATTTGGGTAAACAGTTCGACCATACCCATCGGATAGTTCGTTTTCCTGATTACCCCCTTTCGTTGGGATTATTGTGCATTATACAGAAAGATTGGCTGGGTTTTCCCATATAAGAGCATCTATCAAGACCTCCACTATTTAAAAATTTGAGTGTTTATTTAATTAGTCCCCACCACTATTTAAGTTTTTAGGGTTTTTCTTAAATTGATTTACAAGATTTAATTTCAATTATCTGTAAAGTCGTCGATGACTTCTTAAAATTTGATCTTGAGCAGATAAAAAGAAAAGACCGGAACCCAGATGTATCCACCCGGGTCCCGGCCCCTTTCCTAACCTTTTCTTTTCTGTTTTATTGAAACAGTCCAATCTTTATCCCTGCATGAGCAGTAAAACCTGATAATTGTGATTGATCAAAGTTTCGATACTGCATCTCTCCTACAAAACGGTATCCGGCCCCCAAATTCAATCGCACGTATTTGTGCAAGTTGAGTTCCAACAAAGCAGTGGGCTCCACCTGTATAAAATTAGCCTCGCCGAGCCCGGCAGATCCGGCTTCATTATCCATTTGTACCTCACCATAACCCACAAAGACCGGAAAGGTCAAATGCAATAACTTTTTGGAGAGCAGTGTATATTCTGCAAAACCTCCTACTGTCCAATAATCCATGTAGACATTTTGTATGGTTTCGCTCTCCGGAAAAATCTCATTTAGTGAAGTATTAAAATAGCCTCCGATGGAAAACTGATCGTGAAAACTTACGCCCGCTCGCAAATAGAATAAAGAAGTGGAACTTCCATCTATCGTCGTCCAACCATAAGAGGGTGCAACAAAAGCGCCCAGATGCTCCGTTTTAAGGGTAGTACCTTCTCCCATCAGAGTTCGGGATTCTTCCTGGGCAAAAAGAGGAGCACTCACACAGAAAAGCAGTGCCCATAAGCTTAATCTAAAATTGGATTTCATGTGTTCGTTTTATGTTATCGTTGTTGAAATTCTAATACATCTCCATCATCATCAAATCTGATGGTGTTCTGATTGATAGAAATGAAATACCAATCATCGTCTAATTCATCAAACTCGCCCACAGTTGGAAAATTCATGGCTAATTCTGTTCTTCCATCATCTTGAAACACAGAATAGGTGCCATCAACCGTCATGCTTCCATTAGAGGCAGAAACCGTTCCATTGGTATCAAACAGAAATACATAACCCTCAAAGTAATCTGTCTCATTTTCACCTTCATCCATCAATAAACTGATGATCAGCCCATCACCGGATAATAGAAAGTTTGAAATCGAACTAGGACTTTGGTTCGTTGTTCCCATGTTGCTGTTGTTGCTACAAGCTACGAGAGCGAGGCCCACAAACAAAAGCATTGCATGCATTTTAAGAGTTTTACATTTTTTAATCATAGTTATACTTTTATTTTTCGATACAAAACTAACATTTACTCAAAAATGTTGCCATTGGGTTGGTTATTTTTCGATTTTTTGCTTGCTATCTTCTACCAATGGATTTACGCCTACATATGTAACCATACCTCGATCTTTTTAGGGACTTGAAAGTTTGATCAAAGGTCCTCTGTAGTTCTGTCACCACTATAACCATAGTCTGCGCGACCTTAGATTCTTAGATATTAAACATGATTATATATTTTATTCGAATATGTGTTACTTTGTAGCATTCTGGAACGTTTTCGGATTTCCATACACTAATGAATAGACAAAACAGCTGAACAATGGCAAGTAACGAAAAAGACTCAAAGCTTAAGGCGCTCAAAATGACGATGGATCGCCTGGATAAAACCTATGGCAAAGGAACAGTAATGAAACTGGGAGAGCAACAGGTCGTCAATGCAGAAACCATCCCAACCGGATCTCTAGGGTTAGACATTGCCCTCGGCGTAGGAGGTTTCGCAAAAGGTCGGGTAGTAGAAATTTATGGTCCGGAATCTTCAGGGAAAACCACCCTCGCCATCCATGCGATCGCAGAGTGTCAAAAGCAAGGCGGCATTGCTGCCTTTATTGATGCCGAACATGCTTTTGATCGTAATTATGCGGCCAATTTAGGCGTAGATATTCAAGAGTTGTTGATCTCTCAGCCGGACAATGGGGAGCAGGCACTGGAAATTGCAGAAAATCTGATTCGCTCCGGAGCGATAGATATCCTGGTCATTGACTCCGTCGCCGCTTTGACCCCCAGAGCCGAAATTGAAGGAGAAATGGGTGATTCGAAAATGGGGCTGCAAGCTCGATTGATGTCACAGGCTTTGCGGAAGCTAACCGGTACGATCGGGAAAACAGGCTGTTGTTGCATTTTTATCAACCAACTACGAGAGAAAATTGGAGTCATGTTCGGTAATCCGGAAACGACTACTGGAGGTAACGCACTAAAATTTTACGCCTCTATGCGTTTAGATATCAGACGCTCCGGTTCGGCTATCAAGGATAAAGAAAATAATGTAGTGGGTAACCACGTTAAAGTAAAAGTCGTCAAAAATAAATTGGCGGCTCCATTCCGGATTGCAGAATTTGATATCATGTATGGTACCGGAATTTCCAAATCAGGCGAATTAGTGGACATTGGGGTAGATCAGGGCGTGATCGGAAAGGCAGGAAGCTGGTACGATTATGAGGATACCAAAATTGCTCAGGGCCGTGAAGCGGCCAAGCAGTTTATGGAAGATAATCCTGAAGTCGCCAAGGAAATCGAAGAAAAAATCAAAGCTAAAATCTCAGGACACCCCATCGAAGAGATGGAAGAAGAGTCTTCTGAGGACTAAGATGTAACTTTTGGGGTTATTTAGAAAAGGCGGATCACCTGGGCAGGTGTCCGCCTTCTTTTTGTCCTATTCAGAGCGCATGAAAATGTCTAAAATATACCAGAAGAGTAACATTAAATAATCCTAATGAGGCAGCGACATATTGCTCCTTTTGATATCGGTATCGGATATTGCTCGTCTGATACAAAATGGATCCGGCCGCAAGCACCACCATTCCCACACTAAACCAGAGACCTAAGCTAAAGCCGAATAACATTCCGGCAACAATCAAACCGATCGCCACAAAAAATCCAATGGTCAATCCCGCTTTCAAAAAGTTGAAATCCGCTTCCATCGTAAGCGCTACAGCCGTTAGCCCACTAAAAAGCGCCAGCGTAACTAAGCCCGCTTGAGAAATCAAGCTGAAATCCTCTGTCAGATATATGGCTAAATACAATAAGGGCACAAATAGTAAGGCTTCCGCCAAAATGTAAATACCAAACGCCAAATATTGTCTGGATCGATCCATCGTCCCCAATGCCATTTTTTCCGCATAATTAGTCACGAACCAAAATCCTCCTAATAGTAACAACCAGCTCCAACCTGAAATCAAGCTGAGCATCATCTCTACTAAGGGGTCGATTTGTAATAAAACCGTCTCCAAAAGGATAAACGCCAAGACTGCGACGCCCAAATGTTGATAAGTCCTTTGATAAAAAATAGTTCTTTCCTCTGAGCTTTCCTGCGCAATCGCCTGAAAGGTCAATTCGTCAGTTTGATGTTGATCCATAATTGAATTTAATTGAAATGAATAAGGCTAAAGATAAGAATTCTCTCAACCCATCCGTCCTCCTGCTGTTCAATGCAACATGGACCTATTGAAAGTCAATGATCGTGGAATCTATTGCTCTCAGGCCGATATCTACATCGACCCCTGGCGTCCTGTCAAAAAAGCTTTGATTACCCATGGCCACTCAGATCATGCTCGTTGGGGTCACAAACACTACCTGTGCACGCCTACAGCCAAGCCGGTCATTCAGTATCGTATTCCGGATGCTCAGATAGATACGCAGCCTTACGGCAAAAAATTGACCATCAATGGCGTACAGTTCAGTTTTCATCCTGCCGGACATGTTCTGGGCTCTGCTCAAATTCGAGCAGAATATAAAGGGCAAATCTGGGTGGTGACCGGGGACTATAAAACACAATCCGACCCCTTGGCAGAAGATTTTGAATCCGTTTCCTGCACCCATATGATCAGCGAATGCACCTTCGGCCTACCCATTTTTAAATGGCAAGAAGAAGCAGCTTTAGCCGACGAAATTAATTCTTGGTGGAAGCAGTGCCAAAATGAAGGGAAAGTTGCCCTCTTGGGTGCCTATGCCCTGGGTAAGGCACAGCGCTTATTATATATGCTGGATAATTCTATCGGTACGATTTATACCCATGGAGCCGTTGAAAACACCAACGAAGTGATGCGTGCGCAAGGGATTCGATTACCTGAAACCGTAAGGGTCAGCCAGGAACTTTCGAAAAAGGACTATCGCGACGGCATCGTTATCGCTCCACCCTCTGCCTTTCAATCTAGTTGGGTGAAAAAATTTCAACCTTTTCAAACCGCAATGGCCTCCGGTTGGATGGCCCTAAGAGGGAATAGAAGAAGACGAAATATGGACAGAGGGTTTGTCATTTCTGATCATGCAGACTGGCCGGGCCTCAATGCTGCCATCGAAGCCAGTGGCGCCGAACATGTGTATATGACCCACGGTTATAGTGAGATTTTCTCCAAATGGTTGCGAGAAGAAAAAGGCTTGAATGCTCAGGTGCTTCAAACCGACTATGGTCAAGATGAAGAGGATTAAAGAGCATTTTTTGAACATAGGCTTTGTTGATCCCGTTATTTTTATTACCATATGATATAACAAGCAAATTTGGTTCTGTTAAGAACCTACCTTATGCCTAAACAGAAGCAAAAATCTATACTCGTTTTTAAATACGGTGGCAACGCCATGTTGAACGCCGGTTTACAAAGGAAAGTATTATCTCATCTCTGCGATCTCAAAGAAAAAGGCTTCCACATCGTACTGGTCCACGGAGGAGGACCCTTTATCAAGGAAAACCTGGAAAGAGCCAATATTCATTCAGAGTTTGTAGACGGCCACCGCAAAACAACCTCTGAAGCCCTGCTCTTTGTAGAGATGGCTTTAAAGGGACAAGTCAATAGTCAAATTGTAGGTCTGTTAAACAGTCTGGGACAAAAAGCTATAGGCCTGTCTGGAAAAGATGGGCGAATGGTGGAGGCAGTCAAGCGCTATCATGAAGTGTACAATGATGAAGGGATAGTAACCCAGCATGACCTCGGACAAGTGGGAGATGTCAAATCAGTGGACACCCAGCTCTTAACCCATTTATTGGAGGAAGATTATTTCCCGGTCATGACCTGTCTGGCTCAAGATGCGATGGGCGAAACCTATAATATCAATGGAGACATCTTTGCCGGACATATAGCAGGAGCCTTGGAAGCCAAAGCCTTCGTTGTTCTGACAGATATTGACGGCTTACTATTGGACATCCAAGATGCGGACTCGCTCATCAAAGAAATCGAATCCCAACAAATAGATGAATTTGTACAAAAAGGCATCATCAAAGGAGGCATGATTCCTAAAATGGAAGCTTGCAGTCTCGCCATCATGCGCGGTGCGCAAAGTGCGAGAATAATCAATGGAACAAAACCCAATCAAATCTTAACGCTTACCGGTGACGAAGCGGCCGCAGGGACGCTCATCACTAAAAGCTAAACTCAAAACATGGAACCGACACACAGTAAAGATTTTATCCAAATGGATGAATCCCACTACGTGCCCACGTTCAAACGATACCCTTTGGTCATCCGTAAAGGCAGAGGTTGCACGATCTGGGACATGGAAGGTAAAGAATACTTAGATGCTTTGGCAGGGATAGCTGTCAACAATTTAGGGCATTGCCATCCCAAAATTGTGAAAGCTATTCAAGATCAAGCCGAACAATTGATTCATATTTCAAACTTCTATCTTTCTGAACCGCAAGTGCGCCTTTCGGAAAAGCTCACGACGACCAGCGGACTTGGCCGGGTTTTCTTTACGAATTCCGGCGCAGAATCTGTGGAAGGGGCTATTAAATTCGCCCGAAAATATGCCCACAAACAAGGCAACGAATTTGGGGAAATCATTTCCATGAAAAACTCTTTTCATGGCCGGACCCTCGCTACAATAGCCACCGGCAAAAAAGCCTATCAACAAGGATTTGCACCCATTCCGAAAGGCTTTTCCAATGTACCCTTGAATGACCTACAGGGACTGAAAGATCAAATTTCTGAGCGTACAGCCGCAGTCATTTTAGAGCCCATTCAGGGCGAAGGGGGGATTCATCCTGCAGACGTTGACTATCTCAAGGAAGTGAGAGCACTTTGCGATGCGCATGACTGCTTGTTAATCTTCGATGAAATTCAATGCGGCATGGGCCGTACAGGAAAGCTTTACGCCAAAGATCATTACGGGATCCAGCCAGATATACTTACGTTGGCGAAAGGCCTGGGAGGAGGCGTACCTATAGGCGCCATTCTTATAAGTGAAAAAGTTGCCGATGCTATTGACTATGGAGATCACGGGACAACTTTTGGAGGGAATCCTTTAGTCTGCGCTGCTTCTTTGGCCACCGTAGAGGCATTAGAAGATGAAACCTTACTTTCTGAAACCTTGAGAAAAGGAAACCTGATTAAAAATCATTTCCTCAACTATAAAGGTGAAGGGGTGACGGACGTAAGAGGTATCGGATTGATGATCGGAATTGAATTTGAGTTTGAGACTAAACCCCTCGTAGCAGAAATGATGAAACAAGGAGTGCTCGCCAATGCCACTTCCGGAAATGTACTTCGTTTGGTACCCCCATTGATCATTACAGATGAGGAAATTCAAAAGCTACTGATCGTCATCGATCATTCTATTCAAAAAATGAAAAAACATGTCTAAGTTGAAGGTTGCGATCGTGGGTGCTACCGGATTTACCGGAAGCGAGTTGGTACGGATTCTTTCTGCCCATCCAAAAGTCCATTTACAGAGTATCACTTCCGAATCAAAAAAAGGAGAAACTTACAGTCGTCTTAACCCCCAATTCAAGGGAATTTGCGATTTAAAATTGATTTCTATATCTGAATTAGATTGGGAAAAAATCGACCTGATTTTCCTTGCACTCCCTCATCGAGTATCCATGTCTTTTGTGAAAGAACATCACGAAAAAAATATACCCATTATCGATCTTTCGGGAGACTTTAGACTCAATGATGCTCCGACTTATGAAAAGTGGTACGAAAAGGAACATGATATACCCGAATTAGTCCCGCAAGTCGCCTATGGAATGCCTGAGCTTCACGCTGATCAAATAGAAGAATCAAGTATCGTTGCTAATCCGGGATGCTTTCCGACCTCTTCCATTTTACCTTTAGCTCCTTTGATAGCCGAGGATGTGATTGAACCCCAATCAATTGTCATTGATTCTAAATCCGGTGTAACAGGAGCGGGGGCTACATCAAAGGCCGTGAACCACTTTAATGCGGCCAATGAAAACTTTAAGGCCTATGGTCTTAAAAAACATAGGCATACGGTTGAGATTGAACAGCAGTTAGGTGGCTTGAGTGAATCAAATGTTCGGGTACAGTTTACACCCCACCTCTTACCCTTGGACAGAGGAATTTTATCCACCATCTATACACGACCTAAAAAAGAAATATCTGATGAAGCACTTTATGAAATCTATCACGACTTCTATCAAGATGCACCCTTTGTGCGCTGGTCCAATGAGGCTCCCAACCTAAAACAAGTGAGAGGGTCTAATTACTGCGACCTATATAGTACGTATGACGAACGGACAGGCAACATCATTTCCATCGCAGCGATAGACAATCTCGTGAAAGGAGCCGCAGGTCAGTCGGTGCACAATATGAACCTTATGATGGGATGGCCCGAGACTGAAGGTTTACAACATATTCCACTTCAACCTTAATTAAAACAAGCCAAAAATTATGATCAACAATATTACCAATGTAAAAGGAATTAGCTGCTGGGGTGCACACTCAGGTGTGAAGTCTATGCGCCGTGATTTGGGTATTATTTATTCTGAAGTACCGGCTGCTGCTGCAGCCGTCTTTACACAGAATGAAGTGGTCGCAGAACCTATTAAAATCAGCCGTGAAAAAATCAAATCCGGTAAAGCTCAAGCCATTGTAATTAATGCAGGCAATGCCAATGCCTGCACAGGCCAGCAAGGTTATGAAGGTGCACAGGCGATGGTCAAAGCAATGTCTGAAGAGCTGAAAATTGATGAAGACCTCGTCCTGGTAGCGTCCACCGGATTGATTGGAGAACCTTTCCCCACGGAAGATATTGTAAGTGGAATACGCGAAAACGTAGCAAAACTGACAGATAAATCCAGTGCCGGATCCTTTTTGGCGAACGCTATTTTGACCACCGACACTTTTGCCAAAGAAGGCTATTTGGAATACACGCTGGACGATAAAGAAATCCGAATGGGCGGCGTGGCAAAAGGGTCTGGTATGATCCACCCTAATATGGGAACTATGTTGGCATTTATAGCCACAGACATCAATATCACTTCTGAACTCTTAGATAAAGCTGTTCGCTATGGGGCAGCTCGTTCTTTTAATATGATCACCGTAGACGGCGACACCTCCACCAATGATATGTGTGCAGTTCTTGCTAATGGAATGGCAGAAAATCCTTTAATTAAAAATGGCAATGATCCGGCCTATCTGGAATTCAGGGAAAAATTACTGGAGCTGATGATACATTTAGCCAAACTCATTGTGTCCGATGGAGAAGGAGCCTCAAAATTTATTGAGTACAATGTAGTTCATGCTTCCTCAGAGGAGGTGGGGCGAAAGATCGCCCGAAAAATCTCAGATAGCGACCTGGTGAAGGCCGCCATGTATGGAAGGGATCCCAATTGGGGTCGAATCATCTGTGCCGCGGGAAATGCCGGCGTCCCTTTTGATTATACCCAGTGTGACCTTTATTTAGGGTCGGAGGAAAAGAAAGTCAAGGTTTTGGAAGAGGGAAAACCTCAGGAGTATGACTCATATTACATGAAAAAAATCCTGCGAGAATCACATGTGTTCGTAACCCTTGACATGAAAGATGGAACAGAACAAGCTACCGCTTGGGGGGCTGATCTAACTACGGATTATGTGGTATTTAATTCCGTCTATACTACCTAAGCCGCAAAAGGGTGCAGCAGACTTCTTATCTTTGACTCTAATTACATTTGTCCGGATTCTGGTAATTGCGTCCAAGAATATGGTATATGATCAATTTCAATGATTTTCTGTTTAGCAAAATGCTAAAATTCTTTTTGCTGACAAGCATCCTCTTGACAGTCGCTTGTGCTTCCGAGGAACAAAACGCTAATAAGAGGCGGCAAACAGATGGTTTTTTGCGAATGAAAGACAGCATTCAAACCGCATACCGTCGGATAAAGGTTCAAGAGGCGATTTATGAAAATGATCTAAGAGCCAACTTTTTTAGAGCTGCTTTTCAACAAGATCAAAATCCACAAATTCTATTTCAAGTTGCTCGAGAACAACTCAATATGGGTCAAACAGATGATGCCATACGAAACATCAAAGAGCTGCTCACGAAACTTCCGCAGTTAGCTCAATTAAATGCTCAGAGTAAAATGTTCTATGAGTTTCTCGCGATCTGTTATTTGCGGAAAGCAGAACAGCAAAATTGTCAAAACTACCATAGTGCTGAGTCATGTATCGTGCCTCTAGTCGGGGAGGGTGTACATGTTGAAAAAGAACCCGCTCGTCTGGCATTTGAGGAATATGAAAAAATTCTAAACCTTTTTCCGGATGACGAACAAAGTCGTTGGTTATACAATATTGCTGCTATGGCTTTAGACATATACCCGAACGGTGTTAAACCTAATTATCTGATAAAATTAGAGGACAGAAACCAGCAGGAGATTTGGCACAATAGAGCATTAGAGTTGGGTGTTGACCATTATGCTCTTTCAGGTGGCGTTATTGCAGAAGATTTCAATCGGGATGGTCGCTTAGATCTCATGGTCTCTTCTTGGGGCTTTAATGGAAGTTTGAAATACTATGAGCAAACGGAAACAGGCTTTACAGACCGTACGAAAGAGAGTGGCCTTGATCAAGCAATAGGTGGACTTAACCTCAAACAGGGGGATTATGACGGAGATGGCGATATGGACTTTATCATCCTTCGAGGTGCCTGGAGACCTAATTTGAATTGGGGTATCATACCCAACTCTTTAATGCGCAATAATGGAGATGGTACTTTTTCAGATGTAACCTTTGAGGCCGGAATTTATTCTGTTCGGCCTACACAATCGGCGGTCTGGATTGATTACAATTTGGATGGACACTTGGATCTGGTCGTCGCCAATGAATCAGCCCCTAAAAAAGACAAAAACTATCCTTTGGAGTTTTATAAAAATGAAGGAAACGGACATTTTGTAGAGGAGGCTGCTTCCATAGGAACAGACTATTCGGGTTACTTTAAAGGAATTTGTGCAGGAGATATTGACTCAGACGGAAGGCCAGATCTTTTTGTTTCCAATTTGGAAGGACAGAACTTGCTTTTACATAACCAATCGACCGAAGAGGATACAAAATTCAATGAAATTGCCATATCTGCAGGGGTAAGTTCACCTTATGCCGCATTTCCGGCCTGGTTTATGGATTTCGATCAGGATGGAGATGAGGACTTATATGTAGCTTCTTTTGATCAAACTGCCTTTCAAAATCAATCTGCTCAGTTTGCTAAAGAAATGCTAGGTAAGGAGGCACTTAATGAGCCTAATGCTCTATATCGCAACAACGGAGACCTGACGTTCAGTAACGTAACAGATGAGTATTTTACTTACTCTGCATTATCAACGATGGGATGTAATTTTGGTGATGTAGACAATGACGGGTATCCTGATTTCTTCTTAGGTACAGGAGCACCAGACTACAGAGCGGTCGTTCCCAATCGCTTCTTTTATAACGAAAAGGGAAAGAAGTTTACTGACAAATCCTTTCAGTGGGGCTTGGGACATATTCAAAAAGGGCATGGTATCGCTTTTGCAGACTTCAATAATAATGGTCATCAAGATATCTATGCCGTAATGGGAGGCGCATTTCAAGGAGATGTCTTTTCAAATGCCTTCTTTTTAAATCCATTGTCTTCCACGAATAGTTATCTGAAGGTCAGATTAAATGGTATCCAATCTAATAAGGCGGGTATAGGAGCGAGGGTAAAGGTGATCGCACAAACAAAGGATGAGGAGCGTATTGTCCGTTGGAAGAGTATGCAAACAGGAGCCTCATTTGGTTCAAATCCTACCGAACTGCACATTGGGTTAGGCAAAGCAGAAGTTATCGAAAAAGTCGAAGTGCTCTGGCCCGGAGCCAATGCTCAAGTGATTTCTTATCCTGTGAAAAAAGTGAACCAACAAATTTTGTTGTCTGAAAATGGCAGTAAGGAAACTTATGAAAGTGCCACCTGGAACTATGCAGATGCTTTTTCACACAAAAGCCACCAACACCATTCAGAGCATTGAATGATTTATTTATAACTTTAGCCTGTCAATCTTATAGATTGCAATATTGAACACACCCGCAGAACACTTTTAAAAACTTTACGGTCAGTTATTAATTAGCTGAAAACAACATAATCTTTCTCATCATGATGAAAGCCTTGCAATTAGTGTTCGTTATTGGAGTTTTGGGTCTGACAAGTTCATGTGACTCTAATAAAGGTCAAAAAGAAGAAAAAAGTGACACTCCACTTTTTTCACTCATCTCTGCAGAAGAAAGCGGAATTGATTTCGTCAACACATTGGAAAGCGACCCTAAGACAGAAAGAAACAATCTTTCCTTTCCACACTACTATAATGGTGCCGGTGTAGCTGTTGGAGATATTAATAATGATGGTCTTCCGGATATCTTCTTTTCTGCAAACGAAGGGAAAAATACACTTTATTTGAACAAAGGAAACTTTGAATTTGAAGACATCACGGAGGGATCAGGCCTGAATCCAGAGAATAAAAAATGGAGCACAGGGGCTGTCATGGCTGATGTCAATGCAGATGGGTTTTTAGACATTTATGTTTGTCAAGCCGGTTATGGACTATATCCCGACCGAAAGGACAGAGAAAATCTGCTTTTCATTAATAATGGGGACGGCACCTTTAAAGAAGAAGCGAAAGCATACGGGCTCAATGATTCTAACGAAAGTACCAGTGCAGCCTTTTTTGATTATGATAAAGATGGAGATTTAGACGTCTATGTTTTAAATGAGTCTATCTATGCCATGATGTTGTACAAAAGGGTGTTTGATGATTTATTGCTTCCCGGCAAATTGCCTCAGGCCAGTGGTAAATTATTCAGAAATGATGGCGAAACCTTCACCAATGTAACCAAAGAAGCCGGTTTGCTCAATTATGGTTTTGGTTTAGGTCTTGTGGTTGCAGACCTCAATGACGATTCCTGGCCCGACATCTATGTTTCTAATGATTACTCTGTACCTAACTTTATGTATATCAATAATGGAGATGGAACCTTTACAGACGAGCTGAATAAAAGAACAAGACAAGTACCCTTCTACAGTATGGGAACGGATATCGCCGATCTCAATAATGATGGCTATTTGGATATCGTATCTGTTGATATGGCTGCCAATGACCATATTCGAGATAAGACTTTAATGGCTTCTATGGATGTGGAAGGCTTCTCTTATTTTGTCAATACTTTAGGTTACCAATTTCAATACATGTTTAATGCCATGCAACTGAACAATGGCAATGGGACCTTCAGCAACATTGCAGGCTTGTCCGGAACATTGAGGACAGAGTGGAGTTGGGCTCCTTTATTGATAGATCTGGATAATGACGGCTGGAAAGATTACCTCGTAACCAACGGATACCGAAAGTATACTCGTGACAACGATTTCAGAAGAGCCATGGATAAGGTCAGAAGTGAAAATGGAGGGTCTATTCCAATGGACATGAGAGATGAAATGTATGATCTTGCTCCGGAAGAGAAGTCGAAAAATTTAGTCTTTAGAAATAACAAAGATCTCTCCTTTGAAGATGTTTCGGACGACTGGGGATTAGGGGAATTGTCTTATTCGACCGGTGCGGCCTACGCAGACTTTGATCAGGATGGGGACATGGATCTGGTGATCAACAATACAGATCATCCAAGCTTTCTATTTAAAAATAATGCCGTAGAACAACAGAAAGGAAATTACTTACAGTTTACTTTCAGCGACAAGAGTCCGGAAGCGGAATTTTACAATGCGCGCATATGGTTATATCAAGACGATCAGGTACAACTTCAGGAGTTTAACCCCACCAGGGGCTATGAATCTTCTGTTGAGCCCATCATACATTTTGGGCTCGGAGCAAATGAGCAAGTGGACCGGGTCGTTGTGCAATGGGCCGGAGGGAAAATCAGTGAAATGAAAAATGTAGCCGCCAATCAAAGAATCGTCTTGAACTTTGACGAGGCTACTGAAGGTGGATTTATAGCCCATCAATCCCTGACCGAACCCTATTTCGAAGAAGTCCAAGCAAAAGATCTGGGGATTGAGTTCGTACATAGAGAAAACCTTTATGATGACTTTAAAACGGAAATATTACTCCCACATCGTCAATCCACTTTAGGGCCCAAGATTGCTGTCGGTGATGTCAACAATGATGAGCTAGAAGATTTCTACGTTGGGGGAGCCAAAGGGCAGCCGGGGGCGCTTTACATTCAAAATGCTACCGGAACCTTTGAGCTCATGGATGTTCAACCCCCATGGAATCCGGATTTTGAGCAGGAGGATATGGGCGCCGCGTTTATTGATGCCAATGCAGATGGCAGACAAGATTTATTTGTCGCCAGCGGAGGTGGAGGTGCCTTCAAGCCCGGCTCAGAGCTACTGAACAACCGCTTCTATGTGAATATCCCTAACCCACAGCAAACCGTTTTTGCGAAAGCGAATGCCTTTGCAGCTCCTATGCCTTCTGCCTCAAATATTGTGGTGCCGGGAGACCTGGATGGAGATGGTGTAGATGAGCTTTTTATTGGCGGTGCTGCAGTGCCGGGTGTTTATCCTTACCCTGAAAGAAGTTATATCCTCAAACTCAACAACTTTAAATACACCGATATCACAGAGCAGGTGGCTCCGGATCTGGATAGTATCGGAATCGTAAAAGCGGCCAAATGGTGTGACTTGAACGCCGATGGCCAATTGGACCTTGTACTTGCCGGAGAATGGATGCCTATTAAAATTTACATCAATAATGGTCAGGGACAATTAACAGATCAATCCGAGGCATGGGGAATGCTGGATACAGATGGATGGTGGTACTCTCTGGAAACAGCGGATATTAATGGAGATGGAAAAGAAGACCTCATCGTTGGAAACTTAGGGCTCAATTCAAAATTCTCTGCCTCTGTGAAAAAGCCTTTCCACATTTTTGCAAGCGATTTTGATGACAGAGGTCAAGTAGATATTGTATTGAGTAAAGAATATAAAGGAAAACTCGTACCCGCGCGAGGACGGCAATGTTCTTCTGATCAAATGCCTTTTATCAAAGAAAAATTTGAAACCTATCAGGACTTTGCGACGGCAGACCTTGAGGACATTTATGGAGACGATCAACTGGAACAAGCCTTGCATCGAATGTGTAAAACCTTTGCTTCAGCAGTTTTTTTGAACACCGGAAATGGTTTTGAGCGTGTAGAACTTCCAACTTATGCACAAATGAGTCCTATTCAAGGTATCATCACAGAAGATGTGAACCAAGATGGAAACCTTGATTTGATTGTAGCCGGAAACATGTACAATGCAGAAGTGGAGACACCCCGTTATGATGCAGGAAACGGTTTGCTACTGATTGGAAAAGGAGACGGAACTTTTGATCCGGTTCCGGGTCACCAAAGTGGCTTGTTTGCCTCCTTGAATGTTAAAGATATCAAGCTCGTGAAAGGACCCAACCGTTCTCAATTGCTCGTAGTAGCCAATAACAATGGGCCTCTGCAGTTCTTTAAGGTAAAACAGGGTGAAGCAATCGGTCAGGTCAACCAATAGAAAAGAATCGCTTACAGAAAGAAATCCGGCATTAAATCCTCATCGGGATTGACCGCATAAGAACTCAAATCTGTGATGCCTTCTTCTTCCAGGACTTGCTCGTCCGTGAAGAAGTTGCCATTGCATTCTGAAGGTTTTCGGTTGAGGATATAATAAGCTGCATCTGCGATGATATCAGGCGTTCGGCTTTGTTGGACCATTTGTTCACCACCGAGCAAATTTCGGACAGCGGCGGTGGCTATGGTTGTGACCGGCCAAATCGAATTGACTCCAATTTTTCCTTCAAACTCTTTGGCCCAACCGACGGTACACAAACTCATACCGTACTTTGCCAATGTGTAAGACAGAAATTGTCCAAACCACTGATCTTTCAAGGGATGCGGAGGAGACAAGGTTAAAATATGCGCGTGCTCAGATTGCTGCAGATAAGGTAAACACTTTTGCGTAAGCATAAAAGTACCCCGCACGTTCACTTGATGCATCAAATCGAATCTTTTCATCGGTGAATTGGGTGTATCCGCCAGGAAAATAGCACTGGCGTTATTCACGACCACATCAATTCCACCAAAGTGATCCACGGCTTGTTGAACTGCAGATTCCACTTGCTCCTCATCACGAATATCCATAACAATAGGCAAAGCCTGTCCCCCTGCAGCTATCATTTCCTCTGCTGCCGTATGAATGGTTCCTTCCAACTTTGGATGGGCTTGATCTGTCTTTCCGGTCACTACAATATTTGCGCCCTCCTGTGCAAGTCTAATGCCTATCGCCTTACCTATGCCCCTGCTGGCGCCACTGATGAAGATGGTTCTGTTTTTCATTTTTCTCTTTTAACTTTTGACTCTCGCAAACTCAATTCTATTTAATATCAGTAATATAAGGACTGTCGTTTAAATCAGGTCCGAACATTTTCATAGAATCTCTACCTTTACAAAAAACACATTTCATGCTCCGTATCACACATCAATCCACATCTTTCCATATAGAAAAACTAACTGCTTTCAAAGAGGAGGCTATCAAAGCTCAACAACTCCTTCAATCGAGGAAGGGACCCGGAAACGATTTTTTAGGTTGGCTGGATTTGCCAAAGCGCGTAGAAGGAAATATTCTTGAATCGGTTGACCAGGCTGCCCAACGTATTCGTTCTCAATCAGAAGTTTTGGTTGTCATTGGTATCGGAGGCTCATATTTGGGTGCTAAAGCTGCTTTAGATTTTTTAGCTCATCAGCATTCAGGTGTAGAAATCGTGTTTGCCGGTCACCACATGTCATCCCTGGCATTACAACAAGCCATGGACCGTGTACAAGGCAAAGATTTTTCCATCAATGTCATCTCTAAATCAGGTACGACCACCGAGCCCGCTATTGCTTTTCGATTATTCAGAAAGCTTATCGAAGATCGATATGGAAAAGCGGAGGCATCCCAACGTATTTATGCCACTACTGATGGTGAAAAAGGTGCCTTACGCACATTAGCCGATCAAGAAGGTTATACGTCATTCATCGTACCGGATGACGTGGGCGGACGCTACTCCGTATTATCACCCGTTGGTCTTTTACCTATGGCGGCCGCAGGTATAGACATTCAGTCTATGATTGATGGAGCTGCTTTGGCCCGGACACATTTCTTCAATAATGAAGATCATGTCGCTTTGGAATACGTGGCCCTTAGAAACTATGCCTATGCGAACGGAAAGAAGATCGAACTCTTTGCCTCTTATGAACCGGCACTTACCGCTCTGGGCCAATGGTGGCAACAGCTGTATGGTGAGTCAGAAGGAAAGG
>CAZGGG010000051.1:0-19326 GCA_964525165.1 uncultured Saprospiraceae bacterium | reverse complement strand
GGTTTCCGGACACCCTCCGGCTTCAGCAAATGGAATTCATCGGCTGGGTCACGAGTCATATGGGCGTATTGAATGGTGCGGTAACACCTTATCGAATTTGGAAACCGGAGGGCAAGATTATGGATCTATGCAGTGGCAGTGGACAGCCCGCGATTTGGATGCACCCAAAATCCGGCTCTGGCTATTTGGAACTTACAGATCTTCACCCTTCTTTCCTGAAGACTTTTCCTGAGGGTTATGCTTCCGCAAATGTGGTCCTGAGGACACAACCGCTGGATGTACTCGGAACAGAAAGACGCTGGATGAATGAAGCCTCTGGCTATACGATGTACAATGCTTTCCACCATTTCTCAGCCCATCAACAAAAAATGATCGTAAGCCAACTGATTCAAGCAGAAAAGCCCTTCTTTTTTGTGGAAATCCTACAGCCCAACCTATGGAGTTTCCTTCAAATCCTTTTGACGACTACCCTAGGGCAATTCATCCTGGGGCCCTTCATTCGGCCTTTTCGTTGGTCACGCCTACTTTTTACTTATTTACTACCCGTCAATCTATTGACGATTACTTTCGACGGCCTGGTTTCGGTCTTTCGGTCTCAATCAAAAGAGGAATATCAAAGACGAATCTCGTCTTTAGCGACAGAGGAATATGAAATCAAGATTTATAACAAACAATCTGCTTTCGGGACACAACTCACCATTATTGAGGGTGTTCCTATACAACAGGATTTGTAACTTCAGCTTATGGTAAAAGCATTACGCATACTTTGGGACTTTGGACGGCCACATACAGTGATCGCATCATTCATTAGTATCACCACATTATACCTTTTGGTAGTCAGTGGGGAGGAACTATTTGATTTTATATCTATTTATGGTCTTACTTTGATTGCTGCGCTGGGTTGTAATGTATTCATCACGGGTTTGAATCAGATTACGGATGTCGAACTAGATAAGGAAAACAAAGCGTTTTTACCGATTGCAAGGGGGGACTTGAGTATTGAACGAGCGCAAATGATCATCTGGGTGGCGCTGGCCATCTGCCTGCTCTTCGCCTCTTTAGTATCCTGGTGGATGCTGGGCATCATGGCACTCATTGCGGCCATCGGTTATGCCTATAGTGCTCCTCCGATTCGGCTCAAGAAACACCACTTGCCGGCGGCTTTGAGCATTGTGGTCGTCCGAGGTGTTTTGGTCAATCTGGGTATTGGATGGATCTTAGAATACGTCATCACCGGCGATTGGGGCCAGGTGGATGCGTTGATTCCCTTAACCATTTTCGTCAGTGCCTACAGCTTTGCCATTGCTTGGTTCAAAGACCTATACGATGTCAAAGGCGATGAGCAACATCAGATCAAGACCTTGCCCGTCTTGTATAGTATCTCTGCCGCTTTTCGATATGGCAGTGGTTTGGTCATAGCCGCCTACATCGCCACTCTGGTCTATGCTTTGCAATATATGGCGGAAGGTAAGGTGTATATCATGGTGGCACACGGTGTACTTCTGGCTTTATTTTTGATACACGTACTGCGTGCTAACATTTCCACCCGAGAGGGCATCTATCGCTTTTATATGCGCTTCTGGGTATTTTTCTTTGCGGAGTATGCGGTGTTTATGGGGTATGGAATTCTTTTCTAAGGGAAAAGCCTAACTATTCTTTTTTCTACGCCATAAACGTAGTAGAAGGCCCAATGTGATCATTATTAACATGTGGATATTTTAAATTAAGAGGGTTGTGTGGGTTCTGACTCTACCGGAACCGCTTCTTTCTCATCAAATAAGACGGAAAAGGTCTGCGCCATCACCAATAAAGCCGTAAAAAAAGCCACAAAAGCAATCATTGCCGGACTCGGAAAGGCTGCTGCTATGATCAATGACAAGATGGCTAAAATGAAGATCCATGCAGATTTGGTAAAGAGTCCCATAAGGTGTTGTTTTCTATGTAGGATAAAGAACATAAAAACACCTTATGGGTTCAGTGACTTAAGTTATTCAAGGGGCGTTAATCGGAATTTTGCCTCCCGGCCGACCAACAGAAAACCATTTTCCAAGCGGTCTACCGTAAAGGTATCCACCTCTGATTCACTTTCCAGTAAAAACTTCCCATCTGCAATAGACCATTGGAGTTGCTCCTCATTGAGTTCAACGTCAATTTCATCATTCGGACTGCTGAATTGCATACTGCCATCGGCTTTTAATTCGACATTAACCTCAGCAATTTCTTGGATTAGCGTTGCCAGCCCCTTCCCTAATTCAGCAAGTCCTTTAAACAATTCGCCCATGCCTTTCGCAAAAGCTTTGAGGCCTTCGCCCAGACTTTTGTTATTTAACTTTTTAGTTTCACCCTTGGATTCGATGGTCAAATCTATGTCTATGGAATCCATAGCGGCCTCAATTTCTTTAGAAGCCTTTTCCATTCCGGAATCTACGGCTTGTTGTACCGCCTCCGTCAGGTTCGTCTGACCGCTGGAGTCCGCGGCAATCGAGACTTTCCATTTTCCGACCAATTCATTTTTCAGTGAAGCATCCGGCTGGCAAGCTACTAGACTGAGCAAAACCAGACCTACGAATAATTTTCTCATGTTGTTTGTTTTGGTTGCCTCCTATTAACGAATCAAAATTAGATTTTCGTACAGCCTATAGCAGCCCAGCCTCTTATCTTTAGCTTCCTATCCATGCCCTCCCTGGGTCATCTTGTTTCAGAAGGATGCCCATAGGGCACAACAGTTGCGTCTGTAGCAAAAGGTAACATAAGCCAGATATAATCTTAATACCTAATGATCTTTTGCATGGCTTGGGTACGAGAGCGCACGCCTAATTTGGCATAAATATTCTTGAAATGTGTCTTGATGGTATTGATAGAAAGGTGTTTGATGTGGGCGATTTGCTCATTGGTCAGCCCTTTTGTTAAGGTGATCAACATCTCATATTCTGTTTCAGAGAGTGCTAGGCTGAGGTCTTCGTTCAATTCTGCTAACGAAAGAAATGGCTCTTTATCTTTTGCGGAAGCACGGACAATTCGCCTGACGTGGATGATGTTGTATTATGGCCTATTGTAGATATGTCGCACGATAGCTAATGATTTCAATATTTGCGAGCACATCCTTTTTCTTGAACGGTTTGGTTATATAGCCTTCCGGCAAAAGGGATTTTGCTTTCTCCAAAGTAGTGCGGTCCGAGAATGATGTAATGAATAAAAAAGGAATATGGTAGCGATCATTAATAATCTTGGCAATATCAAAACCGGACATGCTGGGACTCAAAGCGATATCTAATAGTGCAATGTCCGTTGTTCCTTTACTCAATAGGTCCAGAGCCTGAGAACCGTCGTGCGCGATTCCGGCAATCTGATATCCTGCCTTGCGCAAAATCATGGCGAGATCTTCTGCGATCAATGGCTCATCTTCCACAATCAAGATATGGGTGCTTGTTTTCTGATCAGTTGGATTCATTTGATTTTCCACTTATTCCACCAATAATTTTTGGTTTTCACATTTTTATTATGCTGAAAAGCTTGTTGCTCATTCTTTAGATTGTGATGATTTAAGAGGGCATCAATTTTACTTAATTCATCAGCATAGGATTTCAGCTTCTCGCCGATTTTTTTCTTTTGGATTGAAATCACTTTTGCCATTAGCCTGCTTTTTTAAATTGAGTGATTTGGAGTACAATTCTACTCCCCCCTTCATTTTCAACCTTAATCTCTGCTCCCAACTTTTTCTGGAAAGCCTGAATGAGCTTATTCCCGAAATTGGGAGAGTTGAAAAAATCATTGGGATTCATCCCCACCCCATTGTCCTTGATCTCTAGATGGAGCTGACCATCTTCTTCCCAAAGACCAAAGTGTAAAGTGTTTCGATGGCCCTTTTGCCGAAAGGCATGTTTAAGGGCATTACTGATCAGTTCATTAGCTATCAAGCCAAGGGGAATCATCGTCTCTACATCTAATTCGATCGGATCTACTTCTAGGTCCAGTTCGATTTGTTCCTCCTCTACCTGATAGGAATCTAGAAGACTTTCAATCAAATTGCTGAAGTACTCCTGTGTATCGATACTGGTAAGTCCGTCCTCGCGGTATAAGCTTTGATGAATAAGCGCCATGGAAGATACCCTGTTTTTCCCCTCAACGATTGCTTTTAAAGCCTCTTCATCGGAGATATACTGGGATTGCAGATTCAACAAGCTGGAGACAACTTGAAGATTGTTTTTCACGCGATGGTGTATCTCGCGCAGTAAAATCTCTTTATCACTTAAAGCCGCTTGTATTTGTTCATTTTGCTTTTTTAATAATTGATTTTGATTTCGATTTTGAAAAGCTAAATAACCGATAAGTCCCAATAATAAAATCAAAAATAAAGCAGCCATGATGTATGCATTTCTTTGTTTCACCGTGCGCTCTAATTGGGCTTGCTGAACTTTTTCTCTCTCTTGAGCCAAAGCAAGTTCTTGTTCCTTCTGGGCGGTTTGGTATTTTTTCTCCAACTCCAATAATTGCTGTTCTTCTTTTTCTTGATAAAGTTGGTCTTTTAAACGATCTATATTCTGCAAGGCAGCAAGGGCTTTGTATGGCTGACCCAACCCGGCATAAGCTTCATGATACAGCTGTAAAACAGTCACACTATCGGCCTTCGCTTTTACGGTGAGGTCCATTTGGTTCAGCACTTTAAGAGAAGCTGAATATTGACCTTGGTCAAGATATAAACGTGCAAGCTTTTGTCGGATTCTAAAGTTGGGCTGGATAAAGTCTAAGCGCTGATTTTCTGATAATAAGCGGCTGAAAAATTCGATTTGTTGAGCAAGCGTGTAGTTGTCCGGGGCTGAAATGCCGTGACTGAGGGTTTGTTTCCGTTCAGGGGGCAAAATCTCATAATAAGCTTTGTTGCATCGGGCATATTGTTCCGCATCACCTTTTACCAATGCTAACTCTTGCATTCTATTCAGAATGTATGCCATATCTACTCTCTTGCCGCCTTCCTTTACAATAGCATAAGCTTTATTTAAATATTCCTCAGCCCTTAATAGATCCCCAAATTGGAGGTAAAGACTGTGTCTGTGGTCATACACTGACCATAGGTAGTATTTTTGCTCCGCTGGTCTTTTCATGTACCAGCTTTCAGCTGCTGCTAAGTAATGAAATGCAGAGTCCAGTTGGTCAACTTTCTTAAGAAAGCGAGCCATTGTTTTATACACCTGGCCTGCTCTGAAATAACCGTCTTTTTTGATTTTTTGAATGGCTTCTCCAAGTATTTCTATCGCTTTTTCTGTCTCTCCGGACATATCAAAAACATTCGAAATCTGGAAAAGGGCGTCAATTTGGTAAGGTATCAAAGTATCTTGTTGCGCGACCTGAAGAGCTTTGTTTAAAATTTCTTGAGCGGCTTCAAGTTGATTGTACCTTCTAAGTCGAGTGCCTTCATTAAGGGCTACTTTACAGAATTCAGTAGAGTTACGGGTGGTATCTAGTAGAGTATAAACCTCGTCCAAATCAGGCGCTTGGGCCTCTAATTCGATATTAAAAAGTACTGCAAAACCAATTAGGATTATATATCGAATCATAAGTCCAATTTAAATTGAGTAAACCACGGCCAGATCAACTCTACAGCTCTCACATTGTGTGGGTTATTACTCCCATTCGGATATCTGTGTTGCAAACCATTCACCACTATATACACCAATTCCTGACTTCCATCGTCAAGTGTGTTCGAAAAGGAGATCTGGTTATATTGCGGAGGCATGGGCATTTCCGAATAACTACTGTCTAAAGATAACATATCCAAGAGGTTTTGGGTCCATGCCCAGGCGGTCGGAATCGCAAAAAGTTCGGCTGCTTGAAGGGGCAACTCTTCCATTAATCCAAAGGCTGCTATTGTTCGATCATCACGTGTACCGGATAGGATTTGAAAGGGTGGAATTCGCTCGTCTTGCATAGGGATAAAAATCGGAATCCCTATATTACCACAGGTCGAAAAAGCAGCAAATTCATCGGACATCTGCGGCAATAATCTGGATTTGACAAAGCCGCCACCGTTGGAAAATCCGCTAACATAGATTCGAGAAGCATCAATAGCAAAGCTCTCTTTACACAACTGAATCATCTCTCGAAAAAATGGGATATCATCCTTAATCTCAGTGCCAGGCACCACATCCACTTCCAAACCCTCAGCGCTCCACTTTGTACTCAATCGGCCATTATTCTCTGCTATCGGATACTCCAATGCGGTAGGAAATACCGCTATGAATCCCTCTCGTTCTGACATTTGAACCCAACCGCTGATATTGTAAAACTTCTCACCATTGCCACTGGATCCATGCAACATAAATACTACGGGTACAGCCTCTGATCCGTCATAGCTTTCCGGAACGTGAATCAAGAAATTACGGTCTTCACCATCAACTTCCATATCAAACACGTTCTTCCCGACTTGCCATTGCATAGGAGGCATATCCGGCACCTCTTCTTTGTTGCAAGAGGTAAACAATAAAGACCCCAGTAGGAGTATCAGTAGTATTTTCGGTTTCATCTTTTATTCATCTTTTATGCATCTGCAAACAAGCCCGGCAGCCTTTGGTGTTCTATATTCTGTCGTTGAGCCATCAGCGAGAATAGCTATAGATATTGCACCTTCATCCGCCTTCAGACTTTTAGTGGTAACAGTTAATCGATCACGTGTCCATAGCATGGCAATCGGCTCATCATCTTCCAATATGCTATTTGAAAACACATTGTCCTCAGCTGACGCCAACTTCCATCTTTGCATTTGACCGGTGGGCAATAAATTGAATCCATTGGCCTCCTCCTCTTGCACATTCCCAAATCGAGTCAAGCCCGGTGCCATCAAGGGCCTTATCAAACCATAAACATCTCTTTCAGCATTGAATAAAGCCCTCCACTCTTCAAGGGAAGGCACATGCCAACCGGAAGGGCATATGCCGCGTAGCGTGTCTCCAGCCATCAACTCATCATAAGTATAGTACCGACCAAGATCAAGACACAAATCAGAATTATCGGAATGACAGGCACCTATGGTCTGACCGTCATTATATAAGAGCGGTGAACTCATCCAGGTTTTCCCGTCCGACATTTCCATAAAACAGTATTGTTGACCATCTCTGGCATCTGTAAAAGGACGATCTGAACAGTATACCCTAAGATCACAGGGATTGGAACGCTTCACCTCTATGCGACAAGAGGAACGATCCACATCCCGAATGGTAAAAGCATCGAAATTGCTCATCCGAGCTGCTAAAACCGTTCGATTGTGTTGCTGGTTATAGGCATAAGTCCCTAAATTCTGATCGCCCAACCACAACTGATACCCTTCACTACTTCCATTGTTACTGTTACAAAAGAAACTCAGTTCCAAGCGATCAGTTTGCTCATCACAGGCCACCTGCAGATCATAATCCAAAAAGCGAACATCACATGGCAATACTAAAGTTGTATCATACAAACCTAAGGTCGGCTCGCCCAATTCAAAGGCGATTTCCTCCTCAATTCCAAATTCAGCTAACAGGCCTTGTACAATGCCCACCTCCACCGGAAATTTCAAGTCTGCTGTCACATTCGCCACCAATTCAGGCCCTTGAAAGTCGGTAGCTATGCCCGCACTAAAAACCGGTCCCCCAACTTTAAAGAAAGCATTAAAAACATCAAACAGATTGAACACTGTGGCCTGGAAATTCCATGCGACTCCGGCAGATACTTCACCCTGCCCCTGGATCTCTTCAAAAACGATGTTGTACTGAAAATCATCAAGATCCTGATTGTCATTTTGGTACTCTACCTCAGCATAAGGTGCCGGAATATTTTCAGGATCAATCGTAAAGACTAGATCAATGGGATTTACATTGGTATAGGACTGAACGACTTTCATCCCTCCCTGAATATCCACTTCTCCAAATGTCTCCATGACCAGCTGAATATTGACCGGAATACCTCCATTAGGAGGTACGGGAATGATAAAACTATAGATAGGAATGCCTTCTGCAGCTACCTCAGCAGAGCCTTTCGCATTTGCAAACATGCGTGAAATCAGCTCCGGACCGAATTGAGCATTGCGAATCCCAAAACGAAAAGAACGAAAGATCCGGTTCTCAAAATCCACATCCAATTCAAACACATACTCCCCATTGATGCCGAAAGAGGGCTCCATCGTCATCGATTCATTCGTGCCTGCAAATTTCAAGTCAACAAAACCGAATTTTTGTTTTTTAATCGAGAATTCTCGGAGCAAAATCTCCTCGTAAGCATGATAGCTAAAGTCGATGTGGATGCGCTTATAGGCTTCATCCAAGGCAGCATCGGTTACGTTTACAATGAGTTGGTTTCCCTCCTTTTGTATCGTCTCGATTTTTTTTAGTGCGCCTTTCGGCAAAAGGGGGATGGGCGGAACGATCAGCACCTGCCCTTCCGACATTTGATTGGATTTTGGGAAAGCTTCTGCAATGACCCATTGGTTTTCATTTGCTGATAGAAGAAAGGTTTCCCATTGATCGCTCTGTAAAGCCTCCTCCGTAAGTGCGGCTTCCTGCGCTCTGATTTCTAACCCCCTTTGAGTTATATTAGGGTTATCTGGGCTGTATTCTTCTTGCGTACAGGCCATCAATAAAAACAGAATCCCTCCCAAAAGATATTGCAACTTCATTCTATAGGCTTTAATTCGAGGATATTGCTCCAGTTTGACTTTCGGCCATCGGCATGAATAATCAAAGCTTTCAGCCTCGTGGATTTTTCAATTTTCACAGATTGTAATTCTTCTTCCGGGCGGACTGTTTTCCAACTTAAAAAGGGCTGAGTATCCACTGCTCGATACAGCTTCAACCTATCTTCCTTACTCAAATCCGCAGGCACTTGAAATTGGATGGAATAGGTTCCGACTTCCTCCCGGGCCGAAATCGATAGTTCAGCTTCTTTTGCTTTCGAGTAGACGGAAAGATCCACAGGAGAGGGCGTCGTCCAGCCTCCTTGATCTACCGTTATCAGTCGATAGACGTATCTTTTGCCGGGCATCACTTTTTGATCCATATAGGAGGTAATGGAAGGCGCTAAACTATCCAGTAGTGTAAATTCATTCTCACGACTATCTTTTCTGAACAAAAGCTGTTGGATTACATCTGCACTACTACTATTGGCCCATCGTAAGAGGATAGATTCGTCCTTAATTTCATAGGCTTTAAATACTGCAGCAGAAGGGGGAATCGTGTCCGGTCGTTCTACCCTGATCATGCTTGAAAATTCTGAGCGATTGGAACGAATGTCTTCCGCAACAACACGATAAAACACAGACTTGGTCAAACTATTCAGACTGATGGTGTCGGTATACTGGGTATCCTGGACCGTTGTACCGGTCAAAATACTGAATACCCGATCATAGGCATTTGCAAAATAGACATGGTACCCTTTCAAGTCCTCCTCCCTACCCAAATTCCATTTCAATCTTACGACGCCCATACTATCTACCGTAGCTTCCAAACCTTCAGGGGCAGCAGGAGGGAATGTGTCTTGAACGATTCCATATACCGGTCGAGAGCAACTGATGTTTTCAGCTGTATCCTGAATGCAAACTTCATAGTAATTAGAAAGAACCAATGAGGGTGAGGTATCCGTCCAACTCAAAGTGGATGCTGTCAACCAGGGAGATACTCGTCGGTAGATACCATCTGAGCGATTGCTTTTTCGAACAGCGTATTGCACACCCGGCTCATTATCCAAAGCTTCCCATGACACCACCATCTGACTTTCATTGGTCATAGCTGCATGGAGCTTTTGAGGAGGAGCAGGAGGTGTTCGGTCTCTCCCACTTAGGCGTACCGCTTCACTAGGCTCGGAGGTCTCCCCAAACGCATCCATACCTATAATTCTGTAATAATATGGATCGCCTATGGAAGCCGAATCTATATAAGTAATCTGACCGCTCGCAAGGTCCTGGTCTTCTTGCTTCGCATGAATGTAGGGTTGTTCATTCAGGCGTTCCCATTGCTCTTGATCCTTCGATTTTTCAACCCAATAGGAGGTGAAATATCGGCTATGCAACCGTCTGTCCCATGAGAGTACGACAAAGTCTTCTTGTTCATTCGTCTTTTGAATTTCAGGCCTGAAAGGGATCTCTATACCTGGCTCCACAGCTATAATGGAGTGATAAATCATCGAATCTACCTGCACATACAATGCATAGACCTGCAATAAGTCCAACTTGGGTTCAGGATCCGTCCATCGCATACCCAAAGCCTTCGCTGCCTGTACAGATCTGTCAGCCGCCAGAAGAGCCATAGAATAGCGATCACTCAGTTCCTCTCGCCGCGTCAATAAGTCTGACCATGATGTACTCAAGGAATCTTTTAAACTTTCATAGGGTGCATGCATCAGATAACCGGCAAGTGCTACTAAATCTTCTTCCTCACCCCAATTCTCCATTTGCCGAAAGGCAGATTCCTGCCATACCTGAAAAGTATCTGATACCAATCTTTGGGTGCTGACAACACTTTCTGATACAGGATCGATATCGGCTCGCTCTACCCAGATTTGAGCTCTTTGCAATTGAAGCCAATAGGCGGCATTGGAGGGCGCCCAGCGCAAAACGACTTCATTGCTTTTCTTTTTAGCAATAAGGGGATATGCTTCGCTCTGTCCGAAAAGAAATCCGGAACAGATGCATAGGGTCCATATGATGATAATACGACTCATGGGTTTACTTCAAAGGTGAATGCTTTTTTGTAGCCCGGGATTTGACCGACATCATATAAATTATTGCCCTGGATTTTAACATGGTAGGTCCCCGGAAATGCCTCCCAGAAATACTCATCTCTGATGGCTCGCTCGCTCATTTCATCCATTAAATCCGGATATTCCTCATTCAAATAGGTACTCCATTTGTTGACACTAATGGAAACTGCATTGGGAAACCGGGTGCCATAAACGATTGCATCCGGCGTTAAGGTAACTCTGGCAGAATTGATATAATACAACCATTGCCACAAATGACCGGCATCGGCACTCCCTTGATTGCATAATTGATGATCAATACTCAGTCGAACGGGATCTTCAGCAACTGTGGGGCTTCCAGAACCTTGTCCCAAAGGATTGCCGGATTGAATCACCCTTCCTCCCATAGGACCTGTACTGCCCGGGGACTCATTATTCCATTGTTGTTCAATCTGCTCCTCCGTCAATGGGCCTCTGAAACCACTGGCATATTCATTTAAACCAAAAGTGATCTGTGACTGATCATAATCTATTTGAATATCATCATCGGCTTCATAATCATCCACAGTTTGATTCCGTAATGTTTCCGTACTTTGTTGTGGGAGTCCGGCGTAGGTGAAAGACAGATCATAACTCAAGGTATGTGCGTTATTCCGTAAAGCGGCACTGGCATCGTCAAATGCTTCCCACTCCTGACGAATGAATGCAAAATAGGATTGAATACCGGGATTGGAGCTATGATTGGAATGCTCTTCGGCAAAAAGATTGACTCTGGGGGCAACCACCAGATTTCCCTCCGCATCAAATTCCCCTTTAATATCAAAAACATCAAATCCTTCATCTCCATAAAAGTTGACTTTCGGATAGTAGTCTGCCGGATCATTAGAGTTGATCTCTTCCACCTCAATGGACATGACTGCTAATTTCTCTTGTAGAGTATTGAACTTGCTCGTTCGGAAGTAGAATTGATAGATAATGTCCTCATTTTCATATTGAGGATTTCCGGGTCTTGTTGCGTTGCTGCTCACATTGATATTTCTAGTAGCACTCACATCCAAGAATTGATTTTCAAATTTTTCCGTAATAATCTGACTGAGGATTCCATTCCGTTCCCCAAAATTCTTTTCCGTCTGTCGCACGACCTCAAAAGAGTAAATAGTCTCAGGCTCCAGATCCGGTAGGGCGACCACTAGGTCATCAATGCTGTTATTGTCTTTGTATTGATTCAGATCAATTATGGTGGGATCATTGCCGTGCATATCCTGCAGTCGGGCAAAGTAATTGTAAGTGTACTGGTTGTTATCATCAGGAAAGTAGCCTAAGTCAGGATCCTCATCTTTCAGATTACCACTAAATACAATTTGTCCAATGCCCAAGGGGTTGTCGTCTTGCAGGAAAAATCGTTGATTCCGGATGGGCACCGTTCGCACCACTTCTTCATCAGGGATAGGATAAGGCACCTCACCGGTCGTGAATTGGAAGACCAACTCTTCTTTCCAGTTTTGATTGTTTTCGTCTTTCAATCGGGTTCGCGTACCACTGGCTTGAATTTCATATGCAATCAGACGAACATCCGTTTCATACTCAGAAAAGGGACTCAACACCTGATCAAATTCTAAGAAAGCATTTTTTCGATCATTGCTCCACTCGATTTCAGCGCTCACTGTTGACGAGGCCCCCTCTTCGGTTTTCTGAGTCGCCAATCGATCGAGCTCCAATTCAACCGTCATATCCTTTGTCTTCCCTTCTTCATCTAAGACCGGTAAAATGATCTCTTCATTGATAGGAAGAAGAAAAGTTACACTCGGATCCACCCACACACTGACGTTCTCCTCTCCATCGGCCGGATAGTGGTCATAAATCATCTCTAGTCCTGCAAAAGGATCCTCGAAGGCAGGAACGCATCGCTCTCCGACTGTGATATCAAACTTTTTCGTTCCATCCACCAGACCATTCAAAACACTATAGGTAATCCCTGCCCGACCTTCTATCCATTCTGGATTAGGCCCACCTCCCTGCAAGAGCATTGCCGCTGCCATATAGAACAGGTTGAGATTATAATCTTTGCCGGCAAAACGAAACTGCAATCCAATCTGCCCCTCTAAGCCCGCATAGACTTGACCTCTACCATACCAATCATTGATGCCGGGTGCTATATCCCCTGAGCCCGGTATAAAACAAGTACGAGCCTCATCCTGAGTCAGATTAAAATCAAAGCCCAAAAAGGCACTCATGGTCGCATAGATAAAGGCATCCAGGCCTACGGTGACTTCTAACTCCGCACCCAGGGCCATACCGGTTCCCATGTTAGCGAGCATTTCAGCACCTTCCGAACGTTGTAAGCCATTCGCCGGAACCGCTTCAGACTCTGAGAGTCGATTATCCCCTGATCCGGTTTGGGCATTGTCCATGAGGAAGGCAACCCTTTGAGGTATAGGCAGCTCTGTGGGTACATTGTGCCCGGTCATTAAATAGCCACTGGCTTCAATGGAACCCATAAAAGGAAAATCAATATTCAGTTCTCCTCTTTGGTCCGGTTGTCCGGCATGGAACCACCATACATTCGACCCTCCCTGTTCTGCGTGAAAATGAGCACCTATCATCTTATTATTGAGGTCTGGATTCCCATACATAGTGGGTGTATTCACGTACACATCCAGTATACCATCAAAAACCTGTCCGTCCACCGTCTTTTCCCATTGTAAGCCTGCAGCAGCCCAGATATTGGCTTTATTGCGCATACTGAGATCAGTCATTACGAAAGCGTCGCCATTGATGGCTAATAAATTAATACCCAACTGTTCACTGAATTCTCCATATACGGATACATCCATATTGAGCGTCTGTGGTGTAGGATGAGTGGCGAAGGTACTAGCCAGTTTCAAGCCGTAGTTCCCAAAGGAAGGGGAGGGTGGACCATCGGTAGGGTGGACAGCATTCGTTTCTCCTTTCGTTTCCGACAGACTATTGACCTGTTCCAGTGTGGTATTTACGTCCTTTTGGTCCATAGCGCCACTCCCTCCTTTGGTCATATTTACAAATACGCCTCCACCTAGTCCATAGATTCCCACACCCGGAGCAATGGGCACACCGGCATAGCCGAAGTAAACCATACCATCCACATACCAATAATTGAAATGGTCTTCTGTTCCGAAAGCAGCTTTTGGGTCCGTAATTTGAGTCCCAAATTCTGCTGCTAACTGTACGCCGAGGCCTAATGGCAACATGACCTGCAGATTTCCTCTCGCTCCACTGTTTCCTACCTGGTCTGCCCCGATATCATTGTAAAACTCTACTTCACCATCTAGTAATAAACCATATACATCACTGTAAATAGATAAACTGGATACAGATACACTTTGAAGCTTTAATTTTTGCTGCCCGTTTACATCTCTAAGGGTAGAATTAAAATCCAAACCTACACTTCCGGCAATACCATTCTCTCCTCCGGCCACTGAAACTCTTGGGGTCAGATTAAAGACGACCTCGTCGCCTGAAATGGATTGCAAAGAAGCCGATTCAATATTGAGCGGAAAGCCCGCAAAACTCTCTTCGCTAAATTGCATTCCAAAATCATGGTCATACTCGATCTGGCCCCCATCGCTCGATTGCACCGCCTCTAATCCTGCAAAACCAAAATGACTTTCGGTAAACCCCTGACGAGAATGGTAGGTACACCTGAAATCTGCCAAAGGGATAGATAGTGGAATATTCTCCACCCCATCTTCTGTTTCAAAAAGCTCTGAATTGATACCTACTCCTCCTTCAGCATGCAACTCTAAGTAGTTCTGGCTTTGATCAGAAGGAGATAAATTGGCAAGAATGTAGGAGTTCTCGCTCAGACTTACTTTTCCCATCATGAAGGGAAAGTCAATCTGGTCAGAAGGCTGAACGGAAAAGACATATTCCGGAGCATCCAAAGAAGTGTTTTCCAAATCACTATCCTGAATGAGTGCCGTATAGCGGAAATACTGTCCTTCTGCCGTAATAGGAATGCCTAGTTCTCCACTGAATCCTCCACTCTCGAGTCGATTCTGCACAAAAGTGAGGAACAGACTATCCATGGATAAAGACCAATTGTCAAGCGAGCCCTGGTCGAAGGTAAAAATATCTTCTACTGCAAGAGAAAAGCTCAGCAGAGGATCAATAATCATATGGTTACCAGATATTTTTGCAGGACTCCCGCCCTCAAAAAAGACCACCGGCGTCGTCAATTCAATATCCTGAATGTACACCCCTTGCCAGGTGGGTTGCATAAGCATATCTTGTGCCCCTTCGTCCCAGCTAATATTGGGGTCATCATAGCTCTCCGGCCATTGAATAGAAGATGGATTCTCAAAATCTGAGCAATCCAACCAAGCATTCTCAAGTGCAAATCCCCATTCCGGTAATGCGGATAGCTCAAAATCGTCCACGCTTACCTGAGCCATAAAATGGAAGCCGGACTCTTCCGGTATGCCTTCTTCTCCAAATTGGGCATAAATATTTTCACTGGCGCCTACGGCTCGATCCAATTCAACAGAGAAGGAGCCCTTGACAGGCCCTTCTTGTTCGTTAAGGGGAGTAAAGGTCTGTTCGGGAAATAAAACCTCGCCTCGTACCGCCAGCTTTTTCAAGCCGTTGCAATCCATTTCCAGATGGCAGGCCTCCTCCTGAACCTGTTCCACATCCGAAACAGCACTACCCTTAAATACCAGTTCAAGATCTCCTCCAAAAGGTACCGGGACATCCAATGCCGGGTGTAAGGTATATTCTCCTCCAAAACCTGCGGGGATCAGACAGATGTCTGTACCGGCCATAGTAATGAATACTTCTTCTCCCATTTGAGGAATCTGAAGGTGATGCATCAACTGACACACCGCCTGTTCCGGGAAAAAACTCATTTGTGTAAAACCCAACATAAAGTTATAGCCCGCTACATTCTGAACTAATCCTAAGGGCATTCCCATGGCCGCTCCGCCTGCCAAAGCATTGACGACCCTTCCATTGCGAATAAAATTGTTCATTTCCTGGGCAAGGTCGGTATCCATTTGCGCCGGATCATATACCTGGTCTACATCCGCTTGAACGACACCATCATACATCCGGCCGGCCGCATTAATAGAGATGCTTGTGAAATTCACTTTCACACGAACATCATTGAGAAAGGGTATAGAGATTTCCCCACTTCCGGAGGCTGCAGCGCCATTCGTTTCTGTCCATTGAACTTGCTCTACGGTAAATTGTCCGACCTGAAATTCATTCAAATCTGCCGTATTGGAGATAGGACTTTCAGCCATTTCCTCCTCGTAATAACAGTTCTGGTAGCAGTCTGAAGCATTCTCAGCTGGCCCTTCAGGCTCCTCTACATTTTCCGGGTTTTCACCATACCAAAAAGTAGAGATTTCGCTGAACCCATTGTTGGCCAGGGGATAATTCCCGCTTATATCCTCCGCCTGCACTCGCAGGGCATACTGATGTCCTTCGATCAACTCAATCTCCGGAGGAAAATCATAGTTATAGATTTCTGTCATCAATCCCTCCACATCCAAAACAGGAAAGACCCCCGGATTATTCAAGAGTAATTCAATATCTTGAATGGGCTCATCTGTGATGTCAATCATTTTCAAGTTATACTGGAAGGTACCGGCCGGAGGTGCCAGAGTAAAAGGCGGTTCCCAACCGATGGTGATATGGTTGGTTTCAGAAACAAAGACCTCTTCACCGTCATATGGCATATAAATAAAGGGAACATCACCATAACTCACGTAAAAAGATGGGCTACACTGAAAAGTTAATGGAGTCTGCGTATTCCAATCCAATGCCGTAACGCAAAGCTGGTAATTGCCTTCCGGCAAAGCACGGTTAAAAGAAATATAGTCGAGTTGTTCCGGACTTAAAGCACTCAAATCAATATCCTCAGGGTACTGAAACGGAAAGTCTCTTTGCAGTTCATTGCCAGAATAAAACAAGGTCCGTAAAGCCGGCACTCGAACCGGCTCCATAGGTCTGACAGTAGGCAAGGTTTGGATATCTACCCCATTGTCCCCCACCAAGCGAATATGATAAAATACTTCCTGATCAATGCCTGTCAAATTGGTGACGGTGATATATAGATTATCGGCATTCTCGAGATAATATTCGAGCTCAACAGGATAGGGTTCAAAAATCTCAATCTGGATATCCAGCGGATTCTGAGCATTTACCGAAAGGGCAAAGCATAAAAAAGCAACTGCCAATATGTTCTTAACCCAACACATAATTATAATTTATGCTGGACCGCATTTCCCGAAAGGAGTCGGCGGTCAATAACTGTTGATTGATATAAAAGAATCGAGCTGATAAACTGTGCCGCTGAGCCATTTTCCATTGCAGGCGACCGGACCAGCTCTGCAACCAGCCATTACTCAGCCCTTCATATTGATTCTGATTGATCTGATAATGGGTCGAAATTCTTAACTGTTGGTTCCAAAAACTCTTCTGTACCAAAAAGCCTGCACCTACTCTGCCTTCCGTAAAGTCTGCAAACTGATAGCGATTCATATTGAGTGTAGGCCCGGCCAGCAGCGCCCAGGGTTCGTATTGATAACGCATTTGTACACTAGCACCCCAACCTGAAAAATTGGCGTTTCGCTCACCGATAGCCGCTTCGTCAACCACCTGATTCCGAAACACATTGACATTTAAATTCAATTGATGAACATCGTTTTTCCATAGACCTATACGGCTTGCCAGATATGCATTATGGGTAATGGTCAGGATCCGAAAGGTATCATTGACTTGTATTAAACCGGCCTGACTCTCATGTTGATAATTGGAATACCGGAGGATGAGATTAAAGTTCTCAGCCGGAAAATAGGAAGCGGTGACCGATCCAATGATCCGCTGACTTGTATAGGACTTCTGGTTTCGTAAGTTATCTGTTTGAATACCTGCAGAACCGCGAACTCTGAGTCTTCGATTCAGAAATGGCCATCCAAACGTCAGCGTGAGATTCTGAATATCATTTTGAATATAGTTGGTGCCTAGCGAATAATAATAAGGATCTACTCTTCGATAAGACAATCCCAATTTGCGCCCCTTGAAGGCATAACCTGCAAAAACCTCACCGGCCCAACTGAGTCTGGAACTCAAATTTATGGTGATGGCCTCTCCAATGCTTTGCTCGATACCGGAAAGTTCCCCGGGCTTAGATGCCAACTGGTCAGAGGTAAAAATGCTTGTAGCCAGATTCCATTCAAAAAAGAATTTTTTCCATAACCTGAAATTCCCATCTAAGCCTATAACCCAGTTCTCCACCGGTTCGCGATTGACAATGAGGCTATCGCCAATCCCTTCATCCTTGATCCGAACCGCCATAAGCTCTACCCGGTTATTTCGGTCCCCAACACCTACCTTAGCACCCGAAATCCAACGTTCGTAGGAGGGTAACACAAAGGCCCCTGCAGCAAGCGTGTCCTGAATGGTGTACAAATTTTGCATTCGACCATGGAAAGCCGTAAAAGAAAACTTCCCGGGTGTCAATTCCACACCGACGCCCTGAAAAGCCCTTCCCGAATACACAAAAGGAGAAAAATTTAAGCTTCGATGTCCCAAATGTACCTTCACCCATTTCCAGTAAGGACTGGCTCCATAGAGATTAAACGGACTGGAAATACTATTTCCAAGCTGATTAAAGGAAAAGGCAATAGGTACCTGCACAGCCCCTAATCTAATATTCAGTCCACCGGTCAAACGATAACCAAAAGGGGGCAAACGGTCGCGCCCCTCTCCCTCGTAATTGTAAAAATCAACACCTGCGCTCAGGCGTCCGTTGATGCCGTAATTTTGCTTTTTACCAAAAGCCGATATGTCCTGACTCATCAAAAGTGCCGGCAGCAGGAGCAGCAATAATACGTGAACAAACTGCTGCATCAATCCTGATAAATGATGACAAAATTAAAGGGATGTACGGCTTCATTATCATCCGCCTTAAAGACGACATTTCCGTTTTGAAACTGAGCATATAACACCTTAGTGTTTCCATTCCTGCCGGTAGCGATTGCGCTGCAATTCCCCGGGCCAAAATTCACTCCCGGCTCAGAAACTGTAACATCTGTATTGGATACGGTAATCTGTAGATTGCCTGTTGAATTGAAATTGACAGTTCCGGAAGGATTGACCGCTCCCGCATAAATGGTTGGGAATAGATCCTGCAAATTGGCCAATTGCCAGCGATCTGCCACAGAAATCAACACTTCTCCATTTCCGGGTGTCCCGGGCTCAATATCCTGACCTAAAATTTGCTTAAGTTCCAGATTATCATAGGCTCCTTCCACCTCTCCGCTGAAGTTGGTAGACTGAACTAAATCATCCGACGCGTCTATGTCACCTGTGTTCCCGATAACATCAGAACCGGTAATGATGATTCCCGGACCGGCGGTGTAGTTTCCGGCAGGACCCGGTGGACCCACAGGTCCTTGCGGTCCGGCAGGCCCTTCCGGTCCTCTATTCCCTTGCGGACCTTGATTTCCTTGAAGTCCTTGTGGACCCCGGGCACCCTCCGGACCTTGTGGACCGATTGGGCCGGTTGAACCGTTTCTACCTGAAGTACCTGAAGTACCATTTGCTCCAGCAGGGCCAGTATTACCAGTATTACCTTTAGCT
>CAZGGG010000050.1:2065-20056 GCA_964525165.1 uncultured Saprospiraceae bacterium | reverse complement strand
CCCGATACAGTAGGTTGAGTGTGGACAAAGATTTTATCTCCGGAAGAAATAATATCTATTTGGTTGAGCTGAATAAAAGGTCGTTGCAACAACGAATCCTGACTTTGTGCCGTATTATATAATAGACTGAGCAGAATCAGACTATAAAACATTGTGATGAGCGCTCTCATGTATATCTTTATTGAAACAACGGTCTAATATAACCCATATCTATGAGCCCTAGAATTTACCTGATCTTAATTGTAACGCTTCTTCTAAATAGCCTGCCTATTACTTACAGCCAATATGAGCTGAAGGATATTGAATTCTCGGTGGATAACGGCTCCCTGCTCAACCCACTAACCGGAGGATTCTCCACGCCTCAATTCTCCAATATTGATTTGAACAGAGATGGAGTACAAGATTTAATCGTCTTTGATCGAGATGGAGATATCATCAGAACATTTATTAAAAATCAGGAGGGTGAATGGATTTTCAAACCTGAATATGTATCTATTTTTCCCGAGAGTATCCAATCTTTCTTAATTGTCAGGGATTTTAATCAAGATGGCGTAGAAGATCTTTTTTCTTATTCTCACATTCCGGGCATTAGTGGCGTCCAAGTATTAAAAGGAAAAGAAGAAAATGGACAACTTTCATTTGAGCTGGTCACATTTGAGAATCACCGAGACATTATTGAATACAGGACCAGTAGGGGTAATTTCGCAAATGCCTATGTAAGTAATATTGATTACCCTGTCATAGATGATGTGGATGCAGATGGAGACCTCGATGTATTGTCCTTTGGCTCTGCAGGAAGCTATATTTCATTCTATAGAAATACCGCAGTTGAAAACGGATATTCACTCGATAGTCTGAATTTCGAATTTGCAGACCAATGCTGGGGTAAAATATATGAGGCTGAAACTTCGCAAGAGTTGAGCTTATCTCCGGACCCCAACAACTGCGCTGATGCCTTAACCTCAGGAGAGGGATCGGTCACTCAAAGACATGCCGGATCTACTTTGACGCTCTTTGATTTGAACAACGATGGATTACAAGATATCGTCATAGGGGATTTAGCAAGTAGCGGTATGATTTCAGTCATCAATGGCGGCGATTTGGATAATGCCTGGGGTGTAGAGCAAAATCCCAATTTTCCTACCGATGATAAGCCTTTAAATCTCCCCGTTTTTTTAAGCGGTCAATTTGTAAATACAGATGATGATGATGAGTTGGAATTTTTAGCAAGTCCTAATTCACGCAATGCTGCTAAAAACCTGGATTTCATCTGGCACTATGATAATGCTTCCGCAAATGGTGGATTTGAAGGTACATTTTTACAAGAGGATTTTATCATAGATCAAACTCTTGAACTTACGGCCTATTCGATACCGGCTATAGCGGATGTGAATGGAAATGGTCGCTTAGATATCTTGGTGGGCACTTATGGTATTCAATCTGAAACCGGCATTATCGAACCTCGCTTATTCCTCTTCGAAAATATTTCAGAAAACGGAAACTTGAGGTATGAGTTGACTGAGTCAGATTTTCTGAATATGTCCACTTATGATGGTTCTGTAAATAACAGTCTCGCACCTACATTTGGTGATATGGATAATGATGGGGATGAGGATTTACTCATAGGTGATTTCTCCGGGAAATTATTCTACTTTGAAAATATTGCCGGTGCAGGTCAGCCAATGCGATTTGCTGAAGAGGTTTATCCTTATTATGATATCGATGTAGGACAATTTGCTATTCCGGACATTATTGATGTAAATGAAGACGGCTTACCGGATTTATTAATCGGAGAAAGAAACGGGAATAGCAATGGTGGCGGAGCTTGTGGTAACATTAATTATTTTCAGAATATTGGGGCATCTAACGCTCCTATCTTTCTGGAGGATGAGAGTATGTCTCCCAATAATCCATGTTACGGTGAAATTTTCACACGTGAGCCCAATTTTTTCACTGGCTATTCTTCTCCTCAACTATTAAAATTTCAAAACGTAGATCTGCTAATTACCGGATCTGAATCCAGAGGTGTACTACTCTATGAAGGTTCTGAATCAGTGTACACCTTAATTGAAGAGTCTTTGGGTAATATAAAAGAGGGGAATCGGACACATCCAAGGTTATTTGACTTGGATGGAGATGGCATTTTAGAAGTACTCGTAGGGAATAGCAGAGGGGGCTTAGCGGTCTTTAGTTCTGATATCCAAACGAATGGAATAAGAGTAGGACGGACTTTTGCGGAAGCATCCAAAAATAATCTTGAAATCTTCCCTAACCCCGGACAAAACTGGATACACATCAAAAAACAAATTAGCAGCAGAGATAGGGTAGAAGTGATCAACCAAAATGGTCAAATCGTCAAGGCTGTCATGGGGCAGAACAGAATATCTGCTCAGGACCTACCTGCAGGCATGTATATGATTAAAGTAATTGGAGCATCCAATGAGATTTCCTTTGGAAAATGGATAAAACTCTAATGTTTTGGTCTCTGGCCGAAAATCATACTGCCTATTCGAACACAATTGGAACCACTCTCAATGGCTAAAGGATAATCGCCCGTCATGCCCATGGAAAGTGTATCAAAGGTTTCCCATGAAGGCTGTTCTTTTTTGATCTGATCAAACAATTCCTTGAGAGAGCTAAATTCTTTCTTGATTTTATTTTCATCATCAGTTAAGGTGGACATACCCATGAAACCTCTAATACTGATATGATCGTACTGTTCTTTCGATTCAATTATTGATCGCACCTCACTTTCCGTAAAACCATGTTTTTGCTCTTCCTCAGCAATGTGTAATTGCAGTAGAACATCTATTGTTCTATTGATACGTTTTGCTCTCTTTTGAATTTCCTTGAGCACTTTGACTCTATCAACAGATTCAATCATATCGACAAAATCAATGATGTATTTCACCTTATTGGTCTGCAAAGGACCTATCATATGCCATTTAATATCTTTAGGTAGTTGTTCATATTTCTCCGCCATCTCCTGAGCTCTGTTCTCTCCAAAAACTCGATGACCATAGTCGTAAACAGTTTGAATTTTAGATGCTGGGTGCACTTTACTCACAGCTACCAACTGAACATTTTGCTTGCTTAGTGAATCTTTGAAGGTGTTGAATTCTTCTTTTCCTAACATAGGTGTACGTATTTATACTAAAACTTAGCTTTCCATTCGTTTCAAGATCATGAAAAATGCAAACGAAATCAGATGGGCTTTGGCTTTATACCTATTGTTTCAATTGGTTTGGATAGGCTATGTGTACCTAGCCAATGATTGTCAAATCTTTCCATCAACCCATTATACTTATCCAACGAATGAATTACCTCTTCGTTCAGCTGCTTAAAATAGACCGTTAAGTCGACTGTCTATTAAATCAATTACTTTCCCAAGATCTTCTGGGTTTTTAGTAAAGTCGAGTTGGTTCGCATCAATGATTAACAGTGGGCCGTCCTGGTACGAATCAATCCAGTTCTCATATCTTTCATTCAGCCGTTTCAAATAATCAAGGCTCATGCTCCCTTCATAATCTCTGCCTCTTGTGTGTATATGGGATACCAAAGTAGATATATCTGCTTTGAGATAAATCAAAAGGTCCGGAGGGGAAATTTGTTGGGACATGGTATGAAATAAAGATCTGTAATTGTCAAAGTCTCTTTTTGACATCAGACCCATTTCATGAAGGTTGGGAGCGAAAATAAAGGCATCTTCATAAATCGTGCGGTCTTGCACGACCGTATGTTCACCCGATTGGATATCGACAATTTGTTTATACCTACTGTGCAGGAAATAGATTTGAAGATGAAAAGCCCAACGTTTCATATCATCATAAAAGTCCGGCAGATAGGGGTTGTGTTCTTCATCTTCATAATGAACTTGCCACTCAAAGTATTCAGCGAGTTTCCCACATAAAGTAGTTTTCCCTGCCCCAATGTTACCTGCTATGGCGATATGTTTGACCTTCTTAGGCTCGGAAATATCCATAAGCTTATATTTGAAGGGCTATAATAAGTAATTTTTGTTTACTTAATTTAGTTATACAAGCGTGAACCGATAAAACTTGCTATGAAACCAATCATTTCAGTTAGAGATATCAGTAAAATTTATCAACTGGGGCAGCTGGAGGTCAAAGCACTGCAGTCCATCACTTTGGATATTCAGCCAAATGAATTTGTCGCCTTAATGGGACCATCAGGTTCTGGCAAGTCAACTTTAATGAATATTCTAGGATGTCTGGATACTCCTTCCGGGGGGACTTATGAGCTGAATAATATTGATGTGAGTTCAATGTCAGACGATGAATTAGCACAGGTACGAAACACACAAATTGGATTTATCTTTCAGACATTTAATTTATTGCCTAGACTTACTGCTTTAGATAATGTTGCCTTACCTCTAGTCTATGGTGGTCATAGTAAAAAGGAGCGTGACGAAAAAGCTTTGCATGCCTTGGAGCTGGTGGGCTTAGGGGATCGTGTGCATCATAAACCAAATGAATTGTCAGGGGGACAACGACAACGAGTGGCCATTGCCCGTGCCATCGTAAGCGACCCTGCAATCATTTTGGCAGATGAGCCTACCGGAAACTTAGATACGAAGACTTCTATTGAGATTATGTCTATCCTAGAACGAATTCATAACCACGGCAATACGATTATTCTTGTGACCCACGAACCGGATATTTCTGAACATGCACATCGAATCATTCGTTTAAGAGACGGACTCGTGGAAACTGATGTTATGAACGAAAACGTTGTAAGAGTAGATGATCCCAATCACAGATATAAACAAGCTTAAAAGTGTCCTTTAAAATATATACCAAGACCGGAGATCAAGGGAAAACATCATTATTTGGTGGAACCAAATTACCCAAATCTCACATTCGAATTGCTGCTTATGGCACTTTGGATGAATTGAATGCCCAAGTGGGCTTAATCCATGCCATGATTTCAAACGAAAGGGTTTTAGAGCAGCTCTCTGCGATTCAAAATCGATTGTTTGATATGGGTTCTTCCTTAGCATCCGACCCAAATAAACATCCACTTCCTTCTAACCTGAGAAAGGAAGATATAGAGGAATTAGAGGAGGCCATAGATGCTATGACAAAAGAATTGCCGGAATTGAAAAATTTCATTCTGCCTGGTGGTTCTGTTTTGGTCGCTCAAATTCACATATCCAGAACCGTAGCCCGCCGTGCGGAAAGAAATGTTGTCGCCTTGAATGAAATCGAAGCCATAGAAGGTATTATTATCCAATATTTGAATCGACTTTCGGATTACTTGTTTACATTAGGCCGATTCATGGCTCAAGAAACAGGTGTCGAAGAAATCAAATGGACATCAAGACCCGGTTAATTTATGAAGAAAAAGGCTGCTTCCTTCTTTTCGAATTTCCTTAACTACTTTGTAATTATAGGTTTGATCGTTTTTGTATCCTTTCTGTTCCCTTACGAAAGTGGCCAATCATATGAATATGAAATAGGAAGGCCTTGGATTTATGAAGATTTGAATGCGGCTGCCAGTTTCGGAATTCTGAAAAGTGATGAACAGTTAGCAGAAGAAAAGAAGCAGATTGAAGAATCATTTTCTCCATATTTTCTTTTGGATACGACCATTTTACCTTCAATGCTCTTTTCTTATGAGCAACAGATATTGGAACTTAAAGAGCAATTATCTTTTGCGGAAGCACCAGAACTTATCCAAGAGACGGGCAGATACCTAAAATACGGTCAAGACCTTTTGAAAAGAATCTATACCCAAGGGATTCTGAAAGAGGAGGACCTGACGACCTATTTGCAGAATAAGGAAGCTATCCATGTTGTATCTGGAAACACGAGCCGCTTAGTGAACCAAAGCTCCGTATTATATCCTGAAAAAGTAAAACGCCTCATAAAACAAGAGTTAAGAAAAACTCCATTACAAGACAAAGACTATATTCTTCCGGTATTGCTCAATCAAGTGCAATCAAATGTTGCTTATGATGCTGCCAGATCTAAACGGTATTTAGAAATGGAATTGAGTGAAATGGGGCGTTCTCAGGGAGTGGTGGAATCCGGAGAACAAATCGTTCAAAAAGGTCAGATCATCACGCGGGAAATTGCGCGAAAAATAAAATCCTATGAAAACCAAGGATTTAAAAATAACAAAGGGGATCGAAACTCCTGGTGGACATTTTTAGGCTATTTGTTATTGACTGTAGCACTGATTGCTGTATTTCTATTCTATTTGCAATTGAACGCCAATGAAGTATATGCGCGTTTCAACAATTTATTGTTTATGACGATATGGGTCGCCTTATATAGTTATTTGGTAAGTGCTATAGACCCGATTACAAATATTTCTATTTACATTATCCCTTTTTGTATCGTTCCTATTGTCATTAAGAACTTCTTCAATGATCGATTAGCATTATTTGTGCATATCATTATCATCTTGCTTGCTTCTTTTTTAAGCAATCTGGGGTATGAATTTATGTTTATTGAAATTTTTGCGGGCATTGTGACCATCCTTTCCCTGCGGCTCAATGCTATGTGGAATAGACTTTTTACCACCGTTGTGATCATATTCAGCTCTTATATTATTTCATTTACCGGGCTGTCTTTGATTCGGGAAGGATCTCTGGAAGCAATAAATTACACTTATTACTTGTGGTTTTTCCTAAGCGCTTTTTTGACCTTTCTTGCCTATCCCTTATTGCCGCTTTTGGAACGGGCCTTTGGGTTTACCTCTTCAATTACATTGTCAGAGTTAACGGATATGAACCATCCTTTACTCAGGAAATTAAGTGTCGAAGCTCCAGGAACGCTTCAACATTCGCTTCAGGTTGCCAACTTAGCTGAATCGGCTGCAGATGCCATAGGCGCTGATAGTTTGTTAATCAAAGTAGCGGCATTATACCATGATGTTGGAAAAACAGAACATCCTGAATACTTTATAGAGAATCAAAGCGGAGAAAGTCCACACAAACATCACAATGAATTGGAAAGTGCTAAGATCATCATCGACCATGTGTCCCATGGAGCGGAAATGTCAAAAAAGTATAAACTGCCGAAAAATGTGATAGACTTTATCTGGACGCATCATGGCACCACTCGAGTTGAATATTTTTATAGGAACTACAAACAGAAAAATCCAGACAAGGAAGTCAGTCCTGATCTTTTTCAATATCCGGGTCCAAAACCACAAACAAAAGAGCAAGCGATTATGATGCTGGCTGACTCTTTGGAAGCGAGTTGCAAGTCTCTAAAGAATCCTACAGGGCAAGACTTGGATAGGATGATCGATACAGTCATTCAAGGAAAATTAAATGCAGAACAATTCTCAGAATCTGATTTGACATTCCAGGAAATGAAAATTTGTACCACTGTATTTCGGAAAATGTTAAGGAGTATTCACCATGTTCGCGTAGAATACCCTAAAGAAGAGGAGTAATTCATATGGATATCAAGAGCTTGGTTCATGATCGAAAAGCATTTTTGATTCATCATCGTCGATGGTTTCATGAATATCCCGAATTAAGCTACCAGGAATTCAACACTCAGGATAAAATCATCAGTGTTTTAAGGGAATATCCGGAACTTACGATTACTAAGTATGCTCGCACAGGCGTAGTAGCAGACTTGAATAAGGGGCAAGGAAAGTGTTTGGCTATTCGAGCGGATATGGATGCATTGCCGTTGCATGAACAGACTGGCTTACCTTATGCTTCCAAGAATGAAGGTGTTATGCACGCTTGCGGTCACGATACCCATATGGCGGTTTTATTGACCCTTATAGATGTGATACATACCTTATCTCCCAAAATTTGGGTAAGATTTATCTTTCAGCCTTCTGAAGAAAATAATTTTAATGACCCCGAAGGTCTTTCAGGAGCTGCAAGAATGATAAAAGAAGGTGCGCTCGATCCGGTAGATAGCATTATAGGCTTTCATCAAAGACCTCAAAAACCTGCCTTCCACTGTTCTATTATGGATGGAGAAGTAATGGCCTCTTCTGATTCATTCAAAATCGAAGTAGAGGGAAAATCAGCTCATGCCGGTGCGGCCCCGCATGAGGGAATTGATGCTATTTTAATAGCTGCTGAAATTATTCAATTTGTTCAAAAGATACCTTCAAGATGGACAGCACCTGAACAGCCCGTTGTTGTTAGTATCAGTACCATTCAAGGAGGGAAGCTAGCAAATATCGTTGCGGATCATGTACAAATGACAGGGACCATCAGAACCCGTAATATGAGCGTAAGACAGAAGGTGCTAGACCAAGTTCAGAATATCATAAATGGAGTCTCTTCTGTGTATCATTGTAAAATCCATTTCAAGCTGGAACAATCATTGCCGGTCACTTCTAACGACCCTTCCCTTAGCCAAAATTTGAGAGCTGCTGCTCAAAAGATCCTGCCCAAGGAGCATATCTGCCAGCATTGGGGTATGATGGCATCCGAGGACTTTGCATTCTATGGAGAAAAGGTACCCTCCTGTTTCATATTTTTTGGCACGCAACCGAATGGTGACGAAGCCTTTGGACTGCATCATCCCAAAATGAGGGTAAATGAGGATGCTTTACTGGTTCCGGTACTCATAGCCGCTCAGTGGATTTATGACCAATCGTCTGAAAATCAATAACCTAGTGCTGTTTCACTTCCTGAGCTCAAACGTTCTTGATGATATTTCGGTAATATGAAAAAGTGAACATAAAGGACTCCTATGGTTAGCAAGAGCTGATACCCCCAAATTCCGATTAGTCCCCAGAAAGTATCTAAAAAGTACCAAGATTCAGGACTCATCAAAAACAACCATAAGAATAAGCCCCATAATCCTGTAAGAGAGATCAAAGAAGAGTAGTGACCATCCATTGTGGCGGTATAGGTATAAATGCTGAGCGCGATGTATATACTCAGATATACCAAGGATGGAAAATCAAAACTCGTAAAACGGATAAGCGTCAGGACCAATAAAGATATAGTACAGGAGAAAGCAAACCAGGCCAACCATTTCACAATAATATGATCGATTCCTTTATATTTTTCTCGATTCATTACGGGTGGTATGACCTCCTTATTTGTCAAATCCTGTGGACGCCAACCTGTTGGCATAAACCAAATCTTAATTTTTGCCCATGCATCTCGGGTCATCCATGCATCTCTGATTAAAGACCATAAATGCATATAATTAATCCAAAAAGGATTCCAGGATGCAACAGGTTTCTTGGTGCCATAAACAGGAGGAATTTCTTTATGCTCTTCCTGAAATGTCCCAAACCATTTATCCCATAGGATAAATATTGCCGCGTAGTTTTTATCTATGTACTCATCATTGATCGCATGATGAACCCGATGATGGGAAGGAGTTACCAGAACGTGTTCCAGAACTCCCATTCGATCAATTAATCTGGTGTGATACCAAAACTGAGCAAACAAATGTAAGGGAGCTAAAAGAGCAACCACCTCGGCCGGAATCCCAATCAAAGCGAGTGGGATATACAAGAAAAAATAGATCGAGAGAACATTTGAAATGGGCTGACGTAAAGCACAGCTTAAATTAAACTCTTCACTACTGTGATGAATAATGTGGCGATTCCACAAAACATTAAATTCATGATTAAACCGATGTGACCAGTAACTCGCAAAATCTATCCCAATGAAAGCTAAAATATAAATCAACAAGGTGGACTTTATCTCAAATAAAGCGATCGAGGAAACCATCCAATCATAGCTAACAATTACAATACTCAGTCCTATAATGCTCTTAAGAGTATTGGTGATACCGGAACTCAGACTGGAAATAAGGTCAAAGCTATTATTAATCTCCTTCTTCATAAAAAAAGCACCTATAGCTTCTGCTATAATCAAGAGAATGAACCCCGGAATCGCGTAACTGAGCACCTGAGCGTAAGCTTCCATACCTGTTAATACTATCTACCTAATAATTGACCTCTGCATCTGCATTATAAAAGAAAAAACTCCAAATATCAGTTTGTTCTTCAATAATTTTTGAAGTCGGTTTACCGGCACCATGACCCGCATCTGTTTCAATTCTGATGAGTGTGGGATCTTCACCGGCATGCATCTCTTGCAAACGAGCTGCAAATTTGAAAGAATGAGCCGGCACGACCCGATCGTCATGATCGGCAGTGGTAACTAAGGTCGCTGGGTATTCAACTCCCTTTTCCAAATTATGGTAGGGACTATAGGCTTTCAGAAACTGGTATTGTTCTGGATCTTCACTGGAACCATATTCCGGGATCCAAGCCCATCCAATAGTAAATTTATGGTAACGCAACATATCCAATACTCCTACAGCAGGAAATGCTACAGCGAAAAGTTCAGGACGTTGGGTCATACAAGCTCCTACAAGTAAGCCTCCATTGGAACCTCCGGCAATAGCAAGGCGTGCTGGGCTCGTATATTTTTGGTCGATCAAATACTCAGCTGCCGCTATGAAATCATCGAACACATTTTGTTTGTTCTCCAACATACCTCCTTTGTGCCAATCTTCACCATATTCGCCTCCACCCCTCAAGTTGGGCATAGCATAGACTCCATCATTTTCCAATAATAACATTCTAGACGAACTAAAACTAGGCGTTAAGTTGACATTAAATCCACCGTAGGCATACAAATAGGTTGGAGCGTTCCCATTGAGTGAAAGTTCTTTTTTGTGTACGATAAACATAGAGACTTGAGTTCCATCATTGGATTCATAAAACACTTGTTTTTCCACATAATCCTCGGGCTGAAAGGTTAATTCCGGTTCAAAGAAAATAGAACTCTCAGAAGTCTTAATATCGTATTTGTAAATCGTCGGGGGACGCGTAAAAGAAGTGTAAACATAAAATAAATGATCATCTTCTTTTTGGCCACTAAAGCCTGAAACTGAGGCCATCCCTTTGAACTTAATTTCTTCTTCACCTGTACCATCCATATGTAAACGATAGATGTGATTACTTGCTTTTTCCAAATAATTGGCAAAAAGAAATCCACCTCCGGTCGTTACAGATTCCAGCAGATCCTTTCGCTCAGGAACAATTACTTCCCCCTTGGTAAGATCCAGTTGGTCTAGAGAGACCTTGATAAGCTTATAATTAGGAGCCGAAAGATTGGTGCGTACCCAAATATTTCCATCCTCATGTTGAATCACAGTAGAGAGATGGTCGAAACCCTCCTGAAGCACACGAAAAGTATCCTCATCGGCTGATAAAGATTTCACTAAAGTCCTATATCCATTCGAACCTTTTCCTTGATAAACAACCAAAAGTTGCTCATCTTCCGTAACATATACACTGTGATATATTTTGGGATCCGGATCTTTGAGTATCAGTCGATCCTCTGTTTGAGGAGTACCTATCTTATGATAATAGACTGAATGAAAATCATTAGACGCCGTGTATTCCTTCCCTTCCTCCGGAGCAGGATATCTGGCATAAAAGAAACCATCTTGATACCATGATGCCGACGAAAATTTCACCCATTCTAATTCATCCTCAAGTATTTTTCCTGTTTCAACTTCCATGACTTTGAAAACCTGCCAATCAGAACCGGCCTCTTGTATGGAATAGGTGGCATACTGATGATCTTTAGAAAATCCTACCAAACTTACTGCGGTGGTACCTTCTTCAGACATCTGATTAGGGTCAATAAACACATCCGGTTGACCATCCAAACCTTTTTGTTTATAGATAATGGCCTGATTTTGCAATCCATCATTACGCTCAAAGAAATAGTACTCACCTACTTTATAAGGACTACTCAGCTTGGGGTAGTTGAATAGCTCCCGATACCTTGCTTCAATTTTTTTCCGAAAGGGAATATTTGAAAGATAAGATTGAGTCACTTTATTTTGTTCTTGTACCCAAGCTTCTGTTTCTGCAGATCTATCATCTTCCAGCCATCGATAGGGATCTGAAATTGTATCCCCATGATACACGTCAAAAGTGTCTAATTTCTTCGTAGAAGGATAATTTACTTCAATTGCTGGATAAGCCATACTTTCTTCTGTATTTGTATTTTCACATCCAAAGATGCATACAATTACAACGAACAGGAATAATAGGTTCTTCATAAAGAATGTTTAATGAATATGAAATATACATTTTGTTTAGGTCTCTTGCAATTAACCGTTTTTATTGCATCCTTTCAGGCACAAACGCCCTCTGAGCAAGGCAAAATTCTTACTATAGAGACAATCACAGCAGGTGCTGAACGCTTTATCGAAGATGAAGATGTTTGGAAGAATTACTCCTTAGGCTTGGTCGTCAATCATAGTTCACTTTTGGACTCTAATACACATCTGGTAGATGCATTAATTCAAAAAGGTGCAAACATCAAAACTATTTTTGCTCCTGAACACGGATTTCGGGGAACTGCATCAGCCGGTCAAACCATAAAAGATGGTAAGGATGCTACAACAGGACTACCCGTTTTATCTCTTTATGGCAAGTATAAAAAGCCCACACCTGAGATGCTGAAAGGTGTTGACTTATTAGTGTTTGACATTCAAGATGTCGGCGCCAGATTTTACACCTACATTTCTACTTTATATTATGTGATGCAGCGTGCAGCTGAATTGGAGATACCACTTATCGTTCTGGATCGGCCTAACCCCAATGGATTTTATGTAGATGGCCCCATTTTGGACAGCGCTTTTGTTTCCTTTGTCGGAGCTTTACCTATACCCATCGTCCATGGCATGACCATGGGGGAACTAGCCCTCTTTATAGAAGGGGAGGGGCTTCTTAGGCCTTACGGCAAAATTAATTTGCAGATAGTAGAAGTAGAGGGGTATCGCCACAGAGATACATACGCACCTCCTGTAGCACCCTCTCCGAATCTACCTAATCTCAGATCTATTTTACTCTATCCGAGTTTATGTTATTTTGAAGCTACAGAATTTTCTGTTGGACGAGGAACCGATCTTCCATTCCAACTTTATGGTCATCCACAATTCGATGGAACTTTCATGTTTACACCTGAAACTAAACCAGGGGCCGTAAACCCAAAACATAAAGGGATCCTTTGTCATGGCAATAAGCTGGATCACTTACAGCCAGAGCGTTTATTAAATCAATCACAGATAGACTGGAGCTACTTTTGGAACACGGTTCAAGCTCATTCTGTGGATATCGTGGATCGACCTAACTTTTTAAACTTACTCATGGGTACAAATAAGTGGATGGAGTATATCGAAAAGCCTGTACATGAATGGCGCTCCACTTACCAAAATGAATTGGATGATTTCAAATTGATAAGAGATAAATATCTTTTATATCCGAATTAGAAAACAAGTTTTATCTGTGATCCTAATTCTGTTCTTTGATTCCCCTCTACCTCATTAAACCCGGTACCAACACGCTCTACATCAAAGTACCAGGATTTAGCCCATCGAAATTCCCAGGTGAGGTTTCTGCCAATTTTCATTCGATAATTGAAGTAGGTGCGAACACCTCTATTAAAATAGGCCGGAATTGAAAATGAATACAGAAGGTTGTTTTCGAATGCATACAACCTCGCATCGTAAGAATCACTATTAAAAATGGCCATTCTGGATGTGAAGGAAAAGGGTTTTTGGATGGGTTTATAAATAATATCGGCATATAGTAAATAACCGTGATTAGGTGAACTTTCATTGCGTTGCGCTCGAATATATTCGGCTCGATACCTCAACTCCAAATCTTTGTTGACCGTATGTGCGGTATGAAATCGTAGCTGCATTCGGGAAAAGGGTACAATAGAAGCCGTCATCTCTTGTTCTTGCCTTTGGTTCACATGTCTTTCCTTTATTCTAAATTGAAGGTAAGACTGCCACTTCCTTTTTTTGCGAAAATCCATTCGGATAAGGTATTCTTTACCGAATGATGGAGCATCAATGTTAAAACGTACCCATGGATGACGCCAAATATCAGCATATGCACTTAAGCCTAAACTTTGAGACACTTGGAATTGAATGCCTGCGTATAATCCTTCTTCATTATTGGCTTGCTGAGATTCACCAAATGAATTCGCATTCAAACTGAAATAATCTTTTTCGAAATGCCTATACAAAAGAGCAAATTGAAGCTTTCGATCGAAAGAACTTAAAAAACCATTTAGGCTTGCCCATCCTTTACCATTAAAGGCAGTTTCGCCAAAGAATTGAAATTGACGATGAATGTATGTATAATCAATACTATAAAAATGAAAGGATGACGATTCAGGCACAAAAAGGTTATACAAGTCATCTCTTCGATTTAATGGAACCGAAAATTGTTCTCTGAAATAATTCAGATGAAAGTTGAGATGTCGAGAAGACCATCCTACCTGACCTCCATATACAACATCTCTTAGTGATTTCTCATCTTCAAGCTCATTAACAGTTCGATGAAAACCTGAGTTTAAAACAGAAGTAAACTCTATGAAAGAGCGATCTTGAAGACTGGTATCTGAAACGGTATTCAAATTAGCATCTACAGACCTATTGGAATAAAATAATAGGAGATTAAGGTTTTGATTCAATTTAATGGAAGAAGCTATTCCTCTTAAGAATGTATTTTCTGCAATAGAAGTATGGGGGCGCAGCACACTTCCCGACCGTTTTATGTTTGTGGCATTCGATGATTTTCCTCCACCAAAACCGGAATGCAAAATCAAACCTTGACCAAGAGAGAGATTATAATCACCAACAGCAATGTATTCTACAGCCGGGTGAATATCTTGAAGAAATAAATGATAAGTGTTGTAATCAAAACCATAAGGGTTAGAACCTTCAAAAAATGCTTCTCCGGGATCCTTTTCACCCGTAAATCCTAAAGAAAACTTCTTAGTTGCTCGATATTGGATTCTTGTAAATAATCGACCCGGATCACCTTCAAAAGGAGCAGCTGACCCTTCAGAAGGTCTAAAGCCTCGTGCCGGCTCTAAAAATCTATTATACCTAAGGAAATAAAGCAGGTCCGCCTCTTTAAATATTGAGGAGAAGTTGGTTTGACCCCAGCCAGGACTTGATTTTAAAGTAAAAAAGGGGCGTATTCTTCTGATGGTGGACAAATCGAAACCCGGTATGGCTTGCAGTTCAAACAAATCAACAAAAGGACCAAATCGATCCCTGTAGTCTAAAAACTCAGTTATTTGAAGCGGATCAAGTAAAAATAGGTCCTCAAGATCTTTTCTTTCAGCTTGGTTGATAGAAAGAGGATGCTCTATATAATAGCTTAATTGATCAAAAATTATATTAACATCAATCTCATCAGGACTACTGGAACGTATACTGTAATAATCTTCTATATAGCTCTTAACCTCGTCTGGAATAGACTGCGCTTGCAACGTGACAGATAAGAATGACAGCCATATATAAAATAAAACTATACAAACTCTATACATATTCAATACTTACAATATGTTATAAAAATTATATACTAATATAATAGTATAAGCTAGTATTCTTAAGTAATTTAGTCGCCTCATTCATCGAAAACCAATAAACCACGCTACAATGAGCTTGTCTAGATTCAATGCGATTGATACTATATCTAACAGAACGTCTTATGAGATTGAAGTTGGCGATCAACCGGATGGCCCAATATCTTCCTTTTACGGAAGTAATGTTTTTGGGATCAAAGCAATGCACGCTTATCTAACAGATTCAACCTTTGAAGAAGTACAAAAAGCTATAAAAACAGGAAGTAAGCTTTCTCGCGAGGTGGCTTCCGATGTTGCCTCAGGTATGCAAAGATGGGCCATGGACAAAGGCGCATCACACTATGCGCACTGGTTTCAACCTTTAACCGGAAGAACAGCTGAAAAACATGATTCATTTTTCACCATAGATTCAGAAGGGCAACCTATAGAACAATTTGGTGGTAACGAACTTGCTCAACAGGAGCCGGATGGTTCCAGTTTCCCGGGTGGCGGACTCCGGACCACCTTTGAAGCGAGAGGCTATACAGCTTGGGATCCTACCTCACCTGCCTTTATCCTGGAGTCCAAGGAAGGTAAAACGTTATGCATACCTACAATCTTTGTTACTTATTCCGGTGAAGCAATGGACTTTAAACTTCCGTTGTTGAAATCACAATCATACTTAGAAGAACAAGCCATTAAAGTTTGTCAGTATTTCGATAAAAATGTAACACGTGTTATCGCTACTTTAGGCTGGGAACAGGAGTATTTCCTGGTTGATGAAGTACTATATAATAGCCGCCCGGATTTGATGATGACAGGGCGGACACTCGTAGGTAAGACAGCGCCAAAAGGGCAACAACTAGATGATCATTATTTTGGTAGTATCCCTGAGAGGGTATACTCTTACATGCGAGATCTTGAAACAGAGTGCCATAAATTAGGAATACCTGTAAGAACACGTCATAATGAGGTAGGACCGGGGCAATATGAATTAGCTCCCATGTTTGAAGAAGTCAATGTAGCGGTTGACCATAACCAACTCCTTATGGATGTCATGGATAGGGTAGCAGCCCGACATAAATTGAGAGTGCTGTTACATGAAAAGCCATTTGAAGGGGTAAATGGTTCAGGTAAGCATAACAACTGGAGTATGTCTACAAATACCGGAAAGAATTTGCTTTCGCCCGGTAAACAACCTGGTAAAAACCTACGCTTTCTTACCTTTTTTGTTACCGTTATCAGAGCCGTTCAAGAGCACGCAGCTTTGCTAAGAGCTTCTGTTGCTTCTGCTTCAAACGACCATCGCTTAGGTGCTAATGAAGCACCTCCGGCTATCATTTCCGTTTTTATAGGGCAGGAAATGACTAAAATTTTAAACAATATTGAGGAAAAGGATCAGTACGAGGAGGATGATGTACAAGAAGTATTAGATCTTCTGAGTAAAATACCTAATCTAGAAAAAGATAATACGGACAGAAACAGGACTTCTCCCTTTGCATTTACCGGTAATAAGTTTGAAATTAGAATGGTTGGCAGCACGATGAATTGCGGTGCCCCCATGACGATTATGAATTCCATCGTAGGTGCTCAATTAGCGGATTTAAACTCAAAAGTAGACCAATTAGTATCAGAGGGTAAGTCATTGCAATCCGCCTTATTGTCTACCATCAGAAACTATATTAAAGAAAGCAAAGCTGTTCTTTTCGAAGGCGATGGTTATAGTGAGGAGTGGGAAAAAGAAGCTGAAAGAAGAGGACTGCCCAACACACCGAATACGCCCGATGCGATCAAAGCGTATATTAGCGATGCATCTATTTCGTTGTTTCAAAAAACCTCTGTTCTATCGGAAAAAGAGCTCAAAGCACATTATGGTGTGATGGTCGAGAATTATATTCTCAAAAGACAAATCGAGTCTCGTACTTTAGGAGAAATGGTGTACAATCATATCTTACCTGCAGCTATTCATTATCAGACACAAGTTGCGGAGAATGTACTTAAGCTGAAAGAGTTGGGAATGATTGAAAAAGACTACGAAGTACAAGTAGACATATTACACAGGATTAGTGCAAATATTCGACAAATCAAAACAGGTGTAAGTGAAATGACTACTGCAAGAAGGAAAGCACACAGTCTTTCCGAGGAAGAATGTGCACAAGTTTATGCTTTGGAGATCGTAGATCTTATGAATCGTATCAGAGGAGCTGTAGATCGTCTGGAATATCTCGTAGACGACACGCAATGGCCTCTAGCGAAATACAGAGAGTTAATGTTCTTGCGTTAATTATTCTGTGACTACGATACTTTCATTAATATATAAGAAGATCTGGGTGGTGTGTTTATTCATAAGCACACCATCCTTTTTTATTTTAGGGCAAACATCCATCTTGGCGGGCCACGTATTCGACTCCAATGGTTCCGCTTTACCTTTTGCGAATATTTATATCATCGAGGCTGACAAAGGCAGTTCTAGTAATCAAGATGGCTATTTTGAAATCACTCTGGAAGCCGGAACATACAATGTAAAGGCACAATTTGTAGGCTATGAAACGCTTACTCAGGAGATCCGTCTAATAGCAGGGCAAAAAATACAAATCGACTTTTATCCTTTTCTTTTGCTTTATACA
>CAZGGG010000050.1:0-2055 GCA_964525165.1 uncultured Saprospiraceae bacterium | reverse complement strand
AATCGACTTTACTCTTGAAACCAAAAGCTTTGATTTGTCTCAGATTACCATCCAGGGTGATCGTAATCCTGCAGATGAAATAATGACGCAAGTCATCCGAGCCAGACGAGATCATTATAAACGAAGTAAGGTCAGAGAAGTAGATGCCTATATAAAAGGTTCTTTTAGACTTAAAGACGCCCCTGAAAAGTTTTTTGGGGTGGATATTGGGAACATAGATAGTTTGCTCTCGAACACACCAACCGATATCATTTATCTGTCTGAAACTCAATCTGTTTTCACCAGTACACTAAAATGGGATAAAGAAAAGGTATTGAAATCCAAAACAAGTGGATTTTCCGGCCTACCAAGTTTGAACAGAGCCAGCTTACTTGAAATCAATTGGTATGAAAACGAACCGAATATCCTGAGTACTACGATTAAGTCCCCCTTGGCAGATGATGCCTTTTCTTTTTATAAATATAAACTCAAGGGGGTTCAGCGTAATGAAGCAGGAAATGAAATTTACCTCATTCAGGTTGTTCCAAAAAGGAAGGAAGACCCTTTAGTAACAGGAACCATAGAAATCGTTGAGAAGGAATGGAAAATCAGTGCTTCAAGGCTTTCGATCAATGAGGACCGGCTGAATAACGAATTAGTGGATAGCCTGATTATAGATCAAATATACTTAGTGGGAGAAAATGAAAGTGTTTGGCCTGTAATTCAAACTGAAGTACAACTATCACTGAATGCCTTTAATTTCCAATTGGATGGCAATTTCACAGCTGTATATTCTAATATCAAAAGAAACCTAGATGAATTCACCCAATCATTTGATCGAGTAGCCCTGGAATATGATAATGAAGCCTTTGATCATGATAGTACTAATTGGCGAGAGATCAGGCCTATACCGCTGGATTCCACAGAGATTATAGATTACACTTATAAGGACAGTATTTTCGCACTTTTAAATGATAGTATTCGGCTAGACTCCTTAGAGAGAAGTAGGAATGCACTTAAAGTGGACAACCTAATTTCCGGATATAGTTACAGCAAAGAAGCACAAGGAACTTTCCTTTCCATTTCATCACCCATTACAAACCTACTCTTTAATCCCATTCAAGGATTTCACACTAGTATTTCGGCTGACTACGTGAAAAGAGAAGATCCGGAAAGTATTACGCCTTCTTACAAGCTTACGGCAAAGTTGAATTATGGATTTTCAGATCATAAATGGAGATATTTCTTCGGAGGCTCCACTATACTTAATTACAAAGAGCCTTTAGAGCTCTCCTTTTTATTAGGGGATCAACTAGACCAAATCAACAACCATGACCCTATCAGTGAAAATGCAAACGGGTTTAATAATCTCATTTTTAAAACACATTACATCAGGTTTTACCGCTCCAGATTTGTTAGGCTGAAGGCTTCCAAAAGGTGGGGGAATGGATGGGAAGCTAACGGAACCATGCTTTATGAACATAGGAATCCACTGAAAAACACCACAAATTACTCCGTATACCTTAAGGAACAAACCTATCCTGACAATGCTCCTGACCATTTAGACTATCTGGACAATCCTGACCTAATGAATACGAATGATATTCTCAAATGGGAAGGCAATATCCGCTGGAAACCGGGAATTAGATATTGGGACTTACCGAATCAAAGGTTACTTCTCAATTCAGGTTCTTGGGTTCTGAATTTTGACTATCAGGTAGGAGTTCTCAATCAGGCATGGGAAAATCCTTTTATTTGGATCTCTCTGAGCTCCAAAAAAGAACATACTTTTGGATTAGCTGGAAGTTCTATCTGGTATGCTGAAGCCGGAGGATTTCTAAAAAACGATCAACTTAGCTTTTATGATTACACCCACTTTCATGGAAATAGATTTTGGCTAGGTGATGCGGAATATTCTGAAGATTTTCTGGTTTTACCTTATTACAGGTTTAGTACAAATAATCATTTTGTGCAAATACATTGGACACATGACTTTAAATCATTTTTACTGAATAGAATCCCATATGTAAGGAATCTTGATTTTTCTGTCATTACGAAAGCTTCCTATTTACATCA
>CAZGGG010000049.1:20416-21161 GCA_964525165.1 uncultured Saprospiraceae bacterium | reverse complement strand
GGTGATGGAAACGGACAAGGAGCGAATATCAAATATGATTTGATGTTGAGAAATGCAGAGAACATCAGCAACTCAGGAGAGACCATTACGGTAACTTATACGATTGCGAAGCAATAAGAAAAAGAAACAAGCTAAGGGGTTAGCAAGTATAATTAAGGGTAAGGCCTGCAAATGTAAAGTTTGCAGGCCTTTTTTATTGATGGATCTCTGGCAGCTGGGAGCTGTAATTCTCTTTTCTCTAGAACTGGGAGGGCGATGGATAGGGAATATATGAAATAGAAATGTTGGTCTAGTATAAGGATGGACGGTAGCGAACTTGTGTTCCCAATCTTGCTATCCCCTTAAAAATCTGTTGCCTAAAGCCGTACTTTCGGAAACCTCTATTTTTTCAATTAAGTTGATTAGCTTAACTTGTCTATATCTATGATAAAATTTTGCTTATGCGGACTATTTTCTTCTTGTTCATTTTTGCTTTTTTTCTACTTGCTTGCAATGATGAGAAACTCAAAGACTCTTGTTATTGCACTGAAGAGTATGATTCTTATCATGATGCTAATTCTAATTGGATTATAATTCCCAATGTTTTTACGCCCAATGGAGATGGTATAAATGATATATTCTACGTTCATACTACTACCAGTAAGATTGATGAGTTCTCGGTTGTAGTCAAAGATGGACAAAAGGTTGTTTTTAGTTCTAATGATCCAGAATTTCAATGGGATGGGCGCATAATGAGCAAGATATC
>CAZGGG010000049.1:14318-20406 GCA_964525165.1 uncultured Saprospiraceae bacterium | reverse complement strand
GTAAAAACTATGATTACTTGATGGATGTAACCTTTAGTGATGGTACCATCAAGCAGTTTCAGAACAAGATTGCTGTTTTTAATTATGGCTTCGATGGGCCTTCAAATTGTCCGGAAAATTGGGAGCAATGTGAGTTTGCTTCTGAATTAAACCCATCCAACACTCCAGGTATTCCTTCAGGAGAGACATTTGAGTGCAAGTAAAAGGCATTAATGCAGACTTTTAACCATCTTTTTCCATTTCATGTTACATTTTAATTAGATTTCACCACCAAACTGAAAGCATAAACTATATTGTAAAGTAAATTCAAACCTTATGAAACGAATGCAATCCACAGCTTTTTCTGTACTTATGGCAGCTACCAGTCAGGGTGTGACGGATGACTCTGATAAAGATAATATTGAAGAAATGGAAGGACTCGTTGAACATGTTATGACGAAGGAAGAGCAGGAAGCCTTGACGCCTGAAAGGGTCATACAATTATTTAGAGAAGGGAACGAGCGCTTTATGAATAATGATCTTACAGCTCGAAACCATTCTGAACAGGTAAGGAAAAGCACCCATGGTCAGTATCCTAAAGCAATCGTTCTATCCTGTGTTGATAGTCGAGTACCGGTTGAAGATGTATTCGATCGGGGAATAGGCGATATTTTCGTAGCAAGAGTAGCTGGTAATTTCGTCAATGAAGATATTCTGGGGAGTATGGAATTTGCTTGCAAAGTCTCAGGATCAAAACTTATTCTGGTGATGGGGCATGAGCATTGTGGAGCTGTAAAAGCAGCTGTAGATGATGTGAAACTTGGGAATATAACGCCTATGCTGTCCAAAATTCGCCCGGCAGTGGAATCTGTGACTTATGAAGGAGATCGATCTTCATCTAACCCTGAATTCGTGCATATGGTGTGCGAGAGCAATGTCAGGAATACTATGGAGCAGATTCGTACACATAGTCCTATTCTTAAAGAAATGGAAGAGGCCGGAGCGATTAAGATTGTCGGTGCAGTCTATGATATGGATAATGGTAAAGTAGACTTCTTAGAGGGTTAATTTGTGGTTCGCAGCACTTAAGTGACCTTTCGCTCATATAAAGCGAGCTGCTCGTATCCTCATTCTTCGGATGAATATTATTGAATAAAAAAAGCAGACAATAAGTCTGCTTTTTTTATCTAATCATTCCAATAGAATGATTGCTTTTCGATAGCTTCTAACTCAGGTTAGGAATCTTAAGTTTCTGATCAGGATGAATCACATCAGGATTTTTCAACTGATCACGATTCGCTTCAAATATCTGAGGATACTTCATAGCATCGCCATAATAATGCTTGGCAATCTTACTAAGAGATTCACCTGATTTTACTGTATGTACGGCGTATACATCTGTATTTTCAACCTTTATATCTGCCTGAATATCGGTAGGTTGCTCTCCGCCAATGCGTTTGATTTCGTCCCAAAGTCTGTCTTTTTGGTATTGATTTTCTGCCGTTCCTCCTATGTGTAAAACTAGGTCTTTTTCTTCGACATATCCATCTTTAATGCCAAAGGATTCACCTAGTTCTAATACGGACTGGTACTTATTTTTTGTACTCATTTTTTATGGTTTGGTTAAATAAATAATTTCAGTAAGCCATCGGGTCGAGTCCTCCTCTGTTCTATGATCGACGACATAGTGTTCGATAGCGGGCATTTCTAGCGCTATATTCCTTTGGTCGGCATGGAGATTGATGGCAACATGCACGTCTTCGATTGCCGAATAGTCCCCAATATGCGTAGAAAGAAACGCATTATGTCGGGGGATCCTTATCGTATCTAAAGCTTCTGGTAGTGATGGCAACTCATTGATTGCAAAACCAATAGCCAATTCACTTTTTTGTGCTAGTGTATCCCAACTATAATAGAAAGCATATAGGGAACCGCTCGTTTCTATTCCGAATTCTTCTGTTAATTGAGTAACGTTTTCACTGGTTTGGGTAAAATAGGTATCAAACTCCTCCATACTCGTAAATCCCTTTTGAACAAGGAAGAGCGTTTCTTCAAAGGTGGTCGTTTCAATAACGGCAGCATTTTCTGACGCTCGCTCAATTAATTTTCGTAAAGAGGCCAGACCTTTTTCATAATTGGCGCCCACTTCTGATTCGATATCCATAAACAAGAAGATGGGTCTTTGCAAGAGCGGAAAGTTCGTTTGTAAACTCCAGCTAACCTCTGTTCGATCCCCTTCTAAAGGTTTCAATTCAATTTTTGAGGTACTTTCAGACTCGAAAGGCGCAGTGAATTGTAAAAGGGTAGAAATTTCTTTGTTCGGTATAATCTCCATTAGCGTTTGCTTGCCTGTCCCTACGTCGGGATGGTCGCTTTCCCAATGATAACTCGAACCGATGGCGCCTTCTTCCCCCACATAGTTCTTTTTCATATCCGGATCCATCTCCGACCAAGGATTCCATTTAGAAAGGTCTTGCAGAGAATTGATATACTCAAATACTTGTTGAGAAGGGGCCTGCACAATGATACTCCTTTCAAAAGACTCGCCTTTGGGACCTAACAGCATAAGTACACCAAAAAATCCGACGACACTCATCAATATGAAAATAAGCAGCTTTAAAAGTTTCATAGCATTTTAACGAAAGCTACGTATAAAAATGATAGATGTCAATCCCATTCGTAGACGATATTCAAATGGTGGTCTGAAAGAAAAAGTAATTGCTCTTTGTTATCAATTTCAACTCTATAGGGGTATTCAAAAATAAGGCGTCTTTGCAGGCCGCTGATCGGATTCGAACGCTCCAGGAAACGTTCATAATAGATCACTTGACCATTCAACTTTTTGATAAGGGCATGCTGAACAGGAATCTTATCTTTTAGTCTTTCGTATTGTATGATCAGCGTGTCCTGGATGGTCGTGCTATCTATAGTAAACCATCCTTGCCATGAAGGTTTGTCCATATTGTTTTTTGTGAAGAAACTAAGCTCTTGAGCCCACGCAGCACTATCTAACTCGATAGAATGCTCTTCCATCTTTCCATCAAGTGTCACTTTCTTAGTGCCGGCTTTGTAAGAAGCTAAATCTTGAAATGCTTCCGCAAAATATTGCTCCCAATAGCCCGAAGACGCAGAGACTTCAGTATTTTCGGGCGCCCCACATGAGCTTATGAGTCCTAAAACACCTATTAGAATTATAGCTTGCTTCATGCGATCAAATTTTTACCCGTCATTTCAGGCGGAGGGGCAATACCCATCAATGATAATATAGTGGGCGCGACATCCGCTAAAATCCCATTTTGGATTTTTTGAGATGATGGATGACTTGAGACATAGATGATAGGAACAGGGTTCATCGTATGAGCTGTGTTGGGACTTCCATCTTCGTTTATCAAACAATCAGAGTTGCCATGATCGGCAATAATGATGAAATCATACCCTAATTTTAGACCTGTTTCAACATTAGTGGCCAGACATTGATCTACCGCTTCAGCTGCATTTACTGCCGCTTCAAATACACCGGTATGGCCCACCATATCGGCGTTGGCATAGTTCAGACAGATAAAATCCGGCTGTTCTTCTTTCATTCTCTCATTGATAGAACGGCTCACCTCAAACGCACTCATTTCCGGCTGTAGATCATAAGTGGCTACTTTAGGTGAATTCACAAGTATTCTGCTTTCACCGTCAAAGGGTGTTTCCCTTCCTCCCGAAAAAAAGAAAGTGACGTGTGGGTATTTTTCTGTTTCTGCGATTCTGACCTGTGTTTTTCCTTCTTTGGCTAGTACTTCACCAATGGTGTTGATTAGATTATCTTTTTCAAAGATGACATGGAGACCCTTAAAGGATTCATCATAACGGGTCATCGTGTAGTAATCAAGTGTTAATGGACTCATCTGGGCCTCAGGGAAGGATTCTTGCGTCAGCGCACGTGTAATTTGACGAGGCCGATCGGTTCTGAAGTTGAAAAAGAGTACCACATCCCCCTCCTGAATTGTTCCCTCTTCTTTAGGCACATCAGCATTCCAAATGGGCAGTAAGAACTCATCTGTTTCTCCGGCCGCATATCGCGATTGAATCGTTTGTGTGATACTATTGGAAGGCTCTCCCACTCCTTGGGTCAGTAAATCATATGCCTTTTGAATCCTTTCCCATCTTTGGTCTCTATCCATGGAATAATATCGTCCGATTACGCTGGCTAGTGCCACATGATCAAATGCGGAAGCTTTCTGAATGATACGTTCTATGAATGCGAGGCCACTTTTGGGGTCGGTATCTCTCCCATCTGTGAATGCATGCACATAACAAGAAAGGTCAGGCTCTTGCTTTCCCAAGTAGTCCATCATCTGAATCAAATGATCAATATGTGCATGTACGCCTCCGTCGGATGCAAGCCCCATTAAATGAATCTTGCGATGACCTGCTTTTGCGGAAGCGATTAAATCCTGCCATACCGGATGATTAAAAAAAGAACCATCTCTGAATGCTTTATTGATCTTCACCAAGTCCTGATTGACAATCCGGCCTGCACCAATATTTAAGTGACCCACTTCTGAGTTTCCCATCTGACCATCAGGTAAACCTACTTCTTCACCATAGGTAGTTAAGGTGGCATGGGGAGCAGTTTGCATCAGCTGATCAAAGAAGGGGGTCTGCGCATTTAAAATAGCATCTGCTTCTTTTCGCTGTCCAATACCCCAGCCATCTAAGATGATTAAAAAAGCTTTTTTGTCCGTATTCATAGCTTGGAAGTTGAAAATCAAATGTAGCAATCTAAATGCGAATGTGCAGGCATAGTTCATTAATCATGTGCGGTTCATTGATTCATACGCAGATGGTACATTATAAATTTTAAAATTTTTTCAAAAGAGGGGGTAACGTTTTTTCATTTCAATTGACTAAGAGTTGATCATTCACCAAAAAATACAAATGAAATGAAACAAAAAATCTTACTCTTCTGGCTTTTTTCCAGTTGTTCATTCTATGCAATCTCTCAGACGGCCATTGTGCCTGCGGGTGGAGATCTCAACCGGCAGGAAGGAAGCATAAGTGTATCCATTGGACAAATATTCTATGAGCCAATCGGGCAATCTATGATCGATCTCTTACCTGGGGTGCAACAGACACACTTACAAAAAGTCAACACTATGGTGCAAATGGGAAGCGATATTCAGATGTCCGTGTATCCCAACCCGGTTGAAGAATTTCTCAATGTAGAGATAGAGGCTGCGGGAGGGCACAACATGACTTATCAACTATTCCATATAAACGGGCAACTTCAGCTGGAAGGCATGCTCGAGGGAAGCAGTATGTCTATTCCTGTTCATCAGTTACTGCCGGGCCTCTATGTGCTTCAGGTATTCATCCATCCATCTGAAAAATTCACTTTCCAAATCGTAAAAGCATAAAACCATTAAACAATGAAAAAATTAATCTATACCATATCCGCCTTATTCTTATTATTCACGGCCGGCTTCGCTCAAACTGAGGCGAGAATGAGTTATCAGGCTGTTTTAAGAGACGCAGATCAATCCATCATTTCTGATCAAAACATTCGTCTTTTGATCCAAATCGTCAAAGGACATAGTTCCGGACCTGTTCAGTACGAAGAAACACATGCGTTACGCACGAATGCCAATGGTCTTTTGACGACGGTGATCGGGGATGGATTGAATCCCATTGGCGCATTGGAAGATATTGACTGGTCTGAGGATACTTATTTTATCAAGACATTTGTGGATCCTGAGGGTGGAAATAATTTTACCATTGAGGGAACCACGGAAGTGTTGAGTGTTCCCTACGCGATGTATGCACTGCGAACAGCAGAACCAGGCCCCAGTGGCCCTCAAGGGCCAAAAGGAGAACCCGGACCACAGGGTCCCAGAGGTGAAGCAGGCCCTCAAGGTCCTCAGGGCCCCGCTGGCACCGGTGTGAGAATTGTGGGCTCATTACCCGATGCGAATCAATTACCTCAAAATTATTCGGGGGAGATCGGAGATATGTATATCATCTCTAGCGATGGAGAAGGTTATGTTTGGGATGGCCAGACGTGGGTTTCTGTAGGGCAGATTCGAGGTCCTCAAGGAGAGGTAGGGCCGCAAGGTCCTCAAGG
>CAZGGG010000049.1:12614-14218 GCA_964525165.1 uncultured Saprospiraceae bacterium | reverse complement strand
CCACAAGGTCCTCAGGGGGAAGTAGGACCACAAGGTCCTCAAGGAGAAGTAGGGCCACAAGGTCCCCAGGGTCCTGAAGGTCCGCAAGGTCCGGCCGGACCTATCAACGTTGCGGCCGGAGGGGATCTCACAGGCAATTACCCAGATCCCACTATTGCTGTAGAAGCGGTAACATCCAATAAATTAGCGACCTTCAGTGTGACAGAATCAAAAATCAATCAATTTGCTGTGACAGAAGGTAAAATTGCGGATGGTGCGGTTACAGAGTTTAAAATAGCAGATGGCGCTGTGACTGATGCAAAAATTACCAATGGAGCTATTACGGCCCAAAAGATTGCCAATGGCAATGTCACAGGAGACAAAATTGCTTTGTTGTCCGTTACAAATTCTAAGATTGCTAATGGAGCTGTTACCATGAGTAAAATAGGTCCTGAATCCATCTCTTCAGATAAAATCCTTAATCAGGCGGTCACTACTGAAAAAATTGCCAATCAAGCGATCACGACAGACAAGATTGATGATTTTGGGGTAACTTCTTCCAAGCTTGGGATCTTTGCCGTCACCACTTCCAAAATTGATAATGGGGCGGTGACAGGCATAAAAATTAGTGATCTTGCTGTTTCCACCAATAAAATCGGGAATCAGGCCATCACTACGGACAAAATTGCCCATCAAGCGGTGACAGCGGATAAGCTGGCTCCTGGCGTTGGGGAAACGCCATGGAGTGAAACGGCATCTGATATCTATTTCGATCAGGGTAACGTAGGTATCAATACCAATCAACCGAGCGAGCTATTAGATCTGTCCATGAATACCGGATATGTCCGTTTCGGAAATCCTTTCTTCCCGGTGCAGGTAAATACTACAAGTAATGCCCTACGCTATATGAGTATGACAGGGCCTTCTTGGAACTTGGTCTTGGGGGGATCGAATATCGGTGGGAATGACCCCAAAACAATCATTGGCTCCATTTCCAGTAAAATCGAGATCGGTAAATTCTCTGATCCCTCTATTTATATTGGCACAAATGGAAATGTGGGGATCGGTGTTGCATCGAATAATAGTAAGCTAAATGTGGATGGTAGCATCCAAACGCAATCGGGATATATCGACCTTTCTAATGGGATTGCCATCCAACGGGATGGGAACTCAGCTATTCTGACAAATGCAAACTTTGAGCCCTTTAGTCCCAACCAATATGATTTGGGCGCAGCAGGCTTCAGATGGAGAAATGCTTATTTACTCAATCCGCCTAATGTAGCTTCAGACAGAAGAATCAAAGAAAATATTAAAGTTTTGGAATACGGATTGGAGGCGATTAAGAAACTGAACCCTGTTCAATATAATTTAATCGGGACAGATGCAGAGGCAGTCAACCTGGGATTAATCGCACAAGAGGTTAAGGAAGTGATTCCGGAAATAGTCTTGGTGGAAGAGGCATCGGCGACCTACGACACTGAAAGAGATCCGAACCAAGTGACACCCGAAAATATGCACAGTCTAAAGTACACGGAATTAGTGCCGGTATTGATAAAGGCCATTCAGGAACAAGCTGATCATATTGATCAATTAAGTAAACGAATCGAACAATTAGAGGCACAACA
>CAZGGG010000049.1:5664-12604 GCA_964525165.1 uncultured Saprospiraceae bacterium | reverse complement strand
GTCTGCTGTTTTTATCTTCCTGGCGGCAAGCAGCTTTGAAGAATAACTTTCAGTGTATATTTAAGAGGTGCTCATTTTCGCAGACAACTATAGCCTGCTGTGGAATGAAAAAGCGCTAATTTTTTGGAGCATTGAAAGGAAATGAAACAAATCGAAAGAGATGTCCTGAATCTTATTCAACAAGGGGGTGCCCGTGTCCACCAAGCAATAGACTTAATCTATCAGCATCCGTCTTATAAAGAAGCGTTCTTCAGAAGCCTCCAACGCCTGGGAGCACCCAAAAATGAACTAGAGGATTACTTTCAAGATGCCATCTTACAGACCGTCGTGAACGTGCAATCGGGTCGTTTCAAGGGCAACAGTCAGTTGTCTACCTACCTAATTTCTATAGGAAAACATATTTGGTTAAACCATCTGAAAAGGCAACAACTTCAACATAATTATGTGCAGAAACATGACCCGGAAACCATTACATCTGAGAATCCTGAGCAGTTTATGATTTATTCTGAGCGGCTGGAAGCCTTACAAGAGAAGCTGTCAGAACTAGGGCAAATCTGTCAGAGATTGCTTTCTATGTGGAGTTTAAATTATTCCATGAGGGAGATTGCCGGCAGTTTGGGGCATAAAAGTGAGGGCTACACTCGTAAAAAGAAACATCAATGTCTTCAAGTTTTGATTCGAATCATTAAAAATGATCAATCCATCAAGAAATTGCTACAACCTTAAGATATGGACAAGGAATATCAAAGAATCGAGGCGTATTTAGCAGCTGAACTTTCAGAGGAGGAAGCAAAGGCCTTTGAGCAAGAGTTAGCGACAAACCCGGCATTGAGGGAGGCATTAGAGCAACATACCACGGCCCATCTGGCAGCGGAGACACTAGCTTACCAATACTTAAAAAAGAATCATCAATTTCAAAATTTAGCTTCTAAGCATAACCACAATACCGCTCTCATCTTTCGTTTATGGAAAGTGGCAGCCGGCATTGTCATACTTTTGGGCTTCGGGCTTTCTTTTTGGGCTGATTACACTTATGATAAACAACGAATACTCTCGCATTATAAGGAGTATGCCTTAAGTTCCGGCCAGAGGTCGGGAGACAACAGCATAGCCGAGGATCGTCTGACCTCCATGCAAAATTACATGACCGGAGCCTATGAAGATGTTATTGCACGCCTTGAACCTAAGATGGCTTCAGATCAACAGCCGGACCGTCAAGAGGTGTACCTGTTGATTTATTCCTATATACAGTCCGGAGCTTTCGATGAAGCTCGTCAGTTAGCTGAATCTCAATTGGATACCGGCAATTTGGCAGATCAATATAACAGAGATTGGATTGAGTTATTGATTGCTTTGGGCTCAGTTGATTTAGCCTCCTTTCATCAAAAACTGGACATTATATTGAAAGATCCTGATCATCCTTACCATGAAGATGCCCAATCGTTGGAGAAAAAGGTAGAGTCACCGATATTCCGCTGGTTCAATTAGAGAGGATGAAAGGACATAGCCAAAAAAATTTCTTTCGAAATAAGACCTGGAATCTTGCATCATTCTTAAGGCTCCTGTTCCTGCTGGGATGGGGGTGCTCTTCTTCTGTGAGTTATGGGCAGAAAGATATCTTCAATAGCCTTACGGCAAATGAGATACTCGATTCAGTCGAATTCTTCCTAATCATGAATGAAACAGAAAGGGGGACTGAATGGATTCAGAAGATTAAAAAGCTTGAGCTCGGTAAAAAAGAAAGGGAGAGGGTTCAGGTGTATACCATTGATATTTTAAGACGCCGTGGTGAAATAGAGAAAGCGATGACTCAATCGGATCAACTTCATAATTCCGATTTTGCTTTGGGTCATCATTCAAGACGATTGCAAGGGTATTTTTTGAATGTGCGCGGAGTGTTAGCAGCATTACAAACAGCACAAGATTACGATCAAGCTTTATCCTACTTTATAAGGGCCACAGAATATTTGACTCCTCAAGACCTGGCCACTACTACTTTATTGGTGGGGATATATGACAACATCAGCAAAATATATTTGGGCAAGAGGGAATACCTGAAAGCTGCTCAATACATAAGCATGGCTAATTCTTTATTGGACGATACGAGTGAATTGAATGAAGACCTCAGATATTCCATTATTATGTCCACGGGCACTATTCAAAGCCATCTGGGTTTCTATCAAGAAGCAACCGGCTATTTTGAAGATGCCTTACAATACTTTGAACAGCAGAAACCAGACCGACTGCATAATATTGCCGTCTTGTATTTCAATTTGGGCAATATAGCATTCAAGTTGCAAGACTATGAGCTCGCTTATGCTAGATTTTATCGCGCCAAAAATCTCTACGACTCTCTTTATGGCGCACAAGATTATTTATCCGTTGATGCTTATTCGAGCATGGCCTCTTGCCTCATACTATCCGGAAAGCCAGATCAGGGCTTGAGCATACATGAAGATATTCTAGCTTCATTGGAAGTAAGAAGCTATTGGGACTCATTAGATTTTGCTGAACAAATTCTGGAAGTGGGAGCGGATTTAATCAGTATTCAGAAATATGAAAAGGCATTACCCTTCATTCAGGAAAGTATTTCATTCTTGAAACCCTTCCGGAAAGATCCTAACAAAATGTCTATTGCTGTGCTCGCCTATTCTTATCAGGCAAAACTCCTATTAGAATTAGGACAACTGGATGAGGCCCATAAAGCCAATCAGATGCACAGGAAGCTTACGAACCAAGTATATGGAAATAATCATTTTGGTACTGCTTATGTAAGTTACCTGGAGGGTTTGATTGCTCACAAATCCAAGAACCCATCGATCGCACTGCAATACTTTGAAAGAGCTTTAGAAGAATTCAGCTCAGATACGGAACCCGTCTTTTATTATGATAACTTTTCGGTTTTGGATATTCTTTTGAAAAAGTCGGCTATAGGTCTGCAGTTCTACCTGGAAGGGAGTGACAAAGAGTGGAAAAGTAGGATTAAAGCAAATATCAAACAGGCTGAATCGATCATTAATCAATTCAATAAGTATGAATATAGCTACCAATCGGGCTTTCGGATTAGGGAAATGATCACTGCTCTCGCTGAGTTAAAGATTGATCTGGAGCTTTTGACAAATGATAAGCCTGATGTAGCGTATGTATTTGAGACTTTTGAAGATGCCTCAAGTACTTTAATAGCCAGTTATATTTTAGGGAGGCGTAGTTCCTCATTTCCAACCTCCATCCAAACGTATGAAAACGCTTCTGAGAAATGGATGATATTACGTTCTTACCTGGAGCAGGAAATGAAAAACCCTGCCATTTCTAAGGAGCGGAGAAGGGTGCTTACAGATAGTTTGCTCTCGATTCATAAAAGGATAAAGGATAGCATTCATAGAAATCTGGATCAACGGAAACAATCAATCAATCCTTGGATGGGGCAGGAACAGATAACACTCAAGGATGTGCAAACTTCTTTGGACTCAGATGAGATGATGATTCATTACATGCTAACACAGCAGAACATCTATCTATTGACGATAGATCATCAATCTGCCTCCATCCATACAGAGAAGATTTTGGATATGGAAAAGCGTTTAGATCGGTATTTGCGCTATACCGCGAATCCGGAAACGAACATAGACTCCTTCATTGCTCTTTCCGAGCATTTATATAAGAAGTTGATTCAACCGTTGGGCAAGCTTCCGAAGCAGTTAATTATATGTCCGCATGGAAAATTTCAAAATCTGTCTTTTGAAACCATATTGAATAGTGATCATCATATTTTGAGTCGAGATTGGAGAAAGCTGCCTTATTTACTGAAAGGGCATCAAATACAATATGCATTATCAGCTACATTATGGCGGTATAGTGAACAGGTGCCGATGATAGATGGGGATTTCAGTATTATTTATCCTCGATATCATAGAAAAGAGGAACAACAAAAAGCTACATCCGGAACACAAATACAGCCACTTTTATTTGGAGAGGCAGAGGCGCAAGCGATTATAGATGACTTACAACAGTCTGTGCAACTTATCTCTGAAGATGAAATAGGCAAGGAAAAGGCTTTGGAGGTTTTCCAATCCTCTGCAGTGACGCACTTTATAGGGCATGCCATAGCTGAAAAGAATAATCTTCGAGGTAGCAAGCTCAACCTATCCGCTTTGAATAGTGACCATGACCTCTATATGCACGAGATTGCCGTACAACACTTACCGGCTCAATTAATCACCTTAAGTGCTTGTGAGACTTCTTCAGGAGTACTTGAGCGCGGGGAGGGGAGTGCGAGTTTGACGAGAGCCTTCAGTTTAAGCGGTACTAAAAGCGTGATCAGTACCCAATGGCCTGTCAATGATTGGTCTTCTGTGCCTATTATGCGTTCATTCTATAAAAATTGGTTCGGTGGAATGAGTAAATCAGCGGCCCTTCAAGCAAGCAAGTTAGATTATATAGCTCACTGCAGAGACATCAATATGGCTCACCCGTTTTATTGGGCGGCCTTTGTGATACACGGGTCAAACGAACAGTGGCAGGGACCGGAGGCCGGTAAAGGTCTTTGGGTCTTCATCATGTTCATAGGGCTAATGCTATTTTTCATCATGGTATGGCGACAGAAGAGCAAGAAAGTAGCTTAGCCATAGACGCTGATACCAAACAAGGCGTAATCAAGAAGTGCCGGATCCTCCGGATGTATTTGACGTGCAGCATTGGTCAGCTCTTCGACAGCCTTCCAATCTCTGCTTTTTCTCCGAAGGAGTTGATATTTCCGCGCTATTTTTTCTACATGGACATCGAGGGGGATGTGCAATTGCTCTGGTTTTATTTTATCCCAGAGCCCAAAATCTACCCCTTTGTCGTCTTTACGCACCATCCATCTTAAAAACATATTGAGCCGCTTACAACTGGAATTTCTGGCAGGTGTGGCCACATGTTTTTGTGTCCTTCTGGGAGCGTAGGGGAGTTGGAAAAAGGTGTTGTGAAAGTGAGTCAGTGACTCCTTAATGGTGAAATTTGAATCTGATTTGCCGAAAGGGATAAAAGCATCTTCCAGGCTTAGTGATTGATGGTAATGCTCTTGCAAAAAGCTCAGGAAATATAGTGTATCTGTAGCCTGGAAGGTACGATGTTTGAAATCAAGAAATCGCTTTCTATCCTCTTCTGTATGGTGATAAATGAAATCGTAGGGGGCTCCATCCATCAGGCGAATCAATTCCTCCCCTTTATTAATGATTGTTTTTCGTTGGCCCCAGGCCAGCATGGCCACCCAAAAGCTTATGATTTCAATATCTCTGGGATCAGAAAAGCGATGTGGTAGTGATATCGGATCTTCCAGAATGAATTCTGGTTGATTGTATTCATGGGCTTTTTCCAAAAGGAAAGCCGCTAGTTGATGAGAAACCGACATACAAATCGCGCTCTTCTGAAAGGAATTTGAGGGCCTTCTATTCTAAAGTTTGTTTGATCTCGATTACTTCGTAACCTTCGATCATATCGCCCACTTTAATATCATTAAAGTTCTTAACAGAAAGACCACATTCCATTCCATTTTTCACCTCTTTCACATCATCCTTGTAGCGTTTCAAAGAGTCAATTTCTCCCACCACTCCTTCTTTTGTAGGATAGATGACGATTCCGTCTCTGATTACGCGGACATGTGTATTTCTAGTGATTTTACCTTCCTGAACAAAACAACCTGCGATAGTACCCACTTTACTGATCTTAAAGACCTCGCGGACTTCCACCTGGCAAGTGATTTTTTCTTCTTTGGTCGGCTCAAGCATCCCTTCGATAGCAGCTTTTACTTCCTCAATGGCCTCATAGATAATCGAATACGTTTTCACCTCAACGCCTTCTGTTTCGGCTAATTTCCGAGCGCCTAATGATGGACGCACCTGGAAACCTATGACAATCGCATCAGAAGCAGAGGCCAATAGGATATCAGATTCAATGATCTGACCCACTGCTTTGTGGATGACGTTGACCTGAACGGTTTCCTGAGATAGCTTGATCAATGAGTCGGATAAGGCTTCAATGGAACCATCCACATCACCTTTTACGATCAAGTTCAACTCCTTAAAGGTTCCCAAAGCCAAACGACGTCCGATTTCATCCAAACTGATACGTTTCGAAGCTCTGGTATTCTGCTCGCGCATGATCTGAGACCGTTTAGTCGCAATAGATCGAGCGTCCTGTTCTGTTTCAGTTTCTTTAAATCTTTCACCGGCTTGAGGAGCGCCGCTGAGTCCTAATACTAATACAGGCTGAGAAGGTCCAGCTTTTTTAATGCGTTCGCCTCTTTCGTTATACATTGCCTTCACTTTACCGGAATGCTCACCTGAAACCACAGGGTCACCGATATTGAGTGTACCTGTTTGAATCAATACTTTGGTCACATATCCGCGACCTTTATCCAGTGAAGCTTCCAGTACCGCACCTACGGCCTCTCTGTTTGGATTAGCTTTAAGTTCGAGTACTTCTGCCTCCAAAAGTATTTTTTCTAGAAGCTCTTCTATTCCTTCTCCGGTTTTAGCTGAAATATCTTGCGATTGGTATTTACCTCCCCAATCCTCTACGAGATAGTTCATTTGCGCCAATTCATTCTTAATCCTTTCAGGATCAGCGCCGGGTTTATCAATCTTGTTGATGGCAAATACCATAGGAACACCGGCTGCCTCAGCGTGAGATATAGCCTCTTTGGTCTGAGGCATGATTCTATCGTCCGCAGCTACGATGATAATGGCCACATCCGTAACCTTCGCACCTCTGGCACGCATAGCCGTAAAGGCTTCGTGACCAGGAGTATCCAGGAAGGTAACTTTCTTGCCATTGGCCGCCGTAATTTCATAGGCACCGATGTGCTGGGTGATACCCCCTGCCTCACCGGAAGCCACATTTGCTTCCCGTATATAATCCAGCAATGAAGTCTTACCATGATCCACGTGACCCATCACAG
>CAZGGG010000049.1:0-5654 GCA_964525165.1 uncultured Saprospiraceae bacterium | reverse complement strand
CCTAACCGGGCCAAAATATGCTTCCCGCCTAAAATCAATTTTTCTAAAAATACCGCTGTTGGAGCCAACAACGCCATCAGGATGACTACCGACAACACCGCTTCCCGACCCAATTTCAACATCGCCGGATATCCTTTCGCCAAAATTCCCCAAGCTTCGCGCGCACTCCCAATCGCTTTTTGCCACTGTTTATTTTCTAAATACGTTTCGGTCGCGTCCAATTTCTTCCGGCTTAACACCAAACTTTCCGACAATTCCCGGTTCCGAATCCCGTAGCGCTCATAAATCGCCAGCCGGCGTTCATTGATCTCCTGCATTGACCGGGCCACCGCCACCGGTGCCAGCGGCAGGATCAGATTCCGCTCGCCATCCTTAGGTCCGATCTCAATGCCTTCCCCTTCCAGATTTTCAGGATCATCTTCGAAGATATCTTCCTCATCTGTGGACTCTTCCGCAGAAATAAATTCTATTTCATAGCCAAACTCCTCTCCGAGTAGCTCAATGATTTCTGCATCCAACCTTTGGTTGATAGATACGATCACTCCCAGATTCATACAAGTCATAATGACTTCTGTGGGCGAAACATCCATCAAGCTCGCAAGATCCGATACGGTAATAAATTCCGTGACTTCGAGTTTATTATCCGTCTCAGCTTGCATTTGCTGTTCCATCTCCTGCTTCTCGCGTTGCTTTTCGCGACTATCTCTTCTGATTTTTTGGCGCTTCGATTTTCCACCTCCGGAAATCCGAGCCATGGTAGCCTTGATTTTTTCTTCGATCTCTTTTTGAGATACCTCTTGAGGCTCCTCTTTGCCTTTTGTTTTCTTGCCGCCCTTCTTATTGCGATTGTTATCTTTCTTAAAGTTGACGACTTTTCTTCTGCGACGTTTCCGTTTACCGGAACTATCTTTATCATCCTTAGTCGCAGGCTCTTCTTTTTTCTTCTTTTTCTTCTCGAATTTTTTCAGGTCTATCTTACCCTGAATTTTCAGCCCTTTCAACTGAGGAGCATTGGCTTTAATAGTCTCTTTGGGAGCCTCTTTTTCTCCTTCTTCAGAGGGCTGGTCTGCCTCGGCTGCTTTTGGACTTTCCTCCGGGGCAGCGGCTTTAGCTTCCTCCTCTTTTTTGCTTGTGGCAGCCTCTTCTTCAGCTTTCTTTTGAGCGGCCGCTTTAGCTTCCTCTTCTTTCTTTTGAGCAGCAGCTTTTTCCTCTGCCTTCTTTTTCGCAGCAGCTTCGCGTTTCTTTTTGTCGGCGTCGAGGTCGATTTTACCGACTACTTTAGGACCGGTGATGCCAGTAGATCGACTACCGGATTCTTTATCTTCTTTACCGTCATCTGAGGCTTCTTCAGCAGCGGTCTCTTCTTGCTTCGTATCTGCTTCAGGCGTAGGTTCCGGTGCAGAGTCCTCCGCTTTCTCTTCGGGTTCCGGTGTAGGTTCCGGGGCAGGAGGTTCCGGCTTTTTAGAGGCTTCTTCTTCCTCTTTTTGGGTTTGTTTCTGATGGCCAATCTTCAGTTGATCAGCTTTCTCTTTGACAGAAATAGAGCTTTGGAACTCATTTAAGAGTTCGGTGTACATTTCATCTGTAACCTTAGCTGTCGGACGATTATCAATCTCGAATCCGTTTTCATTCAAGAATTCGACAATGGTGGCTGTCCCAACATTTAGTTCCTTAGCTATTTTAATTAAGCGTTTGCTCATTCGTTGTTTTTCTCCTCTAATTATTAGCTCTCCGACCGTCGCTATTCAGTGCGAAGATATTGATTATAGTTCGTCTTCTTCAAATTCAGACAGTAACACTTTCAATACATCATCGATCGTTTCATCTTCCAGATCGGTACGTCTTAAAAGTTCCTCCTTTGTCAAAGCCAGAACCGAGCGTGCTGTATCGCACCCAATTCCTTTTAATTCTTCAATGATCCACTCTTCAATCTCATCAGTAAATTCGTCCAGATCGACATCTTCTACTGTTTCAGTAATATCGTCTCTGAAGACATCTATTTCGTATCCTGTCAACTGGCTTGCCAGGCGGATATTCGATCCTCCTTTTCCAATGGCCAGGGACACCTGATCCTGATCGAGATATACCCGTGCATGCTGTTTTTCTTCATCCAGTTCTATACGGGAAACTTTCGCAGGTGTCAGAGATCTTTGGATGTAGAGAATAATGTTATTGGTGTAATTGACGATATCAATATTCTCGTTTCTCAATTCTCTGACGATTCCGTGAATTCTGGAACCCTTCATACCCACGCAAGCGCCAACTGGATCGATTCGGTCATCGTAGGACTCGACAGCTACCTTGGCTCTTTCACCCGGTATTCTGACAATCTTTTTGATGGTAATCAAGCCATCTTCAATTTCAGGCACTTCTTGTTCCATTAATTTTTCGAGGAACATCGGTGCTGTTCGGCTCACGATGACACTTGGGTTGTTGTTTCTCATTTGTACATCGGTGATGACGCCTCTGACCATATCTCCCTTACGGAAAAAATCACCTTTGATCATTTCATTTCGAGGAAGTACCAATTCATTGCCGGTGGCATCATCCAGGATGAGTATTTCTCTTTTTAAGATCTGATGCACTTCACCTACAACGATATCTCCAATTCTGTCAGAGTATCGCTTGACCACTTCGTCTTTTTCCAGTTCCATGATTCTGGATATGAGTGTTTGTCGGGCAGCCATGATGGATCTTCGGCCAAAGTCGGCTAAAGATAACTCCTCATAACACTCTTCTCCCACTTCATAGTCCTCTTCAATGGACTGAGCCTCGCTGATAGAAATCTGACTGTTCTCGTCCGTCACTTCCCCATCCGGCACAATGGCTCGTACGCGCCACATTTCAAGGTCTCCCTTGCTATCATTGACGATAATGTCAAAGTTATCATCAGACCCGTATTTCTTTTTTATCAGTGTACGGAAAACATCTTCTAAAACACGCACCATGGTGGGGCGGTCTATGTTTTTACCCGCCTTGAATTCCGCAAAAGTATCGACCAGATTCATTTCATCTTCTCTTTAAAATGATAATTTAACTTTGGAGCTTTCGATTGCATTAAACTCAATCTCTGACTCTATTTTCTTATTGATCTTTTTCTTTCCTTGTTTCTCTTTAATTCTTCGTTCAAGCAAAATGTGCGTATCAGACACTTCTGTGAGCACACCTTCCAGTTCTTCACCGGTATTCAGTTTCACTTTTAGTTTTCGTCCAATATGCTTTGGATATTGTCGGAGCAACACCAGCGGTCTGGTGGCGCCCGGTGAGGATACTTCCAAAATATAGTTGTCACGTACCGTATTGGAGGTTTCCAATTTATCTTCCAAATATCGGCTCAGTAGGCGACAGGTATCAAAATTCACACCCTCATCGCAGTCTACATACACTTCCAGCTTTCTTCCGGACTGGCTTTCTTTGACCTCGATCAGAAAACAACTTTCAAATTCAGGCTCCAGAAACTTCTCCTCTAACCAATCCGCTATTCTTTCGTCAACCTTCATAATATCCAATAAAAAAAGGGAACAATTTTAGCTCCCTCTTTAGAAATCTCCTGCAAATATACTGTTTTTCAACGACAAATGAAAGCCCTCTATCAGCCTTTCGTTCTAAATTGAGCCATCCCGTAAGTCATCAGGTATAGGGCTAATCCATAGGTAAGCATAATCGAGAATCGGGCGTACGGAATTTCATTGGCAAATTTGTCGAGTGCGAGGATGCTGTCTGAAATCACAAAGAGTGTGGCTCCGATGCCCACATACGCGAAGCTTTGGTCTTGAACCGCTTGAAATCGATTCATGGCCATCATAGCCATGATGAGCAGAAATACGCTATAGGCAATGATCGCCGGCAGGAAGTCCGGAGCATAACGCTCTAAGGTGAGCACCATGCCCAAGCCGTATAAAAAGAAGGGAATGACCAGCCATTTTTGTTTCATGACAAATCCTTTTCTTCCCTGCGTAGATTGGAAAAAGGATATCGCATACCAAAGCTGAGCCACCAGAAAAGTCACCAAACCCGGCAGAAACAGATCTTCCAGCATCAGTAAGATGTCGCCGACCAGGCAAAACAAAAGTCCCAGGGTAAAGGTCCAATCGAAGGATTTAGGCTTCTTGCGCAAAATCCGCAGGAAATAGTAAATAATCAGACTCCCGGCCAAAGCTGGTTTGGATACATAAAGCACCCAATCGAAATCTGCCATCAAGATAGCGGTCAGATGCAAGATGAGTATAAACCCATAGATATAGGAGAAATTTTTCAAATGACTTATTTATTGGTAGAATACAAATTAATCATTTTTTCCGGTTTTATCTACAGCTTTCTAAAAGTCCTCCGGAATTTGAATCGCATACAACCTCGCCCCATAGGTATAGACGACTCCTTTTTCTTGGTCGATAGCGACGGGCCCCATAAATCCGCCGACGTTATAGTCAAAGGAAGACTTACGCCATAATTCTTCTCCCGTATGAGCATCAATAGCCCATAAAGTGTTTGAGTGAAACTCCCCGTCGCCGGGATGGGTAAAGAAAACAATATCCTTATAAATACTTAATTCAGAACCGACATTCCATAAATCATCGGTTTTGTGCCAGATTTCTTGTCCGGTTTGGGTATTGAGTGCCATCATGCCCTCGTGGTAGATGACGACCATGGTGTTTTTATCTTCAGTGAATACCATGTCTCCTAGTCCAAAACTACGACGATCTTGATCAAAATATCGATTTTCCCAAATGAGTTTTCCAGATTCAATATCATAGCAGAATAAAGTCCAGAGTCCCATGAAAAAAGCTTTACCATCAACGATATCAATCTGCTTATAATTTGAATCCCCTTCCGGATCGATATCCTTATGCCACCAGTAGATGCTGTCTGCCGTCATGTTGTAGGCGACCAGGTCGATACGCTTGGGAAAGGCCATTCGGTGTTGGAAAACCAATATTTCATCACCGGTTTCAGGATTCGTCCATTTATTGACACTTTCAATATTAGGTCCACTACCATCGACTTGGTCTCTTGTTAGAGTGTATACGGTTTCCCAATTTTGAAGGTCATTTATATCTGACTTCATTAAGTAAGCCTCAGATTCATTTCGAAGTCCAGTTGTAGTATAATATTCATTGTCGATTAATATTCCGGATGCTGAGAATGGGTAATACTGCATCTTATGGAAAATCTGTTCATTCCCTGTTTCTGAATTTAACGAAAAAATTGCATTCCATTTCTTTCCAATTAAAGTATTATTAGTTTTTGATAAAGCCAGGCTCGAAAGGGCATCCAATAAGCTATTTGAGTACTCCCACATGAATTCTCCTTTTTTAGAAATGCTCAAGACTTTAAAAGAGTTGGAGGTGAGCATATTCAAATAGATGTTGTCTTCATCCAGAATAATATCTTTCAACAGATCGTTTCCCAACGGAAGTGACCACAAAGTATCCATGCCCAAGAGTGTGGTATTTTGAACGCAATCTTCCGGATAGCAGGCATTTTCCGAACAGGGGTTGTTTTGCTCGCAGTGAATAGGTCCTATAGAATCCCTGCAAGCCAAGATTGAAAAGAGAAGGAAAGTAAAGATCCAAAAAAGTGCTTTCATTATTTAGATTAAGGAGTAGGAATGAAGAAAATGAATTTTAATACTATTGCCATTTAGGTGGGATTTG
>CAZGGG010000048.1:0-21856 GCA_964525165.1 uncultured Saprospiraceae bacterium | reverse complement strand
GGAGCAGTATATTCTCTCAGCTTATTACTTTAAAAACTTTTCTGAAACATTCAGCAATAGTGATTATAGAGAAGAAGCGATGTTCATGAGTGCCTTTTCGAATTATCAGCTCTCTCCGAGCTTTAGATTGGATCAGTCCAACACTACTACTGCCATTGATGAATTTCAATTGTTCGTCAACACCTTTCCACGAAGTGAAAGGGTTGAGGAATGCAACCGTTTAATAGATCAACTAAGGTCTAAACTGGAAATCAAGGCCATTGCTCAAGCACAACTTTATTACGATATGCAACAATATCGAGCAGCTGTTGAGTCTTTTGGAATGGTATTACAGGATTACCCGGAATCCAAAGACGCCCAAAACATTGCCTATAAACAAGTTTTAGCAGAACATAAACTTGCAAAGAATAGCGTATACTCTAAGAAAGCAGAAAGGTTTGAGAAAACTGTTGAACTTGCAGATCGCTTTCTTACCCGCTACCCTGAAAGTGACTTTTTCCAAAAAGTTACAGATATAAAATTTGATTCAAACGAAGAACTAAAATCATTAATCGATGGCTGATATTAAGTCAAAAGCACAGGATATCGATCCTAATGCGAATCCTAAAAACATTAAGGCATTCGTAAAGTCTACCGGAAATATCTACGAAAGCCTTGCTATTATTTCAAAGCGAGCGAATGTCCTTAATAATTTATTAAGAGAGGAGTTGCATTCAAAGCTTGAAGAATTTGCAGACGTTTCTGATTCCATTGAAGAAATTGAGGAAAACAAAGAGCAAGTAGAAATCTCAAAATTCTATGAGCGACTTCCCAATCCGGCTTTAATTGCCACTGATGAATTCTTAAATGGTCAATTAGACTACCGCTATCAGGAAGAAGAAAAAGAGGACGAGTAAAACGCATGTTAGAGGGACGGAACGTACTTCTGGGGATTACCGGTAGCATTGCAGCATACAAAGCTGCCCTTTTAACTCGGTTACTCATCAAAAGAGGAGCATCCGTAAAAGTGATCATGACGGATGCCGCTTCCGGCTTTATTTCCCCCCTGACGCTCAGTACCCTCTCTCAAAACAAAGTCTATACAGATATCACCTCTGAGGATGAATGGAGTAACCATGTCGAGTTAGGACTGTGGGCTGATATCATGCTCATCGCACCGGCAACTGCCCATACGCTTTCTAAAATGGCTGCAGGATCCGCCGATAATATGCTCATAGCAACCTACCTTTCGGCCAAATCAAAGGTCTTTTTCGCTCCGGCAATGGACCTTGATATGTGGAAACATCCGGCCAATCAAAGAAATATCCAACGCTTATTGGAATATGGACATCATATGATTGATGTAGGGGAAGGATTCCTTGCGAGCGGCCTGGAAGGCAAAGGAAGAATGGCAGAGCCGGAAGAAATAGTAGAAACCCTTGAATCCTATTTTCAACAAAACGCTCCGCTCAAGGAACAGAAAATACTGATTACTGCAGGCCCAACAAATGAACCTATCGACCCGGTTCGCTTTATCGGAAACCACTCCAGTGGAAAAATGGGATACGCTCTTACTAAAGCAGCATTAGAAATGGGAGCTGAGGTTCGCTTGATTATAGGTCCCCATTCCCTAAATATCAATGCCCACCCTAACCTTAGTGTTTACCCAGTACAGACAGCCCAACAAATGTTCGATCAAGCTGTAAATCTTTTCAGCACTTCAGACATTGCCATTATGGCCGCAGCTGTTGCGGATTATAGACCAAAAACTATAGCTTCACAGAAGCTCAAAAAGAAGGATGAAAACCTCCATATTGAACTTGAAAGAACACCGGACATTGCTTTTCATCTCGGTCAGGTGAAAAGAAATGACCAGATGTTGGTCGGTTTTGCACTGGAAACCAACAATGAACTGGAGAATGCGAACAAGAAATTACACAAGAAAAACTTCGATTGGATCGTTTTAAATAGCATGAATGATGAGGGGGCAGGTTTCAAAGGCGACACCAACAAAGTAACGCTGATTGACAAAAGAGCAAACCACATCGAATTCCCCTTACAAAGTAAAGATGAGCTAGCCTTCGAACTATTGAATCAAATCTCTGAAGACTTGAAATTATGAAAACACTGTTAAGTGGTTTATTCTTTTTATTCACTTCTTTGCTTTACGCACAAGAACTCAACGTATCTGTAAAAGTAGCGGCACCTCAGTTAACTACCGCCAATCCGCAAGTATTGAAAAGTCTGGAAAATGATTTACAAGAACTCATGAATCAGACTCAATGGACAGATGTCGAATATGAGGACTTTGAAAGAATCCAAGCGAGCTTTCAAATCAATATTCTGACTGATGACAGCCGAAATACCTTCAAAGCCAATATCCAAATGCAAGTTACCCGTCCGGTATACGGATCCAACTATAATACCGTGCTCTTTTCATTTATTGATAAAGATGTAAAGTTCAAATACGAACCCTTTCAACCACTGCAAAAGTCCACAAACAATTATATCAATGAGCTGTCTTCACTCTTTTCCTTCTATGCTTACATTATTTTAGGTATGGACTACGATAGCTTTGCTACCCTGGAGGGGTCTGGTCAATTCAATACAGCTCAAGAAATTGTCAATACACTCCCGATCGCTACAGCCTCGGCAATGGGTGGTTGGCAGGTTGCAGATCGGGCTAATAGAGGTCGATCGCGCTATTGGTTTATTGAAAATCTTCAAAACAGTAGAATGGTACCTTATCGTGAGGCCATGTATACCTACCATCGGCAAGGTTTGGATGTCATGTCTGTGAACGCTGCCGGTGCCAGAGAAGCTATTCTGGAAGCACTCAGAAAAATTAAAAATTCAAATGACTCTTATTTTAACTCTTTACTCATTCAGATATTTGGAAATAGCAAAAGAGATGAACTGATCGAAATCTTTAAAGCTGCTCCGGCTAATGAGAGAAGACAGGTAAGAGAATTAATGCGGGAGATCGATAAAGCGAATGCTGCAGATTATGATATACTAACCAGCTAGATCATGAATCGAATTGCGATCTTTGCAAGTGGACAAGGCTCCAATGCGGAAACAATCCTAAAAGATTATAAAGATCACTCCAACATCCGGATAGCAATGATTTGCTCTGATAAAAAGGAGCCCGGAGTAAAAGCTATTGCCCGGTCCTTTGAAGTACCCTTTATTTATTTGCCTTCCGGCAAAAGGAATGAAGAGAAATATTTACTGAATCTGCTTCGGTCATATAGCATCGACTTCATCGTTTTAGCAGGCTACCTCAAGTTGATTCCTTCCTTTCTTTTACGGAAGTACCCAAATAAAATTATCAATATTCACCCCTCCTTATTACCGCTGTTTGGAGGCAAAGGTATGTATGGTAAATACGTACATCAGGCTGTAAAAGATGCCGGGGTGTCCGAAACAGGTATCACTATTCATTTAGTCAATGAGGAATATGACAAAGGCAGAATATTATTTCAAAAGTCAGTACCGGTCGATGTACATGATTCTATAGAGACAATAGAGTCAAAAGTGCGTAAATTAGAGCATCAGTTTTTTTCAAAAGTCATAGAACAATGGGTTACAAGTTCTTATTCCTTCTGATATTTTCTTCCTTCTCCCTTTTGGCTCAAAATACATCCAATGAGTCATATATCTATAGGGCGGGCGATGATCTGATTATTTCTGACCAAGTCAGAACTGAAGGAGTTACGTATCAGATTGAAGTCATCAGACTCGCAGATTTTAATCCGGAGGATCCTGAAGTTGCTCGTTTACAGAAATTGGGAAAGGTTTTCATAGAATCCATTGAGAATAAAAAAATGAAGGCGCTGATGATTGGAAGTTTCTCTGAGAAAGAAGCGCAAAGCATTTTGGAAAAAGTAAAAAACCTGGGTTTTCTGCAGGCAAAGATGGTAAAGTACACCAACGGTTTGCGCACAAGTACTCCATAATCCCTCAGCTTTCTGTTAAGCCTGTATACTTCGATTTCCTTGCAACCCCCCGGAGTGATAAAAAATGGTCAGATCACTTTTAGAAATGAGCTTTTGTTCCACTAACTGTTGAAGAGCCCAAAACGCCTTTGCGGTATAGACATAATCTAAAGGAAGATCCCAAGTCTGCTCCACCTTTTGCATAAAATGAATCAATTCATCATTCTTTTTTGCAAAACCACCGAAAGTGAATTGATCCACCCAACGAATGCGCTGAAACTCTTCGATCTTAAGTAAACGGCGAACGATGGGAGGTACTGATGGATCCTTGACCGCCATAACAGCCCAAATCACAGAATCAGGAAATGCACTGGCGAGGCCCGCGACTGTGGTCCCCGTTCCTACAGCAGCTACAATATTCCTGGGCACCTCATTTCCCGTTTGGCGATGAATTTCTTCTGCCAGAGGGTGAAAGCCTTTCATACCTAAAGGGCCTTTTCCTCCCTCGGGAATAATGAGATCTGTGGCTTGCAAATCAGATCTAATTAACTGATAATTTTCCATTCTCAATTGTCTGTAGTCCGATCTGGATATAGGAATCAATTTCATTCCCCAGTTTTGGACATCCAGCATCGTGGGGTTATGCGTATGCAGCTCACCACGTACATATCCTATACACTTTATATTCTTCAATTTACAGAATGCCGCAAGAGCATGTAGGTGATTGGACCAAGCACCACCAAAACTAACGACCCGGACGCCATCTAAATCTTTTGAAAGAAAACCAGTTAGTTTTCTAAGCTTATTGCCTGAAACCGAAGGATGTATCAAGTCATCCCTTTTAATATAAAGATGGGTGTGCCCCCAAATGTCCATGGCTTCCAGGGGCGAGGGCAAATTAAAGGGCATTATGCACGAATAAAAATGAGTCTTTTGGTGCTGATAACATTCCCCATTTGATCTGTCAGTGAATAAAAGTAGGTGCCGCGTTTCAGATGAGTTAGATCCACTTTTATTTTCTCTTTACCACTAACATAAACGTCTTTTTCCCATAAGGTTTGACCTATTATGTTTCGAACCTTCAATTTGTAAACAGATGCAGGTGCATTTGTAATCACAAATTCAACAAAGCCGATAGACGGATTGGGCGCAGCGGTGATATTGATAGGTTGATTAAACGAGAAGCCCCCGGCACTAGTCATCATCATATCTCTGTATTCAACTCTTTGCGGGGTATCGTTATCATTTACACTCACGATGGCAACAGGCTCTTTGAGGTCTTCGGCGAAATAATAGTAGGATCGCAAAGTATCTGAACTACCGGCTCCAAACTGAGGAAGAATTTGATTAATAATAGGGGTAACATCCTGCCAGCCAACGAAAGGAAGTAAAGCATCCACTGAGACAGTTCTAATTTCTACTCTTTTTTCCCGTAATACTTCATACCCTACCATGTTTACGGTAAGCATTCCATAGGCATCTACCGTATCCGCTCGCTGTACCTCTATATTTAACCGAATACTATCCGGCTGAAAGGGTAAAGAATTGAGAAAAGTGTCGGGGATAATTTCAGAGGAAAAAGGAAAAAGCAAATTGGTGCTTTGAGCGTTGATATCGCCATAATTAAGCGGGGCTCTTCTCAAAATCAGAGGTTCTGTATATCTAGCGTTAATATTTAGCACACCCAATACAGGGTCAGCTCCATAAATCCCCAATTCTGTAAAACTATTGGGAGTACTCACATAATAGAACTCTGTACCTCCCTCCCCAATAGTCATGGATTCTGCATCATTGAAACCGGTGCTGCTCCCGAAATCTGTGGTCAAAAAGATATTTTCAATAACAGCCGGACTACTCAAGTTTTCAAATTCCCAGCTTTGCATAGGTCCTGAAGCGCCCAAAGTGATCATAGGCGTGATATCTACACGCGTAGAAAGAGTGTCCCCCGCCACCGGAAAACTCTCTTCTGTAACAGTAATCTGTGCAACACTAAACGAAAGTGCAAGAACAACTAAAACAAGAGATAGTAAGCTTCTTTTCATAAATTAGGTTTGAGGGTAATATAAATATATTAAAATTTAAACGTTTTGTAATTCTACGAACTTACAATATTCCCCGCCTAACTCTACTAATCCTCTATGTTGGCCCTGTTCAATAATCTCTCCTTCTTTCATAACAATGATCTGATCTGCTGCTTGAATCGTTGATAGCCTATGTGCGACAACAATGGCTGTTCTGCCTTGTAAAAGTCTATCAAACGCTTCCTGAACAGCCCTTTCTGATTCCGAATCCAAAGCTGAAGTAGCCTCATCCAACAAAAGAATAGGCGGATTTTTCAACACGGCTCTTGCTATGGCAATTCTTTGTCGTTGTCCGCCGCTCAATGTGGAGCCTCTATCCCCGACAATGGTCTGCAATCCTGCAGGGAACTCAGATACAAAGTCCCAGGCATTTGCAATTTGCAATGCTTCTTTCATCTCCTCAAGAGTGGCATCTTCCTTGGCCAATTGAAGATTCGCTTGAATCGTGTCGTGAAATAGAATAGAATCCTGAGCTATGTATCCAAACTGTTTTCTCAAACTCTTTTTAGTAAGGGTCTTAATATCTTTACCATCTACGAAAACACTTCCCTTTTGAACATCATAAAAGCGGCTAATAAGCGATAGAAGGGTGGATTTACCGGATCCACTTTGCCCTACCAGAGCAGTGGTTTTCCCCACAGGGATTTGTAAACTTAAGTCCTTAATCACCCAATCATCATTGTACTTAAACCATACGTGGTCAAATTGTATATTTTCTTGAATAGAGGTAAGCTCCCCGGCCATGGGTAATTCACGGATAGCATTTTCAGTATGGATTAGATCTAAAACCCTTTTGCTGGAGGCCTCTGCCCTATTGATGTTATAAATCGCCTGCGTAAAGGATTTTGCCGGGTTGATGATTTGGTAAAACATTAAGATATAAACGATGAATACAGATGCCTCTAGAGTTTTGTCATCTAGTATCAGATAGCCCCCATACCATACCAACGCTGCAATCACCAAAAATCCAAGAACCTCAGAAATGGGCGAAGACAAGTCCCGTAAGAAAAGCATGTGATTCATGTTTTTCCTATAGCGATCATTGCTTTCTTCAAAAATAGCTTTCATGCGATCTTCAACATGGAAGGACTTAATCACCAATAAGCCACTAAGATGTTCTTCCATCAAACTCACAATCCTACCCAACTCAGATTTTGCACGTTCTGATGGCTTTTTCAGCTTTTTGCCTACGTAAGAAATCAGAACAGCAGCAAATGGAAAGAGCACCAGAACGAAGAGGGTCAACTTTGCCGAAAGGAGAAAAAGTGCGGCCAACGTCCCTAAAATCATTAATGGGTCCTGAACCATTTTATGAATCGTAGCTAACACAGCCCATTGTATTTCATGCAAATCTGATGTGACACGTGCTAACAAATCCCCCTTTTTATGTCTGGAATAAAACGAAAGATCGAGATCAAGAATTCGATGGTGGACTTGAGTTCTGAGATCAAACTCTACTCCATTCTGTACGATGGTCAATGAAACCCGGGCTAGATATCTGAATAAATTTTTCAGGATAAACAAAATACCCGTAAATACTAATACCTGTATGAGGACTTGCTTTTTCCCATACAATTCCATTTGCTGGCCAATCCAAAAATTCAGGTTGCCTTCCAAATATTCTCTGAGGTTTCCGAGACCTGAGTACGCAACCGGGTCAGCCTGAGGGGCCGTGGCATCAAAAATAATATTGAGTACAGGTATCAGGGCTGTAATGGAAACGATCGAAAACACTACCGTAAACAGATTCAACAATAATGTAATCGTAACCCCTGCCTTGTAGGGTTTTAAAAAAGACAGGATCCTTCCAAAGTAATTCATACTTCAAAGATACAAAGATGGAGCCCAAATAGTTCTGGAGCGGCAACTCACTCGTCGATCAAGATTCCTCTTTGATCTTAAAAGTGTTTAAGAATCCGGTATGGAAATTCCCTTTTCGGAAATCCTCATTTTTCATGAGCATCTTGTGAAAGGGAATGGTGGTTTTGATTCCCTCTACCACAAATTCATCCAGCGCTCGTTGCATTTTCTTAATACATTCTTCACGCGTCTGAGCCTTACATATGAGTTTAGCAATCATAGAATCATAATAAGGCGGAACAGAATATCCGGCATAGACATGGGTATCTACACGAACACCATGCCCTTTCGGAGAGTGAAATGATGTAATCGTACCCGGTGAGGGACGAAAATCATGATAAATGTCTTCTGCATTGATACGGCACTCAATAGAATGAAGCTGAGGTTCATAACTCTTACCATCAAGCTTTTCGCCTGCTGCCACTTTAATCTGCTCTTTTATGAGATCATGGTCAATAACTTCTTCTGTCACCGGATGCTCTACCTGGATCCGGGTATTCATTTCCATGAAATAGAAATTTCTGTGCTTATCGACTAAAAATTCAACTGTACCGACTCCTTCGTAATCAATAGCTTTTCCGGCATTGATCGCTGCTTTCCCCATTTTTTTGCGCAAGGCGCTGGTCATAAATGGAGAGGGTGCTTCTTCCACCAATTTCTGGTGACGTCTTTGAATGGAACAGTCTCTTTCAGAAAGGTGAACCACGTTGCCATGTTGATCACCTATTATCTGAATTTCGATATGCCTGGGCTCTTCAATGAATTTCTCTACATAGATCCCGTCATTTCCGAAGGCTGCTGCAGCCTCTTGACGAGCCTTATCCCATTGTTCTTCAAATTCTGATTCCTTCCAAACAATGCGCATTCCCTTCCCACCACCACCGGCGGTGGCTTTAAGGATAACCGGGTATCCAATACCTTTCGCTAATTTTTTCCCTTCTGCAACATCCTTTAAAAGCCCTTCAGAACCGGGGACTACGGGGACTTTGGCCTTAATCATCGTTTCTTTGGCGGTAATTTTGTCCCCCATCTTTCGAATATGCTCAGCTGATGGACCAATAAATTTGATCCCATATTCTGCACATACTTCCGCGAAATCTGCATTTTCTGCCAAAAATCCATAGCCCGGATGAATTGCATCTGCATTCGTGATTTCTACAGCCGCCATCAACCTTGGAATATTCAAATAGGAATCTTTGGATGATGGAGGACCTATGCAGACAGCCTCGTCTGCAAAACGAACATGCAGACTTTCTTTATCCGCTGTAGAGTATACCGCTACAGTTTTAATGCCCATTTCTTTGCAGGTTCTAATGACCCGCAGCGCAATTTCACCACGATTGGCAATTAGTATCTTATTAAACATGCAGTCTTTTTCTGGTCAATGAATGGATTAGCCTTTAGGGTCGACCAGGAATAATACCTGATCATATTCCACAGGACTTGCGTCTTCTACTAACACTTTCACTACTTTTCCTGATATCTCAGACTCAATCTCATTGAATAGTTTCATAGCTTCTACAATACAAACCACATCGCCTGTATTAATTGAATCCCCTACTTTCACATAAGGTGGCTTATCCGGAGCCGATGAACGGTAGAAAGTACCTACGATTGGACTTTTTATCTCTAATAAGCCTTCTGTACTTTCCACTTCGCTATCATCAGATGCTGACGATTCCGGAGCTTTAGCCGGTGCCGAAGGCGCCTGTGATGCTTGAGGCGTTGATGGCGCTGATGCAGATGGAGAAGGCATTTGTTGAGGAGCCATTTGAACAATAGGTTGAACGCCCCCATCTTTCAACTTAACGTATTTTTCTGTTCGAATGGTGATCTCCAAGTCCCCATCCTTCATCTTGAATTCCGTGAGTTCGGATTTAGAAACCAGTTTGATTAAGTTGGTAATCTCTTTATAATTTGCAGCCATAGCTAAAAGGTTTTCTGTCTAAAATAATCTGGTTTATTTCGCGCGCTCAATATATGCGCCTGTCCGAGTATCAATTTTCACCTTCTCTCCCTGATTGATGAAAAGAGGAACTCTGATTTCCGCTCCTGTTTCAATTGTAGCAGGTTTTAAAGAATTGGTGGCAGTATCCCCTTTGACTCCCGGCTCCGTGTAAGTTATTTCAAAAACCATGTGCGCAGGGAATTCCACATTCAGAGGAATTTCCTTCTCGGCATGGAATAGGATATCTACTTCTACACCTTCCTTTAAATACTGGGGAGTTTCTAAAATATCTGCTTGAAGATTAACTTGCTCGTAATTCTCCGTGTTCATAAAGTGGTACCCCATATCATCTTCATAAAGATATTGGTGAGGTCTTCTCTCTACCCTCACTTCATCAACTTTATGACCTGCCGGAATAGTGTTCTCAAGGACTTTACCCGAGGTGAGACTTTTCATTTTCGTTCTCACAAATGCATTTCCCTTACCCGGCTTAACGTGCTGAAAATCAACAATGATAAAAATATCATTATTGTATTCCAGACACATACCATTTCTTATATCAGAAGTATTCGCCATCAGTTTTACGTTAGTTTCGCTGCGAAGATAAGCAATGTCCTAAAGTTTAAGAATTGTCTGCCGAATCATAGGCCCACTTGAGATAAATGGTTCCCCAAGTAAACCCACCACCAAAGGCAGTCAGCAATATCGTATCGCCTTTTTTGAATTTAGACTCCCACTCCCACATACAAAGAGGAATCGTTCCTGCAGTAGTGTTGCCATATTTTTGAATATTGACCACAACCTTCTCCATCGGAAAATCTACTGCTGAAGCCACCGACTGGATGATCCTCATATTTGCCTGGTGTGGAATCAGCCAATCCACATCATCATGGGTTAAGTGATTTCTTTTCATAACCTGAGTAATGGTGTCAGACATTCCTTGAATAGCAGACTTGAAAACAGATCGTCCTTCCTGGTACACATAATGCATCTTTTGGTCTACCGTTTCATGGCTGGTTCCATTTTTAGAGCCCCCCCCTTTCATATGCAAGAATTCACCTCCTGCGCCATCAGCCTTCAGTATCGCATCCTGTATCCCCACAATGTCATCCTCTGAGGGTTCCAAAAGCACCGCCCCGGCGCCATCTCCAAAAATGATACAGGTTGCACGGTCTTCATAATCGATGATGGAACTCATCATGTCAGCTCCTACCACCACCACCTTTTTATATTTCCCGGACTCAATAAAGGAGGCCCCGGTTGATAATGCATAGAGAAAACCGGAACATGCAGCATGAATATCATATCCAAATGCATTTTTAGCACCAATTTTATTCAAAACTACATTTGCCGTATCTGGAAAACGGTAGTCTTCCGTAACAGTCCCGACAATCATCAAATCGATTTCTTCCGGCTTGAGTCCTGTTTTAGTCATCAAACCTTTCATGGCTTCCACAATCATATCTGAAGTCGCCCAACCCTCTTTTTTGAGTATTCTTCTTTCTTCAATGCCTGTTCGGGTACGAATCCATTCGTCATTCGTATCGACCATTTTTTCCAGATCTTTATTGGTCAAGCGGGTTTCCGGCACCCAGCCCTGCACTCCTGTGATGATTGCCTTCTTCATCTTCTTTTACTCAGTTTCTGATGTTTCGGCAATTAAGGTATAAAAATGAAACAACAATTTGATGAATCAAGAAATGCAATTTTGGTATGGTTGTTGTTTCTTTCATATTATAAAATAATAGTATATAATACATAACCCATGTATAAAACCATTTCATTTCTTCCCATCCTCCTATGCCTTTTCGTGATCAGTCCTTCGAGTTGGGCCAATGGTCAGGATGGCTTTGCACCTAGTTATCTGGATGCTCGGCAGTTAGCCATGGAAAAGGACATCCCTTATCTCATTTTTTTCGAGAAAAAAGATTGTGGCCCTTGTGCAGCTTTTATGGAAGACATCCTTCAAAATGAAGGAATTAAAAAACAATTGCATGAGAAGTATGTCGCCGTACGTGTAGATATCGATGATTTCGATGGCTATGGCCTGAAGAAATACTACAATATTAACCACTTACCGAGTATTATGATTTTTGAGCCTTCCGGCAAAGTGATTTCCAAAATAGACCAGCGTTTAGGCATCCATCAACTCCAACAATTGCTTCAAGATCCTAATATAGAGTGGGAGTCCAACTCCGCTACTCCCGTAGCTGAGGACAAGGCGAAAGAAGACAACGTTAGCGATGAACCAGCTCAAGTTTTCTCTATTCAATGTGGCGGCTTCTCCACCAAAGAAAATGCCGAAGATTTGAAAATACGCCTCAACAGAATTGGCAATCAAGATGCTTTCATTCAAAAAGATGGTGACCTATTTAAAGTCTTTTCAGGCAAGTTTAGCACGAAAGAAAAAGCAGAAAAAAGTCTACAACTCCTATCTGACTATGGCTATAAAGGTTTCATCAAAGTATTAACAGATACCGTACAACTATAAAAGACATAAAGAAGCATCTATGAGCCGCACCTGTTTTACAGACATAAAAGATTTATATGGATGCAGCAGCGAGCCTGTAACCATTAAAAAAGGCAAAAACATGAATACATTGGAGCATATTTCCAATGCTTTCTTGCTGATCGAAAATGAGGAAATCTTATCCTTCGGCCCTATGAACGAATGCCCGGAAGCTGCTGATCGGTTTATCAGCATAAAAGGCCAAAGTATTTTACCTGCCTGGTGCGACAGTCACACGCATTTAGTTTGGGCAGGATCCCGACAAGGAGAATTTGTAGATAGATTAAAAGGATTGTCCTATGAAGAAATTGCAGCTAATGGAGGCGGCATATTAAACTCTGCGTCTTTGCTGAGGTCTACCAGTGAGCAAAAGCTTTATGAAAATGCCCAAAGGCGTCTTAAAGAAGTGATTCGTTTAGGCACAGGGGCTATAGAAATAAAAAGTGGCTATGGGCTTTCTGTTGAAGCAGAATTAAAGATGCTTCGTGTCATTAAATTATTGAAAGAAAAAAACCATATTCCTATTCGATCCACGTTTTTAGGAGCGCACGCCATTCCCACTGAATACAAAAAAAACAGGCAAGCCTATATTCAATTGATTACCGAGGAAATGATTCCTCGAGTGGCAGATGAAGGACTTGCAGACTATTGCGATGTATTCTGTGACAAAGGCTTTTTTACGGTGGATGAAACGCGATTGATCTTAGAAACAGCTCATAAGTATGGCCTTCCTCCCAAAATACACGCCAACGAACTGGACTTTTCAGGAGGAGTACAAATCGGAGTAGAACAAAAAGCTATTTCTGTGGACCATCTGGAGTGCACGGGTGAAGAAGAAATTGATCTTTTGCTGAAAAGCAATACCATTCCTACCCTGCTACCCGGCACTGCCTTCTTTCTAAACATACCTTACCCGCCCGCAAGAAAAATGATTGATAAAGGATTAGGGGTAGCATTGGCAACAGACTATAACCCCGGAAGTACTCCCAGCGGCAGAATGACATTTATTTTGTCCTTAGCCTGCCTCAAGATGAAAATGCTACCCAATGAAGCCATCAATGCTGCGACCATCAATGGTGCCTATGCTTTAGAGTGGTCTGACCGATTAGGATCTATTACTCCCGGAAAGTATGCGAATTTTATCATCACAAAGCCCATTCCGGATGTGGCATATATTCCATATGCTTATGGTAGTGATCATATTGACCAAGTTTATATAAAAGGTCTTCCATCTTAACTAATTATCATGAAAAAACTTCGACCTTATAGGCAAAATGCTCAAATGGCCCATTTTTTTATCAAAATCATCACCCTGGGTGTTTGTCTGATTTCCTTTTTCGTGCTAAGCGGAAAGCTGGAAGCTCAATCGCTTTATTTTGAACATGGGCCTGACCGGGAGGTTCCCCACGATAGTATTATTTCCATTCCACTCATTGCATATGGTGTGAATAATATCAATAGTATGCAATTTACAGTCCATTGGAATCCTCATGTAATAGAGTTTATTGAAGCACATGTAGATACATCTGATGGTTTTTCCGCTGATAACATTGGCACAACAGAGGCTTTCGAAGGACGCTTATACTTCGTTTTTGTTGACCCCATCAATAACGTAACAGTTAGCACAGGTGATACCATCATGACTATTAACTTCAGAGTTAAAGGGCGTCCCGGGGACCATACGATGTTTGGATTACAAGATTATCCGGTTCAGCTCCAAGCTTTTGGAGAAGGCGTCTTCAAAGACTTTTTAAGATCAAGTATTGATATTCAGGTATTAGAACCCGCACAAATCGGAAGCTACTACTCTGTATGTCAACAAATCGGCACGGAAGATTCACTTGTGCTCTCACAAAGTTGGTTTGGTGTCTCGGATACTTTCCATTATCTGCTGACAGATAATAATACTTCAGATACTCTTTTGAATCTTCATTTGAACACAGATACCAACATTGTTATCAATGACCTAGTAGCCGGAAACTATCTTTCCAGTCTTTACTTTCAAGATAGTTTGGTGATGAATGACAGCTTAAACTTGCAAGCGAAAGATAGTATTGGTGCATTATTTACCTCTTTTGAGGGAAGTTGTCCGCAAATTGCAGACGGGGAAATTTATTTAGATGCTGTTACCGGAGGACGCGGCCCCTACACTATTCTTTGGCCTGATAGTTCACTTCATTATAGGGAATTACTGGATGTCAGACCTGGCATGTATCCTATTCGCATCATAGATATGGACCGATGTGAAGAAGTCTTTCAAGTAGAAGTTGAGGGTCCAAAAGCAATAGTATCAGAAACAATAAATGACGCTTCCTGTGGTAGGGCAACGGATGGGAGTATCGCTGTTGAGGTCAGTGGTGTTCCAAGATTCATGGACTCTACTTACCAGTTTTCTTTAAATGGAGTATCGTTTTTTAATGATGTGAGACTGACTACTTTTTCTTTAGGAACAGGACCTTTTACCTATTTCATTCGGGATAGTGCATCCTGCATTTATGAAATAGAAACAGAAATAGGATCTCAGAACGAAATTTTACTGGAACAGCGTGAGCTGATTCAACCCACTTGCAATGCATCAAGAGATGGCAGGCTTTCTGTGATTGCAGCTTTGGGAAACCCTGCGGGTGGCTCATTTAGTTATGAATGGACCTCACCTCCCTTCCCTGCCATCAATGATTCCTCCTTTGTTGTCAATGATTTATCTGCCGGTGTCTATAGATTAACAGTGACACACTCTTCCTTACCTAATATCTGTAGATTAAGAGACACGTTTTCATTTGTAGAACCCACAGCTATTTCCATAGCATTAGATAGTATAAAACCTCAGGATTGCCTAGGTACAAATGATGGTTATCTTTCTGTTTCGATCGAGGGAGGAACCCCTACCTATGATATCTTATGGTCAACAGGTGACAGCTCTTTATTTTTGGACTCGTTATCGGGTGGAGATTATGTGTTGTCTGTAACGGATCAAAATGGCTGTCTTAAACAAGATACATTTCAAGTTTCTCCGGGTTTAAGGATTCTCATAGATACCATCGAAATACAAAATGTCCTTTGTCATGGCGATTCTTCAGGTTCCATCGTTTTCAGGACCTCCTTTGATAATGCACCTCAAGCGAGTCTTTCTTACAGACTCTCCCCTATCATTGACACTTTTTCTTCAGCCAATACAGGGATCAATGTTATAGATGATTTAGGCCCCGGAAGTTACACTTTAGAGATTGTGTCAGATTCCGGATGTCTATTAGATAGTACATTGATCATTTCGGAGCCCCCGCCCTTGGATATTGATTCCATGGTGACCACTAGAACAACTTGTGATTCAATAGGATCCGGTACCATTTTTATTTCCGTTAACGGAGGAACCGGAAATGATTATACCTACACATGGAGTAATTCCCGTGATTCCAATTTTATCGATTCATTGTTAGCAGGCACTTATACTGTCTCTGTTACGGACAGAAATGGGTGTCGCATCATAGACAGCTTTGACATCCGGGTCACAGATGGACCTTCATTGGGTATCAGCACCATTAGCAACCCAGGATGTTTTGGAGATAGTACCGGTCTCATATCATTGGAAATCATACCCGGAGCCTCTGCCATAGAGAGCATTATTTGGAATACAGGAGATTCAGGGGCAATACTTTCAGATGTGCCAGCCGGGATTTATGAGGTAGAGGCCAGGGACAGTAATCAATGCATTTTAACGGATACCTTTGAACTTTCCCAACCCGACCAACTGGAACTTAGCATCCAAAGCACACCAGATACGTCGAATCAAGGAGTGGGACGTGCAGCTGCCACAATCAGCGGAGGCACACCCCCCTATCAATATCTGTGGAACACGACTCCGGAGCAATTAGATTCTGTTGCACAAAATCTTACCAGCGGTTGGTATACAATAACGATTACAGATAGTAATAATTGTAGCTTGACGGACTCCGTTTTCGTTGACGGCATTACAGCTTCCACTCATTCCAGAGCTTTATCTTTTGCCGTGTTCCCCAATCCAAATTCCGGGCAATTCTCAATGCAACTAGAGGCTCCGGATCAAGTGCGCGCCATTCATATTTGGGATCAATCAGGACGTTTAATCTATCGTCAGGATATCAAAAGCTTAAATGAAGAGTTAAAATTCCAGATAACAAGCAGCGGTCAATACTACATCGAGGTCTTATACAAAAAAGGAGAAAGAGTCTTCAAACCAATTGTGATCCAGCAATAGTTAGGTATTAAAAGGCGTTCTCTTGCTATAATTTTCGTTGGAGGTGTAGGCATGAATTCCTACCTTTGGCGAGAATTCTGACAGCTGATATAAGAAATTATGATGAATTATAAAGTATTGCTAATAGCAATTTTAGGTATTAGCACATCTTTCATATATGCTCAAACACCGGAGCAAATCAAGATACTCCAAGGAGAGAAGGAGTTAGCTTGCGCAGCAGCACAAAATGCCGGCAGCGTTAATGCAATCACTCCTGATCCGGCCAATACAGGAAGCTTGGTTGATTTTGCGGATACTACATTTTTGTGCTTCCAAGATGGTGCCAGAGCGATTCACAACGGTAACTATGTGCTAGACGGAGATCCCAACCCTGCTACCCCTGCAGAAATTGGATATGCATTTTACTCTTGCAGTCCTTCCGTCTTTGGTGATGAATTATCCAATATTCAGGCAGACCCTTGCGTCATCAATCAACCTCCTACCCCTAATGGAGTGTATATTGCAAGAGGTGCATCATTGCCAAACCCTGATTTAGTACTGGACAATGATGGTAGTATCAACCAGCTATTCAGCGCGGGTGCCCCTACCCTAGTTCATTTTGCACCCATCACATATGATGATTATAACAACGGGCCCATCTACGAAAATTCAGGATCATGTGTGAATGCCAATATTCTTTCAGAATTCCTGGTCGTGTACTTGAACGAAATCGAAATGGTGAATCTCACCACTGCCGGGCTTAATGGAGAGTTTTCTCTCAGAGGAGGTTATCCTGAATGGAATCCCAACTCATTTTATAATTTAGTTTCTATTGAAAATTCAGCCAATCCGGCAATCACCGGGTCTTTTAATAGTAATACCATCAATGCAAACGGAACCGCAGAGTTTACGGTACCAGAAGATGGCACCTACACCATTTGGGTAGAAGACGGGAAAACCAGCTGCCTCACTTCCTTTGAAGTAACGATCAATACAGATGCAGTTCTTTTTGACATTGGAGAATTGGAAGTAGATCTGGGAGATAACTTTTGTCTACCTATCACTGTAAGCAATTTTGATAGCATCACCTCCATCACCTTTGTATTGACATTTGACCCTAATGTGATCACCTATGACACCTATCAAAATTGGGCTTTGTCCACCGGGGGCATATTTGCTATTAATGATAATAATGCAGATCAAGGTTTCATTTCTTTATTGTGGTCGTCAGATAATATTCTTGCAGGAGAAAATCTTTCCGATGGATCTGTCTTAATAGAGTTATGCTTTACCACAGCACCCAATGCTACAGTAGGGGATATGACTTCATTAACCCTAACATCCAATAATATTACTTTCCTAGAAGTATTAGGCGGGGCCAATTCAGATATGCTGGATGTAAATATTGATCCCGGAAAAGTTACGATCCGTTCTACAGACCTTGTGGGTACTGCAGTAAGTTGTGGAAGTCTTCCGGCCAGAACGGATGGAACTCTTGATATTACAGCCTTCTCAGGCACAGCCCCTTATACTGTAGATGTCACAGGACCTCAAAACTTAAATGGAAATATCCCGACAGAAGGGGGAACAGTCTCTTTTAACAACTTGCCTCCGGGAAATTATAACATTACGATCACTGACAATACAGGCGCAACCTTCGATTTTACAAAAGAAGTTTATGATGGAGGTCCTAATAATCAACCACGCCCAAGCTTTGATCTGGACGAAATACAAAAACCTTCCTGCTTCAATTCAACAGACGGAAGCGTTGGGATAACCTACAACTCAGGAGATATAGCTGCCCCCTTTGAGGTAGCTTGGTCAACAGGTCAATTCAATGTAGATTCCGTAGAAGACCTCGGACAAGGAACCTACTTTGTCACGGTTACCGATAGGTTCGGTTGTGAGGAAGTAGAAAATACAACCGTCAGCCAATCGATAATTCAAGCTGTCGCCAACGTGACCAATGCCAGCTGTTCAGGATATTCTGATGGCTCTGCCATCGTTACCGCTACCGGAGGAACACCTGAAAATGGAACGGATTATACTTTTAGGTGGTCTGCTGGAGGTGGGGGCGTGCAATCAGGTGCTCAAGCAAATATTCCTAATCTGGGAGCTGGTTGGACACGGGTCACCATTACCGACGATAATAATTGTCAAGTAGTCGACTCATTTTTTGTGTCTGCTGACAGAAGAATCATTTTACAAAACTTGAATATTACAGATGTCACATGTGCCGGAGGGCAAAATGGAGCCATCAGCATCACCGCAGGAACAATCGGTGGAACGGCAAATTTACCCTACACAATCAGTGTCTTCGATGAAAACAATATAGACGTTTCTTCTCCCATAGGTCAAACAGGCGCAATTGCAGCCGGACTAAGAGCAGGCAGCTATGATATTGTCATAACCGACATGACGAGTCCCAATCCTTGCCAATTTGATACGACTATTGTCGTAGCAGAACCTGATCCTATCATGATAGATGTCATGAAAAGAGATGAAACATGTGTGGGAGGCGGAAATGATGGGACTATAACCCTTAATGTGTCAGGTGGAACCGCCGCTGTTAATTATAATTACAATTGGGACAATAATCTCGCGAATTCTGATTCACATTCTAATCTCGCCCCGGGCGTTTACAATGTCACGGTGACGGATGACAACCTTTGTACGGAAACACAGTCCATCAGAATTGAAGCCGCTCAACCACCGAGTTTGATTAGTATCGATGCAACGCCACCGAGCTGTCCGGAAACCTGCGATGGAGAAATCACCATCAATGTCCAAGCTAACCCCGACTTTGATATTGTTAGATATCGAGTCATTCGAAACAATGCTCCATTTGATACCCTGACCAATGAAACGTCTCTAACTATAGGCGGATATTGTGGTGGAGAATTGTATCAAGTACTGCAAATTGAGGATGAAGCCGGCTGTATTGCGCGACCACCTACTTTTGATGAATTTCCGGAAAGAGATTCTCTGGAGTTGGATACAGCTTTTTTAATTAATCCTAGTTGTAATGGCCGAACTGATGGGCGAATTGTATTAAATATGCAGGGCGCCACTGCACCTTACATTTACCAATGGGAAGGATCGACTACCGATACAAGTTTCATTGCAGATACACTTACCAATTTAAGTTCAGGCACCTATCGTGTTACCGTTTCAGACATTAATGATTGTGGTAATCTAGAATTAGAATTCACACTTACGGATCCTCCCTTATTGAATGCGAGTTTTTCCAGTGTAACAGATGCCTCCTGTTTTAACTCTTGTGATGCAGAAGCAACCGTTACAGCTAGCGGAGGAAATCCATTAGCGGGCAGTTACGACTATGAATGGAGTTCAGGGGCAACAGGTTCAGGAGCTAATCATTCAACAAACGACCTCTGCCCCGGAGAACAATTTGTTATAATTTCTGATGGGATCTGCATCGATACCTTCCAACTCGCGATTGATGCGCCTGACTCCATCTCTATTGATACCTTAGACTTCCAATTACCTTCTTGTTATGGATTGTCAGATGGGAATTTGAGTCTACAAGCTTCAGGAGGAGCAGGAGGTTTTAGCTACAGCTGGACAAATGGTCCGAATAGTAACAGCTATGACAATTTAGCGTCTGGAGTATATATTTTATCTACTATCGATGCAAATGGTTGTGAAAGAATCGACTCTATAGCTTTACCGGACCCAGACAGTTTAATAGCATTCTTTGATCCTGCAAACATTCTAGACCCTTCATGTCCGGGAGAAACAGATGGTATGCTCAACTTGAGTGTACTTGGTGGTACGGGTTTCTCTTATAACTATTTGTGGACCGATTCAGTCTCAAATGGAGCTGAAGCCAGTGGACTGGACGTAGGCAGATATGGTGTTACGGTAACAGATGAAAATGGCTGTACGGATACTGCTTCTGCTGAATTAGTGACTGCACCACCCATCGTCCCGATCCTCCCCAATCCCGACACTCCTGACTGTAGTGATGGTACTGTTGCTTACCTGATTAACTCTGTTCAAGGAGGTAATGGTGGACCTTATACGTATAGTGTGGATGGATCACCTTTAAGTCCTGTGGGAGTACCAATACAATCTATGTCAGGAGATGTTCTTGTTTCAGTCAGTGATCGAAATGGCTGTGTATTTGATACAGTGATTACGATTCCTTCCAGAGCTCCTATCAACATAAATATTAATCCTGTTCAGGAACTTCGTTTGGGAACCTCTCTCACATTTACTCCCATCGTGCAAGGGCCTTTCCCGATCGTATCCTATAGCTGGACACCTTCAGAAGGTCTTTCATGTACGGATTGTCCCAATCCCGAAGTCAACCCTGCTGTAAATACCATCTATACCTTAACTGTTACAGATGCAAATGGCTGCACTGCCGAAGCCAACGTAGCTGTCAACTTAAATACAAGAAGAGAAATCTATATACCGAATGCTTTTAGTCCCAATGCGGATGATATTAATGATTTCTTCCGTGTATATTCCGGACCTGGAGTAGCAAGTATTAGCGCTTTCCAAATTTTTGACCGTTGGGGCAACTTGGTTTGGGAAGGCAACAATTTAGCTCCATCTCCCGATGGATCAGATGGTTGGGATGGTACCTATTTAGGGCGACCTGCAGATCCGGGAGTATATGTGTACGCTATTGAGATCTTGTTTTTAGATGGTCGAGTCATCACATATCGTGGAGATGTCGCTCTCGTCAATGGATTAGTTAAGAATTAATAAAAAGGCTCCGGACAAATCCGGGGCTTTTTTTTGCTCTTAGGAACTTCCTTTGCGGCAGAGCATGTTGCAAACTTTCTTTGCAAGGAAATAGGCTACCTCCTCAATAGACTTGCCATCAAATAGACGCTATAAGTCTAGCTTGATGAAAATGGTAAAATACTTCATCTGTTACTTGCCCTACACAACGAGTGATTCCAAGCTGAGGTATGCTATGCCCCATGGGCAAAATTGTCTGATGAAAAAACTAGCTTCAATACAATGGTTCCCCTTTGCGGAAGCGAAATAAACACAGTAAGAGAAAACTAAAAACTACAAGTGTAGCATCAGCGTCTTTCTAAGACATTCACTTACAATTCTGCGTTTCTCCTATCTTAAAACGACCACAGTACCCTGCTGTCTTTTCTCCTCCCCTTCGCAGATATACACTACCGAGTATAGATAGGTACCAGGATTGGCTAATTGCCCTTTATAGTTTCCATCCCATCCCGAAAAAGCATCCGTTGTTTCAAACATCAACCCTCCGTTGCGGTCCCAAATACGAAATGCGACAAGTTCATCGATAACGAATGGATTGGATAAGCCGTAGGTATC
>CAZGGG010000047.1:0-22824 GCA_964525165.1 uncultured Saprospiraceae bacterium | reverse complement strand
GCCTACCCATTTCAAGGAAAAGGTTGTTATCGCCTGAAGGGTAAAATCGTTTCCGACTTTGGGTTTTACTCTCTGGATGTGCAAAGCATGGAGAAGCTACCCTGGGTGAGTGACGAACGATATGAGTGAGGGATTGGGGGATTTGAGGATTTCAGCAGTTTTATTTATTTTTTTGGCAGGATGGTGGTTGAACATGAAAGAGCTAATCATGTCTATGAAAGCCATAAGCTCACGACTATTTAGAAAGAAAAAACATTTATGATTTAAAAACCCGTAAAGGAAGAAAGATTATATTTTTAATCTTATTGGGGCTCATTGCAGCCACTTTAACGATCAGAGTTTTTTATTTATACCATAACAAAGAGAAAAGCTGAATACCCCATCACCTGGATCGTATTAGGAGGTGTTCTATATCTTTTTTATGATGAACCCAATACCTATTTACCACAATATGGGGAGCAAGAGACGCTCATTAGGTATTCTTTGGTTGCTTTGTTTGCATCATTTACGCTTGTATCATTTTTTGTAACCAATGCTATGGGTAAACCATTAGATTAGATCCTTTACAAAGCTGTTACAGTTTTTTAGGAATTAATAAAAGAATTCGAATGGTTCTTGACTGTCTTGAAAAATAAAAACAAGATTATTTCAATACAGATGCATAAGTAGGGGTTCCATAAACCTTCATCATTCATTATTGAACTTCAAAAAGCATAGCCGTATACTCCAAGCCTATACAGGTGAAAACATGCGGCGTAACCATTCAGCCAGAAGTACATCCTGCACTTCATAGCCATCCTCTTGAATGATCAAAGCTTTATCCAAGAGTGCTTTCAAGGCGGTTTGAACAGAGCTGGCGGCCTTAAGTTCGTATCGGCGGATAAAATCAGAGGCTAAGGGTTGGGTAACGACTCCTTCTGCAGCGATGGCAATGAGTAACTTCCACTGAGTGGTCGTGATCAGCTGTCGGATCTGGCTGAACACTGCTTGCTCTTCTACCAGCAGATCCCACATACATTCTTCCACAGCTGCCACATCAACCTTTACATACTGCCCAAAAAGTCGATTACATAATAGTTGAATTCCATACGTCTGCCCCTTCATCAGACGATATATATGAGTAGGCACCTCCGGATCCATTTGCTTACCTGCAGAACGAAAATGATGGAGTATAAAGGATTCATACGCTGCAAGATCGATGGGCTCAAGTTGTAAAAGCCGTGTAGAACGATAAAAGGGTCGCCCTTGCTCTGTAAACATCGCCCATACCAAATGATGAATACTACCAGCAAATAGAAATCGAACCTCAGGATGCTGCTGCATCAGTGATCGCAAATATGCTTCTGCTCCCTTCTGAGGATATTCCGAAATCTGTTGAATTTCATCCAAGGCAATCACCCAGGGTTTGCGGTCCTGGCTCAGGTAATCAAACATAGCTTCCAGAGAACGCTGCGCCTCTTCCACCCGGTGAAATCGAAAACTCACCTTGGGCAATCCGGTAACCGGATCAAAGGATAAAGCAGCACCTATGGATTTAACCAAATCCAGCAGTTTTCTTGGCCAGGAGTTAAAATCAGATCCCACTTCTTGCAGCAATCCACTCAATACAGATTGAGTCAAACCTTTTAGATCCTGAGTAGGAAACAAATCCACATACATACTATGATAATACTGATTCCGCTTCGTCAGCGTACGGAACAAATGATACATCAATGCCGTTTTGCCCATTCTTCTTCTGGAGAGCATGGTCACATTGCGACCATTCTTTAAATCCTCCAACAACGCCTCCGTTTCCGCCCGCCTGTCACAGAAATACTCTTCCGACACATAACCACTGAGGATGAATGGATTATATATTTTTCGATTATTACTCATTCTACATTACGTAAAATACATAATGTTAGTCAGAGATTCAACTAATCTACATAAATAATTGACTGATAAGTAGTTGTTACACCCACTGCTCTCAGGAAATACATCCCTTTCGGTAAATGTTGTAAGGAGTACTGTCCTTGTTGTGCATTCACCTTTTGATTGAATATGCGTCGCCCTTGAGTATCCCAAATCTCCATAGTATGTATCTTTTCAGGGCACTCCCAGTTCAGAAAATCCCTTACCGGATTGGGGTAAGTCTTGATGTTTGGGTTTACATGCTGCGTTTGATTCGCACTGGTGGTGCATTCCAAATTTTCAATTCTTTGAAATAAGTTTCTTGCATATTCTATGGATATCAAGTCAGTGCCGGGATCATTCCCCATACGAACAAGAACACGACCCTGAGAGGGCATAATTGCAAGCATTTGAGCATTCTTTCCAAGCGCAAAAAAAACATCTTCCGGCGCCTCGGGAACCAGAGAGCCCGAAAAGACAAACTGACTTCCGGGGAGCATAAACGAAGGTTGCCCATTCAACCACCAAAGGTAGCCATAGCTCTGGTTCAGGTTCTGCGAAGGCTCTATCATCTCACGGAAATATTCCCGGTCAGACAGGATAGTATCTCCATCCCATATTCCTTCATTAGCAATTAACAACCCAAATCTTGCCATAGATCTAGGTGTGGACCAATGCACATTATTATATCCATTGGGGAGCCAGGCGCCCTGCATTCCAATTCGATCATACAACTGAGTCCTTGTAAATTCATTATAACTCATACCGGTTGCAGAAGCTATTACCTCGGTCAATAAAGTATAAGGCGCATTATGGTAAGACCAACGTGTACCGGGATCTGCCATATAGGTCAGGCATTGAGGATCGGTGCAAAATACATCGCCTTGGTCGTTCAATCCTGTTGTCATGGTCAGCTGATGAATTAAACGGATCGCAGCTTCGTTTTCAGGAGGTAGTGAGGTCCAACCCTCACCAAGAAATTGGGAGCTAGGATCTTCAAGATTCAAAAAGCCTTGTTCCTGTGCTAATCCCAATAGAAAAGCTGTCAATGTTTTACCTGCTGAAGCCCAGTACCAGTTGCTTTGCTGATCAAAGTCTGTAGAGTACTGTTCTAGAACGATTTTACCATCTTGAATCAAAAGGAAAGCCTTCGTATCGGTATTTTCCAGATAGTCGTACAAGGACGCGATAGAATCCTGGCAAAATCCCAATTCAGAAGGATTCCGGGTCTCCCATTCGCCGTTTACAGGAGGAAAATAATCCACCTGTGCATTGGATAAAGAAGCGACTCCAAGCAGTAATCCAAGGATAATAGTTCGCATAATCGTTTAGTAATGAGACGTTGCATAAACCCTCAAGTTTAATGATGGGTATGCTGCATCGCTTTATTTTGTATCTGATTCCAAGAGAAAGATGGAACTTTTAACTCTTGAATGGCTCCTCCTTCTTCTAAACGGTAAGTTGTATTGACCGCTAAGTCTCGGAATTGATCTTTTTGAGCGGTTCCGGCCCAATCAATCTCTATCAACTCAATACGCTCTGCAGTTCCCAGTCCAACTTCCAATTGTAAGGAGTTTGCCCCGAAAGAGCCACCTGAACCAATCGTCCGGTAAATAGAGCGGGTACTCCCGTCCTTGAGTTTCACATCAATACGAACGCGACTGCCTATGGCCGGCCGATTACAGCTTTTGCCGAAAGGCTGAAGAGTCACCCATGATAGCGCTTCACTATTTGGATTTTCGAATAAAACATTCTGAGCATAATCTCCCTCATAGGCACCACCCATGACAGCATAAATATCCTGATCTCCATCATTATTTAAATCCGCGAAGCTGATTCCATGTCCCTTCTGAATATGTGCGAATCCTGCATGAGAGATATCAAAAAAACCTTCTTTTCCCAAGTTTAAAAACATACGATTAGGGACAATAGAACTTAAATCCGGCGTACCTGTACCCACATAGATATCTTCAAAACCATCATTATTTAAATCCCCCACATTGATGCCCATACCAAACACACTATGGTGCAGGCCGAGCGGTTTTGCCCCTTCATCGAAGCCTCCCCGCTGATTATTGATATACAATTTAGGCGCAGAAAAACGATTCGGGCCATTTGTAGCATCAGAGACATAGGCCGTAGCCACTTCAGACATTTTATCTACGTCATACGCAGATACAAAAATATCCTGCCAGCCATCATTGTTGAAGTCTGCTGCTACCACCGGGAATGAGCGAATGGGCTCCAAGACACCTGCTTGTACGGCCATATCCTCAAAGCCCGATCCCCCTTGGTTGATCAATAGCGCATTGGGTTGATCGAGAAAAGACATATACATATCTTGCCAACCGTCATTATTAAAATCTGCTGCCACCACACCTTTCACAAAGCCTTTACGATCAACCTTCCAGGAAGCAGCCTGATTTTGAAAAGTGCCATCCCCTTGATTGATATATAGTTCACAAGGATGCGAGTCTGACTCGGATTGGATTTCATTGTTGCCGAGTTCATTGACATACTGCCCGGTTTCATTACCAATGAATACATCCAACCATCCGTCATTATTAAAGTCTGCCCAACAAGCCGTCTGTGTAGGGTGAAAAGAAAGCAAGCCCGCGCTGCGGGTCACGTCTGTGAAAGTGCCGTCCCCCTCATTTCTCAAAAGAGAATTGGGTTGTTTCCCTCCTTTGCCGAGCCATCCGCCCCGCAATATGAATACATCTATATTTCCATCATTATTATAATCAGTTTGCATCATATTCAGTCCGCCACTTATACCTTTCAAGCCTGCCGTTTCAGAGACCTCTTGAAAGCCCTCCGCACCTTTATTCAGAAAGAAGCGAACCGGATCTCCGTAGAAATAGGAGCTGGCCATCAAGTCGATCAGACCATCTCCATTAAAGTCTTCTGCGATCGATCCTCCTGCAATGCCGGTTACATCTATCCCCAAATCCAAAGCCCGATTTGTCCAAGAATCGAAATAATCCGGTGCCTCAAAGGCATCCGTCGGGATACGAAAGGCTTCTTCGATACCCATCGGGTATTGTCCCAGCGTCATGGCGGCTATATTTAGCAAATATCTTGATTGTTGATCTTGTGGATGATGTTGAAGGATAAATTGCAATAGCTCTTTGGCTGCTTCAGAACCTTGAGGCAAGACATGTTTGGCTGCTTCAGAAAGGGGCACAATACAGGAGGCATTGTTGTGGTGGGCTACACAATTATCCAGTTCTCCTTTTCTTAGATGCGCCAAGGCCAGGTAATCGTAGAGGGGTTTTAAATTTTCAGGAATGTTGGGGGAACCGGGATTCAAACTCTTAATCATTCCTGAAAGTGTCGCAATGGCGGAATCCGGTTGGGCAGCATACAGCATCTGCAGCGCATATTGCATCTGAGCGTTGACTTGTTGATTCAAGTCCTTGACCTGAGCGGCCTGACTTTTAAAATATTGCGCTCTTTGGCGATTCATATGATAATTTTCCAGAGGATCCGCATGCTTAGCGATACTGTCCAGAAGACCAATCATATACTGATGATCATCGATTTCGGATTTTTCTTGCTTATTGGATTCTGCTGAGGTGGGTTCGGATTCACCGCACGCAACTATTAAAAGGGTGCATAAAGCAAGGGTCATTAATCTCATGTGTTCTGTTGATTTAAAGTCTGTTCTGCAATAGCGTGCGCAGCTATCCAAGCCGTTGTCCAAGCCGCTTGAAAATTAAAACCACCGGTCAGGGCATCAATATTTAATACTTCCCCGGCAAAAAATAATCCGGAATGCTGACGGTGTTCCATGCGGGTAAAATTAATGAATTTCGTATCGACGCCACCTGCGGTCACAAATTCTTCTTTGTGGGTGCTTTTTCCTTTGACGGGTAGGTCGTGGGCACCAAGTACCTGTCCCAAAGAGTATATTTGTTCTTTGGTGAGATCCGCCCAGTTTTCTTCATGAATCCGTGCAGCAATCAATAGTGCTCTCCATAGTCTTTTAGGTAATGCGTACAATGGTGTCAACAGCACTTTCCGTGCTCCTTTTTGCTTTCTTTGGGCTTTTATCCGAAATAAAATTTCTTCCATGCTTTCACCTACCCAATTCAGTAATATTCGAAACTGATAATGTACCTCTGCCATTTCATAGGCTGCCCAACTGGATAATTTCAGAATTCCCGGACCACTCAGTCCCTTGTGGGTAATGAGCAAAGGGCCCGAGGTTTCCATATTCGTCAGCGGCAGGCTTACAGTGACCTCCGGCAAAGAAATGCCGGCCAGTTGGTTCAGCCATGGGAGAGGGATATCAAAAGCAAATAGGGAGGGGACCCTATCCGTAAGTGGCACCGATAAGGTCTCCAACAGCTTTAAAGCGGAAGGAGTGCTCCCTGTGGCCCATAATACATTTGCTGCGTGATACTCTTTTAAAGAAGATGCCACCACAAAACCTTCTTCCTCAGTGTTGACAGATTTTACTCCTTCTTTGGTATGGATTTCAACACCTAATCGTTTTGCTTCGGAAAGGAAGCAATCTATGATGGTTTGAGATTGGTTGGATTCCGGGAATACCCTTCCATCTTCCTCTATTTTTGTGGGCACACCTCTTTCGGACAACCAATGCATCATATCTCCAGTCATAAATTTATGGAAGGGCCCCAGCAATTCTTTTTGTCCTCTGGGATAATACTGCACCAACTCTTTAGGCGTCCAACAGGCGTGCGTGACATTACATCGCCCTCCACCACTTACTTTGACCTTGCTTAATAATTGGCCTTGCTTCTCTAATACCAGGACATGGGCAGACGGCAACAAACTCTTGATTTGTATCGCTGCAAAAATACCTGCAGCACCACCCCCTACGATTAGCGTATGTAAAGATTCAGACATGGTGGTAAAATACTAAACTCGGGGCAGAAGGAGGTCTCTGTGGGTATGGTTGAAAATGGAGCGCTGCAATTAAGGTCATCGAGGTCACTGATTTATATCATATTTTTTCGTAAGCAGCGCCTATAACTTCGAAACAACAAAAATAGAATTATATGCGCAAGTCCATACTCTTTGCACTCTTTGCGATTATTTTCTTCACTTCCCATTTGTTCTCCCAAAGGTATACTGTCAGTGATCAATCCACAGCCGTGGTGATCGGCACTTCTACTTTGCATGATTGGGAAAGTGATGTTGAAGAAATTAAGGGGCAGGCTACCATTGAAACAAATTCCGGTCAGCTGACAGCCATTCCTGAAATGAGTGTACAATTTAAGGTTGAGTCCATCAAAAGTGGAAAGTCCAGAATGGACCGAATTACATACGATGCCTTACAGTCCGAAGATCATCCGGAGATACATTTCGAAATAAAAGAAGTACTGAGTGTTCAGGGCAACAAGGTTAAAGCTTCAGGAAACCTCAGTATTGCAGGATTTAAAAAAGAGGTCATCGTGGAAGGTGCACTGATGGAAAATGGAAATAAAATCCAAATTTCCGGGAACCATGCAATAGACATGACGGACTTCCAAATTGACCCGCCTACAGCCATGTTGGGCACTATTAAAGTTGGAAAAGACATCGAACTGAAGTTCGATATCACATTCATAAAAAAATAAACTAACCACCATTGCTATGAAAAATGTAAAATTATTTTTCGCGGCCTTTTTCGGCCTGTTTTTCTTTGCTGCACAAGCGCAGCATAATCTTCAACCGGATTTGCAAAACTTCAGACAGCCTGGCTACGAAGGTCTGAATGTATTTGAAACGCCTAAGCTGGACAGTCCTGTTTTTGAAGGTCTAAAAGTGCGTTTGGGCGCTGATTTTGCTATGCAATTTCAAGGCTTGAACCATTCTACTGCAAGTATGACGGATACTATGGCTTCCATAGGTAATAACTTCAACCTTCCAACAGCTAATCTAAACCTGGATGTACAGATGGCTCGAGGAGTCCGATTACACATGAGAACCTATCTATCTTCTCGACATCACCCGGAAGCTTGGGTCAAAGGGGGACACTTACAAATAGACCGCTTAGACTTTGTGAATAGTGGTTTTCTCGACAACCTTATGGATTATATCACCATTAAAGTGGGTTTAGATGAAATCAACTACGGTGATGCGCATTTCAGAAGAACCGATAATGCCGGAGGGATCTACAATCCATTTGTAGGAAATTACATTATTGATGGCTTCACAACGGAAGCTTTCGGAGAGGTATACTTCAGATCTAATGGTTTTTTAGCCATGGTTGCGATTTCTAATGGAAAATTAAATCAATCGGTTGTAAAATCTTCTGATGATCAGGATGCCAGTCCTTCCTTTTATGGTAAACTGGGATATGACAAACAATTCAACGATGATTTTAGATTTAGAATTACAGGTAGTTTTTACAGTAATTCCAGTGATCTGCCCAACTTCCTTTACAATGGGGACCGTGCATCCAGTAGATATTATAATGTCATGAATACTACAGCCGGGAGCTCCGGAGACTGGAGTGGTCGAAATACGTTCACGATTCCTAGAGTTACTTCTATCATGATTAATCCTTTTGTGAAATATAAAGGATTGGAATTCTTTGGATTGTACGAAAATATCTCTGGCGAAAATTTCGGAGGATTTGATGTAGGATATAACCAATTGGCTCTTGAATTATTATATCGTTTTGGATCATCTGATCAGCTGTATTTCGGTGGACGCTACAACACGGTCATGGGTACAGATGGTAATACCGGAAGAGATATTGAGCGTATCAATATTGGCGGTGGTTGGTTCATTACCAATAATATTCTCGCCAAAGTAGAATATATGAATCAGGATTATACCGGTGATGGCTGGACCGGTCAATACCAGGGTGGAAATTTCAATGGTATTGTTCTCGAAGCTATCGTTTCTTTCTAATATAGATTTGTGTAGAGGAGTCCATTGTGGACTCCTCTCATTTTTTCCATGAAATACCTACAACATATCATTTGTTTTTTATTGAGTTCATTAGCACTCATGAACTCCACTCCCATTTCGGATGGCTCTCCTACCGGAGAGAGAGATCTTCTGATCACCTTTACAGAGGAATCCGAACTCACGATTATTGGCAAGACCAATCTGGGTAAATTTTCTTGCTATTGCTATGAGTGGGAAAATGTTGACCACGAACAATTCAAAGGAAAAATTCAGGATCATAAAATCTATTTCAACCACGCTGCTTTAGAAATTCCTGTAGAAGCCTTGCGTTGCCAAAACAGGATGATGACATCAGATTTGCATCAGCTTCTTTGTTCAGATAATCAAGAAGGAAGTATTAAGGTGACGTTCAAAGAAGCTGAATGGTACCTTAATTCACTATGGTCGGAGAAAATAAGCCAGAACGAACCCATTGGTTATTTTAATATTTTACTCACCATTGGCGGAATCACCAAAGACTCCAAAGTGGAAATCTATTCCTCTGAAGAAAAATCTGAACATTATAAACTATCTACCCGAGGCGCTATTGAGCTTCAGCTAAGTGAGTTTAACATAGAGCCTCCCACCAAAATGATGGGTATGGTGAAAGTTAAAAACACCCTGGAGATCCAATTAGACCTTCAGTTTTCCTGGGAAGAAATATGAATAAACTGAGCCAAAAAACGGTCATTTAATAACATCTTTTTATCATACCTTACCCCTATGAAAATACTCATAACCGGTGGCACGAATGGAATGGGCAAGGGGTTGGCTAAAGTACTAGCAGAAGATCCGGCCCAACATGAATTGATCTTAATGTGCCGTTCTCAAACTCTGGGAGAGAGGACAGCTGATGAATTGCAGAGAACTACAGGAAATCCTAATATCACCAACCTTCTTTGCGATTTGGGCGACCTCATGAATGTCCGGGATGGAGCGTTAAAAATCAAGGATCTCCATGATTCTCTCGATGGTATTTTCTTTAATGCCGGGATGGGGTATGCAAAACAACAATACGTGACCCCAAACGGACTAGACGGACATTTTCAAATCAATTATCTGGCTCAGTCCATGTTGGTGTTGAATTTATTGGATTTACTAGAAAAATCGGAAGCCGGAGGCAGGGTGGTCTTGAATGTTTCACGAGGAGGAGCGTTTGACTGGAATGATCTACAGCAAAAGCAAAAGTGGTCTTACGTTAAGGGGATTCAACAAGGAATGGTTGCCAAAAGACTCTTTCTCCAAAAAATGCATCATTTCTATCAAAACAAAACCCATCAAAGAGTAAGTTTCATAGGGTATGAAACGCCCAAAACTGTATGGACGAATCAAATCAACATCATCCCCTGGTATATGCAAGCTCCTGCTTATCTCATGAAAGGATTGGGACAGTTTATATCCATTGAAACCAGTGGACAATATATAGCGCCTTTATTTCAAGAATCAGCAGAATCAGCTAGAGCTCATTCCGGACAAATCATAACCCACAAAAATCAGCAATTACAGAGCCTGGAGTTAGACCCCATTGATCATTCAATTGCCGATCAAGATCGTCTGTGGTCGGAAAGCTTGGCTTTGATAAAAGACACACAAACGCAAACAGTTGCTTCCCGATTAGAGCACTCCTCTTAGAATTGTACGCCCAGACTTATGAAGTAAGAGCGGCCTTGATCCACCATTCTTCGGCCATTGCCTGCATGAGCAGAACCACCTGAGGCCGGAATATTCATAGCTGTAATGCCCAGGATGTTCTTTATGCCGGTTTGAATATGTATATGGTCTTGCCAAAAGGTTTTACCAAGAGACAAATCCAACAAGTGAATAGCCGGAAACCGGACACTAAGCAGTTCACCCTCCACCTCTCTAAATGCAGGAGTATTCCCCTGAATCTGGTAATTCACAGAACATAATATCTGACTAAATGGCTCCCTATAATTGATTTGTTGATTCAGGTCCCAAACCGGCGCTTGTATTTCCTGAGCTACATGATCAACGGACAGCTCCACGAAGGTCCAATTTATTGCAGTTTGGATATCCCAATGCTCATTTTTCCAACCCCCATCTATTTGTAAACCGAAGGTTTCATATGTGTCAATATTTTGATATCGATATTTCAACGTCTCAAACTCTACGAGTTGGATTTGATTTAAAATTCTACTAGAGAATGTCCCCATGGATAGTTCCCAATGTTGACGGGCATAGCTAATAGAAGCCTGGATATCATGGGTTTTTTCAGATGTCAAATCAGCTCCTCCCAGGATATGGTGGTTGATGTCAATAAACTCTATGTACCTCTCTTTCAAACTAGGGTTTCTATACCCTTGGGCATAAGAAGCTCTCGCCTTCCAATGTGGATTGATATCATATTTCAGTTGAATGGATGGTGTCCATTGGGGCGTATACTCAGAGTGCATGTTCCATCGAAATGAAGCAGAAAGTTCCAATCCCCGTGACAATTCAACATCCCATTGGTTGTATAAGCCCACTTCCGTCATCACTGCCGAGAGGGAATCTGACCTACGCACATCCAAAATTCTGCCACCCCGCCCCCACTCATGATTAAAGGTACCTCCGGCACCCCATTGGATACGGTCCCCCCAATTACCGGTCAGGTGCAGTCTGGAAAAATAATTGTCTAATAGGGTCCGGTCAGACTGTTGCAACAAAGGATCATATGTCCGGCTCTCCTGATCAAACCTCTTCTCTGTAACTATTCTGTCGAACCGATTGGCCGCCAGGGTCCACTCTATTTGCGTTCCTTGCGCTAATTTGGCCAGAAATGTAGCATCTAAGTTGAACCGTTCTGTTTGAAAAAATTGGTCTTGAGCGTAAGGTCGGAATTGAGGCCTTCGAATGGCCCCGTAATCGCTTACTTCCTCCCAGTTCATCTGTGTGCCCAAGGTGAGGGCATATTCATTTTGCGTACCCCAATTCATACCCATCTTTGCTGAGGCATTATATTGCTCTTTAGGATTCCAAGGATATCGAGTTTGAATAAAGGTGCTGCTGTCCGGATTTGTAATTTTCTCTACAATCCGCATGCTGTCCACGGGAAATTGTTGAAAGTCAAAGTATCTTCCGGAAAATTGTGCCCAGAATCGCTTTTGTCGAAAGGCTAAAGAAGCTTCAGTATTACGCGCTCCTATGCTCTCTTCCTGATGTCTAACCTGGGCAGATAATTGCTCAGTTTTAGCTTTTTGAGTAATGATATTGATCACCCCTCCTGCCGCATTAGAACCATAAATATTAGACATGGGGCCCTCTACGATTTCTATTCTCTCAATATTAAATGTGGGCAGCTGACTGATGTCGATCGCTCCATCCAAACGACCTATGACCGGAACACCATCGATCAAAATAGCAACATGGGCGGCATCCATTCCCCGCATTTGAATTTGAGTCCCTAAAACTGGATCTTGATTCAGTCTTAGGGATGAAGAGGTTTGAAGCACTTCTTCCAAACTCATCGCTGCCCGCGCTTCTATTTGTGCACGATCAACAACCTCCACTTTATGGATCGCATTCTTATAATGGGTGGGTTTGAGTTGGGCGGTCACCACCATTTCTTCAAGAACCAAGGACCAGGCGATACTATCCTGATCTTGAGCCCACACAAGCGGAATCACGAACAATAGACTGATTAGAGCCAGTAAGCATTTGCCGAAGCGCATACAACAACTATTTTAACTGAATAATCTGACTGAATTGCCTTCTGCCTGATCGAATTTGAAGTATATAAGCCCCCTTGGGTAAATGACCGGGCACCCTGCATCCGTCCTGAGCATTCCCATAGAATCTGTGGACCGACTGGCCTGATGTATTCCTCCAAATCCATTCTAATTCTGTGTTTGTATCTATGCCTTCCAGATAGACCCAATCGCTCGCGGGGTTTGGATACAGCCTTAATGAAGTCTCTAGCTTTTCATCGCGTTGATGAGCAGTCCCTATAGGTGTTCTTTCTATGGTGCTGATTCCGGTCTGTGCGCCTTCAAAATCCAGAAACACCAGTTTGTACTTTTCACCTTGAGCTGTCTCCACAAAGTAGGCAAGGTCGTCCGGTAGGATCCATCCAAGTGTAAAGTCATATGATTTCCAATCGTACCCTATGCTGTTGATGGCCTCTTGATACGCTTCCGCAAAATCAGACTCTTCCACTTTAAACGGATTGATGCCTGTTGCTTTAGCCACCTTGACACCCGGTGCTTGCAGAACGCCACTCACAGTGTAAGGAATCATATTCCCGGCACCATCATCAATGGAGCTACTATATCTCGTAAAAATGAGATCATAGTCTACGGGGATATTCATCAACTGGCCGCTTTCCAATGAAAAGAAGAGGATCGGAGCTTTCGAGGCATCTTTGCTCACTTCGTAGGACTGTTCTGCAGAACCGTCTAATTGTGCGATCTTAAAATGATAAGTGCCTGAAGTGAGTTCTTCAATCAAGATCTTACGAAAGCTTTGATCTCGCATTTGCAGCACAAATACGCGGTTCCCGATGACCTTGTGACTTTGAGGGTCATACATACCCCAACCAAAATCTAAACCATTCGTGGAATCCGCTAAACTGTTAAACGCGCCTTCTGCCCAAGATAAGTCAGGGTTGAATAATTGACGGTCTTCCGTAAACTGTTCCGTATTCGTTATGGGATCTGACCATTCTATTCCACTAGTGGAAAACAACTTCAATGGGCTCCCTTGTAAGGAAGCGCCTTCATTAATCATGATTCCGGCTCCTGCTCTAGAGAAGTTGGAAAAAGCCAAATCCCAATCTGAAAGCGCCATCGAACTAACAAATCCGTCAGAAAGTCTGTAAAAGCTCATCTCGGAGTAGCCGTTCTGCATGCTTACCTGATCGATAGATTGCGCTTTCAATGATTGCAAAGCGATGAAAAGAGAACCTAAAAGGAGTAGTGTTGACTTCATTTTTCGTACTGTTAAATTTCTGAAACAAACATATTAATTTTATTTAGACTTATTCTAAGTAAAAATAATTTCTTCTATATTTGCTTCCGAGATTAGATTGCATTCATCAAATGGAAAACCACTACAACATGCAGGATCAAGGACAACAAAGGATCATTTTCCAGGCGACTTTTCTGCTTGGAATTTTACTTTTTTTTAACACAGTCAGTGCGATAGGACAAGCACTACCCAAAAAGGAATTGGATCGTCAAGCGATTAAATCTATGTTGGGCTGCTACGAAGTTGCTTTTCAGTATACAGAGACCTTCGCCCCCGAAATAGACTATGAAAAAGCCTATGACTACACTTCGCAGGCATTCGAATGTGCCCGATTGGTAGAAGAAACAGAAGACCGAATTGTCATCCAACATTTGCTCATCATCAATGACTCTACCATTATAAAGCACTGGAGACAGGATTGGATCTATGAGGAGACACATCAGTTTACCTATCATAAAGACAACCAATGGAACTTTTTTGAATTAACACCGGAGGAAGTCAAGGGGCAATGGACACAAAAAGTCTATCAGGTAGATGATAGTCCCCGCTATTGCGGCACTGCGACCTGGGTACATGTAGATGGGAGGTCCGAATGGTATCACAAAGCTGACTCTCCGCTTCCCCGAAGGGAGTATACCAAAAGAAGCGACTATAATGTCATGAAAAGAGGTAACCGCATCCTCATTACAGAAGAGGGTTGGCTCCATGAACAAGATAACGATAAGGTGATTCGTGAAGACGGAAAAGAAGATGTCCTGCTCGTGCAAGAAAAAGGATATAACACCTACGTCCGCAAAGATTCTGAGGACTGTCAGCCCGCATTAGATTGGTGGGCTGAGCACCAAGAAGCCTGGGCCGGAGTTCGCGAGGCATGGGATGAAATTTACAGCAGCCGCGACTCTTTAAAGCTCCACATTAAAGTCGATGGTAAACGACTTTACCAGCATCTATTTTACAATCCAAAGCTAAAGGATTCAGCGTATGTTTCTAAAATCCTAGATAGCTATATCGCAGAACCCTACGAGACGCCCTCGTCCTCACCTGATAAAACTAAGTAATCATGAGAATTCTGATGCTATTTTTGTTCCCTCTGGCCCTATTCGGACAAGATCTGAATGAACGGCAAGAGCAAAAAATAGACAAGTTTATACAAGACTTCTTCAAGGGTCAACAAGTTCAGGCTGAAGCCCATCCTCCGGCGGAAGGGTTTGTCGCAAATGGAATGTACCGATTGTATCAGATAGAGCATGAAGGCCATGCATATTACCTCTATTGGGGACAGGCTCCCAGCATGAAAAATATTTTTGACTACGCTTTAATGTTGGACGAAAACTGGACGATTCTTAAAGCAAAGGTTTTAATATACCGTGAGCAACACGGACGACAAATAGGTGCTGCCCGATGGCTGAAACAGTTTGAAGGGTATTCCATCCGAAACTATACTGAATTGCCGGAAGGTATAGATGGCATCTCAGGGGCAACTATCTCCACGACCAATATGGTGAAAGCTGTTCAATCCGTACTAGAAGGTTTATCCACACAAATTTAATCACCACAGTCATGGAAATTAAGGATTTTCGACTGGCGAAGCTACCGACAGAGCTGAAATGGCTGGTCGGTAGCTTCGTTTTTGTTTTGAGTATAGGTTTTTTCAGTGGCCTTTTGTTTGTGGAGTCAACCACTTCATTAGAAGCACAGGGAGTTGTGGAAAACTACAATGGGAATGAAGAGAATCTTGAGGCAGAAGAAATGAAATTCAAAAAGTCCGCTCATGAGCTATTGAATATCATTCACACCCATTTGCTCTCCATGTCGCTTATATTTGGGATCCTTGGCCTTTTGGTTTTTGGCGCGGAATGTCCCGGACCGCTCAAGAAATTGTTAATGATCGAGCCATTGCTTTCTGTTTTACTCACTTTTGGGGGAATTTACCTCATTTGGATGGGGTATGAATGGATGAGCTGGGTTGTTATGATATCGGGAATGGCGATGACTTTAAGCTTTGCATTCAGCATCCTGCTCATTTACCGCAGCTTGTTCCAAACAAAATAAGGGCCACCTTATTCATGAATAAACTGCACTTCTCTATGCAGCACACCCCAATGTTGAAGCAGGTCAACCTTAAAATCTGAGTAATAAGTACTCTGATCCATTTCCCAACCCATGACCGGACAATCGGAAGAAAGAATCACTTTTGGCGCTGAACTTTGCTGAAGAGAGATCAATTGTCGCCGTTCACACGCATGGCCGTCCCTTCGCACCCTTAAATCTACTGTGAATAGAACCACTCCCAGACCCACAGCTATAACTGTTCCGAGTCTGCGATGGGATGTATTCATTTGCTGTAAAGCCAATTGAATTCCTTTCACCACCATGAAATAAACAAACAACGTAAAAGGAATGAGTAAATCATTCCGATAAATGAGTGGCCTATACGAACGGTAGCCTCCCATCGGAACCAAAATCAAGTACAGCAAGATCATTAGAGCGCCCCAAATAATGAGCTTCCGCCAATTCCGGATAGAGCGATCTTCATCTTGTTTCAGAAAAAACCAAAGTAGAAGAAGGATAGAGGAGCCTAAGTAAAAAAACTCTGATTGAAAGAAATACTTAAGCAGACCTTTTTGAAGAAAAGGGAGTAGTTCCATCAGAGGAAGGGCATCCTGATTTTCAGAATTATAGGTACCCGTCCAATAACCATAAAAAGCACATACCATCACCAAAACTAAGGTGAGAGGATAGCGCAAAAAAGAATATCTGCTCTTATGTGCTGGTCGATGTTTCTTGGGATGATCAATCAGCAGCTGCGCCCCCCAATATAATAACAGAGTGCCAGCCACCAAAACCAGGATGCTTTGGCTCATCGGACCAAAAAAAGAAAGCAGGAAAGCTACTATTAGAAAGCTCACCCAACGGATACCCGTCAAAAAAGGTTTGCCTTGCCCATACTGCAACCAGTGATAGACGGGGTACCATAACCACAACATGCATAAAATAGGCAAAGCGTAGAAGAAGGTATAAGTCGTGGCGTGATCTATGATTCCCATTATACCATAAAGACCTTCGGTTTGAAGCAGCGGAACGAAACACAAATAGGAGCTCCAAAAGGATACCTTCTTAAAATTCCAATGACCGTTTAGATAAGCACTTAAGGTAATCAGGAATCCAAAATGCAAGGCCAACTTAAATAAGGCCATCGAAAGGTAGATACTGGTCACCGGCTCTACAAAAACTTGCAAGTACAGAGGCATCCATTGGAAATACGTGGCCATAAGGGCATGTGCCACATAACGTCCGGCACCCCCGTAAGCATGCTCCTCGCTTAACAAGCTGAATCCAAAAGGGTCGTTCAAAACGTCTGCATACCAGGGAGCAGGAAGTACAATCGCATATAGATCCCCATCAATAGGGTAGGAATAATACTGGATAAAAGCCCAAAGCAGGTCTATCAGAACCAAGATCAAAATCCAGAAGGCATTATGCCGAAACATTTTCATAGTAATCAATGCGGTAAAAAGAGTAGTACAAACATACAATTCCTCTAGACGATGAATTATTAATGAATATTTTTTCATTTATAAAACAAAATGCAGTATCATTGCACTACATTAATGAACATTTATTCATAAATAAGATGGAAACACAGAAAGGCAAACAGCAAAAAGTAATGGTCACCGGTGCAACAGGATATGTAGCCGGCTGGATTATTAAACGATTATTAGACGAGGGACATACCGTGCACGCAACTGTTCGGAATCCTCAAAACAAGGAGAAGATCGCCCATCTTAAGGAAATGGCAGATCGATCAGAGGGTCGTATACACTTTTTTAAAGCGGATTTATTGAAGAAAGGTGATTTTGCAGAGGCGATGCAGGATTGCAGTCATGTTTTCCATACCGCTTCTCCCTTTACCACAGCCGTCAAGGACCCTCAGAAAGAATTAATTGAGCCTGCTGTTCATGGCACTGAAAATGTATTACTTCAGGCCAACCAAACCCCTTCTGTGGAACGGGTGGTCGTCACTAGCAGTTGTGCAGCTATCTACACGGATGCCAAAGACACTCAGGACGCGCCTCAGCAAATGATCACAGAAGAGATTTGGAACACGACAGCCACTTTGGATTACCAACCCTATGCTCTTTCAAAGACCCTGGCGGAAAAGAAGGCCTGGGAGATTGCAGAAGCACAGGATCAATGGACCTTGGTGACTATTAATCCCAGCTTAGTCATGGGGCCTGCGCTGAATAATGGAAAAGTAACCTCAGAGAGTTATAATTTGCTGGAGCAAATGGGTGACGGCACCATGCGATTCGGAGGACCCAAAGTAGGCATCGGAATGGTAGACGTTCGGGATGTGGCTGAAGCGCACTATCAGGCTGCTTTTCATCCCAATGCTCAAGGTCGGTATATTACCTCAGCGCACAACTCTAATTTTTTAGAATTGGCACAAAGTCTTATTCCTAAATACGGCAAGAAATATCCCCTACCTAAAGGGCCTCTGCCTAAGTGGTTGTTGATGCTGGTAGGGCCTATGATTAATAATAATTTGAGTCGCAGCTATATCAAAAACAATATCAACATTCCTTTCCGCGCAGATAATTCTAAAATTAAAAACGAATTGGGTATCTCCTTCAGACCGATGCGTGAGACGATGGAAGATGCTTTTGCAGATATGATCGAAAGGGGGCGGGTGTAAAAGCCTTTTAAAACTGTAACCCGTAACGAACACCTCCGAAATACTCTGTAAAATCATCAAATTGCATTGACTGGGTGAAAGTAGCATTAGTAAAAGCAGATATTTGATGCTTCTGCCAAGGACTATATTCAATTGAAAATGCCACCTGAATTACGGAGCCATCAGCTAAACCATCAACAAAGGATCTATTATAGGTTGTCGAACTTCGGCAACCTATTTTACCATTTGTAGCATTCCAACCTCCTCCCAATGTGCCGCCAAACCTACCATTGACTAAATCGGTCAGAATAATCCGGTCATAATTCGCTCCTATTTGATAATTCCACCCGGTTTGAATGAATGATTGTGTGAATGAGCCATTGGCAACATACGTTTGCATATCCGTAAATTGTCGGGTAAACGGATTTCGATCATTTAATTGCTGATAGTTGACTACAAGCTGTAGATTTTTACTAGTCAAGCTATCCACCCAATTCCAATAGGGTGTCACCAAATAATTAGTATTCACAATGGCTACACGTATACTATCGGACAACGATTGTATTCTTTCTGTTTGATTAATATTAACACTAGTAACATTAGCTTGAAACCCAAAATGCTTTCCAGAAAAGAAGCTGAGTCCACCGTTACCAATGAAACGGCCTGTCGTTTCCAGACGGTCATTTAAAATATTGTTTCTTTGATAACCAAAGGTACCATAGATGTTCACTTTTCCATTCCACAATCTAAAGGAAGGCGAGAATGTATAATTCTCAACATCATTAGCAAAAAAGTAACTTCCCATAGATTCAAATTGAGGCATGATTCGTTCATAATCTACTTTTAGATTCCAATAAGTTCTCTTTATTTCTAGTCCTGCTTTCGCTGCATAATTTAATCTGGAAGAAAATCTAAATTCAGCCAAAGAACCTATCTCGGATGGAATCAATTCTTTCGCATCTGTACTCAATAAGTTTCTTGTAAAAAGACTTAAGGCAGCCTCACTATTAAAAAAAACTGCTTTACCCAGTTTAAATCTCATATTATATCCAAAGACGGCGTTTTCTCCAGGAGTAACTAAAGAGTCAATATTTATACTAGCAATTGAGCTCGGATCATCTTTAGCTTTAAAATAAATAAGGTCGAAAAAATTGTCTTCTGTTCCATAACCTAGTTTAAAAGAGTATACTGTTCTTCTAAAAACAGGGGGTAAGCCAGAAAAATCGCCTTGGGTTTCCATCTCTCTTGCCTGTCTTAATCGGCCCGCCATAGCAGAAAACCTCAACTTCCCAGGTGTAAGCTCCAATCCCCCACCTAAGAAAGTATGCCCATTAAGAGTATATTTTGAAAAATTAAGGTTTCGCCATCCGGCATGCACTGTTATCCATTTATATTTTGGACTGATACCCATCTGTCTGAATGTTGGAAAAGAACTGTTCGCTCCTTGTCTTCCAATCGTAAAGGAAAATGGGAGATCAACGAGGCCGTATAGATTCAGGTTGGCGTTACCCGATAAGTTCCACATTGGACTAATTGATCTCGCGGGTATCCCTTGAGCCCTATAAAATTGGCTTCCAACGTTGATTCCTCCAGTGAAGGTGACTGGTCGACTTCTTTTAAAGGATTCAATATCTTGAGCTTCCATTTGCAAGCAAAGAAGAAGACACACTATAAGGCTGGTTGCTCGTATCATTATCTTAGCTGAATGGTATTCGAAAAAGTAAGTTCTGATCGTTTGCCGGAAGAATCAATAACTCTCAAGGCATACTGGACTTGATCGGACAAAGGAAGATCCGTATCTGTAAATTCATTATTTCCAGAAACACTTTGATAGCTTTTCCAAGCTCCTTTTTGAGTGGCTCTATATATGATATACTTCAACTCACCTTTTGCCTCTATTTCCCAGGATAAAACAATCTCTCTTCCATCTTCAGAAAAGGAAGCGTTTAAGGACTCAACCCTATCCATAGTTCGGATTTTAGGTAGCCATAGTCCGACAGGTAAGCTTTTCTCGGATTTCAAACCATCATCATCAACTGCAACTAAAGCATACTGTACTTGCTCTGTGCCTTGGACCATTGTATCCAAATATCGTTCTACATCTATAGGAAACACTTCTAACAATGTCCAGTCCTTTGTGCCCACCCTTTTCCACAACTCTTGCTTGGCCAAGTCGAAACTACCTGATGGTGTCCACTCAAGAAGAATTCCTTGATCAGACTGTTGAATATTAGTAAATGCACCCGGAGAAGGGGGTACAATATCTAGGCGCTCAACCTCTAAGGCTTCAGAAAAATCAGAGTGACCATAAGCTTTATCGACCGCAACCACCTTAAATAATATTCGCTCCGAAAGGGTCTTCGCATTGAAAGCTACAGAGTAAAAAGTATCTGTAATGATCGCCCCTTCCACCATAGTAAAAGTGTGATTCGGGCTATTACTCCAGTACAGCCTGTACCCTAAAAGATCATTTTCTTTAGAAGAAGTCCAACTCAAATGCGTCACTCCTAAGGTGTCTGTATAGCCATTTAACCCTGCAGGAGGCTCCGGAGGAAAGGTGTCTATAAAAAACGCATAAGCAGGATAAGAAGAAGCACGATTGCCAGAGGTATCAATGATGGTCACTTTATAATATCTATAATCATCTGGACGAGGATTGCTATCAATATAGGTTCTAAGATTAACGGACAAAGGCGTTTGATGGATAGAGTAGAAAGTACCTTCTGACTGCTTACCTCTTGAAATTTCATATGCCGATGCATCAGCAGGCAAATCACTATTTTTCCAGGTCAAAAAGACATTTCCTTCTTTAGTTACATCTATCTGAACATCTTGGGGAGCTGGAGGGGGGGTGAGGTCTTTGCCAAATCCTTTTACTGTTCTATTAGAAAAGGTGCTGACTCCAAAGGGGTCATTTCCCACTAAACGATAGTAGTACGGAACATAGTTTTCATTTAAACTATCGATATAATATTGCTCATTCTCTTCTGAAAAACCAGCTCCTTGGTTCAAGATGGGTGCCTCATTCAACCGTACAAAAGGACCTTCTGGAGATCTTCCTCTTTCTATATGAAAGGAAGTAAACTGAGTAATAGAACCTAGTTGGGTCCAGTCTAACAATACTCCTTGTTCCAAAGAAGTGGCATGAAGTGTTGGAAGTACGGCATTTAAGGAGTCCATACTCGGATGGTAAAAGTAATAAGCCGTATCTAATTCAGGATCATCAGAGGGGCTAGCGTAAAAGACTCGGAATAAGACTCTCTGATCACTAATTTTATTTTCCACATATCGCAAACCCAATGCTGAAGCTGCTTCCGCAGAATGATCTGCAGAAATCATGGCTATGAAATATGCCTTTTGTGAAATGTCATCATTCATCTTTAATTGCTCGATAAATCCTACCTCAGCTTGCGGACGCTCAGCATACAAGCTTAAATAAGCTGATGCAACATAATCGTCTTTTTCAGCTATCGACTCCCAATCCTCGTCCTTAGATTTTGGGATAAAAGGCGTCTTCTGGCACAATTCATACTTTGCATTATCAAAGCCAATGGTGTCTTGCGGCAACACCCATTTTTCCAAAACATAGCCTACATTATTTCCGTGCTCCCATAATTCTGCATTCATTGGTGCCCAACGCAATACCAATTGATCATTGACCTTCTTTGCTGTCAGGTGTATAGCTTTTATTGGCAAAGAATCTAATTCACCCTGACCAACTGCAGAAGAGAAGCTTAAAATAAGGCTAAAAAGTACCGCTGAAAAAATACAAGATTTCATGCTGTTAATTTTTCTTAAAGATGATACGAGCCCCTTTAAAAAGGATTCAAGGGTCATTTAAAAAGTGTAAAAAAGTATTAAAGAAGAAGGTAGCCCATTATAATATGGGACTACCTTCTGTCGCGGAGGGGATTAATTCATCTTTATTCCAAATGACTTTTTCCAATCTATCAAGAAATCCTGCACCTGATTCATTTTCGAATGACTTAATACATGATAATTACCACTGCTCAAGGTTTTGAAATTGGGATGTACAATATGGTAATCCATTAACTGTCGAAGTAGGACATTGTAACCCGCTTGATAAGTTACAGCTTTAAAGATCTGAGGGTTGGACAAGTTAAATAGCCTAGGCATCAGATGATGTTGATATAAATGGTAAGCCATTGCTTCACCAAATAGGATAAATTCAACTTCCTGACTTGAAGGAGGAATTGCTAACTGGATACCCTGCCCCATAGGATTATCTAGTATCTGTTGCACCATTACCTTATCCAACAATGGAAGTGGATCTTTCACTTGCATGTAAGTGGTAGGGTTAATTTTTTGAAGAGCCGGGTAAGATACAGGAATCAAAACATTGTTATAAGCTTGATAAATGAATG